>NZ_CP017146.1:1341043-2011565 GCF_009930795.1 Marisediminicola antarctica
CCTGCTTGTGGCGATTTTCGGGGCCG
The DNA here is from genome assembly GCF_009930795.1 of Marisediminicola antarctica. Classification (GTDB taxonomy): domain Bacteria; phylum Actinomycetota; class Actinomycetes; order Actinomycetales; family Microbacteriaceae; genus Marisediminicola; species Marisediminicola antarctica. Next base: position 1,341,070 of record NZ_CP017146.1, read on the forward strand.
AGCTCACCTCGGTGGCAGCGACAGATCGGGAGAGCTCGGCGGGGCAGGAGAAATCCGCCTGACCGGCTTCTTGTGCACCTTGTACACGACGACCGGGATGAGCACGAGCGAACGTAGGTCGATCAGGGCATGCACCGCCATCGCGGCGAGGATGCTGCCGGTCGCGAGGTAGACGAACATCAGAACGCCTCCGATAATCGTCGACCCGATCACCCCGGCGACGCCCTGGTAGACGTGTAGCACCCCGAACAGCGCGAGGCTTCCGAGGATCGCCGCCACAGCGCTGCCGGTGACGCCGTAGATGAGTGCGGGCAGCGCGAGGCGGAACAGCAGCTCCTCAACCACCCCCGCGTTGATCGAGAGGAGCACGCCGTAACGGAGCTCCCTGCGGTTGCGTGGCAGCAGCGCTTGGATGTCGCCCACGGCGGGCACCTCGTCGAGGTGCCGGGCGGCATAGATCGTGAGCACCATCCCGCCGACGAGGACCACGAGGATGCCCGTGACCACGGCGATCGCAAGCGAGGACTGCGCGAAAGCGGAGCGGGCCGCCGCGACCCAGCCGATGCTGTTGAGGTCGGCGAGCAGCAGCGGCACCTGGTTCCAGGCGAGCAGCAGCACGAGGACTCCCGCTCCGCCAAAAGTACGGAAAGAGTCGACGAGCCACTTGCGGTACATCCGCTGCCTCCTCCGCGTGCCGCGGAAGCGCTTGAACTGCTGGTAGTCGCGGCGGTCCTTGCGCAGCGCCCTGATGATGAGCAGCGCGATGAGCAGGGCGAGGGCGATACCGAGCAGGATCGGGGTGCTCGGCGCCGACGGTGGGAGCACGCCTCAGTCTCCCGTCTCGACAGCATCCATGTATCCATAGTGTCAGGCCGCGCCGTGTGCACCGGACGTGTAACAGAAAGGTAACGGACTGCAATATGGTGAGCTAACCGCACTGCTGCGGGCCACCCGAAAAGACCCGAACAGAACGGATTGTCAATGGAGACAATGCGCCCGCGATTTCGCGCACCCCGCGCGATCCTCGACGATCCCCGAACGGGACGGATGCTGCCGGCGGCGAGCGTCGCGCTCGTGCTGGCGCTCGTGCTCGTGATCATCCTCGACCCGGGGAGGTCGGCCGTGCAGGCGTCGAGCGTGTTCGGCGGGCTGCGCGCCGCGGGGGAGCCCGCATTCATCGCCGGCCACCGCGGCGATCGCGCCGGTGCGCCGGAGAACACGCTCCCGGCGCTGCAGGCGGCGCTCGACAGCTCGATGGACTTCGTCGAGACCGACCTCCAGCTCTCCGCCGACGGCGTGCCGGTGCTCATTCACGACCTGACGGTCGACCGCACCACCGACGGCTCCGGGTCGGTCGCCGACCTCACGCTCGCGCAGCTTCAGGCGCTCGACGCCGGAACCTGGTACTCGACCGACTTCGCCGACGCGCGCATCCCGACTTTCGCCTCATTCCTCGAGATCCTTGACGAGTCCGACAAGAAGGCGCTGCTCGAGCTCAAGGGCTTCTGGACCGCAGACGAGGTGCGCCTCGTGACCGACCTCGTGCACGACTACTGGGTACAGGATCGTGTCACCTTCGCGAGCGTCGACTTCACGACACTTGACAACATCGGCGAGGTCGGCCCCACCTTTGGGCGCGCAATCATCCGCCGCGACCTGCCGAAGGACCCGGTCGGGCTCGCGACCCACTTCGGCGCGATCGCGATCATCACGACCCCGAGGTCGCTCGAGGAGAATCCGGATGCCGTGGAGGAGATGCACCGCGCCGGCCTGGGCCTCATCGTCTACACGCTCAACACCGAACGACGCTGGTCGGATGCCGTGGCGCTGGGGATCGACGGCATCGTGACGGATCGCCCGAGCCTGCTCGACGAGTGGCTCGCCGCGACCGCTCCGGAGACGTAGGAGCGACGGGCCGACCAGGCCGTCGAGGACCGCGGTGCTGGCTGGCCGGTGCTGGCTGGCCGGTGCTGGCGGACCGGTGCGGTGCGTCGGGTGAGCCGGCACGGCGTGTCAGGCGAGCTGGCGCCGGATGAAGTCGCTCACGTCGCCGAGCTCTGCGGCGGAGACACCGTGGCCGAGATCCTCGTAGATCCGCTCGGTGAGGGTTGAGTGCGACGGCAGCCAGCGCTGGGTGTGCGCGACGAGTTCGGCGGGGATGACCTGGTCGGCGGTGCCGCGTCCCCAGAACACGGGCGGACTCGCCGCGGCGAGGTCAGCGTCGCCCTCGCCCTCGTCGCTCGCGAACCCGGCCAGCATCACGGCGTAGGCGAAGCGGGTCGGCGCGTGACGCAGCAGCTGCAGTGCCATCGCGCCTCCCTGTGAGAAGCCGAGCAGTCCCACCGACGTCGACGTTGTCGTGTCGAGCCACGCGAGGAGGGCACGCGCGGTGTCGTCGGCGGTGCCCGCGACAGGCGCCTCCTCGGGCGAGAACGGGAACCAGGCGTAGCCCGAGCCCGCGCGCAGCGGCGCTCGCACCGAGGCGATGACCGGCTGAAGCGTCAGCTGGGGCGAGAGTCCGAACAGGTCTCCCTCGTGGGAGCCGTAGCCGTGCAGCAGCACGAGAAGTGGGCGCCCGGCTCGCTCACGCTCCGGAGCGGACCAGAGCACGGCATCCGGATCGATTCTCATTGCCTGCATTGCCCGCCTCCGTGTGTTCGCCCACCTGCCGCACAACGTTATCAATGGGGTCGGCCGGGCCCAGCACGCTGGTGGGAGGATGAGGGCATGACCGGCGCCCCTCATCCGAAACTCGATGAACTCATCTCTGTGCTGGCGCGACTGCGCGCGCCGGGCGGTTGCGCCTGGGACCTCGAGCAAACCCACGAGTCGCTCGTGCGGCACCTGATCGAGGAGTCGTACGAACTCGTCGACGCGATCGAATCGGGCAGCCGCGACGAGCTCATCGAGGAACTCGGCGATGTGCTCTACCAGGTGATCTTCCACGCAGACATCGCTGCGCACCGCACCGAGGGCAGATTCGACATCGATGATGTCGCGGCGCGCATGACGGAGAAGATGGTCGGGCGGCATCCGCACGTCTTCGGGAACACGACGGCGGAGACCGCCGCCGACGTCTCCGCGGTGTGGGACGACCTCAAGGCGGTCGAGAAGCCCGGCCGCACGAGCGTGCTCGACGGCATCCCGCAGGCGATGCCGTCGCTGCTCCTCGCCGAGAAGCTGCTCGGACGGGCCCAGCGCGTCGGAATCGAGCCAGCCCGGCACGATTTCGCTCCGGCGAGCGAGGAGGAACTGGGAGAGACGCTGCTCGCTCTTGTGGCGTCGGCCGCGGCGAACGGCCTCGACGCCGAGCGTGCACTGCGCGGCGCACTTCGGGGGCTTCAGGCCCACATTCGGGTCGCGGAGACCACCGGGAAAGACTAGGGGACGCCCTCCCGAAGGGGGTGGGGGAGGGCGTCCGGGCAGTCAGATCTCGAGATCCATCAACGAGGGGGCTGTGCTGCCAAGGTCGGCACGATTACCCGAAAGCGCCGACCCAGCAAAAGGCAACCCGAATGCCTTTCGGTTGACAGGGTATACGCAGAACCGTCGATTGCCTAACGCATGCAGCACGTGTTGATGCGGCGTGTCGCGACCGACCGGGTCGTCAGGCGGAGGTGGCCTCGAGGCTCCGCAGAGCGCGCGTCAGACGTGCCTCTGCATCGTCGGCGACCTCGGCGACGGCGGGGTTGCCGGTGAGCTGCACCATCGTCTGGGGGGCGATCGCCTGAATGACGGTCGCGTCGGCATCCGGTCCCCGTCGAACCACGACGTTGCACGGGAGCAGCAGGCCCAGGTCGGGTTCGGCCCGCAGCGCGCGGCTGGCGAGGCCCGGATTGCAGGCTCCGAGAATGACGAGGTCGCCGAGCTCGTCGCCATCGTCCTGGCCGAGCTTGGCTGTGAAGGTGGCACGCACGTCGATCTCTGAGAGGATGCCGAAGCCCTGCTCCGCGAGCGCCTCTTTGGTGCGGCGGAGGGCCTCGTCCCAGGCGAGTGGAACGGTGATGGTGATGGCGTAGGTCATGGGTGTGTCCTTTCGTTGACGTGCCCGTGCGGTGGTGGTCTGTGCGGTGGTGGTCTGGCGGACTACCGGGCCTCGATGATTCCCATCATTCCGAGGTCCTCGTGGTCGAGGATGTGGCAGTGGTAGACGGTGGTTCCGGTGAAGTCCTCGAATGGGACTCGCACCCGGACCCGCGACCTCGCCGGCAGGTTGACGACATCCCGCCAGATCGGCCGGTCGATCGAGGTGCCGGGATACTCCACGACCTGCATCGGCCACACGTGCAGGTGGAACGGATGATCCATCGGACTGGTGTTCACGAGGGTCCACTCCTCGACCGCGCCGAGGTCGACGCTCGTGTCCACCCGGTCGGCTGCGAACTCGCGGCCGTCGATCGTGAAGGCCATCCCGCTCGCCCCCATGCCGCCCATGCCCATCGCGAGGGTGATCTCACGGCGGCCGGTGACGGCCTCGTCGCGCAGGTCGCGCGGGGCGCTCTGGCGTGGAACGGGCGGCGGCACGTCGACAGCGTCGCCGGAGACCTCGAAGACCGCGAGATCGGCGCCGGTGGTGGTCGGGCCGCCCATCATGCCGGGCATCGACCCGCGCTCGACCGGATTGGTGCGCAGCGTCGAGGAGCCGGATGCCGCGTCGACGAGCAGGTCCGCCCGGTTGCCGGGCGCGAGCCGCACCTCCTCGACCGATTCAGGCTCGGCGTCCCGGCCGGAGTCCATGCCGAGCAGCTGCAGGCCCTGGCCGTCGAGCCGCAGTGACAGATACCGCGACGTGCACGCATTGACGACGCGCCACCGCTCCCGCTCGCCTGGCCGCGCGGACAACGTGGGCGCCAGCTGGCCGTTGACGAGCACGAGCTCGCCCTCGCGGCCCATCATCCGGTCCCTCGTGGATGCCGGTGCGACGCGCCCCGCCCCGTCGAGGGAGAGGTCGGAGATGACGAGCACTCGCTCGCGGGTCACGGCGATGGGCTCGGGGTCCTCGACGATGATGGCGCCGTAGAGGCCCGCCGCCACCTGGTCGGCGGTGTTGCCGTGGTGGTGCGGGTGGTACCAGTAGACCCCCGGCGCGTGGTCGGCGGGCAGGTCGTACGCGTAGTCGACCGTGTCGCCCGGGTCGATCGCCAGCAGCACATTGTCGCCGTTGCCGCGGGGGGTGACGTGCAGACCGTGCACGTGCAGGTTCGTTATGGCGTCCAGGCCGTTCTCGAGCTCCACCTCGAGCCGGTCGCCGGGCCGGAGCACGAGGGTCGGTCCCGGGAGGGAGCCGTTGTAGGTGAGCACGGTGGCCTCGCGTCCGCCGATCCGCACGGCTGCCTCGGCGGACGACAGTCGCACGCGCAGAAGGCCGGCATCGCTGCGCACCATCTCGGGTTGGAGCAGGTCGTCGGCGCCACTCAAGGTGCCGGTTCCGCCGGGCAGCTGGGACCCAGTGCTTCCCCAGAGCAGTCCGGCGCCGCCGACGAGCGCGGTGAGTCCGCCGACCCCGCCGACGATCAGGATCGTGCGTCGGCTGACCGGCGGCATCACGGACCCTCGCTGAGGGCGTCCCGTCGGTCTCGGTATTCCTTGGCGTCGATCTCGCCTCGGGCGTAGCGGTCGTCGAGGATCTGCCTCGCCCTGCTCGGCCCGGGGTTGTAGGGCTGGCCAGCGCGGTCTGAGCCGTTCTGCCCGGTGCCGCTGCCGCGGTTGCCGCGCGCGATGGCCCAGACGACTGCCCCGATCACGAGGATGAGTCCGAGAAAGACCATGATTCCGAACAGCCACATGCCGCCCGTTCCGTATCCGTTTCCCCACATCATTCTGTGCCTCCTTGCGTTACGTTTCGTTGTGCCGTTCTGTTCGTTGTGCCGACTGTGAAGCCGTGACGAGTGCAGCTCCAACGATCCTCGGTTAGGCGAGCGAGAGGAAGAGCTTTTCCAACTCGGCCTGGTCGAGGCTCGGGTCTTCCTGCGTCATGCAGTGCTGCAGCGCCGTCGCGATGATCGAGAAGCCAGCCCTGTCGAGTGCGCTCGAGACGGCGGCGAGCTGGGTCACGACGCTCTTGCAGTCCTTGCCCTCCTCGATCATGCGCGTCACGGCGGCGAGCTGGCCCTGCGCGCGGCGAAGTCGATTGATCACAGGCTTCATGTCGGTCGGATCGAGGTCCATCTGTGCCTCCTGTTGGGTAACTAGACTCCAATCCTATACCCTGCCGGGTATCTTGCATACCCTGGGGGGTATGTGTAACATGGCGCCATGACCATGATCCTGAAGCAGTATTACCTCGGGTGCCTCTCCCACGGCTCCTACCTCATCGCTGACGAATCCACGGGCCAGGCAGTCGTCGTGGATCCCCGCCGCGACATCAAGGAATATCTTGATGACGCCGCGGCATCCGGACTTCGCATCGTCGGGGTTATCAACACTCATTTCCACGCCGACTTCGTCGCCGGGCACCTCGAGCTCGCCTCCGCGACCGGCGCGTGGATCGGCTACGGCGCGGCTGCCGAGACGGACTACGAGATCCGCCACCTCGCCCACGGCGAGCGCATCTCGCTCGGTGACGTCGAGCTCGAGATCCTCGAGACCCCCGGCCACACCTGGGAGTCCATCTCGGTCCTCGTGCGCGAGCACGCCGGCGACGAGCTGCCCCACGCGGTGCTCACCGGCGACGCCCTGTTCATCGGCGACGTCGGCCGGCCCGACCTCGCGGCATCCGTCGGCGCCTCGCCGATCGAGCTCGCCCACGCGCTCTACCACTCCATCCACGACACCCTGATGGTGCTCCCAGATTCCGTTCGCCTGCTTCCCGCGCACGGCGCCGGCTCCGCGTGCGGTAAGAACCTCTCCGAGGAGCTCGAGTCGACTATCGGCGCCCAGCGATTCATGAACCCCTCGGTCGCCCCCATGGACGAGGACGCCTTCGTCGCCATGATCACGAGCGGCCAGCCTGCGATCCCGCAGTACTTCGCCACCGACGCGCTGCTCAACAGGCGGGCGCACGCCCTCATGGGCCGCACCACGATCGCATCACCGCTCACGGTGGACGCCGTGCGCGACCTCATCACCGCGGGCGTCAAGATTGTCGACGCGAGGACCCCGGACCAGTTCGCGTCGGGCCACCTCGTCGGCTCGTTCAACGTCGGCATCGACGGACGCTTCGCCGAGACCGCCGGAATGGTGCTCGCGGAGGGCGACGACGTGCTGATCGTCGCGAATCCGGGCAGTGAGGACGAGGTCGCGCTGCGCCTCGGCCGCATCGGCTACGACCGTGCCGTCGGCTTCCTGCCGGAGCCCGAGCGCGCTTTCGAGCAACTCTCGTCACTAGTGCGCACCGCGAATCGGATCGACGCTTCCGAGCTCGACGAGGTCGCGGAGCGGACCGGCGCGATCGTTCTCGACGTGCGCAACCCGGGAGAGCGCGAAGCGGGATTCATTCCCGGCTCCGAGTTCATCCCGCTCGCCGAGCTGCCGCAGCGACTCGGCGAGCTGCCCTCCGGGCGCCCTATCATCGTGCACTGCGCGAGCGGTTGGCGTTCGAGCGTCGCGGCGAGCGTGCTTCGTGCCGCCCGCCGGGACGAGGTCACCGACGTCGTCGGCGGCTACAACGAGTGGGCGGCCCTGCACGTGCCCGTTTCCGCATAACCTTCCGCATAACCAACGGAGTCGCCGATGAGAGAAATAACCTGCACAGAGGTGCTGAACGCCGACGAGGCGGCCCAGGTGATCGATGTGCGCGAGGCGAATGAGCTGCACACCGGCATGGTGGCCACGGCCGCGCACCTGCCGATGAGCGAGATCAGCGCTCGGCTCGCTGAACTCGACCCGAGCCGTCGTGTGATCGCGGTGTGCCGCAGCGGTGCACGCAGCGCCCGGGTCGCCGAGGCGCTGACCGCTGCCGGGTTCGACTGCGACACGATGGGTGGCGGCATGATCGAGTGGTCCGCCCAGGGCCTCCCGGTCAGCTTGCCCTGATGCCGCTGCTGATTGCCGTACCGCTCGGCCTGCTCGTCGGGGCCATCCTCGGCCTCGTCGGCGCCGGCGGCTCGATCATCGCGGTGCCCGCCCTCGTCTACGGCACCGGACTGAGCCCCCGGGAGGCGATCCCGGCCTCGCTCATCATCGTGGGGCTCTCCTCGATCGTCGCCGTGCTGCCGCGGCTCCGCCGGGGTGTCGACTGGACCGCCGCGGCCACCGTCGGAGCCGCCGGCATCCCCGCGGCCTGGCTCGGCGCCGCTGTCGGTCGCTTGATCGACCCGGACGCGCTCCTGCTCGCCTTCGCCGTGCTCATGGTCGCTGCCGGCGTGCGGATGCTCGTCGCCGGACGCCGCCCCAGCGTGCCGCGCACGCCGGGGCGCCTCGGCATCCGCATCGTCAAGGGCGTCGCCGTCGGCCTCGGGGTCGGCTTTCTCACCGGACTGCTCGGCATCGGCGGCGGATTCATCATCATTCCCGCGCTGACGCTGCTGCTTGGCCTCGGGATGGCAACCGCGGTCGGCACCTCGCTCGTCATCATCATTGTCAATGCGCTCGCGGGCCTCTCCGCGCATGCGGGCTCGCTGGCCGGCAGCGAGAATTGGCCCGTGGTGGCTGTGTTCGCCGCGGCCGCGATTGCCGCCTCATTCGTGGCTGCCCGATTCGCCGGGCGGCTGCCGGACAACCTGGTGAAGACGGTCTTTGCGGTGCTCGTGTTGCTCGTGGCCGCGTTCACCGGGGTCTCGAGCGCGTACGCGCTGCTCGCCGGGTAGCTGCTGGCGCGGCACACGGCGCGGCGGTGCGAGAGAATCGACGCATGGCTTCTCCCGTCAATCCTCCGCGCGGAATGCGCGACTTCCTCCCCGCAGATAAAGCCCACCGTGAGCGCGTGCTCGGCATCATCCGCGGCGTCTACGCGGAGCACGGCTTCGACGAGATCGAGACGCCGGTCATGGAGGACAGCTCGAGGCTGCACGCCGGCCTCGGCGGCGACAACGAGAAGCTCGCCTTCGGCGTGCTCAAGCGTGGGCTCACGTCGGAGGACTTCGCCGCCGCGACCGACGCGCTCGATCTCGCCGACCTCGGGCTGCGGTTCGACCTCACGGTGCCGCTCGCCCGGTTCTACGCGAGCCACCGCTCCGAGCTGCCCTCGGTGTTCCGCGCGATCCAGATCGCGCCGGTCTGGCGGGCCGAGCGCCCGCAGAAGGGCCGCTACCGCCAGTTCGTGCAGTGCGACATCGACATCATCGGGGAGGCCGGGCCGCTCGCCGAGGTCGAGCTGATCACCGCCACGGCGGCGACACTGCGCGCGCTCGGACTCGACGGCTGCAGCATCCGCATCAACGACCGCCGCATCCTCACGGGCATGCTCGCCTCTCTCGGCTTCGCCGCCGCCGACCACGACGCGGTCGTCATCACGATCGACAAGCTCGACAAGATCGGGCACGCCGGCGTCGTCGCCGAACTGCGCGACCGAGGCTTCGGCGCCGAGGCCATCGACGCCCTGCACGACTTCTTCGCCAGACCCGCGCTGAGCGAGCCGCTGCCGTTCGGTCACGCGGCGATCGCGCACGCGCTCCCCGTGGGGGTGGATGCTGAGCTCGTCGCCGAGCTCGCCGCGCTCGGTGATGCCGTGCTGGCCGCGGGTCCCGGCGTGGCCCTCGAGTTCGACCCGTTCCTCGTGCGCGGCATGGGGTACTACACCGGCACGATTTTCGAGATCGCGCACCCGGACTTCGCCTCCTCCCTGGGCGGCGGCGGACGCTACGACGGCATGATCGGACGCTTCCTCGGGGTGGACGTGCCCGCTGCGGGCTTCTCGATCGGCTTCGAGCGCATCGTCGACCTCGTGCGGCTACCGACCGGCGATCCCGGCGACGCGGTTGCCCTGCTGCACGACGTGGATGTTCCCCCGGCCACGCTCGTCGCGCTCAAGACCGCGCTCATCGCGCAGGGCCGCCGGGTGCGGCTCGAGCGCAAGCCGCGCAACCTCAAGCCGCTGTTCGCGCAGCTGGCGGCATCCGGATTCACGAGCTTCGCTACTGTCGGAACATCAACCGCGAACATCGACGAGCTGTCCTTCCGCCCGCTGGCCTGACCGCCCTTTCGTCGTCAGGAGTGGGCGACTTTCGTTATTCAGGAGTGGATGGGCTGGCGGTGGCCGATTCGTGCGTGACGGGAGTGCCGGCGCAGGAATCTACCGCGATCGAGCGGATGCCCGCTGGATACCTGCGTGATCGCCGGCAGCTCCTGAATACTGCCACCACAACTCCTGAATTATGAAGTGTCAGCCAGGCTCGCACCCGGGCCGGCGGGCAGCGTCCCCGCACGCTGAGCGTACGGTCCGGCTCGCTGCGCGTACGGCCCGGCTCGCCAGCCTCACGGCCCGTTTGCGGTGCGCGAGTAGGATATTCAGCGCACGCGAATGAGGCGCCTTGAGCGTCGACCCCCACCATCCACGCATACAAAAGGAGATCACTGGTGTCAGCGATCGAGGTAGTACGAGCCCGCGAGATTCTCGACTCGAGGGGCAACCCGACTGTCGAAGTCGAGGTCATGCTCGAAGACGGAACCGTCTCGCGCGCTGCAGTGCCCTCCGGCGCGTCCACCGGCGCCTTCGAGGCGTACGAACTGCGCGACGGCGACAAGAAGCGCTACCTCGGCAAGGGCGTGCTCAAGGCCGTCGACGCCGTCAACGAGGAGATCTCGCTGCAGATCGAAGGCCTCGACGCCACCGACCAGCGTCTGATTGACGCCGAGCTCATCGAGCTCGACGGCACCGAGAACAAGGGCCGCCTCGGCGCCAACGCCATCCTCGGCGTCTCGCTCGCCGTCGCCAAGGCCGCGGCCGACTCTTCCGACCTGCCGCTGTTCCGCTACCTGGGCGGCCCGAACGCGCACACCCTGCCGGTGCCGATGCTCAACGTCATCAACGGCGGATCGCACGCCGACAGCAACGTCGACATCCAGGAGTTCATGATCCTGCCGCTCGGCGCCGCGACCTTCTCCGAGGGACTGCGCTGGGGCGTCGAGACGTACCACGCGCTCAAGAGCATCCTGCATGCCAAGGGCCTCAGCACGGGCCTCGGCGACGAGGGTGGCTTCGCCCCCAACCTCGACAGCAACCGTGCCGCGCTCGACTTGCTCATGGAGGCCATCGCGTCGGCCGGGTTCACCCCGGGCACGGACATCGCGCTGGGACTGGATGTCGCCGCGACCGAGTTCTTCGACGACGACGCCTACCTGTTCGAGGGCAAGAAGATCTCCGCCGGCGACCTCGGCTCGTACTACGCCGAGCTCGTTGACGCGTACCCGCTCGTCACGATCGAGGACCCGCTGTCCGAGGACGACTGGGAGGGCTGGGCCCAGCTGAACGCCCAGATCGGCGACAAGGTGCAGATCGTCGGCGACGACCTGTTCGTCACCAACCCGAAGCGCCTCGCCAAGGGCCTCGAGCTGAAGACCGCGAACTCGATCCTCGTCAAGGTGAACCAGATCGGCACGCTGACCGAGACGCTCGACGCGGTCACCCTCGCGCAGCGCAGCGGCTACACCGCCGTTCTCTCGCACCGCTCCGGCGAGACGGAGGACACCACGATTGCCGACCTCGCCGTCGCGACCGACAGCGGCCAGATCAAGACCGGCGCCCCCGCGCGGTCCGAGCGGGTTGCCAAGTACAACCAGCTGCTTCGCATCGAAGAGGAACTCGGCGACGCGGCGGTCTACGCCGGACGCAGCGCGTTCCCCCGCTTCACAGCCTGAGCGCGCTTAGTCTGTAAGGCATGACGAGTCGGCAACGCACCAAGAGAGTCTCTGTTGCGTTGCCGACCCTCGACACGGGTGCCGCGAGCTGGCTCCGCAGCATCCGCCTGTCCGGGTTCACCATCGCGGCGCTGACCCTTATTGTGCTCACCGTTGTCGTGCTCGCGCCGAGCCTGCGGATTCTCGTCGAGCAGCGGCAGGAGATCGCGGCCCTCACGGCCGACGTCGCCGAGCAGCAGGAGGCCGTCGACGAACTCGAAGGTCAGCGGGCGCGCTGGGACGACCCCAGCTACATCCAGTCGCTCGCGCGGGAGCGCCTCGACTACGTGTATCCCGGCGAGTTCAGCTTTCTCGTCATCGACGATGGAATGACCGTCACCGCGCCCGACGGCCTGCCGATCAGTGAGGAAATCCAGACGACCAAGGTCGACTGGATCGACTCGATGCTGTCGTCGGTGCTCACCGCGGGGCTCACGGATGCCCCGGCCGACGAGATCGTCGCGCCCCCGGTCGACGGAGGCGAGCAATGAGCACACCACCATTCGACCCGCCCACCGAAGACGACATCCGCATCGTCTCGCACCAGCTGGGCCGCCCGGCCCGCAACGTGATCGGCATCTCCGCGCGCTGCCGCTGCGGGGCGCCGACAGTCGTCGCGACTAAGCCCCGCCTCGGCGACGGCACCCCGTTCCCGACGCTCTACTACCTGTGCCACCCCGCAGCGACCGCCGCGATTTCGACGCTCGAGGCTACCCAGGTCATGGCCGAGCTCCAAGGGCTGCTCGCCGACGACCCGACGACTGCCGCGGCCTACACTGCTGCCCACCATGCCTACCTCGCCGACCGGGAGAGTGTCGAAGTCGTCGATGAGATCGCCGGCATCTCGGCCGGGGGGATGCCGACGCGGGTGAAGTGCCTGCACGCCCTCGCCGGCCACTCCCTCTCGGCCGGACCCGGCGTGAACCCGATCGGCGACCTCGCGCTCGAGCGGGCATCCTGGTCGCCGGACGTCTGCCAGTGCGTCGACTATTCGCCAGGTGGCGACGCCGCCCGCGATCGCGCCGACACGACGGCGAGCGCGCGGACCACCGAGTGAAGCGCTGGACCACCGCGGTCGCGGCCGTCGTCGTCGCGGCATCCGTTCTCGTCGTCGCGCAGCCGGCCGCCGCCGACGAGATCCGGGACCGCCAGTACTGGCTCTCCGAGTACGGCATCACCGGCGCCTGGCAGGCCACCCGCGGCGCCGGCGTCACGATCGCGGTGATCGACACCGGCATCGACGGCAGCCACCAAGACCTGCGCGGCGCCGTCGTCGGCGGGACGGATGTCTCCGGCATCGGCAGCCCGAACGGCCAGACCCCGGTCGGCGACGACAGCCGGCACGGCACCCTCGTCGCATCGGTGCTCGCCGGCCGCGGGCACGGCGACGGCGCCGGCGTGATCGGCGTCGCCCCGGCGGCATCCCTGCTCGCGGTGTCGGTCGGGTTCGGCGTCGGCACGAGAACGAGCGACGAGCAGATCGCGGATGCCGTGCGCTGGTCGGTCGACAACGGCGCCGACGTCATCAACATGTCGCTGACCCGAAACACGCTGGACTGGCCGCAGAGCTGGGACGATGCCTTCCTCTACGCGATGGAGAACGACGTGGTGGTGGTGGCGGCGGCCGGCAACCGGGGCAGCGGCACGGCCGTCGTCGGCGCCCCGGCGACGATGCCCGGCGTGCTCACGGTGGCCGGGGTCGACCGCTCGGCGCAGGCCAGCGACGACGCGTCCTCGCAGGGCATCACGATCTCGGTGTCCGCGCCGAGCGAGGCGCTGGTCGGCGCGGGAACCGGCGACACCTACTTCGAGTGGGCCGGCACGAGTGGCGCGGCGCCGCTGGTCGCCGGGCTCGTCGCGCTTGTGCGGTCCGCGCATCCGGAACTCGATGCCAACAACGTCATCAACAGGGTCATCCGCACCGCCACCCCTGTCGCGGGCGCGGTTCCCAGCCCGCTCTACGGGTACGGGCTCATCGACGCGCGCGCCGCGGTGTTCGACGAGGTCGCGCTCGTCGAGGCGAACCCGATGGGTGATCTCAGAGAATGGATCAGGCTGAACCGACGCGCGGAGGCCGCGCCGGAGCCGTCGGAGCCGCTGCCGAGCCCGAGTGCGAGCGCAGAACCGGCCCCTGCGCCTCCCCCCGCAGCACCGTCGAATCCGCTCGGCGGGGCACTGCCGACCGTCGAATCGCTCCGTGACGTTGGCATCCCGCTGCTCGTCGTCGGCGGCTTCGGATCGCTGCTGGTGCTTGCGCTGGTGCTCGCCGGTCGCCAGCTGAGGCGGTTGCGGCGCGAAAGCTGATCGGCCCACGGTGGTAGGTTAAGGGCCGTGCCAAAAATCCTTATTGTCGGCGGCGGATATGCCGGTTTTTATACTGCCCTCGGGCTCGAGAAGTGGCTGACCGCCGGTGAAGCGGATGTCGTGATCGTCGACCCGTTGCCGTACATGACCTACCAGCCCTTCCTGCCGGAGATCGCGTCCGGCTCTGTCGAAGACCGCCACGCGGTCGTCTCCTTGCGTCGCCACCTCTACAAGACCGAGGTCGTCACGGCCAAGGTCACCGCAATCAACCACACGGCGAAGACCGCGACGATCACACCCGCAATCGGCGAGCCCTGGGAGATGGACTACGACCAGATCGTCGTCACCGCCGGTGCTGTCTCCCGCACCTTCCCGATTCCCGGAGTGGCCGACGAGGCGATCGGGCTCAAGACAATCGAGGAGGCAATCGCGATCCGCGACCGCGTTCTCGGCAACTTCGACCGCGCCGCGAACCTTGCCGATGGGCCCGAGCGCGACCGTCTCCTCACCTTCACCGTCGTCGGCGGCGGTTTCGCCGGCATCGAGCTCTTCGGCGAGCTGCGCAGCTTCGCGACCTCGCTTCTGCGGTACTACCCGACCATCACGTTCGACGACACCCGCTTCCACCTCATCGAGGCAATGGGCCGCATCATGCCCGAGGTGTCGCTCAAGACCAGTCACTGGGTTCTCAAGAACCTCGCCCAGCGCGGCGCCGAGGTGCACCTCGACACCCAGCTGACCTCCGCCGTCGACGGACGCGTCGAGCTGTCTACCGGCGAGTCGTTCGAGTCGGACCTCATCATCTGGACCGCCGGAGTCATGGCCAACCCCGTGCTGCGCAACACCGACCTGCCCCTCGAGGAGCGCGGGCGCCTGCGCGTCGGCGCCGACCTCCGCGTCATCAACGACGACGGCGTGGTCGCCGACGTCTGGGGTGCCGGAGACGTGAGCGCCGTTCCCGACCTGACCGGCAACGGTGTGGGTGGCTACTGCGTTCCGAACGCCCAGCATGCCGTGCGCCAGGGAAAGCTCATGGCGAAGAACATCGTCGGTGTGCTCCGCGGCGACGCGCCGGCCGAGTACAAGCACGAGAACCTTGGCGCGGTCGCAACCCTTGGTCTCTACGTCGGTGTGTTCCAGTCCGGCAAGATCGCAATCACCGGATTCCCGGCGTGGGTCATGCACCGCGGCTACCACGGCCTCGCGATCCCCATGTGGGAGCGCAAGATCAGGGTATTCACGACGTGGATCCTCAACTTCCTCCTGCGCCGCGACATCGTGGCGCTCGAGGCCCGCGCGGCCCCACGCGCCGCGTTCGCCGAGGTCGCGTCACGCCCCAAGGTCTAGGCTCGACGGGTGCGCCTGTATGGGCGTGCCCCCGTAGCCCAATCGGCAGAGGCAGGCGACTTAAAATCGTTCCAGTGTGGGTTCAAGTCCCACCGGGGGTACCAGCATGACCACGTTCTTCGTGCCCGGGGCCGCGGATGCCGGGCTGCCGGATGCCGGGCTGCCGGATGCGAACGAGGCCGCCTACCGCCGCCTCGCGGGGCTGGCCGGCGCGGTTCCCGCCGCGCCCGGACGGCGGATCAGGCGGGTCGCATTCAAGGTCGGACGGGAGTCATGGACGGCCGAGGTCGGGCGAAAGATGGCGGGCACCCGCCCCGAGCATCGCCGGCGCAGGGGCGAGGTCACCACGACCACCGAGAGGCTCTCGGGGCACGCGACGGTACTCGCGATTTTCGAAGGGACACCATTCGTGATCGTCACCGACGAGGAGCAGGCGGCGTCCGCCCTGCCGGCATCCGAATCATCCCCATCGACCAACCCAATTCTGGTCGACAAGCCCTCTCGCATCGCCCACTTCGCCGACTGAACCCTGCCCGTTTCGCGGCGTCCGGCAGCGAACTGGCTCACAACGTGGCGCGCGGCTCGACGAATCGCACGAACAACCACATCGCGAGGCTGAGCGCCGCGAAGACTGCAGCGGTGGCAAGCCACGGCAGCAGGGCGCCAGTGAGGGCGGTCCCGTAGATGACGGTGGCGACGGTGCCGGCGACGAGGAGAACGGTGGTGACCCAGGCGGCGAGCGACCACTCGAGAATCACCCGGCCCGGCAGTGTTGCGATCGGGAGCACGAGCACGAGCGCCGACCCGAGGCCGGCGAGGCACACGGTGGCGAGTATCTCGCTGGTCAGGGAGCCCCAGAATCCCTGCACGGGCCCCAGAACGCCGTGTGCGAGCCAGCCCAGCACGCCGAGCACGAGGATTCCGCCGACGTGGATGAGGTTGACGATCGCGCGCGCACGCACGGGAGTGGCGGCGGCGAACACCGCGCCGATCAGGACACCGGCGACCAGGGGCGGGTCCATCCCGGTCCAGCGCGACGCCAGCGACGCGAGCGCCGCCGCCAGCAGCAGGAGGGGAACGAAGCGCAGCCGCCTGCTCGTGCCCGCCCACCCCGAGCCGAGCCGCGTGACGATCGCGGTGCCCACGACGTTGAGGATCGCGAGCCCGATGCTGACCGCGAGGGCAAGGCGGAGGTAGCGCACCTCACCCTCGACTCCTCCCGTGAGCACGATGAGACCGGCCGCCGCGGCGACCGGAACCGCACCCGCGATCCACGGATTGATCGGCCTGGGGATGTCGGCGGCGGGATCGGCGCGGAGATTGCGCCCGGTGAGCTGCCCGCGAGGACGGCGCACCCTCCCGCGCAAAGCGGACGCGAGCAACCGTAGGGGCAGGGCGATGAGCGAGAGGAAAGCGAGGCTCAGGATGAGGGACGAGTACCAGGGTGCGCGCACCGAATCGGTGAAGGTGGTGAGGGTGCCACCGAACCCGCTCGGGGTTCCCCAGTTTGTCAGCGCCTCGTCGGGCGCCGGGGCGGACCAATCGCGAATGTCCGGCCGCGCGGGGAGCACCGGAGCCGGGCTGGCGTCATCGTCGGAGGGCTCCGGCTCCGGCTCCGGCTCCGGCGAGGGTGCGGGGGCCGGGGTTTCGGATGGCGCCGCCGGGGTGGGCGGGGGAGCGCCAGCGTCGCGAGGGCCGAAGTAGACCCGGATCTGCTCGCTGGGGGCCGCGAAATTGCCGGCGGCGTCCCTCTGCAGCGTCTGCAGCAGGTGCGGCCCCGTGCCGTGGTCGCCAATGTCGCAGGCCCACTTACTTTTCATGACCGCGGCGGTGCAGGCGGGGATGTTGTCGACGTAGACGTCGACGGTCGAACCGCTCTCGCCGGTACCGGAGACGACGATCCGCGGCCCGACGATCCTGCCCTCGCTGCGCGGTGAGGTGATGACTGCAGCCGCTGGGGCATCGCGGTCCACCGTCACCCGGCGCACGTCGGAGTAGCCCGAGAACGACCCGCCCCCGATCGACGAGTCGGACTGTTGGGAACGCACGAAATACGGTCCCCCGGTCGGCGCGGAGACGTTGCACGACCAGTAGGTGCTCGACGACACCGGCACCGACGAGCAGTTCGGATCGACCACACCGTCGATCGACACCGTCACGCGCGATCCCGGATGTCCATTTCCCGACACCAGCCCCGTGGTCAGGTAGCTGGCGCTTCCGTCCATCCCGGGAGGTGCGAGCACATCCACTGTCGTCGTCCCCGGCGCGACCGCGCCCTCCGCAGATTTCTCGGTCGCGGTGAGAGAGATTCCCGACCCGTTCGGCAGGCGCTGCAGCCCGGCGCACGACCAGTCCTCGGCATCCGCGCCCTCCACCGCGCAGATCGTCGCTCCGGTTTCGGTGAGGGTGACCTCGATGCTGCTGCCCGGCTGGCGGGTGCCAGACACGGCGACCAAGCCCGTGGGCGAGAATTCGCCGGGCGAGGTCGTGACGGCGGTCGCGGTAGGAACCGCCGGGGACGACCTCGGAGCGGCCGATGCGCTGGGGTCTGGCGTCGGGGTCTCGAACGCGGCGTTGGCCGGTGCGCCCGTCGCCATCAGCACTGTAAGGGCCAGGAACGCAATAGCTGTTGCGCGGGCTGTTCTGCGGTGCGCCCGGTCGGGGGTCCTGGCTGTGCTGCGCGACGCCCGCCGGGGAGAATCTGGGGAAAGTGATTGCACCGTGATCCCATTTAGCTGGCTCCCGGAACGAGAGTCAAACCTTTCCCCGGCACGTTGTGCAATGGTTACCGCGGCCGGGTGGGACGCGGGACGGTAGATTCAGCACATGCGCCACGTTGTCCAGGATCGGCCGCTGCCGGTCTGCGCAGCGACTCGCCGTTCCGGTACCGGAAACCTCCGGGACGGGCGCGCATGACCCTCAATCTCGCCCGTCCCCCGGGGGCGCCGTGGCTCGACGCCGCAGGCTACTGGGCCGGATTGGACCGGGCAACCGCCGAGCTCGACCCGCCGTTCGGGGTGCTGTCGCTGGAGGCGCTCGCCTGGAACGCCCATTCCCTTCTCGACCGGGCTGCGGGCACGTCAATTCGCCTGGCGACCAAGTCGATTCGCGTTCGAGCGGTCATCGATGCTGTGCTCGCGCTGCCCGGCTTCTCCGGCGTGCTCGCCTACACGCTGCCGGAGGCGCTCTGGCTCGCGAAGGAGATCACCAATGTCGTCGTCGGCTACCCGACAACGCACCGCGCCGCGATCCGCGCGCTCGCCCGCTCACCTCTCCTCGCCGGACGGGTGACACTCATGGTCGACGCGGTGGAGCAACTGGACCTCATCGACGCGGTCATCCCACCTACCGAACGCGAGAGCATCCGCCTCTGCCTCGAGCTGGATGCCTCGTGGAACGCGCCCCTGGTCGGACACTTCGGCGCGTGGCGCTCGCCGGTGCACACCCCCGCGGCGGCGCGGGCGCTCGCGGAGGTGGTGCAGGCGCGCCCCGGATTCTCTCTCGTCGGGCTTATGGCCTACGAGAGTCAGATTGCCGGCCTCGTCGACGACGCCCCAGGGCGCGCCGTGTTCTCGGCGCTCGTGCGCCGAGCCAAGCTGGCCTCGATTCCGGAACTCGCGGAGCGTCGCGCTCTCGCCGTCGCCGCAGTGCGCGAGGTGGCCGACCTCGAGTTCGTCAACGGCGGAGGCACAGGCTCGATCGAGTCGACCGCCGCGGAGGCGGCCGTCACTGAGATCGCGGCGGGCAGCGGGCTGGTCGGCCCGCACCTGTTCGACCACTACCGCGGCTTCCGGCCGGCCCCCGCGGTCGGCTTCGCGCTCGGCATCGTGCGCAAGCCGAGGGACGACATCGCTGGCGCGATCGGCGGAGGGTGGATCGCGTCCGGTGTGACGGGCGCCGACCGCTCCCCGATTCCGGTCTGGCCACCCGGGCTGCGACTGATGCCCCGCGAGGGTGCCGGGGAGGTGCAGACCCCGTTCACCGGCCCGGGTGCGCGTGGCCTCGGCATCGGCGACCGGGTCTTCCTGCGGCACGCAAAGGCGGGGGAGCTCTCCGAACACCTCAGCGAGATCGCCGTCGTCTCGGGCGGCCGGATCGACGCGCTCGTGCCGACATACCGCGGCGAGGGCCGGGCGTTCCTGTGAGCACGGGTATCTGGCAGAACTGGGGCAGGAGCGTGCGCGTGCGCCCGCAATCGGTCGCCCGCCCGGTCAGCGTCGACGAGGTCGCCCAGGTCGTCCGCGAGGCGGCCACCCGCGGCATCCGGGTCAAGGCGATCGGCTCCGGGCACAGCTTCACCGGGATCGCGATCGCGACCGGCATCCAGCTCGACCTCTCGGGCCTCACGGGGCTCATCCGCCTCGATCCGGCAACATCGCGGGCCACCTTCGCCGCCGGCACCACCCTGCACGACGCCGGCCAGCTGCTCGAGGCCAACGGGCTCGCCTTCGAGAACCTCGGCGACATCGACTCGCAAACGATCAGCGGCGCGATCTCGACGGGGACCCATGGCACCGGGGTGCGCTTCGGCGGCATCGCGACCCGCGTCGTCGGCCTCACGATGGTGACCGCGGATGCTGCGGTGCTGCGGATCGGCGACACCGGGGCCGGCCCAATCGAGCACGCCGATTTGCTGCCCGCGGCCGCGATCGGGCTCGGCGCCCTCGGCGTCATCGTCGATGTGACGCTGCAGTGTGTGCCCGCCTTCCTCCTGCACTCGGTCGAGCGGCCGGAGCGCCTCGGCGCCGTGCTCGCAGACTTTGAGGCGAGGTCGGCGGCGGTCGACCATTTCGAGTTCTTCTGGTTCCCGCATACCGAGATCGTGCTGACCAAGACGAACACCCGGCTGCCGGGAACCGCGCCGCGGCGGCGGCTGTCGCCCGCGCGCGCCTGGTTCGACGACCGCTTCATGGCCAACTCGATCTTCTCTCTGACCTGCGGTCTTGCGCGGCTCGTGCCCGCGCTCACCCCCGCCATCAACCGACTCGCCACGACGCTCACCGGAGACCGGGAGTTCACCGAGTGGTCGACGGGAGTGTTCGCGACGCCGCGCACGGTGCGTTTCCGCGAACTGGAATATGCGATCCCGCTCGAGGCGGTGCCGCAGGCGCTGCGTGAGATTCGCAGCCTCATTGAGGACCGCGGCTGGAGGATCTCCTTCCCTGTCGAGGTGCGGGCGGCCGCCGCCGATGACCTGTGGCTTTCTCCCGCGACCGGCAGGGCAAGCGGATATATCGCCGTGCACCGCCACTACCGCGAGGACCCGCTCGAGTACTTCCGGGCGGTCGAGCAGATCCTCATCGCCCAGGGCGGGAGGCCGCACTGGGGCAAGGTGCACTTTCAGGGCGCCGCGGCGCTCGCCGAGGCGTACCCTCGACACGCGGAGTTCGTCGCACTGCGCGACAGGCTCGACCCCGACCGCCTCTTCAGCAACGCCTACCTCGAGAAGGTGCTCGGCCCATGAATTCGAAGAAAACCGAGAGTCCCTGGCTGCACGACGTGCCCGGGCTCGCCGCGCTCGCGCCCAGCGGCCTCAGCATCGGCGTCGCGACGTCGGCGATGCAGGTCGAGGGTGCCGTGCGCGACGAGGGTCGCGAACCGTCGACCTGGGACACCTTCATGGGCCAATCCGGCCGCATTGTCGACGACAGCACCGCGGCGGTCGCCGCCGACGCCTACCACCGCACGAGCGACGACGTGCGGATGCTGCGCGAGCTCGGCGTCGACTCCTACCGGTTCTCGCTCGGCTGGCCCCGGCTGCAGCCG
This sequence comes from Marisediminicola antarctica, assembly GCF_009930795.1. Lineage (GTDB taxonomy): Bacteria > Actinomycetota > Actinomycetes > Actinomycetales > Microbacteriaceae > Marisediminicola > Marisediminicola antarctica. Next base: position 1,362,262 of record NZ_CP017146.1, read on the forward strand.
AACGGCCGGGGCGGCGCCAACCGCGCCGCCGTCGCGTTCTACGACCGTCTGATCGACGAGCTGCTCGCCGCCGGCATCCGTCCGATGGTCACGCTGCACCACTGGGACCTGCCCGAGCCGCTGCAGCACGCCGGCGGGTGGCTCAATCGAGATACCGCGTACCGGCTCGCCGACTACGCCTACCTCGCTGGCGAGTCCTTCGGCGATCGGGTCGACTCGTGGGTCACGATCAACGAACCCGCCACCGTGATGCTGGGCGGCTACGCCCTCGGTGTGCACGCGCCGGGCGCCACCCTGCTGTTCGACGCCCTGCCGACCGCGCACCACCAGCTTCTCGGCCACGGCCTCGCCGTCGAGGCGTTGCGGGCCGCCGACGTGCGCGGCCGCATCGGCATCGCGAACACCCACTCGCCGGTCGAGCCGGCATCCGACAAGCACGACGACGTTCTCCAGGCCGAGCTGTTCGACACGATCCACAACAGGCTGTTCTCTGACCCGCTGCTGCTCGGACGGTTTCCCGAGCTGCCGGAGGAGCTGCGCCATCTCACCTCGGCGTTCGACGAGATCCAGCCGAGCGACCTCGCGGCGATCTCCCGGCCCATCGACTTCTACGGGCTGAGCTATCACGCGCCGACGCGCATCCGGTCGGGCGGGCCGGGCCACTTCCCCTTCTCGTTCGTGCCGTGGCCGGAGTTTTCGACGACCGGCTCCGGCCTGCCGAACGCGCCGGAGTTCCTTCGCGTCGCGCTGCGGGAGCTCGCGCACCGCTACGGCGACGCCCTGCCGCCAGTCGTGCTGACCGTGGGCGCGAGCTACCCCGATGTGGTGCAGCGCGACGGCTCGATCGACGACGAGGCCAGGTGCGCGCATCTCGCGGAACACCTGGCGGTCGCATTCGCCGGGGCTCCCGGAGTCGACCTGCAGGGCTACGTCGTGTCGTCGCTGCTCGACGGCTGGGAGTGGGAGGCAGGGTTCACGCAGCCATTCGGCCTCGTGCACGTGCACGCCGACACACAGGACCGCACGCCCAAGCGCAGCTACCGCTTTCTGCAGGAGCTGCTCGGCAACCGCTGACGCGGGCGGATGCCGGGCGGGCGGATGCTGGCGGGCGGCTGCCGGGTGCGGCGCTACTGTGAGAGGGCAGTGTGACCGATCGACCGTGAGACCCGAAGGCGGCTGAAGTGACCCCAGACCCCGCGATCACCGACGGAGTGCTGCTCGGCGCCCGCATCCTCAACTCGGGCGAGGGACCCATCCGCTCGCCGCACTACCTGCCCGTCGAGCCCGGCAGCTACCTCTGGGGCCGGCTGCCCTGCGCCGCCGACAGGCCCGTGCTCACCATCGACTCCGGCGCCGAGGTGACGATCGACACCCTCAGCCACGAGGGCATCCTCGAGGACCAGGGCCGCGACCCGGCCGCGTTCTTCACCGGGCACGGCGTCGACCGGGATGGTGTTCTCGACGACGCGGTGGCGGTCGCGGCCTCCGACCATCGCCGCAATGCCGGACCGACGAGCCAGGCCGACAGCGACGGACCGCACGTTGTCAGCGGACCGATCGCGGTGCGCGGCGCCCGGCCGGGCGACCTGCTCAAGATCACGGTGCTGGGCGTGCAGCCGCGGGTGCCGTACGGCATCATCTCGAACCGCCACGCCCGCGGCGCGCTGCCGGGAGAATACCCGGCCGGTGATGGCACGGTGAGCGTTTTCGCCTCTGTCGACGACGACGGGCTCGGCAGCCTGCCTCTGCGCGAGGGCGGCGGGCCGCGAGTGCGGTTTCCGCTCAACCCGTTCCTCGGCATCATGGGCGTCGCGATCGCCGGGAACACGCGCCCGCATTCTGTGCCGCCGGGCCCACACGGCGGCAACCTCGACATCAACCTGCTCACCGCGGGATCGGCGCTGTACCTGCCTGTGCAGGTCGACGGCGCGCTCGCGTATGTCGGCGACCCGCACTTCGCCCAGGGTGACGGCGAGGTCGCGCTGACCGCGATGGAGGCGTCGCTGCGCGCCGACCTGCGGTTCGAGGTCGTGACCCGTGCCGAAGCCCTCGAGTCATTCGGCGAACTTGTCGGTCCGCTCGTCGAGACGACCGAGTTCCTTGTGCCGACCGGCATGGACGACGACCTCGACGAAGCGGTGCGCCAGTGTGTGCGGGCGGCGATCGCCCTGCTGCAGGCCCGGTACGGCATGGAGGCACACCTCGCCTACGCGTACCTCAGCGCGGCGACCGACTTCAACATCTCGCAGGTGGTGGATGTCGTCAAGGGCGTCCACGCGCGGATCAGGGTGAGTGATTTCGGTGGTTGAGAGCGACGGTTCGACGGGCGCGCCCGGCATCCACCCTCCAGACGGGCTGCTCGACGCGGTCGACGCCTACGAGCATGCTCTCATGGCGAACGACCTCGAGGCCCTCGACGCATTTTTCGCCGAGGGCGACACCACGATGCGCGGGGATGCGGCGGGGCTGCTCGTCGGGCACGACCGGATCAGCCGATTCCGGCAGGGCCGGGGTGGCGCCCCTCGGCGCGAGATCACGTCGGTGGAGGTGCGCACCATCGACGACGATCACGCCCTCGTCGTCTCGGTGCTCGCCCCGCCCGCCGGCGGGCGCGGCCAGCAGACTCAGCTCTGGCGCCGCGGCGCGTCGGGCTGGGTCATCGACGCCGCCCACGTGAGCGGGCCCGCGCGTGCGATCGACCCGTCGGTGTGGCGGGGGGTCGGCACGCCGCCCGTCGTCGGCGAGCCCGGCGGCGCCCTCGTCGGCCGCCGCGTGGCGGTGAAGGACCTGTTCGATGTCGCCGGGCATGAGGTCGGAGCGGGCGTGCCGGCGTTTCTCGCCGAGTCTCCGCGAGCCACGGCCAGCGCGCCCGCGGTGGGCGCGCTCCTCGCGGCGGGCGCCGATGTGCAGGGGATCGCGCGCACCGACGAGTTCGCGTACAGCATCGCCGGCCGCAACCCGCACTACGGGACCCCGCCGAACCCCGCTGTGGTCGGCGGCATCCCGGGTGGATCGTCGAACGGTCCGGCATCCGCCGTCGCGCTCGGCCAGGCCGACATCGGCCTCGGTACCGACACCGGAGGCTCCATCCGGGTTCCGGCGTCGTACCAGGGCCTGTGGGGGCTGCGCACGACCCACGGCGCCGTCGACCGCAGCGGACTGCTGCCGCTCGCACCGTCGTTCGACACTGTCGGCTGGCTCACCCGCGACTCGGCCACGCTCGCGATGGCCGCCTCGGTGAGTCTTCCGATGGGGGATCCGGATGCCGTGCAGCTGAGGCGATTCGCGGTGTGCGACGCCGTGACCGCGCTCGCCGATGCCGACGTGCGGGCCGCCTTCGACGACGCGCTTGCCGGGCTGGGCGGTCTGCTCGACGATCTCGAACGGGTCGAGCTACCCGACGTCGATGTGCTGTTCGAGGCGTTCCGCACCGTGCAAGCAGCCGAGGCGTGGCGGGCGCACGGCGACTGGATCTCAGCGCACCCCGGCGCCCTCGGCGCGGACATCGCGGGGCGTTTCGCCTGGGCATCCGGCTTCGGCACCGACGAGGAGGAGGCAGCCCGGGCGGTCGTGCTCGCCGCCCGGGTCGAGATCGAGCGTGCGCTCGATCGACGCGTGCTGCTACTGCCCGCAGCATCCTCCGCAGCCCCGCAGGCGACGATGGGCGCGGCCGAGAACGAGGAGACCCGCGCTCGCACGCTCCGCCTCACCTGCATCGCCGGGATCGCTGGGATGCCCGCCCTGTCGGTGCCGCTGCTGCGTGTGGCGAAGGGGCCGGTGGGGCTGTGCCTGGTCGGTCCGCGCGGCAGCGACCTCCGACTCATCGAGGTCGGCGAGCGGATGACGCACCCGAGGGGGTAGGTGCCAGCGCTGCGCGAGTTGCCCACTCAAGTCCCTCCCGGGGTGCTGGAGGGGACACAGCTGGGCGACTCGCGGAGGATGGCGCTCAGCCAGTACGCAACCCAGCGCGAAACCCATCTGAAACAGATGTTGCGTATGCTCAGTGCACTGAAACAAATGCGTCAAAGTCCAGGGAGCGCCACCATCGCCAGCCAGCAGATCAACCCGCCCGCCCGACTGCTTATGGGTCCCGGCCCGATCAACGCCGACCCGCGGGTGCTGCGGGCGATGTCGGCGCAGCTCATTGGGCAGTACGACCCGGTGATGACGGCGTACATGAACGAAACGATGGCGCTCTACCGAGGCGTCTTCGACACTGAGAATGAGGCGACCCTCGTCGTCGACGGAACCTCCCGCGCGGGCATCGAGGCCGCCCTGGTCTCGCTCATCGAGCCTGGCGACCGGGTGCTCGTGCCGATCTTCGGCCGCTTCGGCCACCTGCTGCGCGAGATCGCCGAGCGCTGCGGTGCCGAGGTACACGTGATCGAGACCGAGTGGGGCACCGTCTTCACCCCCGAGCAGATCGAGGCCGCGATCACCGAGACGAGGCCCAAGCTGCTCGCCATCGTGCATGGCGACACCTCGACGACACTCGCTCAGCCACTCGACGAACTCGGCGAGATCTGCCGGCGGCACGGCGTGCTGTTCTACACCGACGTCACCGCCTCGCTCGCGGGCAACGAGTTCCACCTCGACGCGTGGGGGCTGGATGCCGTGACCGCCGGACTGCAAAAGTGCCTCGCCGGTCCCTCCGGCAGCGCCCCGATCAGTCTCTCGCCGCGCGCGGTCGAGGTGATCACCGCACGGAAGAGCATCGAGGCCGGCATTCGTTCCCCGGGGGATCCGGTCAGCCAGTCCCCGATCCGGTCGAACTACTTCGACCTCGCCATGGTTCTCGACTACTGGGGCGAGAAGCGCCTCAACCACCACACCGAGGCCACGAGCATGCTCTACTGCGCCCGGGAGTGCGCGAGGCTGCTGGTCGAGGAGGGCATGACGAACGCCGTCGAGCGGCACCGGGTGCACGGGACCGCAATGGTCGAGGGGCTCACGGGTCTCGGCCTCGTGCTCTTCGGCGACCAGGCCCACCGCATGAACAACGTCGTCGGGGTCGAGATCCCCGACGGCATCGACGGCGACGGGGCGCGCTCGACGATGCTCAACGACTTCGGAATCGAGATCGGCACGTCGTTCGGTCCCCTGCATGGCCGCATCTGGCGCATCGGAACGATGGGTTACAACGCCCGCCGCGACACCGTGCTCACGACCCTCGCCGCCCTCGAGCAGGTGCTCCGTGCGGGTGGCGCACGCGTCACTCCCGGAGGCGGCGTCGGGGCGGCACTCGAGGCCTATGCCGACCTCGCCACGGTCGCGGCCGGCGCAGGTTCGGCAGCTTCCCCCGGCGGCGGCGCATGACAATGCCCGTGCCAACAACCACCGAGGCCGCCCTCATCATGGAGCGCTGCGACGAGCTCGCGACGCTCTCCCGCTCGGCGGAACACCTCGAGCGCGTGCACCTCTCGCCCGAGCATGCCGCCGCCAACGCTGTGGTCGCCGGCTGGATGACCGAGGCTGGCCTGTCGAGTTGGCAGGATGCCGCCGGCAACCAATGCGGGCGCCTCGAGGGAGCCACGCCCGGCCTACCCGCGCTGCTGCTCGGCTCGCACATCGACACCGTGCCCGACGCCGGACGCTACGACGGCATGCTCGGCGTGCTTGTCGCGATCGCCGTCGCCGCCCGCATCGCCGGCTCCGGCCGGGCACTGCCGTTCGCCCTCGAGGTCGTCGCCTTCAGCGACGAGGAGGGCACGCGATTCGGCACGGCGCTGCTTGGCAGTCGCGCCCTTGCCGGCACCTGGGACGAGGCCTGGTGGGAACTGACGGATTCCCACGGCATCAGCCTCTTCGAGGCGTTCCAGGACTTCGGGCTCGACCCCGCACGCCTGCCCGGTGCCTTCCGCCGGCCGGAGCAGCTCGTCGGCTACCTCGAGGCGCACATCGAGCAGGGACGGGTGCTCGACGACACCGACCGCGCCCTCGCGGTCGTCACCTCCATCGCGGGAGCACGCCGGTTCTCGCTCGAGATGACCGGTATGGCCGGACACGCCGGCGGCACCCCGATCGAGCTCCGCCGCGACGCCCTCGTCGGTGCGAGCGAACTCGTCCTCGCCGTCGAGGCGCTGTCGAAGGCCCACGGCACGATTGGTACGGTCGGCCGGCTGGAGGCCTTCCCCGGCGGGGTCAATGTCATCCCCGGCCGGGTCGAGTTCAGCCTCGACCTGCGCGCCGAGACAGACGAGGCGCGGGACGGATGCTGGGAGCAGATCGAGCGGACCGCCGCCGAGATCTGCTCCCGTCGTGGACTGAGCTTCGAGGCGACCGAGATCTACCGGGCGGATGCCGTGAGATGCGGCCTCGGGCTGCGCCGGGCGATCGGCGCGGGCATCCGCTCCACCGGGGACGGCGACCCGCTCGCCTTCTACAGCCGCGCTGGGCACGACGGGGTGGCTGTGTCGGCCGTGACCGAGTTCGGCATGCTCTTCATCCGCTGCGCGGCCGGGGTGAGTCACCACCCCGACGAGTCGGTGCGCGAAGACGACGTTGCAGCCGCCCTCGACGCCTTCGAAGCGGCCGTGGTGGAAGTCGCCGCGCAGCACGTCGCCCTGCAGCACGCCGCCGCGGCTCCCGCCACACCGTGACCACCGTCCCGGCCCCCGGCATCGGCGAGCGGATCGACGCGAGCTACGCCGACCTCACCCCGCAGGAGAAGCGCGCGGCCGACTTCATCCTTGCCAACCTCGGCGACCTCGCCATCTACACGGCCACCGAGCTCGCGACCCACAGCGGCGTCTCGAAGGCGACCGTGTCGCGGTTCTTCCGCCGGCTCGGCTTCGAGAACGCGGGCGCTGTGCGCGAGCATGTGCGCGCCGCCCGCAGTACCGGGGCGCCGATCGCCGGCGGATCGGCATCCGGCCATCTCGAGCGCGAGCTCGCGAACCTCACGGCAACGCTTCGATGCCTCGACCTGGCCGAGCCCGCCCGGATCCTCGCCGAGGCCCGCTCGGTGCTCGTCGTCGGGTTCCGCAACAGCTATCCGGTGGCGCTGCACCTGCGCCAGCAACTCGCGCAGGCCCGACCCGGTGTCGCGCTCGCCCCTCAGCCTGGCCAGTCGCTTGGCGAGGAGCTCGCGAGCCTCGGCGGTGACGACGCCGTCGTGCTCGTCGGCTTCCGCCGGCGGCCGGAGTCGTTCGCCCGCGTCACGGCGGGCGTGCGGGAGAGCGGCGCGTCCCTCGTGCTGATCGGGGATGCCGGAGCACGCCGGCATGCGGCATCCGCCCACTTCATCGAGTGTCCGCTCGACACGGGCCTGCCTTTCGACAGCTACGCCACGGCAATGAGCGTCGTGAGCCTGCTCGCGGCGGCCGTGCTCGCCCGCACCGGTCGCGCCGGCCGGGAGCGGATCGCACGCATCGGTGCCCGCTACGCGGAGCTCGCGGAGATCGAAGCGCCCTGAGAGGCAGGTGGTCCGCCACCGAGTGCCAGGTGCCGCGAGTTGCCTGAATGGGTGGCCTCTGCGTGGGTGTGGGGGACATTGGTGGGCATTTCGCGGCGATGGGGGTGCGAGTTGCCTGAATGGGTGGCCTCTGGGTGGGTGTGGGGGACATTGGTGGGCATTTCGCGGCCTCGGTGCGGCGCACGGGTGCGCGATGCCGCCCGATTGCGGATGCGGGGCCCCGGTCGAGCATGATGGGGAGCCTGCTTCTGCAGCATCCGTCCCCGCCGAAAGTGACTCCGTGAGCTACACCGCACCCGATCCCTTCACGACACGCCCCGACCTCGCCGGCACCTTCGGCATGACGGCATCGACCCACTGGCTCGCGACGGCAGCCGCGCAGGCTGTGCTCGAGCGCGGGGGGAACGCCTTCGACGCCGCCGTCGCGGGGGCGTTCGTGCTGCACATCGTCGAGCCGCACCTCAACGGTCCCGGTGGCGACATGACCGGGGTGTTCGCCACAGCGGAGAACCCCTGCCGGCCCATCGTGCTCGTGGGCCAGGGGCCGGCCCCGTCGGCCGCGACGACCGAGCACTACCTCGCCGAGGGACTCGAACTGGTTCCCGGCTCCGGAGCGCTCGCAGCGGCGATCCCCGGGGCGGTGGACGCCTGGCTCCTGCTGCTGCGCGACCATGGCACCTGGGAGCTCGGGCCCGTGCTCGCGTTCGCGATCGACTACGCCCGCAACGGGCATCCGGTGCTCGCGGGAGTGTGCGCCACGATCTCGTCCGTCGCCGACCTGTTCGCGGAGCACTGGCCGTCGTCGGCGGACCGGTGGATGCCGCAGGGCCGGGCCCCAGTGCCCGGCGAGCTGATCGTGAATCAGGCCTGGGCGCGCACCCTCGACCGGATCCTCGCCGCAAGCGAGGACGGTGCCGGCATGGTGGCAGCGAGCGAGCAGGGCGCGACGAGCGCGAGCGCCGCAACCGCCCCCACCCGGGAGCACCGCATCGACGCGGCACGGATCGCCTGGTCCGAAGGTTTCGTCGCGCGGGAGATCATCGAGTTCATCCGCGAGCCGCACCGGCACTCGTCCGGCACCGACCACGCCGGGGTCATCGGCGCCGACGACCTCGCCGGCTTCCGTGCCGGCTACGAGCCCGCGACGACCGTCACGTTCCGTGGGCACACGATCGCCAAGACGGGGGCCTGGGGTCAGGGACCCGCGCTGTTGCAGGCGCTCATGATTCTCGACGGCTTCGACGACGATCACCTCGATCCGTCCACCGCGCTCGGCGCGCACACGATTCTCGAGACGATCAAGCTCGTCCTGGCCGACCGTGAGGCCTACTACGGCGACGCCGACGTTCCGCTCGACCGCCTGCTCTCGGCCGACTACGCGGAGGAGCGCCGCGCCCTCATCACGGAGCGCGCCTCGCACGAGGTGCGGCCAGGAACCCTGCCCGGCCACGAGCCCGCGTCACCGCCGCTGCGCACCGAGTACACCCCGCCGAATGCGATGGCGGGACACGTCGCCGCGGGCGTCGGTGAACCGACCGTCGCCCGCACCGGCACGACCCGCGGCGACACGTGCCACATCGACGTCGTCGACCGCGCGGGCAACATGGTCTCGGCGACGCCGTCAGGGGGCTGGCTGCAGTCCTCGCCGACGATCCCCGCGCTGGGATTCTGCCTCGGATCGCGGCTGCAGATGACCTGGCTCGAGCCCGGCTCACCGTCGACCCTGACGCCGGGGCGCCGCCCGCGCACCACGCTCACCCCGACCCTCGTGCTGATCGACGGCGAGCCGGTCTGCGCGCTCGGCTCACCCGGCGGCGACCAGCAGGACCAGTGGCAGCTCCTCTACCTGCTGCGCACGATCGTCGGTGGCTACTCGCCACAGCAGGCGATCGATGCCCCCGCGATGCACACGAACTCGTTCGCGTCGTCGTTCTGGCCGCGCGTCTGGGCGCCGGGGGAGTCGGTCGTCGAGGACCGACTCGGCGCCGACGTCATCGCCGAGCTCGAAGCGCGCGGGCACCGCATCGTCGTCGCCGGCGGTTGGAGCCTCGGCCGGCTGTCGTCTGTCTCCCGCGACCCGGCCACGGGAATCCTCTCCGCCGCCGCGAACCCGCGGGGCGCTCAGGGGTACGCCGCAGGGCGCTAGCGCAGGGAACGGATGCGCCGGGCGCGCTGTGGGTGTGCGACGGGCTCGCGCAGGCTGCGGTGGGCCTGCTCAGCCGGTCGGATGCTCGGGCCGGGCGTCCACGTCCATCCCGTCGCCGAGGTCGGAGCAGTCGACTATATCGGCGCCGTGCCGCTGAAGGTACGACCGCGCGCCCGAATCACCGGACAGGCCCGCGAGCAGCGCCGCCCAGTGCGCGCGGCCGATGACCACCGGATGCCCGGGGCGGCCGCCCCAGCTCGCCTGCCTCAGCGCGTCGACGCCGGGCGCGGGGCGCAGCATCCGCTCGACGGCGGCGAGGCCGAGCGTCGGGAGGTCGACGAGTGTGACGGTGGCGGACGCCGCATCCGTCCGCTCCGCCGCGCGAAGCCCCGCAGCGAGAGACGCCGACAGGCCGCGCTCCCACTGCGCGGCGACGACCACCGAGACGCGCGGATCGGTCGGCAACATCGCGCGGGCCTCGTCCGCCGCGGCGCCGAGCACGACGATCACCGGCGCGCATCCGGCATCGAGCAGCAGCGTCGTCGCGCGCTCCAGCCAGCCTCCGCGGTCGTCGACGACAAGCGCCTTCGGCAGGCCCATCCGCGTTCCCGCGCCGGCGGCGAGCAGGAGGCCGGCGGGCGATTTCGGGGTCGGGTTCGTGGGGGAGGTCACCAGTACAGTTATACCGATACGAGCGGCGAAGGGCCGCAGCGAGGGGGACTCATGCGAAAACTCAACGACGCCGAGCTGCGCGACGGGCTCACCGCGGCCCTCGCCGTGCGCCGCTGGGTCGACGAGGTCGCCTCACACGCCCCCTTCGCCGCCCTCGACGACATGCTCGACGCGGCTAGGACCGCGGCGCCGCTGCGACGGTCTGAAATCGACGAGGCCCTCGGACACCACCCGCGCATCGGCGAGAAGCCCTCCGGTGACGGCGCCGCGCAGCAGTTCTCGCGCGCTGAGCAGGCATCGGCCGATGCCGACGACAGCGCGCTCGCCGCGGCCATCGCCGATGGCAACCGGCGCTACGAGCAGCGCTTCGACAGAGTGTTTCTGATTCGCGCTGCCGGCCGCAGCCGGGCTGAGATCCTTGTCGAGCTCGAGCGCCGGATGCTGCTCGACGACCAGACCGAGCTCGCCATTGTCAGCGATCAGCTGCTCGAGATCGCGTTTTTGCGGCTGGAGCAGACGTTCGGGCCGATGTTCGGGCAGACCTTCGGGCAGACCTTCGGAGAAGAGCCGGTATGAGCCAGATCACCACCCATGTGCTCGACACCGCCGTCGGTCGGCCCGCCGCGGGTGTGCCGGTCACGCTCGAACACCGCGCGAGCGGCACCTGGACCCTCCTCGACCAGGCCTCGACGGATGCCGACGGCCGCGTCGGGCAGCTCGGCACCGAATCGCTCGAGCCCGGTGATTACCGCCTGAGCTTCGACACGGCGAGTTACTTCGCCGCGACCGGGCAGGCGGGATTCTTCCCAGAGGTGACCCTCGTATTCGCGGTCGTCGACGCGTCGCATCACCATGTGCCCCTGCTGCTGAGCCCGTTCGCGTTCAGCAGCTACCGCGGCAGCTAAGCCCGCTTGAGACCAGCCGCCACGGCGGGTGCTGAGCCGGCGCGAACCGCAGACTGACGGCGTCCGCTCGCTGGTAACGCAGGAGATTCGGCGCCACGCCGAGCTCTGCTGCCCGACCTGCGGGTGTGTTGCCGAATCTCCTCGGTTACGTCTGTCCTCCGCGGCCGGCAGAGTCGAATGCCCCGCGTCCGGCGCGCTCAGCATCCTCAGTACGCGGTGCGCTCCGCATCGTCGAGCCACGCGTCGAAAGGTCGTGCCGCCGTCTCGAGCCGCACCGCGTCGATCGCGGTCGGCCAGGTCGACCGGTCCCTGGCAAACAGCTCGTAGAACTCGAGGTCGTCGAAACCGCCGCGGGCCGCGTCGTGGCGGTCGGCCGCATACACAATGCGGTCCACGCGAGCCCAGAGCGACGCCGAGATACACAGCGGACACGGTTCGCACGACGTGTACAGGGTGGCGCCGGCGAGCGAAAAGTCGCCGATGGCCTGGCACGCCGCGCGGATCGCCATGACCTCGGCGTGCGCTGTCGGATCGAGGTCGCGCGTCACGCGGTTCTGGCCCGTCGCGAGCAGCGTGCCGTCGCGCACGATGAGCGCGCCGAACGGTCCGCCGCCCGCTGCGACATTCTCGATCGCGAGCTGGATGGTCTGGGCGAGCCAGTCCTTGTCGGTCGCAGTACTCATGCGAGACCCGCCCCGGGAGCCCACGCGCCGCCAGCATCCGAGGCGTCGTCCCGCGTGACCGTCGCCTGGATGAGACCGTACGGCCGGTCAGCGGCGACGAAAACCTCGCCGGGGTTGTCGAGGCCGAACGGGGCCAGGTCGACGACAAAGTGATGCTTGTTCGGTGCGGAGAACTGGATCTCGGCGATCTCCGGATGCTCCTGCAGAACGGCCTTGCCCATGTGCCACAGCGTCTGCTGCAGCGCGAGTGACTGCAGGGTCGCGAACTGGGTCACGATGATCTGCTTCACGCTCGAGTACACGTCGTCCCAGATGACCGCCTCCCAGTCCGGCTCGGCTGAGGAGAAGCGCCAGCGGGCGACGAGGGAGGTCGCGAGCACGCGGTCGCTCGTCGCGGCGAGCGTCGTGTACTCGTCGGTGAGGAAGTCGCGGAACTCCGACCCGGTCGACTTGAGCAGCACGAGATCCTTGAACCCGCCCACCACGTGTGCGACCTGCTCCTCGCCCTTGCCCTCGACCGTGACGGCGGCGGTGCGCACCTCTTCGCCGGCGCGGATCCAGGTGTGGTCATGCTCGACGCCGTTGACGACGGCCCGCCGCCACGCGTACTCCTCGACCTCAACGCGGGCTCCGGTCGCGGGAGCGGTGTGGTCGACGAAGTGGCGAGCGAGGGTGAGACCGAATCCCTCAATCGAGCGGATGCCAGCGGACTTCGCGAACGCGTAGGCGGTGTTCTTCTGGGTGTCGGTCGGAAGTACCTGGCTCTGGTCGCCGTAGAGGTGTGCCTCGGCGAAGCTCCCGCGCAAGCTCGTGCTCACATTGAGGTCGCGGATCTCGTGCCGCGCCTGGTCGCGGTAGATGCGCACAAGGCGGCTTTCGGCTTTGCCGTATTGATGTGATCCCAGAACGATGGCCATAAGCTGATTCTTACAGAGCCATGTGACCGGGGTGTTTCCTAAACTGGGCTGCCCGACAGATGCTCAGCCTTCCCGCTGCGACCAGCGGTACAGCAGAGATCAGCGGGACAGGAGCACTCCGCGCGGGACTGCGGTCGGCCCGAGGTCGACGACCTCGCCGCGCAACCAGGTCTCGCGCACGACCCCGGTCAGCTGGCGCCCCTCGTAGGCGCTGACCCGGTTGCGGTGGAAGAGGGCCTCCACGTCGACCGTGAACGACGCGTCTGGAGCGAAGGCCACGAGGTCGGCGTCAGCGCCGACCCGGATCCGGCCCTTTGCTGGCAGCCCGATGAGATCGGCGGGGGCCTGCGACATCCAGCCGAGCACGCGTTCGAGGGGGATGCCGCGGCGCCGCGCCTCGGTCCAGATCGCCGACAGCCCGAGCTGCAGTCCCGAGATGCCGCCCCACGCGAGGCCGAAGTCGCCGCCGTGTCCGAGCTTGAGCTCGCGGGTACTCGGCGAGTGGTCCGAGACGATGATGTCGATGACGCCGTCGAGCAGCCCCTGCCAGAGCAGATCGCGGTTGTGCTCGTCGCGGATCGGCGGGCAGCACTTGAACTGCGTCGCGCCGTCGGGGATCTGCTCGGCGGTGAAACACAAGTAGTGCGGGCAGGTCTCGACCGTGATGGGCAGTCCCTCGGCCTTGACGGCGGCGAGGCGTGGGAGGGCCGCCGCGGAGGAGAGGTGGAGGATGTGGGCGCGGGCGCCGGTGCGCCGCGCCCCGTCGATGACGCGGTCGATCGCGACAAGCTCGGCCTCGTTCGGCCGGGATGCGACGAAGTCGCCGTAGCCGGTGCCGCCCGCGTTCTCGTGCGCGTCGAGCACGCCGGGGTCCTCCGCGTGCACGATCAGCAGCGCGCCGAGCCCGGCGACCTCGGCCAGGGCGTCGTCGAGCTGCTCGGCGTCGAGGTGGGGGAACTCGTCGACGCCGGACGGCGCGAGGAAGCATTTGAAGCCGAAGACGCCGCGGTTGTGCAACTCGCCCAGGTGGCCCAGGCTCGTCGGCACCGCGCCGCCCCAAAAGCCGACGTCGACGACGGCCTTCCGTGCCGCGATCTCGCGCTTCACCTCGAGCGCGGCGGCATCCACTGTGGCGGGGATGCTGTTCAGCGGCATGTCGATAATCGTCGTGACCCCGCCGGCAGCCGCGGCGCGGGTCGCGCTCGCGAAGCCCTCCCAGTCGGTGCGGCCGGGCTCGTTGACGTGCACGTGGGTGTCGACGAGGCCGGGTAGGAGCACGGTGCCGGGGGAGAGGCGGATGCGTTCGCCCGATCCGGGGAGTCCGCCAGTTCCGATGGCGGCAATGATCCCGTCCAGGATGCCCAGCGACGCAGTCACAAAGACCCCGTCGATGAGCACAGCGTCGGCGGTAATGATCCGGTCGAACGTGTCCGACATGCAGGGCTCCGTTCTCGGTCGGTTCTATTCAAACAGACGGAGCGGGAGCCAGCCGCCGCGTGGCGACAGCGAGGAGACGCCGTGTCCGACAGCCGACGGAGTCCGGTTTCGCCCGGGGTTTCCGTGCCTGCAGCGGGCTCTTCGTGGTTGCACAGGTGCGATGTGGTCGTGATCGGGAGAGAATTGGCGGGCCCCCGGGCGCCCCCGCCGGACCCGCCATGATCAGTCAGGAGCTCCGCCCATGAATCCCAAGCACCCCCGTGGCGGAACCACCGGCACTGCGAACAGCGGCCAGGACGACGGAGCCGACGCGCGCAGCGCGTGGGATTCGCGCTACGCGGAGGCTGCTAAGTCCGATTCGAGCGTCTGGTCGCTCGAGCCCAACGCTTTCGTCGCCTCCGTCCTGGCCGGTTTCGCGCCCGGCTCCGCGATCGACCTCGCCTGCGGGGAGGGACGAAATGCGTTGTGGCTGGCCCAGCGCGGCTGGGAGGTGACGGCAGTCGACTTTTCGCGGGTGGCGGTCGAGACGGGCAGGGCGCGGGCCGACCGCCTGGGCCTCGAAGTCGACTGGATCGCGGCTGACGTCACCGACTGGTCATCGCCCGGACTCGTCGACCTCATCGTCATCGCGTATCTGCAGCTTCCCGCCGCCGAGCTCGCATCGGTCATCGCCTCCTGCGCTGGGTCGCTCGAGCCGGACGGGCTGATCGTGCTTGTCGCGCACGATCTCGACAACCTGGAGCGCGGAGTCGGGGGGCCGCAGAACCCGGCGGTGCTCACGAGCGTCGACTCCCTCCGGGAGGCCGCCGCTGACCTCGAGATCGAGCGCTGCGAGCAGGTGATGCGTCCGGTCGGAGACGCCCAGGCCATCGACACCGTGCTCGTCGCACGCCGGTCGTGAAAGCGCGGAGCCTGACTCGACGACGTCGGCGCGATGCTGCGACGCATCTATGACGTGCACGACGCGACCGACGACGAGTTGACCGGCACTCGTCTTCTCCGGCGCAATGGGCTAGCGTGACGCCGTGGAATGGCTTCCGGACGAGGTGGGTGGCACACGCGATGCGCCGCCATCTCCGGGGATACCCCGGGGCACGAAGACCGACCTGGAACGAGCGCCGCAGGCGCCTCCCTGCGCTCCGCGCAGCTCAGCGCCCGCACTGAAGGACGAGTCGTCCGGGAGTCATTCCACGTTCCGCGCCCGTGTGGGCTGGTCGTGAAAGAGACGACCGTGAGCGCGGCGGCGCTCGTACTCGCGAGGCACCCCCATCCGTCGGTTCCGGCGCTTGCGACCGCGCTCGGCCACGCGTTCCTCGCCGCCGACCAGTGGACGGCGCGCGAGCTCATCGCATCGGCCGCGCGAACGCTTGGCGCGAGGCACCGCTGGGTCGGGCCGCTCGTCGCCGAGGTGCTCGCCGCCTACCATCGGCCCCCGATCGACGCACCGCGCGAGCTCGCCTCGATGATCGAGGCCGCGGAGGCCTTCCGGGCGGCGGTGGCGCGGGCCGAGCAGCGCCGCGCGCCCATCCGGATCGCCCATTACGCGGTCGAGCCGGGCACCGCGCGCCCGATGCCGGCCGGTGTGCCGCGCATCAACGGACACGGGGCGCTCGCCGAGCTGCTGGGCCTGTCGCCGGGGGAGCTCGACTGGTTCGCCGACACGGCGCTGTGGAACCGGCGCGGCACGTCCGAACGGTTGCAGCACTACCGCTACGAGTGGCGCCAGAGGGAGGGGAGGGTGCCGCGGCTGCTGGAGGTTCCGCAGCGCCGCCTCAAGGGGGTGCAGCGCAGCGTTCTCGCGAGCATCCTCGGCCCGATCCCCGCGCACGATGCCGCGCACGGGTTCGTGCCCGGCCGCAGCGCAGTGTCGGGGGCCGCCCTGCACACGGGCAATGACGTGCTGATCGCCCTCGACCTGTCGACCTTCTTCGCCCGGGTGCCCGCCCGCCGTATCTTCGGAACCCTCCGGCAGGCGGGGCTGCCGGAGGCGGTCGCGCACACCGTCAGCGGGCTCTGCACTCACGCGGTGCCGCCGCGCGTCATCGCGGCGATGCCGCGAGGCGGCACCGCGGAAGACCGCTTCGCGCTGCGCCGGGCGCTCGCCACACCTCACCTGCCCCAGGGTGCTCCGACGTCGCCGGCGCTCGCGAACCTCGCCATTCACCGGCTCGACGCCCGCCTGTCCGGTTGGGCGGATGCTGCGGGCGCGACCTACACCCGCTACGCCGACGACCTGGCGTTCAGCGGCGGTCCGCCGCTGGCCCGGCGGGCGGATGCCTTCGTGCGCGGTGTGACGAGGATCGTCGAGGCCGAGGGCCACAGCCTCAACCGGCTCAAGACGCGCGTGCGCGCGTCCAGCGTGCGCCAGGTCGTCACGGGAATCGTCGTCAACGATCGCACCAACCTGCCCAGGGCGGAGTTCGACCGGCTCAAGGCCGTTCTGCACAACTGCGTTATGCATGGCCCACACTCGCAGAATCGCGCCGGCCATTCCGACTTCCGGGCACACCTCCTCGGCCGCATCTCGTGGGTCGAGGCCCTCAACCCTGGTCGCGGCCCGCGCCTGCGCGAGGAACTGGAACGCATCCGGTGGTGATCGGGTGCGGGGGCCAGAGGCAAGCGTGCCTTCGTTATTCAGGAGTTGGCTGGCGATGTGTGCTGGGTGGCCAACTGGCGACCTTTCAGAATTCAGGAGGGCACCCGCGGTTTGCCACCTAACACCCCCGGTGAGCTACGGCCGACGCCTGTCGGATGCCCCTATTTGCGGGGAACGGATGCGGAGGAGACAAGGTTCCCTCGAACCGAATGCATCCGGCGGCTCCTACCGCACCGGCAACTCCTGAATGATGAAAGCCAGCTGACCGGTCTCGGTCGCCCAGACTCCTGAATGACGAAAGCAGCAGTGGCCAGCACCGCCGCGCAGTGGCGCACCGGGTGCGTGCCACGAGCCTCAACCGTGCAGCATCCGCCAGACCCGGTCCCGCGACATCGGAAGCTCCACCGGACGTACCCCGATCGCATCCCGCACCGCGTTCGCGAGCGCGGGCGCGACGGGGTTGTACGGCGCCTCGCTCATCGACTTGGCCCCGATCGGGCCGTGCGCGTCGACGGTGTCGGCGAAGTACACCTCGGTGTGCGGCACATCGGCGAACTGCGGCAGGTGGTAGTTGCGGATCTCCGGGTTGAGCACGCGCCCCTCGCCATCGAGCCGCATCTCCTCGTAGAGCACGGTGCCGATCGCCTGTGCGGTGCCGCCCTCGACCTGGCCGCGCAGCTGCTCCGGGTTGATGACGACGCCGGCATCCGCCGCCTGGATCGACTGCAGAATGCGCACCTCGCCGGTCGCGGTGTCGACCGCGACCCGGAACGCGTGCACGTTGAACGCGACCGAGCGCGGAGTGCCGTCGTCGCTGCCGGTCGCCGTCCAGTCGGATGCCGCTGTCACCGCGAGCAGATCGGCGAAGGTCACGAGGCGGTCGCCGACCGTGACGCCGCGCTCGCTCAGCTCCGCGGTAGCACCGCCCGCGCCGACGAGTGCCGCCGCCCCCTCGAGCAGCCGCGCACGCAGTGCCCCGGCGGCCACGAGGATCGCCTTGCCCGCCACGACGGTGCCCGCCGAGCCGAACGCGCCCGTGTCGTGCGCCACGATGTCGGTGTCGGACTGGCGCATCGCGATCCGCTCGACGCGCGTGTTCATTGCGCTCGCCAGAAGCTGCGTGTGCGCGGTCGTCGTGCCGCTGCCGAAGTCGGCGGTGCCGACCCCGACCGAGTAGGTGCCGCAGGCATCCACCGACAGGGTCACGTCGGCGAAGTGCCCGCGCGGCGGCAGGGTCGCGATCATCGCGACACCCATGCCGGTGCCGACCCGCCAGCCGTCGCCGGCCGGCGGCAGCACGCCGTTGCCGCGCGCGAGGGCCGCCTCGGCGAGGTCGAGGCACTGGTCCAGGCCGTAGCTGCCGTAGAGCAGGTCGGTCTCCTCGTCCGGATCGGTGACGACCATCGGGTCGCCCGGCACGATCACGTTGCGGCGGTGGAACTCGAACGGGTCGATGCCCAGGTCGCGGGCGAGTTCGTCCATCGCGGACTCGACGGCGAAGATGATCTGGCCGAGGCCATAGCCGCGGAATGCGCCCGACGGCAGGTTGTTCGTGTAGACCGAGCGGGCGTCGACGCGTTTGTTGGCGCAGCGGTAGATGCTGAGCGATTCGTTGCAGCCGTGGAACATGACGCCGGGGCCGTGGTTGCCGTAGGCGCCCGTGTCGGCCAGAACGTCGACGTCGATCGCCGTCAGTACTCCCTCGGCATCCGCCGCCACGGCCACTCGGATGCGCATCGGATGCCGGGTCGGCGCGATCGTGAACTCGTCGGTACGGCTGAACTCATACTGCACCGGGCGGCCGGTCTTCTGCATCGCGAGCAGCACGATGTCCTCGGTGAGCAGCTCCTGCTTGCCGCCGAAGCCGCCGCCGACGCGCGCGGTGATGACCCGCAGCTGCGAGCGGTGCAGCCCGAAGATGTGGCAGAGCTCGTCGCGCACCAGGTACGGCACCTGCGAGCTCGTGCGCAGCACAATGCGGCCGAGCTCGTCGAACCAGCCGCGCGTTGCGTGCGTCTCGAGCGCCACGTGGGTCACCCGCTGGGTGCGCCAGGTGCCGCGCACGACGGCGTGGCCGGCCGTCAGCGCCCCAGCGACGTCGCCCATCTCGCCGTGCAGCTCGGCGACGAGGTTCGCCGCCGGGTCGGCGAGCCCCGACTCCGCCCCCTTCTCGCCGTGCAGAAGCGGCGTTCCGGGCGCGGTCGCAAGCTCGGGGTCGAAGTTCGCCGGCAGCTGCTCGTAGTCGATCAAGATGAGGCGGCAGGCGGCCTCGGCAATCGCGAGGGTGTCGGCGACGACCGCGGCGACCCGCTGGCCGCGAAACCGCACGACCGTGTCGAGCACGCGCGTGTCGTCGGGGTCGTCGGTGCGGTTCTGGTGCCGCCCGGTCGAGAACAGCATGTCGGGGGAGTCGAGGTGGGTCAACACCGCGTGCACCCCGGAGAGGGCGGATGCCGCGGCCGTGTCGATCGACCGGATGCGCGCGTGCGGGTGCGGGCTCCCGAGCACGCTGAGGTGCAGCAGGCCAGGGGTGGCAAGGTCGAGCGTGAACGGCTCGAGGCCGCGCACGATCCGCTCCCCGGCCGGGGCGGGCACCGACTTGCCGATCGAGGTGCCCGCCAGCGGCCGCTCGACGTTGGCGCGGCCGCAGAGGGCGTCGCCGATCGCGCGGTAGCCCGTGCAGCGGCACAGGTTGCCCTTCATCAGCCGGGGCAGGTCGCCGCTCGCCTCGTCGGACAGCTGCTCCGCGGTGAACGTCGACGCTGTGACGACCATGCCGGGGGTGCAGAAGCCGCACTGGAACGCGGCGCCGTCGACGAAAGCCTGTTGCACCGGATGCAGGTGCCCGGCCTCGCCGTGCGCCGGTGCGCCCGGGTCGTCGGCGGTCGTGCCGCCCTCGGCGAGCCCGTCGGCGGTGGTGACGCTGCGGCCCTCGATGCGCGCGGCCGGGTAGATGCAGGAGTGCATCGGCACCCCGTCGACGAGCACCGAGCAGGCGCCGCAGTCGCCGGCGTCGCAGCCCTTCTTGACCTCGAAGTGCTCCTGGTCGCGCAGCAGCGACCTCAGGCTCTGCCCGGCGGCCGGAGTCGTCTCCACCGGTACCCCGTTGACCTCGAACCTCATGCGGTGACCGCCAATTCTGTGCGAAGCTGCTCGGCCAGGTGCGCGCTCATGGCCCGGCGCCAGTCGGGAGCCCCGTGGGCGTCGTCATACCAGTTGTCGATGCCGTGCACCCGGGTCGCGAGCTCGCCGGCGGTCGGCAGCGCGTCGAAGCTCAGCTGCACGGGCCGGTCGGTGCCGCCGGAGACCGTCACGGCGAAGCCGCCATCGGTGTCGAGCCGGGCGATCACGACCGTGCCGGAGCGGCCAAGGGGGGAGAGGGCGATCTTGCGGAATCCGGTGCGGGAGGTGAGGGTGCGCGTCGGGATCTCGATCGAGCGCAGCACCTCACCCGGCTGAAGCACCGTCGACTCGACCCCCGTCACGAAGTCGAGCACGCGTACGCGCCGGTCGCGTCCGTCCGGCATCCAGATCAGAGCCTCGGCGTCGAGCGCGGCGCCGAGCGAGGTCATCGGCCCGGCGGGGAGGGCGAGGCAGATGTTGCCGCCGACCGTGGCGGCGTGCCAGATCTTGAAGGAGCCGAGCAGCGCCGTGCAGCACTGCCGGAGGAGGGGCACGGCGGCCCAGGCTGGGGCGGACGCGGAGAGCTCGAACCGGCTCAGCTCGGTGAACGTGCAGGTCGCTGCGATCGAGAGCCCGGATTCGGTGACCTCGATCGAAGCCCAGCCCATGGTGGTGAGGTCGACGAGCCCGATGAGGTGGTTCTGCGGTTCGGAGAAGAGCCACGAGCCGCCGCCGAGGATCGCCTCGCCGGGTGCCAGGGCGAGGTCGGCGCGCTCGCGCGCCTGGCGGATCGCCGCGACGGTGTTTAGATCCACGCGACTCCTTCTGCCAGCATCCGGAACGCGGGTGAATCCGGCTCGGGTTCATGGCGTTGCTTAAGCGATAGTAAATCCCTGCTCTGTGTCGCTGATGTAAACGGCCCGGCGACACCCGAGGGCGGCGCGAGATTCCCGGCTGGTCCAGCAAACGTCCGGCCAACATTCGGGGGAGCGCCGTTATAGTTGCGCCTATGGAAATCCTGATTGTTGTCGGCATCATTGTGCTCATTGCCGTCATCGCCGGCATCTACCTGTGGTCGACCTACAACTCCCTCGTCACCCTCAATGTGCGTGTCGACGAGGCGTGGAGCGACATCACCGTTCAGCTCAAGCGCCGGGCAGACCTGCTGCCCAACCTCATCGAGGCGGTCAAGGGCTACGCGGCACACGAGAAGGGTGTCTTCGAGGCGGTCACCAAGGCGAGAGCCGAGACCCTCCAGGCACAGGGACCGGCGGATGCCTCCGCAGCCGAGAACCACATGCAGTCCGCGCTCAAGAGCATCTTCGCCGTCGCCGAGGCCTATCCGCAGCTGCAGGCCAGCCAAAACTTCCTTCACCTGCAGGGCGAGCTCGTCGACACCGAGGACAAGATCCAGGCCTCGCGCCGGTTCTACAACGGCGGCGTGCGCGAGTTGAACACCAAGATCAAGCAGTTCCCGAACACCCTCTTCGTGCGCAGCCTCGGATTCACCGAGCGCGACTTCTTCGAGGTCGCCAACCCCGCCGCGATCGCGGAACCGCCGCGCGTGCAGTTCTGACCGGCGAGTAGTCGAAAGGTCCGATGTACAGGGCAATCGCCGCCAACAAGCGGAACACAATTTTCATCATTGCGCTCTTTCTGGTGCTCATTGGCGCGCTCGGGCTCGTCGCGAACTTCATGTACAGCCCGAGTGGCTCGTACTCGATCTTCATCGGCACCGTCGTCGGTGCGCTCATCTACGTGGTCATCCAGTACTTCGCCTCGAGCGGCCAGGCCGTCGCGCTGAGCGGGGCGAAGCAGATCGAGAAGCGTGACAACCCGAGGCTGTACCGCACAGTCGAGAATCTCGCGATCACGACCGGGATGCCGATGCCGAAGGTCTACATCATCGACGATCCCGCCCCCAACGCCTTCGCGGCCGGGCGCGACCCCAAGCACGCGGTCGTCGCAGCGACCACGGGGCTGCTCGACCTGATGGACGATTCCGAGCTCGAGGGCGTCATGGCGCACGAGATGGGGCACGTGCAGAACTACGACATCCGGGTCACGACGATCGTCTTCGGCCTCGTCGTCGCGGTCGGCTTCCTCGCCGACATTCTGTTGCGGATGAGCTTCTTCTCCCGCGGCGGGCGTAACAACGGCAATGTGATCTTCCTCGTGCTCGGGCTCGCCGCGATGATCGTTGCGCCTATCGTCGCGACGGCCGTGCAAGCAGCCGTATCGCGCCAGCGGGAGTACCTCGCGGATGCGACCGGTGCCCTGACCACCCGCCATCCGGATGCCCTCGCGAGCGCCCTCGAGAAGCTTGGCGCTTACGGGCGGCCGATGCAGAAGCAGAATTCGACGATGGCGCACATGTGGATCGCCGACCCCACCAAGCCCGGCATCATCGACCGCATGTTCAGCACGCACCCGCCGATCGCCGATCGCGCGAAGCGCCTGCGCGAGAGCGGCCTGCGCTTCTAAACACAGGCGACACAAGTGGACGGCTCGTGAGGGTGTGGACGCTCACTTCCCGCGAGTTGCCCACGTATGTCGTGTTCTGGCTCTCTAAGGCCGCAGAAGTGGGCGACTCGTGGGATCGCGGGGATGGGGCCGCGCTCTTTCCCGCGAGTTGCCCGAAAGTGTCGGTTTCGAGGCCGCTGAGGCGGCACAAGTGGGCGACTCGCGGGGGTGTGGCCGCTCACTTCCCGCGAGTTGCCCACCTATGTCGTGTCCTAGCACTCTGAGGCCGCAGAAGTGGGCGACTCGTGGGATCGCGGGGATGGGGCCGCGCTCTTTCCCGCGAGTTGCCCGAAAGTGTCGGTTTCGAGGCCGCTGAGGCGGCACAAGTGGGCGACTCGCGGGGTTGTGGCCGTTCTCTTCCCGCGAGTTGCCCCATTGTGTCGTGTCAGGGCCCACTCAAGGGGCATAAGTGGGCGACTCGCGGTGGTGTGACCCTCAGGAGAGCGCCACCCCGAGTTCTGCCGCGAGGCCCGGGGAGAGAGTGCCGCGGCCGACGACCTCGATTCGCTCGAGTCCCTGCCACGACGCCGCATCGCGCAACACAGGCACGAGCCGCGCCGCCGTCTCGGCAGGCGCGCCAGGTTCCGACCAGGCCGACTGCACCCGCAGCACGCGGTTCTGCCGATCGCTCTTCAGGTCGATGCGCCCGACCAGAGCGTCGTCGAGCAGGATCGGCAGCGAGTAATAGCCGAAGGTGCGCCGCGCCGCGGGGGTGTAGATCTCGATGCGGTAGCGGAAGCCGAACATCCGCTCGGCGCGCGGGCGGTCCCAGACGACCGGATCGAACGGAGAGAGCATCGCGACCGTGTCGATCCGCCGCGGACCGCGCGCATCGCGGTGCAGCCACGCGGGCTGCTTCCACTGGCGAACGGCGACCCTCGAGACCACTCCGGCATCCTCGAGCTCATGGAGGGCCGTGACCGACTCTGCCCGGCCGAGTCGGAAGTAGTCGGCGAGATCGGCTGCCGTGCCGATGCCGTGGGCGGATGCCGCGCGGGCCAGGAGCTCGCGGTGGGCCTCCTCCCGCGACACTGTGCGCCCGAGCACTTCACCAGACAGAATCTGCTCCGGCAGCGCGTAGATGCGCTCGAACCGGGTTCGACCCGCGCTCACGAGATCGCCCCAGCGGAACATCGCCTCGAGCCCGGTCTTGACGTCGGACCAGCCCCACCACGGGCCCGATCTCTTGTTGAGGTCGTGCTCGACGGCGCTCGCCGGGAGCGGGCCCTTCTCGGCGAGTTCCTCCCTGAGCCACTGGATCATCGGCCGGTTGGCGTGGGCCCAGTGTGCGGCATCCGTCTCGGCACGGTCTCGGAAGCGCTGCATGCGCCAGCGCAGCAGCGGCCACGTGTCGACGGGGATGATGGCCGCTTCGTGCGCCCAATACTCGATATAACGACCGCCGCGGGCGAAGGTGAGACGGTCGAGTGCAGCCTTGTCGTAGGCGCCGAGCCGGGCAAACAGGGGCAGGTAGTGGCTGCGCTCGAAGACATTGACCGAGTCGAGCTGCAGCAGCCCGAGCCGCCCGATCGCGAGGTTGAGTTGCCGGATGCCCGGTGCCGCCACGGTCGTCCGACCGAAGCCCTGCGCGGCGAGCGCGATCCGGCGCGCCCGGGCGGGAGAGATGTCGTCGGCCACGAACCGAGCTTAACCATCGTCGCCGACTTCCAAATCATCACGAACCATTGTCCAATCGTTAAGCAGGAGGGGTGCCACTCACCTGTCGAGCGTGAGTATGCTCCGAAAAGGTCCCCGGTATCCCATCTGCCCACAACACAGCGTGGGCGGCACGCCGGGCCAATTCAGGAGGAAGCCTTGTTCAGAAAGAGAAACCTCGCAGGCCTCGCGGCAATCGCCGCAGTCGCGATCACGCTTTCCGGCTGTGCCGGGACGGATTCCGGCACAGACGGCGCCGACGACGGCGGCGTCGACGCCGCCACCGCGACGAGCGCGGAAGACTTCGGCGGACTCGACGCCCTCGTCGAAGCAGCTCAGGAGGAGGGCGAGCTCAACGTCATCGCGCTCCCCGAGAACTGGGCCAACTACGGACTGATCATCGCCGCGTTCGAGGAGAAGTACGGCATCACCGTGAACTCCGCCGACCCCGATGTCTCCAGCGCCGAGGAGATCACGGCCGCCGACAACCTCGCCGGCCAGGACACCGCCCCCGACGTCTTCGACCTCGGCACCGCTGTCGCACTCGACAGCCTCGACTACTTCGCGCCCTACCAGGTCGCCAACTGGGCCGAGATCCCCGACGAGAACAAGGAGTCGACCGGCCTCTGGGTCAACGACTACACCGGCAGCATGTCGATCGGGTTCAACTCCAACGAAGTCGACGAGCCGACGTCGCTCGACGACCTGCTCGGTGAGGGCTACAAGGGCAAGGTCGCCATCAACGGCGACCCGACCCAGGCCGGTGCGGCCTTCGCGGCCGTCGGCCTCGCGGCAGCGCAGCGCGGCGGATCGCTCGACGACTTCCAGCCCGGCATCGACTTCTTCTCGGAGCTCAACGCGGCGGGCAACTTCCTGCCGCTCGACCCCACGGAAGCGACAATCGCGTCGGGTGAAACCCCCGTCGTCTTCGACTGGAGCTACAACAACCTCGCCGTCGCCTCGACGGTTGACGGTTGGGAGGTCACGACGCTTCCCGGCGTCGCGTACACCAGCTACTACAACCAGGCCATCAACGCCGACGCGCCCCACCCGGCCGCCGCGCGGCTGTGGCAGGAGTTCATCTTCAGCCCCGAGGCGCAGAACCTGTACCTCGCCGCCGGCGCCTACCCCGTGACGCTCGTCGCGATGGTCGACGCGGGAACGGTCGATCAGGGTGCCCTCGACGCAGTCGGCGAGCTGCCCGAGGATCTCGTCACGCCGACGACCGAGCAGAGTGAAGCAGCGGCTGCACTGCTGGCCGAGAAGTGGGCCGCGGCCATTGGCTAGAGCCACCACCCTCGGCGGCAGCGCGGCATGACTGTCGCTAATGCGCCGAAAATCCTGAGTGGCGACGCCGAGGCCTCCGGGCCCCGGCGTCGCCCGTCGGGTGTCCGCCGCCGACGCGGTGTCACCAAGTACCTCGGTCTCGTTCCGTTCGCGCTGTACGTGCTGCTGTTCCTCGCGGTACCGACGATCATTGCGTTAGGCACGGGCTTCTTCGATGGTGATGGCGCCTTCACCCTCGACAACGTCAGCGCCCTCACCGACCCGGTCATCCTCGCCACCTTCGCGAGCTCGTTCTGGGTCTCGGCCATCACCGCGGTCGTCGGCTCGGTGCTCGGGGCGCTCGTCTGCTACGCGATGCTCGGCACGAAGCCAGACGGTCCGCTCCGTTCGTTCGTGAGCTCGGCCAGCAGTGTGCTGGCCCAGTTCGGCGGCGTCATGCTCGCCTTCGCATTTATCGCGACGATCGGCATCCAGGGCCTCGTGACGATCCTGCTCAAGGACACCCTCGGATTCGACATCTTCGCGAACGGCGTGTGGCTCTATCAGGTGCCGGGGCTGCTGCTGCCATACATCTACTTCCAGGTGCCGCTCATGGTCATCACGTTCATGCCGGCGCTCGAGGGGCTCAAGCCGCAGTGGGCCGAGGCCGCCGCCACGCTCGGCGGATCCCGCTGGACCTATTGGACCCGCATCGCCGGGCCGGTGCTCGCGCCGTCGTTCCTCGGCAGCCTCCTGCTGCTGTTCGCGAACGCCTTCTCGTCCTACGCGACAGCCGCGGCGCTCATCAGCCAGGGCGCGCAAATCGTGCCGCTGCAGATCCGTGCGGCGCTCATCAGCGAGACGGTTCTCGGCAGGTCCAACCTCGCCGGTGCCCTTGCGCTCGGCATGATCATCGTCATGGTGGTCGTCATGACGGCCTACTCGTTCCTGCAGGCGCGCACGGCGAGGTGGCAGCAGTGACCTCCAACGCGGTGCGTATCGGATCGGAGCCGGGAAGGCTGGCCCGCCGCACAATCCTGACGGTCGTGGGCCTCATATTCGCGATCCCGATCATCTCGATGATGGAGTTCACCTTCCGCGACGGCCTCGGCGGAGGCTACACGCTCGAGCATTGGGTGGCGCTGTTCGACCCCGAGCAGAACAGCAAGTACCGGCAGCTGTTCCAAGCGGTGCAAAACTCGTTCGTGCTCGCCGTCGTCACCGTCACGATCATCCTGTTCGTGCTGCTGCCCACGATGATCCTCGTGCAACTTCAGTTTCCGAAGCTCCGTCGGGTGCTCGAGTTCATCTGCATCATCCCGATCACCGTGCCGGCGATCGTGCTCGTCGTCGGCCTCGCGCCGGTGTACTCCATCGTCGTGAGGGTGTTCGGGAGCTCAGTCTGGACCCTCGCGTTCGCCTACGGCATCACGGTGCTGCCCTATGCCTACCGCGCGATCCAGGCGAGCATCTCCTCGGTCGACATGATCACGCTGTCCGAGGCTGCGCGGTCGCTCGGCGCCAGCTGGCTCAACGTGCTCTGGCGTGTGCTGCTTCCGAATCTGCGCCGCGGCATCCTCGCGGCCTCCCTCATCTCGGTCGCGGTCGTGTTGGGGGAGTACACGATCGCCTCGCTGCTCAACCGCCAGAACCTGCAGACGGCGCTTGTGCAGGTATCGAAGTCCGACCCCTACGCCGCGGTGATCTTCGCGCTGATGGCACTCGCCTTCGTCTTCCTCCTCCTTCTACTCATCGGTCGAGTCGGCTCGACCAGACCAGGCCGGAAAACCACATGAGCGACACCACCCAGCAAACTCCGGGAGCAACAGTCGAGTTCGTCGACGTCATCAAGGACTTCGCGGGCCAGCGGGCCCTGAGCGGAGTGAACCTGTCGGTCGCACCGGGGGAGTTCGTCGCCCTGCTCGGACCCTCCGGATGCGGTAAAACGACGGCACTGCGGGCGCTGTCCGGCCTCGAGCTCGTCGACGGCGGCAGCATCCTCATCGACGGCGTCGACGTGGTCAACGTGCCCGTGAACAAGCGCGACATGGGAATGGTGTTCCAGTCCTATTCGCTCTTCCCGCACCTGACGACGATCGAGAACGTCGAATTCGGGCTCCGGATGCGCAAGGTCGCCGCGAGCGAGCGCCGCCGGCGGGCCTCGGAGACGCTCGAACTCGTCGGTCTGAGCCACCTCGAGGGCCGCTACGCACACCAGCTTTCCGGTGGCCAGCAACAGCGCGTCGCTCTCGCCCGCGCCCTCGTCACGCGCCCGAGGGTGCTGCTGCTCGACGAGCCGCTCTCCGCCCTCGATGCCAAGGTGCGAGTGCAGCTGCGCGATGAGATCAGGCACATCCAGACCGATCTCGGAATCACAACGCTGTTCGTGACGCACGACCAAGAGGAGGCCCTCGCCGTCGCCGACCGTGTCGCGGTCATGCGCGACGGCAATATCGAGCAGATCGGAACGCCGGAGGAGCTCTACATGTCTCCGGCGAACGCCTTCGTCGCCGACTTCGTCGGACTGAGCAACCACGTCGACGCCGAGCATGTCGGCGGCACCGTCACTGTGCTCGGCACGCGGCTTCCGCTGCTGGGGGAGCGGCAGCCCGACGGTCCGGTGACGGCGCTCATCCGCCCTGAGGACGTCGAGTTCGCGGTCGAGGGCATCCCGGCGACTGTGGTCGCGTCGAGTTTTCTCGGTTCGCTGCGGCGAACGCAGGTGCGGGTGGCTGACGGCCTCATCCTGTCGATCCAACACGAGGTGGGGGCCCATCCTGCGCCGGGGGACCCCGTGCACATCACGCTGAGAGGGCGCCCCGTCTCGGCGAGTCCACGCGTTTAGAATGACCGAGTGATATTCGGCAGGCGGAGGGCGCGCGCGGTGACGCCCGCGCGCGGATTCGTCGAGGCTTCTGACGGACGGATGAGGGTCGACGAGGCGGTTCCGGTCGGCGTGCGCATCGCCGGGGCGTGGGCCTGGCGTCTACTTGTGATCGCCGGGGTCATCGCAATCTTCGTGTTTCTCGTCGTGCAGCTGCGACTGATCGTCGTCCCGCTTATGGTCGCCGTACTGCTCGCAGCCCTCCTCGTGCCCTTTGTGACGTTTCTGCAGCGGCACCGCTGGCCCAAATGGCTAGCCATCACCGTCGCCGAGGTGGGAATTCTCGCGATCGTCTCGGCCCTGGTCTACCTTGTTGTCGTTCAGGTCAGGGACGGCTTCCCCGCGCTTCAGGAGCGCACGATCGAGGCCGTCGGTACGTTCCGTGAGTTCCTCCTCACTTCTCCGTTGCAGCTCACCGACTCGCAGCTCACCGACTACCTCGGACAGGCCGTGCAGTCGATCCAAGACAACAGTGCCGTCTTCGTCACGGGGGCGCTCTCGGTCGGGTCCACGGCGGGACACGTGCTGATCGGCATCCTGCTTGTTCTGTTCGCGAACCTCATTTTGCTCATTGACGGCGGGGGAATCTGGGGCTGGGTCGTGAGGCTCTTCCCTCGCAACGCTCGCGCGGCGGTCAACGGCTCCGGGATCGCGGGCTGGACGACCCTCACCCGGTTCGTCCGCGTGCAGGTCTTCGTCGCCGCCGTCGATGCCGTCGGCATCGGCGGCATCGCACTCATCCTGCAGCTGCCGCTCGCGATTCCTATCGCCGTCGCAGTCTTCCTCGGCTCGTTCATCCCCATCGTTGGTGCCGTGCTCACCGGAACCATCGCCGTCTTCATCGCACTCGTCTACCAGGGCCCGGTCATCGCGCTCATCATGCTCGCGGGCGTGCTGCTCGTGCAGCAGATCGAGGGTCACGTGCTGCAGCCGCTCGTGATGGGGGCAGTTGTCAAGGTGCATCCGCTCGCCGTCGTACTCGCGGTGGGGGCTGGCGGGTTCCTCGCCGGCATCCCCGGAGCCCTCTTCGCAGTGCCCATCGTTGCAACGGTGAACACGATGGCGGCGTACGTGTCGAGCGGAGCGTGGAGGGAAACCCCGTACTCTGATCCGAATGCGAAGGATGTCACGCGGAATGCCTGAGAAAACACTGGCCGGCCCCACCCTGGCGGAGATCGAGGCGGCGCGCGAGCGAGTCTCGCGTGTCGCCGAGATCACCCCGATGGAGAGCTCGCGCTACCTCTCTGAGCTGTTGGGCTCGCCTGTGTACCTCAAGTGCGAGAACCTGCAACGCACCGGCTCGTACAAGATTCGCGGGGCGTACAACCGGCTGGCGCAGCTCAGCGCCGACGAGCGTGCGCGCGGCGTCGTCGCGGCATCCGCGGGGAACCACGCCCAAGGCGTCGCCTTCGCCGCCCGCGAGTTGGGCATCGCGGCCACGATCTTCATGCCCGTCGGGGTCGCGCTGCCCAAGCTGCAGGCAACCAGGAGCTATGGAGCCGACGTGATTCTCCGCGGGCACACGGTCGACGAGCCGTTGCGGGCCGCGGCGGAGTTCGCCGAGAGCACCGGGGCGGTGCTGATCCCGCCGTTCGATCACCCGGATGTCGTCGCCGGGCAGGGCACCCTCGGACTCGAGATGCTCGAGCAGGTCGCCGACATCGACACCGTCATCATGCCGATCGGCGGCGGCGGACTCATCTCCGGCGTCGCGAGCGCCCTTAAGCAGGCCGCTGCGCGGGACGGCCGCACGGTGCGCATCATCGGGGTGCAGGCGACGAACGCCGCGGCGTATCCGGTGTCGCTCGCCGCGGGCGAGCCGACCGAGATCGCCTTGCTGCCGACAATCGCCGACGGCATCGCGGTGAGCAAGCCGGGGACGCTGAACTTCGACATCATCAAGGACACCGTCGACGAGGTCGTCACGGTCACCGACGACGACATTGCGCGGGCCCTGCTGGTGCTGCTCGAGCGCGCCAAGCTCGTCGTCGAGCCCGCCGGCGCCGCGGCGGTGGCCGCGATCCTCACTGGTCAGGTGAAGGACCTCGGTCGCACAGTTGTGATCCTCAGCGGCGGCAACATCGACCCGCTCGTGATGGAGCGCATCATCTCCCGCGGCCTCGCCGCATCCGAGCGGTACCTCAAGCTCAAGCTTCTGCTGCCCGACCGCCCCGGCCAGCTGGCGCGCGTCGCCGAACTGATCTCGGAGGCGAACGCGAACGTGGTCGAGGTGCTGCACACGCGACACGGTCGCAATGCGCTGATTAGCGAGGTGGAGCTCGAGCTCAGCGTGGAGACGCGTGGACCGGAGCACGTGCGCGGGGTGATAGATCGCCTGCGCGAGGCGGGCTACGACCCGACGGTCGGGTACTGACCTACGGCTGGTACGGCTCGACCTTGGAGATCACGACAGTGATGTCCTTGCCGGTGGGGGCAGCGTAGACGACGGTGTCGCCGACCTTGTGGCCCAGGATCGCAGCGCCGAGCGGGCTCGCCTCGGAGTAGACGTCGAGTTCACTGCCGCCGTCCACGATCTCGCGGCTGCCGAGCAGGAATTCACTCGGGTCGCCCTGGATCGTCGCCGTCACGACGGTGCCGGACGCGACGACGCCGTTGTTCTGGGGCGCGGCGCCGACCTTCGCGTGCCGCAGGAGCTCGGTGAGCACACGGATGCGTGCCTCGATCTTGCCCTGCTCCTCCTTTGCGGCGTGGTAGCCGCCGTTCTCCTTGAGGTCGCCCTCGCCGCGTGCCTGTTCGATCTTCTTCGCGATGTCGGTGCGACCGTGACCGCTCAGGTGTTCGAGTTCAGCGCTGCGTCGATCGTAGGCTTCCTGGGTCAGCCAAGTCTCGCTTGTTTCAGTGGACATGGGAATACTCCTCGGAGGGGTCGTGCGCCCTGCAGAAGTGGGGCGCGTCAGCAACAAACAAAGAAGACCGGCGTTCCGGCCGGTCTCTCCTGGTAATTGGGGAAGTTTACGTGAGCCAGCAGCGGTAGATCAAGCCCGTGACCGCCAGCTCGGTGGTATTGACAACGCTCGTGACAGACCTCACCCTCACGTCGGATTCCGGTACGTCGACGATCTTCCAGCCGACGATCCCGTGCGTCTGGTTTTGCGCTTGGAGTGCGCAGCTCGCGGAGGTGCCCGGGGGGAGCGCGGCACGGAAGGTGATGCTGACCGATCGGTCGTCGATGACCTTATGGGCGGTATCGACCGCGTCGACCGAGGTGGTCGTGCCATCCAGCCCGCCCCAGACGACCCACGCCGTGAAGACGGCCACGAACGCGGCCGCCGCGGCCCACGCGCCACGCCGATTCCAACGCTTGCGACCGGGCGTACGCCCGTAGCGTTCGTCGATCTCCGCCGTGGTGACGGGCGCGGGGGCGGGGCTGGACAAAAGGTGATCCTCTCGCAGGAAAGCCATCGCGGTGACGATTAGGCTTACCTCTAGGCTAAGTGCTTTTACCTAGGAGTTTCGTGACACGGCGTTTGCTTGCGGTCCATGCCCATCCCGACGACGAATCGAGCAAGGGAGCGGCGACCTACGCGCACTACTCGAGCAACGGTGTCGACGTGATGGTCGTCAGTTGCACCGGCGGCGAGCGGGGTGACATTCAGAATGAGGCGCTCTCTGCGCGGGCCATGGCCGATCGAGACATGGGCGGTCTGCGCCGGTACGAGATGGCCCATGCACAGGAGCTCATCGGCTGCCAGCACCGCTGGCTGGGCTACCACGACTCCGGGCTGCCGGAGGAGGGTGAGACGGTGCCGGCGAACTCGTTCGCGGTCATCCCGCTTGAGTACTCGGCGGCGCCCCTCGTGAAGATCATCAGGGAGTTCCGGCCACAGGTCGTCCACACGTACGACGAGAGCGGCGGATACCCGCATCCGGACCACATCCGCACCCACGAGCTCACGGTGTACGCGATCGAGGCCGCCGCAGACCCGGCCCGCTACCCTGAGGCCGGCGAGCCCTGGACCGTATCGAAGACCTATTACGACCGCATCTTCAACGCCGCCCGGTTGAACGCCGTCTACGACCGGATGCTGGAGACCGAGCCCGGCTCGGAGCGCACGACCCAGATGGCCGAGTTGAGGGAGTGGATGGGTGCGCGCCCCGCGACGGCGACGACCCACATCGACTGCGGCGAGTTCTTCGACACGCGCGACGACGCGCTGCGCGCCCACGCAAGCCAGGTGCCGCCGGACAGCCGCTTTTTCTTTTGGCCCAACGAGCTCCAGCGCGAGGTGTGGCCGTTCGAGGACTACGAGCTCGCCCGATCGCTGGTGGAGACCGCCCTCCCGGAGAGCGACATGTTCGCCGGAATCACCGAGACCGAAGAGGCGCCCGCATGACCCTTACGACTGGGCTACTGATGCTCACGATGCTCACGACGCTCACCGAGAGCGAGCAGTTCGACCCGAATACGGTCACGCCGGGAGTCATCGGCTTCCTGGCTACCTTCGGCCTCGCGCTGATCGTCGTGTTGCTCGCTTTCGACATGGTGCGCCGGGTGCGGCGCACGCGGTACCGCGCTGAGATCGGGGAGCAGCTCGACGCCGAGGAGGCCGAGGCACGGGCGATCGCGCGCGCCTCGGCCGATGGCGACACAGATGAGCCCGTCGACAGCACCACTACGGACGAGCCCGATCTGAACGACCGCCGCTGACTTTCACCATTCAGGAGTAGTGGGGCTGGGCGGCTTTCATCATTCAGGAGTTGTGGGGCTGGGGGGCTTTCATCATTCAGGAGCAGTCGGGTTGCGGACGGCGAGCAAGGAGTGCATTCGGTGTCGGATGCCGCGCCGCACAGCATCCGGCCCGTCTAGCAACCGGTTTTTCGCGGTTTCCGTTGTGCCGATCGAGTGCTCGGGGTCCTCGCTCAGGTCGCTCCTGAATGTTGACGGGTGCTGTTGGCTGTCGCCCCTGAATGTTGACGGCTGCTGTTGGCTGTCACTCCTGAATGATGAAAGGTAGGTGCCCGGCTTACCCGAAGACGGGCGGGTCCGTCGCGACGAGGAAGATGCCCGTCCAGTGGCACAGGAACGCCGCGAGAGTCAGCGTGTGGAAGATCTCGTGGAAGCCGAACTTGCCGGGGAACGGATTGGGCCGCTTGAGGCCGTAGATAACCGCGCCGACGGTGTAGCACAGCCCACCGACGAGGATCAGCGTCATCATCGCCGCGTTCGCCTCGAAGAAGTCGACGATGAAGACGAGCGCGGCGTAGCCGAGAAGCAGGTAGAGCGGCACGTAGAGCCAGCGTGGGGCCCCGATCCAGAAGACCCGGAACAGGATGCCGAGGCCAGCGCCGCTCCAGACGAGCCACAGCAGCAGCGTCGACTTCTCGGGCGGAAGCGCGAGCACCGTGATGGGCGTGTATGAGCCGGCGATCAGCAGGAAGATGTTCGCGTGGTCCATGCGCTTGAGCACGCGCCTGGTCGTGTCGCTCCAGTCGAACCGGTGGTAGAGGGCGGAGACACCGAACAGCAGCAACGATGACGCCACGAACACCGATGAGCTGACCTTCGCTGCGGTGCCCTCGGCGAGGGTGATGAGCACGATGCCGAGCACGATCGCGATCGGGAAGGTGCCGGCATGTATCCAGCCCCGCCAGGTCGGCTTGCGGTCGGCGATATCGATCGCGTCGTCGAGCAGTGGAAGGTTCGGAAGGTCAGCGCCCGGTTCGTGCTCAACGCTGACGTCGTCTGTTGGCCCCGTCATGGGGCAAGTTTAGATCGCCCCGGATGCGCGCAGCGCCGGTCGCGCCCCCGTTCGGGTCCAATCCGGCGCCGGTGGGCTAGCGTAGTGACGTGCGTAATCGGGAAGTACCTCTCGGGCGGGGCATCCTCTACGGCCTGTACCAGAGCCGGATTCGACGTTGGTTGGGTAGCCAGCAACTGCCTCGGCACATCGCGATGATCATCGACGGCAACCGGCGCTGGGCGAAGCAGCGATACCTCGAGACCGCGGCGCACGGCCACCGGGCTGGCGCAGAAAAGATGCGTGAATTTCTCATCTGGTGCGACGACCTCGACATCGAGGTTGCCACCCTGTACCTGCTCTCGACCGACAACCTCACCGGCCGCGGGTCGCAGGAGCTCGCGGAGCTGTTCCAGATCATCGGCGACCTCGCCGACGACCTCTCCCACTATCGCGACTGGCGGGTGCAGCACGTCGGCTGCGACGAGGGACTGCCCGAGCACCCCATCGCGACGCTCACGGACGCAGAGGAACGCACCAAGTCCAATACGGGGCTGCACATCAACCTCGCCGTCGGGTATGGCGGTCGCGCCGAGATCGCCGAGGCGATGCGCAGCATCGTCCGCACGCACGAGAGCGAGGGTGGTGCGCTCGAGACCCTCGCCGAGATCCTCACCCCGGAGTTGATCGCGGAGCACCTCTACACCGGCGGGCAGCCCGATCCCGACCTCGTGATCCGTACCTCCGGCGAGCAGCGACTCAGTGACTTCATGCTCTGGCAAAGCGCCCATAGCGAGTTCTACTTCGTGGAGGCGCTCGGCCCCGACCTGCGCGAGGTCGACTTCCTGCGTGCCGTACGCGACTACGCGAGGCGGCACCGCCGCTTCGGCAGCTGAGCGCGCCGTGAGCATCGACGACTTCGTCGCCGGATTCGGGGAGGAGCCCGGATACCTCGACTTCGCCCGCGTCGGACCGCTCGGCCGCGCCGTGCTCGAGGAGCAGCGCGGTCTGGGCGAGCAGCTCGGACGGGCGCGGTTCGGCAGCCTGGACCGCCTCGACCGGCAGGATGCGCGGGTACGTGAGGCCGTCGCCGGTCTGCTGCGCTTCCGGCCGGACCAGGTCGTGTTCCAGCCGAACACGAGCTCGGGCCTCATGCACGCGATGTTCGGCATCACGGGTGGCATCGCGATGTCGCCCGCCGAGTATCCGAGCCTGACCTTCGCCGCGGCGCGGGCTGCCGAGACACTCGGCGTGCTGAAGCCGATCTGGCTCGAGACCGAGTACGGCAAGGTGACCCCCGGCATGATCCGCGACCAGCTCACGCCGGCCTGCGCCGCCGTTGCCGTGAGCCTCGTGGACTTCCGCACCGGCTTTCTCGCCGACCTCGACGGAATCCGCCAGGTAATCGGCGACAGGCTGCTCATCGTCGATGCCGTCCAGGCCTTCGGAGTCGTGGATGCTCCGTGGGAGGTCGCCGACGTGATCGTCTCGGGAGGCCAGAAGTGGGTGCGGGCGGGCTGGGGCACTGGATTCCTCGCGCTCAGCGACCGCGCCGCCGAGCGTCTTACGCCCGTCTTCTCCAGCGTCTCCGGGGCAATTGCGATCGGCGACGAGCTGCCCCTCGACGAGGTACTTCGGCCGCTCGCCGGCACGGCGGCCTTCAGTGTGGGCGACCCGAGCCCCATCGCGCAGGCGATGTTCGCTACTGCACTCGAGGACATCGAGCAGGTCGGAGTCGAGGCCATCCATGACAACGTCGCCGAGAAGGTGTCGAGCATGATCGAGCTCGCCGACGAATTCGGCATCCCGATCGCGTCCCCGCGGGAACCAAGCGAGCGCGCCGGGATCGTCGTCCTCGACCCGCCGGCTGATCGGCTCACGACCCTCACCGCCTCGCTCTACAACCACGGAGTGACGGCGACGACCCGTGGTGGCCGGGTGCGGCTCAGCGCCCACGTCACCACCACTGACGAGACGTTCGCGATGCTCAGGGCTGCGTTCATCAGCCATCGCGCCGCGACCACGTAGCCGGTCCGTCGCGAGTTGTTCACGTGGGCGTAATCTTGGGGTGGCGTGTCGCCGGGGTTGTTTCCAGCGGCTCGACGTAGTTTCATATTTATCAGGTATGGCGCCTGATCGAGACGGCCACGAAAGTTCGTTTCGCAACACAAAATGGCCGTCTGTGCGACAGTATCCGAGTGCCAGCCACTCGGGAATGGAGTGCAAGTGCCCACGGTAAACCGCCCGAACCAGAAGTCCGGCCACGAATCCGCGACACAGAAGACCAGCACCGCCGAACGGACGTATGTTCTTGATACGTCCGTTTTGTTGTCTGATCCCAAGGCGGTGTTCCGGTTTGCGGAACACGCCGTCGTGCTGCCGGTCATCGTGATTTCGGAACTCGAGTCCAAGCGCAACGATCCTGAGATCGGCTATTTCGCGAGGCAGGCGCTCCGCAATCTCGACGAGCTGCGCATCAAGCACGAGCGGCTCGACTTTCCGATCGCCGTCGGGGAAGACGGCGGATCGCTCCGGGTCGAGCTGAACCATTCGAACATGTCGGTGCTGCCGTCCGGGCTCCAGCTCGGCGACAACGATTCGCGAATCCTCGCCGTCGCACTCAACCTTGCCAACGACGGCTTCGCCGTCACCGTCGTCTCGAAGGACCTGCCGCTGCGCGTGAAGGCCGCGTCGATCGGCCTCGCCGCGGAGGAGTACCGTGCGGAGCTCGCCGTCGACTCCGGCTGGGTCGGAACCGACGAGATCACGCTCGGCTCCGAGCAGCTCGCCCGCCTGTACGAGGAGGAGAGGCTGTCGACGCGGGTCGTCGCCGACCTCCCCATCAACACCGGCCTCGTCATTCACTCCGACCGCGGATCGGCCCTGGGTCGCGTCACCGCGCGCGGCGAGCTGCGGCTCGTGCGCGGCGACCGCGACGTGTTCGGACTCCACGGCCGCTCGGCCGAGCAGCGCTTAGCGATCGACATGCTGCTCGACCCCGAGATCGGGATCGTGTCGCTCGGCGGTCGGGCCGGCACAGGCAAGTCGGCCCTCGCCCTGTGCGCGGGGCTCGAGGCCGTGCTCGAGAAGCAGCAGCACCGCAAGATCATGGTCTTCCGGCCGCTGTACGCCGTAGGCGGGCAGGAGCTCGGGTTCCTTCCCGGTGACGCCTCCGAGAAGATGAATCCGTGGGCGCAGGCCGTCTTCGACACGCTCGGCTCTGTCGTCTCGGCGAACGTGCTCGAGGAGGTGATCGCCCGCGGGATGCTTGAGGTGCTGCCGCTCACGCACATCCGCGGCCGCTCCCTGCACGACGCCTTCGTGATCGTCGACGAGGCCCAGTCACTCGAGCGCAACGTGCTGCTCACCGTTCTCAGCCGCATCGGGCAGAACTCCCGCGTCGTGCTCACCCACGATGTCGCCCAGCGTGACAACCTGCGCGTCGGACGCCACGACGGGGTCGCCTCGGTGATCGAGACACTCAAAGGACATGCGCTGTTCGGGCACATCACGCTCATGCGTTCTGAGCGTTCAGCGATCGCCGCACTGGTGACCGAGATGCTCGAATCGAACGAATTGGCGTAACGGGGAGCCTGCGGTCGCTGGCCCGCGGAGGGACGACATAGGGTCGAGAGGTGAACACTTTCCTGATCTCGGTTTCCGGGGTTCTCGGACTGTTCTTCTTCTGGGGTCTCGTCTCTCCGCGCAGCCAGTGGCACGTGCTCGTCGGGTGGACAAGAGCCGATCCGCGAAGCAGCGAGCCCGGTTCGGCTGCCTACGCGACCACGAGGTTCGTGTCGCTGCTCGGGCTCCTGTCGGTTCTCGCCATCGCCGTGAGCTGGGGCGTCGGGGTCATCTCGTTCGACGAGGACGGGGATGAGGCGGTTCGGCAGCCGTCGGTGGCCGAGCGGGTGTGGGGTTCCCCCCGCCCCTATATCGTCGACCGGGTGTTCACCCCGTTGGCGGCGCCGCCCGAGGGCCTCGTCGAGCAGCAGGTCACCGGGTATCAGAGGGTGCGTGGCTACGAGCGGAGCCCGAACTATCTCTTCGCCGCAGGCAAGATCCGCGCCGCTGGGCTCGCGACCGAGCCCGGATTCCTCGGGGTCGTCCCACTGCCGGGCACCGTGGCGCTCGGCATGGCGGACCTTGTCGTGCACGTGCGCGGTGACAGTCGCTGTATTC
This sequence comes from Marisediminicola antarctica, assembly GCF_009930795.1. Lineage (GTDB taxonomy): Bacteria > Actinomycetota > Actinomycetes > Actinomycetales > Microbacteriaceae > Marisediminicola > Marisediminicola antarctica. The sequence continues at coordinate 1,400,365 of NZ_CP017146.1, forward strand.
CGCAGCAGGTGGTCGTGACCCCCGTCGACGACGCGGTGCAGGTCGGCGTCTTCTTCGGCCTGCCGAATCCGGCGGATGGCTCCAACGCTGACAACCTCGGGGAATGCGATCCCGCGCCGGCGGCATCCGACACGCGCGGGTTCATAATTCCCATCGACCTCGTCGAGCCGCTCGGCGACCGGGTCGTGCAGACCCTCGCGGTCGAGCCGATTGCGCTCGTGCCGCTGCCCGCGCGGTAGCCGGGACGGATGCTCGCGGGCCAGGCAGTGCCGCCCGCGCCGCTGGCGCTGGCCGCGCCTACTGTGCTGCCGGAGGCCGCGTCATTGAAAGCACGTCCAGTGCGGTGTCGAGCTGGTCGAGAGTGACCTCGCCGCGGTCGACGAAGCCGAGGTCGATGACTGATTCGCGCACCGTGATGCTCTTCGCGACGGCGTTCTTCGCGACCTTCGCGGCGGCCTCGTAGCCAATCACGCGGTTCAGCGGGGTGACGATCGCGGGGGAGGACTCGGCCAGGGCGCGGGCGCGGTCGAGGTTCGCGGTGAGCCCGTCGACGGTTTTGTCGGCGAGGGCGCGGGTCGAGTTAGACAGCAGCCGAACAGACTCGAGCAGAGACGTTCCCATTACAGGGATCGCGACGTTGAGTTCGAACGATCCGGATGCTCCGGCCCACGCGATGGTCGCGTCGTTGCCGATCACCCGTGCGGCGACCATGAGCACAGCCTCCGGGATGACCGGGTTGACCTTGCCGGGCATGATCGAGGAGCCGGGCTGCAGGTCGGGGATGTGCAGCTCGCCGAGTCCCGCGTTCGGGCCGGAGCCCATCCAGCGCAGGTCGTTGCAGATCTTGGTGAGGCTCACGGCGATGACGCGCAGCGCGCCGGATGCCTCGACGAGGCCGTCGCGGGCCCCTTGCGCCTCGAAGTGGTCCAGTGCCTCGGTCACGGGCAGTCCGGAGTCCTCGGCGAGGGCGGCGATGACCCGCTGGGAGAATCCGGCCGGGGTATTGATGCCGGTGCCGACGGCGGTTCCGCCGAGCGGGACCTCGGCGACCCGCCCGATCGTGGAGGTGACGCGCTCGATTCCGAGACGAATCTGCCGGGCGTAGCCCGCGAACTCCTGCCCGAGGGTGACCGGGGTGGCGTCCATGAGGTGGGTGCGGCCGGCCTTGACGGCGCTCTTCCACAGCTCGGCCTTGGTCTCGAGGGAGGAGGCAAGGTGGTCGAGCGCCGGGATCAGGTCGTGCAGAAGCGCACCGGTGACGGCGACGTGCACCGAGGTGGGGAACACATCGTTGGACGACTGCGAGGCGTTCACATGATCGTTCGGGTGCACGGGCGAGCCGAGCAGTCCGGTCGCGAGCGTCGCGAGCACCTCGTTCATGTTCATGTTCGAGGAGGTGCCGCTGCCGGTCTGGTACGTGTCGACCGGGAACTGCTCGTGGTGCTCGCCAGCGATCAGACGGTCGGCGGCGGCAGCGATGGCGTCGGCGATGGTGGGGTCGAGGATCCCGAGTTCTTTGTTGACGATCGCGGCGGCGCGCTTGATGCGGGCGAGGGCGACGATCTGCGCTGGCTCGAGACCGGATCCGGAGATCGGGAAGTTCTCGACCGCGCGCTGGGTCTGTGCCCCGTACAGCGCGGCGATCGGCACGAGGACCTCGCCCATTGTGTCGTGCTCCACGCGGAATTCGTCGCCCTGCTGAGTCTGGGTGGTGTGGCTCATGTGTGTGCGCCTTCCTGGCTGCTGATGGTGAGATTGCCGACATGGATGTCGGGGACCGCGCGACCCTCGAGAAGGCGGTAGTTCGCGCCGATGATGGCGAGGGTTCCGGCGGCGATCGCGTCGCTGATGAGTTCGGACGCGTCGAGCAGCTCGGAGATCGTGTCGCGCAGGTGCTCCCGTCCGACCTCGAAGGGGTCGGCGCGCTGCGGCTCGATCGCGAGCCCGGCGGTGAGCGCGACGCGGCGCACGGCCGGCACGATCTTCGAGATCAGCTTGGCGATGTGCGGGGGGAGCGGTGCGGCATCCGCGGCCTGCGAGGCGATTGCGGCGTGCACCGCCCCGCATTCGTCATGGCCGAGGACGACGATGAGGGGAACGTGCAGCACGCCGACCGCGTACTCGAGCGAGCCGACCACCGACTCGGAAATGATCTGGCCGGCGTTGCGCACGACGAACAGGTCGCCGATTCCCTTGTCGAAGATGATCTCGGCGGCGAGACGGGAGTCGCTGCAGCCGAACAGCGCGGCATCCGGCTCCTGCTTGCTGGCGAGGGATTCCCGACGCTCGACGTCCTGGCGCGGATGCTTGGGCTCGCCGGCGATGAACCGAGCGTTCCCGCGGACCATTTCGTTCCACGTCGTCGCGGGCGTCCGCGACGGGTCTCTCACTCGGCCGACCCGTCGAGGTCAGCACTGAGAGCTGTCGCGAGGGCGAGGAACTCGGCCGTTTCCGCGGTGCCGTAGAGCGCGAAGCTGCTCGATCCGGTCGACGTGGACATCGCGTAGGCGAGGTTGCCCGGATCCCGGCTGTCGCGGTTGTCGTACACGGCCCATTCGAGGCCATCGATCACTTCGGTGCCCGTTGGGCTGAGCTTGTCGAGCCGGTTGGCGAGCCAGGTGGGGTTGGCGTCGATGCCCTGGCGCAGGGCAATGAACTGCTCAGCAGGGGTGATGAAGCCGATCGACCAGGTCGTGATGTCGTCGGTGCCGGTGTCGAGCGTGGCCGCGTTCGCCGTCCACTCGGGCGGCAGTGTCGGGCTCGCGAGTGGTTCGCCGACTCCCGGCTGCTCCCGGGCGGCGACGGAGGCGTAGTCGATGGCGGCGCGGGGCGGCTGCGTGGGACGAACGACGACGAGAACCAGCACCAGCACGATTGCGAGGGAGGCGGCGAGCGCCAGCACCAGATTGATGGCGGTCTGGTTTGCCCGGTGCTTGCGCGAGTTCTCCGCCTTGCGTGCGGCGGTCTCCTCCGGGGTCTCCGGTCTGCCGAGCTCGGCGACGATGCGCGGTTCCTTGGCCATCTGGTTACTCGACCCCGGTCTTGCGTGCGGCGTCGAGCCTGGCCTTAGCGCCGAGCAGCCACTCTTCGCAGCGCCTGGTGAGCGCCTCGCCGCGTTCCCACAGGGCGAGGGACTCCTCGAGGGTCGCGGCACCCTGCTCGAGCTCGGTCACGACGGCGATGAGCTCGTCGCGGGCCTGCTCGTAGCTCAACTCGGCGGTATCGATGGGGGAGGCAGTCACAGTTCGAGTCTACCGAGCGGTCCGCGGCATCGCGGCTTCGTCGTCGGCCGTTGTGGGAAGCGATCCATCGGCCAGCCGCAACAGGAGCTTCGTGCCGGGCGCGGCGTCGCCGGCGTGGCGCAGCACCGCCCCGCCAGGAAGCTGGGCGATGGCGTAGCCGCGGTCGAGGGTGCGTTGCGGCGACAGCGACCGCAGATGCGACCGGAGGTCGTCGAGTCTCTCCGCGGCGCGTTCAAGTCTCAGCTCGATGAGCTCGGTGCTGCGCCCGACGTAGCGGGAGAGCTCCTCCGCGCGGGAATCGATGAGCGAGACGGGGGAGGCGAGCACCGGGCGGCTGCGGACCTGCTCGAGCCGGTCGATCTCCCGCGAGAGCAGGCTCGTCATCCGCATACCGATGCGTGCGCGCACCTGCTGCACCTTGTTCAGCTCCTCGGCGACGTCGGGGACGACCCTCTTCGCCGCATCGGTGGGGGTGGATGCCCGCAGGTCGGCGACGTCGTCGAGCAGTGGGCGGTCGGCCTCGTGCCCGATCGCGCTCACGATCGGCGTCGAGCAGGCCGCGGCGGTGCGCACGAGGGTCTCGTCGCTGAAGACGAGGAGGTTCTGGAAGTCGCCGCCGCCGCGCGCGATGATGATCACGTCGACGAGCGGGTCGGCGTCGAGCTCGCGGATCGCCGCCGTCACTTCAGCCACGGCCCGGTCGCCCTGCACAGCCGTGTTGGCGACACGGAACTCGACTGACGGCCAGCGCAACTGCGCGTTGCGCAGTACATCTTTTTCGGCATCCGAGTCCCGCCCGGTGATCAGCCCGATGCGGTGCGGGAGGAACGGCAGCGGCCGCTTGCGGGACGGGTCGAACAGCCCCTCGGCCCGCAGCGTCTGCCGCAGCCGTTCGAGCCGTTCGAGCAGGTCGCCGAGTCCGACGTGGCGCATCTCGAACACCTGCATCGTGAGCGTGCCGCCCTTGACCCAGTAGTTCGGCTTGACGAGGGCGACGACCCGGTCGCCCTGTTTCAGATCGGCGGGGATCTTGGCCTTTACCGACGACCACACGGTGAACCCGACGGTCGCGTCGACGCTGAGGTCTTTGAGCTTGCCGTAGACGTTGCCGCCGGAGAGACCCCACTGGGTGATCTCGCCCTCGACCCAGACGGTGCCGAGCCGGTCGATCCAGCCCTTGATCTTGGTGGAGAGCACCGCGACGGGCCATGGCGCGTCGATCGTCGCCGGACCGTGCACTATCGTCATGCCGCGCCTTCCCTCGTGCGGTGTGCCTGGCGGCCAGCCGCCTGGCAGGTTCTGCCCAGTGGGCGCCGCGTAGAATCTGTTTGTGAGCAATATCACTAACGGAGCCCTCGCGGTGGACCTCGAAATGCCCCGCATCCCGGCCCTTCGCAACAGGCTAAAGGATAACCCCGTCACGGGAGTGAAGCGGGTGCTCCTCGCCGCGCCCCGAGGCTACTGTGCAGGAGTGGACCGGGCCGTGATCGCGGTCGAGAAGGCGCTTGAGCGCTTCGGCGCCCCCGTCTATGTGCGCAAGCAGATCGTGCACAACATCCACGTCGTCTCGACGCTGGAGAAGAAGGGCGCGATCTTCGTGGACGAGGTCGGCGAGGTGCCCGAGGGCTCGCACATCGTATTCTCCGCCCACGGGGTATCGCCGAAGGTCGTCGCCGACGCGGCCGACCGCAGCCTCGAGGCGATCGACGCGACCTGCCCTCTCGTCACCAAGGTGCACCGCGAGGCCGTGCGGTTCGCCCGCGATGACTTCGAGATCCTGCTCATCGGCCACGAGGGCCACGAGGAGGTCGAGGGCACCATGGGCCACGCTCCCGAGCGCACGACGCTCATCAACAGCCCCGCCGATGTCGCATCCCTCCAGGTGAAGGACCCGGACAACCTCGTCTGGCTCAGCCAGACCACGCTCAGCGTCGACGAGACGATGGAGACCGTGCGGATGCTGCGCGAGCGGTTCCCGAACCTGCACAACCCGCCGAGCGACGACATCTGCTACGCGACCCAGAACCGCCAGGTGGCGATCAAGAAGGTGGCGGAGGAGGCCGAGCTCGTGATCGTCGTGGGCTCCGCCAACAGCTCCAATACCGTGCGCCTCGTCGACGTCGCGCTTGAGAACGGCGCCACGGCGGCCTACCGGGTCGACTACGCGAACGAGATCCAGCAGGCCTGGCTCGACGGCGTTGCGACGGTCGGGGTAACCTCCGGCGCATCCGTTCCCGAGGTGCTCGTGCAGGAGGTGCTGGATGACCTCGCCGATGCCGGCTACGGCGACGTGCGCCAGGTGGTCACCGCCGAGGAGGACCTGATGTTCTCGCTCCCCAAGGAGCTGCGCAAGGACGCCGCAGGAGCACCGGACTCGCGTGGCCTCGGCGGCCGCAACCGTCGACTGGACTGGCAGGGCTGATGTCGGAAAATCGGCAGAATGCGGACGACGCGGCGCGGGCGGAGCCCTACTTCGGGGAGCGCCCGCGACCCGAGTACGGCGAGTACGCGACCCCCCAAAATCAGGCCGACGCGATCGCCAAAGCCCTCCCGCCAGTCTCGCCGCTGCTGACGCCGGCGGGCCGCCAGGCCGCCGTCACGCCCGCGGCCCCGGCGGCCCGAAGGGCTGCGCCGGTCCTCACACCATCGCGCCCCCGCCGCCGCTGGGATCTTTTTCTCAGCATCGCTCTGCTCGCCTACGGCCTGCTCACCGTCTTGGGCGGGTTCGTTCAGTACTCCGATATCCCGGCGATCATCAACCAGGCCTACGCGGCCCAGCGCATCGGCGAGTTCACCTCGATCGAGCAGGCCGGGACCGTCGGAACAACCATCATGGTTGCCAACGTCGTCCTCTACGCGATCACGGCGTTCCTCACGGTACGGCTGCTTCGCGCCCGCCGGCTGGCGTTCTACGTGCCACTGATCGGCGGCGCGGTCGCCGCGACCGTCACGGTCGTCCTCATCCTCACGCTCGTCGTCAACGATCCGGCCTTCAGGGAGTTCGTCGCGAGCGTCACCTGACCCCTGGCCCCTGGCCTGTCCACCCGCTTCGGGCTTTCATAATTCAGGAGTGGGGGTTGGCTGACGCTGACTCGCTCGCTCGTCCGGCTTTCATCATTCAGGAGTTGCCGGTCGGGTAGGTGCAGTCGCGCGACGGAAACCGCATCCAACGGGCCGTTGCGGCGGCCAGATGCTGTGTTGCCAGCCATCCACCGCCGCGGCCGTCCCGTAATCCGGCTTGGTCTGCCGATTCACTCCTGAATGTTGAAAGCAGCCCAACCGGCCCGGCTCCTGAATGTTGAAAGCAGCCCAACCGGCCCGGCTCCTGAATGATGAAAGGGCCAACCCCGGGCGATTGCCCGGGACCGGCCCTTCACTCCTGAATGATGACAGTCGGGCTAGGAGCCCGAGTGGCCCGCCGAGCCGAGCTGGCGGGTCGCATCGACGACGCGCGCGGCCATGCCCTTCTCGGCGATCTTGCCCCACGAGCGCGGGTCGTAGACCTTCTTGTTGCCGACCTCGCCGTCGATCTTGAAGAATCCGTCGTAGTTCTTGAGCACCGTGTCGGCGACGGCGCGGCTGTAGGCGTACTGCGTGTCGGTGTCGATGTTCATCTTCACGACACCGTTGGCGACGGCCGTGGCGATCTCCTCGTCGGTCGAACCCGAGCCGCCGTGGAAGACGAGGTCGAGCGGCAGCGCATCCGTCCCGTACTTCGACTGGATGCCGGACTGAATCTCGCCCAGCAGGTCCGGGCGCAGTTTCACGTTGCCGGGCTTGTAGACCCCGTGCACGTTGCCGAACGTGAGCGCGGCGATGTAGCGCCCCTGGTCGCCGAGGCCGAGCGCGTCGACGAGGCCGATCACGTCGTCGAGCGTCGTGTACAGATTCGCGTTGATGTCGTGGCTGACGCCGTCTTCCTCGCCACCGACGACGCCGATCTCGACCTCGAGGATCGAGTTGATCGCCTTCATTCGTGGAAGCAGCATCTTCGCGATCTCGAGGTTCTCGCCAAGAGGCACAGCCGAGCCGTCCCACATGTGCGACTGGAAGATCGGGTTTCGTCCGGCGCGCACCTCGGCCTCGGAGGCCTCGATGAGCGGCAGCACGAAGCCGTCGAGTGCGTCCTTCGGGCAGTGGTCTGTGTGCAGCGCAACGGTGACCGGGTAGTTCTTGGCGACCTCGGTCGCGAACGCGGCGAAGGCGAGGGCCCCGGATGCGCGGTTCTTGACGCTCTGGCCGGCGAAGTAGTCGGCGCCGCCGGTGGTCACCTGGATGATGCCGTCGGAGCCGGCCTCGGTCAGGCCCTGGAGCACGGCGTTGATCGTCGACGACGACGACACGTTGATCGCGGGGTACGCGAAGCCGTTGTTCTTGGCCTTGTCGAGCATCTCTGCGTACTGCTCTGGGGTTGCGACGGGCATGTCATCTCCTCTGGGTGCTGAGGTCCGCGGCGCGGAACTCGTGGGTGCGGTACGTCGTTCGAAAGTCTAGCGAGGGGGCGAACGAAGCTGCGCGGCCGGATGCGGGTCGCCGTGGTGACGGACGGGTTCATCGCGCGGCGCATCCGCCGCCCCGCCCCATCTCAGGTTGCACATATGTGCCGCGTCGTCGGCACGCCCTCTCGCTAGGCTGGGAGAGCGGCTCGCCCGATTTGGCCCCGCCACGAGATTCGACGCACACGAGGATGAAAATGCCCACGGTGAACACCGAAAACGGAACCCTGTTCCTCCACCCCGACCGCAACCTCGCCATGGAACTGGTGCGAGCGACCGAAGCCGCCGCGATCCGCGCGGTGCCGTTCATCGGCCGCGGCGATAAGAATGCGGCCGACAAAGCCGCGGTCGACGCGATGCGCAAGTTCCTCGGCACGGTCAATTTCGACGGCGTCGTCGTGATTGGCGAGGGTGAGAAGGACGAAGCGCCGATGCTGTACAACGGCGAGCACGTGGGCAATGGCCGTGGACCTGCCTGCGACATTGCGGTCGACCCCATCGACGGCACCTCGCTCACCGCCGCCGGTCGGCAGAACGCGATCTCGATGATCGCCGTGTCCGACCGCGGCAGCATGCTCGACGCCTCGTCGGTGTTCTACATGGACAAGATCGTCGCGGGTCACGAGGCCGTCGGCATCGTCGACATCCGCAAGCCGATCGGCGAGAACCTGCGCGCCCTCGCGAAGGCCAAGGGCAAGCCGATCGGTGAGATGGTCGTAGCCGTGCTCGACCGGCCCCGCCACGCCCAGCTCATCGAGGACATCCGTACTGCCGGTGCCGGGACCCGCATCATGCTCGACGGCGATGTCGCTGGCGGCATCAACGCGGCCCGCTACGGCACGCGTATCGACATGTGCGTGGGCATCGGCGGATCCCCAGAGGGCGTGGCCACGGCATGCGCGATCAAGGCGCTCGGCGGGCTCATCCAGGGGCGCCTCGTCGCCTCGTCCGACGACGAGCGCCAGAAGGGCCTCGACGCTGGACTCAAGTTCGACTACATCTACGAGGCCGACGAACTCGTGAGCAGCAACAACACCTACTTCGTCGCCACCGGTGTGACCGACGGTGGTCTGGTCAGTGGGGTGCGCCGCAAGGGTCCGACGATCCACACCGAGAGCATCGTCCTGCGGGGTCGGTCCGGCACCGTGCGTCGCGTCATCGGCGAGCACCTCGCCGATAAGTGGATCGGTGAGCTCGACTTCGGAAACGTCGGCGACCACGCCTAGCCTTCGGATGCCGCGCGCCCGCGCGTTCGGCGGCGGGGGAACCTTCCCCTACGACGCCTCTGCCTCCAGCGCCGCGGTCAGCTCGAACGCCGTGAGTTCGCGCGGGGTCTCCTCGATCGTGCCGAGCGTGCCGAGCACCTTCGACTCGTCGAGCACGTTGAGCTTGCGCGCAGTCGGCAGCACCTGGCGCTCGAGCGAGCCGACGAACGAGTTGTAGTGCTTGACCGTGCTCTCGATCGACCGGCCGAGCTTGTCGGCGTGGGTCGCGAGGGTCGAGATGCGCCCGTAGAGCTCGCGACTCAGGTCGAACAGCTGCTTCGCCTCCTGTGTCACGACGTCCTGCTGCCAGCTGAACGCGACGGTCTTGAGCACCGACCAGAGGGTCACGGGCGACGACAGCGCGACGCGTTTGCTGAACGCGAACTCCATGATGGTCGGGTCGGCCTCAAGGGCGGATGACACGAGCGACTCGTTCGGGATGAACGCGATCACCATCTCGGGGCTCGCCGCGAGGCCCTGCCAGTAGGCCTTGCTGCCGAGCGTCGTGATGTGGTCGCGCACCGCCTTCACGTGCTGCTTCATGAGCTGCTCGCGGCGTGCGAGTTCGGCGTCGGATGCCGTCGCCGGAATCGCGCTCGCCTCGAGGAACGCGTTGAACGGCACCTTCGCGTCGACCGCGATGCTCTTACCCCCCGGGAGGTAGACGACCATGTCGGGGCGTCCGGCTCCGGCATCCGAGGAGATGCTCGCCTGCACATCGAAGTCGACCCGCTCCAGCAAACCAGCCGACTCGACGACGCTGCGCAACTGCGTCTCGCCCCAGACCCCCCGCGAGGCGTTGTTGCGCAGGGCGGAGGCGAGGGACTCGGCGGTGTTGCGCAGGCGCTCCTCAGACTCGGTCGCGTTGCGCAACTGCTGGCTGAGCTCGCCATGCTGCAGGCTGCGCTGGGTCTCGAGGTCGGCGACCTTGAGCTGCATCGCGCGCAGCGACTCCTGCACCGGGGTGAGCGCCTGCAGCACCTTGCCCTCGGCGCGGTCGCGTTCCTGCCTCGACGCACGGTCCGCCTCCTGACGCTCGATGAGCTCGCGGTACTGCCCCTGCTGGGCGCGCACCTGATCGCCGAGGGCGTCGGCGGTCGCCTGCACCGACGCGAGCTCGGCCGCGAGCCTCGACTGGGCGGCCGTCTCCTCGGCGCGCATCGCGGCGAGGTCGATGGCGTGCCGAGCCTCGACGAGGGCGGGGTCGACTCCGCCGTCGGCTCTGCCGTCGGCTCTGCCGTCGGCTCTGCCGCCGATTCCGCCCGACGAGACACGCGCGACGAACCAGACGAGGCCGGCACCGAGGAGGGCGCCGACGACGAGACCGAGCAGGAGGGCAAGAAGAGGGTCCATGCGCCCAGTGTGTCAGCGAGCACAGACATTGGTCGTTCGCGGCCATAGCATTGGCTCATGACCACTGTTGATCACTGGGTGAACGGCGCTGCCTTCACCGGAGAATCCTCCCGTACCTCGCCCGTCTACAACCCCGCTGCCGGCACGGTGCAGCGCGAGGTCCGCCTCGCCACTGTCGCCGATGTCGATACCGCGGTGCAGGCCGCCAAGGCCGCCTTCCCCGCCTGGTCGGGGGCATCCTGGGCGAAGAGGCAAACGGTGATGTTCGCGTTCCGCGAGCTGCTGAACGCGCGCAAGGAGGACGTAGCGGCGATCCTCACGAACGAGCACGGCAAGGTGCTCTCCGACGCTCTTGGCGAGGTCGCCCGCGGCCTCGAGGTCGTCGAGTTCGCCACCGGCATGCCACACCTCGCCAAGGGCGAGTACAGCTCGAACGTCTCGACCGGCGTCGACGTCTACTCGATCCGCCAGGCGCTCGGCGTCGTCGGCATCATCAGCCCCTTCAACTTCCCGGCGATGGTGCCGCTGTGGTTCTTCCCCATCGCGATCGCGGCCGGCAACACCGTCGTGCTCAAGCCGAGCGAGAAGGACCCGTCCGCGGCGATCTGGATGGCCGAACTGTTCAAGGAGGCTGGCCTGCCGGACGGCGTGTTCAACGTCGTGCACGGCGACAAGGAGTCCGTCGACGCGATGCTGCAGCATCCGGATGTCGCCTCGATCAGCTTCGTCGGATCGACCCCCATCGCCAAGTACATCTACGAGACCGCGTCGAAGGCCGGCAAGCGTGTGCAGGCGCTCGGCGGAGCAAAGAACCACATGCTCGTGCTGCCGGATGCCGATCTCGACCTCGTCGCGGACTCCGCAGTCAACGCGGGCTTCGGCTCGGCCGGGGAGCGGTGCATGGCGATCAGCGTCGTCGTGGCGGTCGAACCTGTCGCCGACGAGCTCATCGAGAAGATCGCGAGCCGCATGGCCGACCTCAAGGTCGGCGACGGCACGCGCGGCTGCGACATGGGACCGCTTATCACGCGCGAGCACCGCGATAAGGTCGCCGGCTACATCGACGTCGCGATCGAGGACGGCTCCACGGTCGTCATCGACGGGCGCGGCATCGAGGTCGACGGGGAGGCCGACGGATTCTGGCTCGGACCGACCCTGATCGACCGCGTGTCGACGAGCTCGAAGGTCTACACCGACGAGATCTTCGGCCCGGTGCTGTCGATCGTGCGTGTCGCGAGCTACGAGGACGGCGTCGCCCTGATCAACGCCTCGCAGTACGGCAACGGCACCGCGATTTTCACCAACGACGGCGGTGCCGCCCGGCGCTTCCAGAACGAGATCCAGGTGGGGATGATCGGCATCAACGTGCCGATCCCGGTGCCGGTCGGCTACTTCTCCTTCGGCGGCTGGAAGGACTCGCTGTTCGGAGACAGCAAAGCCTACGGCCCCGACGCCGTGCACTTCTTCACCCGGCAGAAGGCGATCACGAGCCGCTGGCTCGACCCAAGCCACGGCGGCATCAATCTCGGGTTCCCGCAGAACTGAATCCGAAGCCGACCGCAGAACTGACCCCGTGCTGTTCCGGCGCAGGCTCGATCAGCTCGATTTCGTTCGAGTGCTCGCCGTCCACCGCGTTCCCGACGGTCCCGTCGTGATCGCGGCGGCGGCGGGCCCGCTGCGGTCGCGCCGCGACGGTGACATGATCGTGCTCAAGTTCGACACGGGCCAGTACGCCGTCGCGGTCAGTCCCCGGGCACTGGCCTGGCGCTGGCCGGGTGCCGCGGGGGAGCCGTGCCGGATGATGCTGTACTCGGTCAGCGGGTCGCGTACCTGGCGCGGGGAGCTGCGTCGGGTCGCGAAGCCGCAGCGGCGCGACGCTCTGTACAAGGCCGATTTGGCGGCCCCGGCGAGCTGACCCGCCCACCGGCCGCACGGGTCGGAGTGACGTGTGCGCCCGTTTGTGACGTGCGCGCCCGCTCGAGCGGGCGCCTTTGTGACAAACGGGCGCTGAAGCAGGTGCGGCGCACGGCTGCCGCCGAGTTGTAACGCCGCGCGGTAGCGCCGCGCGGTAACGCCGCGCGGTAGCGCCGAGCGGTAGCGCCGAGCGGTAGCGCAGGAACGTATCAGGACAGGACCATCGGGGAGTTATCGTCGACGCGGCCCGACTGGCGTGCCGCCCCGATCGCCCCGATCTTCGACCCCGTGAGCTCGGCGAGGTGCGCGATGTCTGTCGCATCGTGCCGGTTGGCCGCGTGCACGATGATTGCCGCGCAGGCTCGGGCATCCGCGAGCGCGTCGTGGTGCGCGAAGTCCTCGAACCCGGCCGCCATCGCCGCGACCGGAAGCTTGTAGGAATCGAGGTGGTACGTCTTGCGAGCGACCTGGAGGCTGCACAGGTAGCGGTAGGCGGGCGCCTCGATGAAGCTCGCCGCGCAGGCCGCGGTGATCACCCCCATGTCGAAGCCGGCGTTGTGCGCGACGAAATGGTCGTCGCCGGCGAAGGCGATCAGGTCGGCGAATTGCTCGCCCCAGAGCGGCTCATCGGCGCAGTCCGCCTCGACGATCCCGTGGATGCGGGTGTTCCACTCATTGAAAGCGTCGTGGCCGAGGGGCGGGCGGATGAACCAGCTCGCCGAATCGACAACCTTGCCGTCGCGCACCTTGACCAGGCCGACCGAGCACGCGGACGCCCGCGAGGAGTTGGCGGTTTCGAAATCGATCGCAGTGAAGTCCAGTGGCATTGTTCGATGTTCTCATGGGCCTCCGACGCCGGGCGGCAGGCGCGCCCCATCCGGCGCCGGGCGGCAGGCGCGCCCCCTCCGACGGCACCCACCCGCATCCGCCAGCTCCGAGCCCTTACTTGAGCAGCCGCGAGAGCACCCGGTCGGCGAGCGGCTTCCCGCCGGTCTGGCAGGTCGGGCAGTACTGCAGCGTCGAGTCGGCGAAGATCACCTGCCGCACGGTGTCACCGCACACCGGGCAGGCCTCGCCGGTGCGGCCGTGCACGCGCAGCCCCGACTTCTTCTCCTTCTTGAGCTCGGATGCCGCGAGCCCGTCGGCGCGCGCGATCGCCTCCCGCAGGGTTGCCTGCATCGCGTCGAACAGCCGCGCCGCCTCCTCGGCCGACATGGCGGCCGGCTTGAACGGCGACATCCGCGCGGCGTGCAGGATCTCGTCGGAGTATGCGTTGCCGATCCCCGCGATGATCGACTGGTTGCGCAGCACGCCCTTGATCTGGGCGCGGCCAGCGGCGTGGAGGATGCCCGCGAGCGTGTCGCACGTGAAGCCCGCAGCGAGCGGGTCCGGCCCGAGGCGGGCGATGCCGGGCACGTCGGTGGGGGAGCGCACGACGTAGATCGCGAGGCTCTTCTTCGTGCCAGCCTCGGTCACGTCGAAACCCGACCCGTCATCCAGCACGAGCCGCGCCGCGAGCGGCCCCTTGCCCGACCGCCCGGTCTGCACCGGCGGAGCCTCCCGCCAGCGGATCCATCCCGCCCTCGCCAGATGCATCACGAGGTGCAGGTCACCGACCGCGAAGTCGAGGAACTTGCCGTGCCGAGCCACCCCGCCGACCACCGGGCCGGCAAGGGCCGAGACGGGCGGGTCGAACGTCTTCAGCGCGGCCACCGCGACGATGTCGAGCCGGTCGAGCGTGCGGCCGCGCAGCCGCGCGGTGAGGTCGCTCGCGAGAGCATGGACTTCGGGAAGCTCGGGCACCGCTTCAGTCTCGACCGGATCCCGGCCCCGCGCCACCCGTGCGCGCACGCCGGCGGCACGGCGGCCCGGTACCCTTGACACTCGTGGCTCTCACTATTGCAATCGTCGGACTGCCCAATGTCGGCAAGTCCACCCTCTTCAACGCGCTGACCAAGAACTCGGTGCTCGCCGCGAACTACCCGTTCGCGACGATCGAACCGAACGTCGGCGTGGTGAACCTGCCCGATGAGCGCCTCGCGAAGCTCGCCGGCATCTTCGGCTCCGAGCGCATCCTGCCAGCGCCGGTGTCGTTCGTCGACATCGCCGGCATCGTCAAGGGTGCCAGCGTCGGCGAGGGCCTCGGCAACAAGTTCCTCGCAAATATCCGCGAGGCGGATGCGATCGCGCAGGTCATCCGCGGATTCGCCGACCCCGACGTCATCCACGTCGATGCCAAGGTCGACCCGGCCTCCGACATGGAGACGATCAACACCGAGCTGATCCTCGCCGACCTGCAGACCCTCGAGAACGCCCAGGCGCGCTACGACCGCGACCTGCGCGCGAAGAAGATCGACCAGACCACGATCGACACCGCAGCGAAGGCCGTCGCCTGGCTCAACGAGGGCAGGCCGCTCTCGGCATCCGATATCGACCTCGAGCCGATCCGCCAGCTCGGCCTGCTCACCGCGAAGCCGTTCATCTACGTCTTCAACGTCGACGAGGACGTGCTCGGCGACTCCGCCAAGCTCGACCAGCTCGCCGCGCTCGTGGCACCGGCGAAGGCGATCTTCCTCGACGCGAAGCTCGAGTCGGAGCTCATCGACCTCGACGAGGCCGAGGCCGCCGAGCTGCTCGAGAGCACCGGCCAGGCCGAGAGCGGCCTCAACCAGCTCGCCCGCATCGGCTTCGACACCCTCGGCCTGCAGACCTACCTGACGGCCGGTCCGAAGGAGACGCGCGCCTGGACGATCGGCAAGGGCTGGACCGCACCGCAGGCCGCCGGCGTGATCCACACCGACTTCCAGAAGGGCTTCATCAAGGCCGAGATCGTGTCGTTCGACGACCTGGTCGAGGCCGGCTCGATGGCGGATGCGAAGGCCAAGGGCAAGGCGCGCATCGAGGGCAAGGAATATGTCATGAAGGATGGCGATGTGGTGGAGTTCAGGTTCAACGTCTGACTGTCGGTCTGATCAAGGGTTTTCGTCAGACCGGCACGAGTGGATGAGTGAGTTGCGACTCGGCATCGATAGCTTCCGCAGTCTTGCATCGGTGTCTTGATGGACGCCATGCTCTAAACATGAGCAATTGGCAGCGCAGGACTCTCGGCACCGCGGTCGTTCTTTCCGTGGGCGTCAGTCTCGTCGCGTGCTCGGCAACCTCGGTTCAGGAGTCCCCGAACGGCCGGTTGATTGCCGTCTCCGGGCAGGCGAGCGACGCCCAGGAGCAGGCGCTCGCGACTGGAACAGTCGTGTGGGGGCGTGGCGATTGCATGGTGGTCGAAGCGGAGGAGACCTACCTCATTGTGTTCCCGCGGGGCACGACGATCGGCGACAGTGAAAAGGTGACCCTCCCCAACGGCTCTGTCATCAGCGCTGGCGACGAGGTGGGACTTGGGGGCGGCTTCCACTTGGCTTCCACGGCGAAGAGTGAGCTCTCGGCGATACCGGAGGCGTGTCTGACCGAAGAGGTGTTTTGGGCAACCGGCGAGGTGGCAGAGTGATCCCGGTCGCCGGATGCAGTCCTCACGCATGTTCGCGCGGCAGGCCTTCCTCGCAGACACTTTTCGGCTACGAAACGTGGTGGAGTTCCGCTTCAACGTGTAGTGCCGCTCAGTATCGCGAGGGCTGGCCGATTGACGCAGGGCGTGTGAGCGAAGCTATTCGAACATGACAGAGTCTCACTACCGCGACATTCTGGATGAACCACGGTGGTCGGAGCCCCAACAGAGGGTACGTTTTCTTCAATAGATCGAAACGCCGCTGTGGGCGTATGGTCCGTCAGCGCTAGACGAAATGGAGCAACACCATGGCCACAATTCTCTGGATCATCGCGGCAATCCTCGTTATTGCGGGCATTGTCGCGCTCTTTCGGCGCCAGATTCTCTGGGGCGTCGTACTCATCGTTGTGGGACTGCTGGTGGGTCCCGGTGGTGTGAGTCTCTTTACTTGAGGCCGTGGAACGCGCGGTAGCGAGAGGGCGCGCCGAGTCGTGTGCGCCCCGTCTACGATCGTGGGTTGGACGCGTTCGGACAGCTGCCACCCCTGAGGCCCATGGGTGACAGACGAACAGGGTCAGATCAAAGATGCGCACTGTCCGGTCGCATTGCGGCCGACGACGTTGACGCTGCCGGGGATGAAACCACCGGACACTTCAGGCGTCAGTCCCATGCAGGTGAGGTTGCGCCCGATCGTGTTGTTCTTGATTGACCACGGAATCTCGAAGCCTCAACCGCACAGCGTGACGTTCCCGTGGACAGTGATTCCGTTCAGCAGCACGGCGACGGCGCCTTCGACCGTGACGTTCCCGTTGATGGTGATGGTGGAGTGCCCATCTGGCTCGACGGTGCACTCCTGTGCCGAGTTGCCCGTGTACGGGTATACCGCACACGCCCGTGACCGTGATGCTTGCGTAATTCCGCGACGGGATTTCACCACCGGCACACGTGTACGTCATCGGCGATTGCGCGCTGGACACGGCAGCCGACGCCGGTCCACCCGAGAGCGCAAGCGCTAATGGCCAGGGTGCCTCGAGCCTCACTGCGATCCTCATGAGGTTTACCTTTCTCTTGCGGCCCTCCACGGGGCCGAACCCGCCCGTTCGATACCCATACGCCTGTCCCGCGCGAGGGGTTCCGTCCATGCCGGAAATGACGTGGTGGAGTTCCGCTTCACCGTGTAGTTTGAGGCTCATCGGCACCTGTGTCTCGAGCGGTGGGGGCGATCTGCTGACTTATTCGGATGCGCTGACGCCGGCCTCCGGAGAGCTCGCT
Organism: Marisediminicola antarctica; assembly: GCF_009930795.1. GTDB lineage: Bacteria > Actinomycetota > Actinomycetes > Actinomycetales > Microbacteriaceae > Marisediminicola > Marisediminicola antarctica. Next base: position 1,417,406 of record NZ_CP017146.1, read on the forward strand.
CGAGTGGCGTTGTCGGAGGAGAAACCCGATGGACCAGACGCCCGCTCCGCAGCGTCGCCGAGGTTCGGGCCTCGGATGGCCGTGGGGAGCGCTCGCCGGCGGGGCGATTGGGTTCGCGCTTGCCTCCGTCATCTACCTGCTGATAACGCCGGTTCTGGAAGAGAGCACTGGTTGGGTCAGAGAGTTGCAGGGCCTGTCATGGAACCTTGTTCCCGCGCTTACCCTGGTCGGCGCGGTCCTGGGCGGGGTGCTCATGGCCGCCCGCCGCAGGCGGTGAAGCTCGACACACGGTGTCAGGCGCAGCCGGCCCCCTTGCCTTCGGCGGCGATTCCGGGGCGTCGTCTTCGAGAAAGTTGGTTCGACGGCAGTTCTATCCGACGAGCGTTGCTTCTGACACACAAGCTGCGACGGCGTCAGCCGTCGAGCGTGTCCGGATACCGTGACCCGTCCGGGAAGTTGCCGAACAGTGGCCGTTCGCCTTCGGTGACCGAGTCAACGAGCAGGTCCCCGCCGACGAATGCGCCGCGCCACGAGGCGCCGCGTCCACCGAACACCTCTTCCCGATCCCCACGGGAGCGGGGGCGGTTGATGCCGAACTTGAAGGAATGCACCTCTTCCCGCACCCGCCCGGCGAAGGCCCGGTCATCCGTTGCGACAGAGGACACCAGACTCCCGTTCGAGACATTCATCGCGGCGATGAATTCCGCCTCGGTGTCGACCAGCACGATCGAGTCGATCGGTCCGAACGGCTCCGAGTGGTGCAGCGACCAGGCTCTGGGCGGCTCGAGCACACATGCTGGAGCGACGTAGGCGGCGACGTCCTGCCCGGGGAGGAACTTTCCCTTTGACAGATCGCCGTGATACAGCGGGATGCCGCCCATCGTGATCGCCTCGTCGTATTGCGCGCGCAATTCGGTGGCCTTGACCTTCTGGATCACCGGACCGAATTCGAGATCCGGCAACTCGTCCGCGGCATCCTCCACGGCGAGCGGATGCCCGAATCGAAGGTTCCCGATCACCGACAGGTACATCTCCAGAAACGTCGGGAACAGCCGTCGCTGCACCACGTAGCGCGGATACGCGGTGCAGCGCTGTTTGGCGTACTCGAAGCCCTTGCGGAGGAGAGGTGCGAGCTCATCCCAATTGGAGTAGTCCCAGATACCCCAGGTGTTTAGCCCCTCCTGCTCCAGAATGTGTCGCTTGTCGAAGTTCGCGAGGTTCACGGCTGCCGCGCGCCCGTTCGATCTCCCACCCACGAAGGCAAGTGCGCCGAGACTGGGCGAGGAGACGAGAGCATCCGCCAGCTCGCCTCCGACCCCCGAGAGCAGCGTGACGGGCAGGCCGGCCCGCGCCATCATCGCGTGCGCCAGCGTGAGCGCGTGAAAGCCGCCCTGTGAAGGGGTTTTGGCGATGACCGCATTGCCCGCCAGCAGCTGCACGAGCTCGGCGTGCACCAAAACGCTCAGCGGGTAGTTCCACGACGCGATGTTCGAGACCGGGCCCGGCAAGGGTCGCCGGCCCTCGAGCTGCCTCCCGATCTGACCGAGGTACCACCCGACGCCCTCGATGCAGCGGTCGATGTCGGCGCAGGCGATCTTCCACGGCTTTCCGATCTCCCAGACGAGCAGCATCGCGATCGCGTCGCGGCTCTCACGCAGCCCGTCAAGTGCGGCCCTCACCCTCGCAGCCCTCTCGTCCAGCGGTACGGTGGCCCACTCCCGGTGCTGGCGAGCCGCGTCAGCGACGGCCGCGACAGCCGTATCGTGGTCTACCCGAGGTGGGCCAAGGATCGGTGACTGGTCGACCGGACTCACGTGCTCCCCGGTGATTCCGACAGCACGCCAGCTTCCCCCGATAAGATTGCGGATTCGATCGCTGTCGAAGGCTTCCGGAGCGAGTCGCCGGGCAGTGCCGGTGACACTGTGCCAATCGGTGCCGGGCTTGAGGAGTAGCGTCATTGATGTTCCGATCCGGGAGCTTCTGTCTCTGACCCGAATACGGGTTGCGCAATCGTAAGTCGGTCCCGCCCGCGCCTCGCGAGTTCACCGAGGGATTAACAGCAAAGGCGGATGCTGGGTCGAGGTAAGGCGGGCGGAACCTTCCGACCTGGCGTTCGATGAACATCATTCCGTGAGCGACGATCAGTGCGATGTGCACGCTGCCAGACGCTCACCGGAGGCATAGGTCAAGCTCATGACTTCACCGATCACCCGCGCATGCGGGGCCGGCGAAGCCACTGGTAACCTAACGCGCCGGGCGAGCCAGTCGCGCACGGCCGGGAGGTCGAAGGCCGCGAGGTGGCAAAATGGCCGCATGACCCTCAACATCACCGGCGACGCCGCGGCCGACGCCCTGCTCAGCGATGACCCGTTCGCCCTCCTGCTCGGGATGCTGCTCGACCAGCAGATCGCGATGGAGACGGCGTTTGTGGGCCCGGCCAAGATCCGTGACCGGATCGGCAACTTCGATCCGGCGACGATCGCCGGCTATGACGCCGACGCCTTCGTTGAGGTGTTCCGCGAGACGCCGGCGGTGCACCGCTTCCCCGGATCGATGGCGGGGCGCGTGCAGGAGGTGGCCCGCGTGATCGCCAGCGAGTGGAACGGCGATGCATCCGCCATCTGGACCTCCGGCTCGCCGGACGGCGCTGAGATTCTCCGCCGGTTGAAGGCGCTCCCCGGTTTCGGTGAGCAGAAGGCGAGAATCTTCCTGGCGCTTCTCGGCAAGCGGCGCGGGGTCACGGCGGCCGGGTGGCGGGAGGCATCGGCCCCCTACGGAGAGGAAGGCTCGTACCGCTCCGTCGCCGATATTGTCGACCCCGAGTCGCTCACCCGGGTGCGGGAGACGAAGCGGGCGGCGAAGGCGGCGGCCAAGAAGACCTAGCTGGGGAGCTACCGCGCCCCCCTGGTGCGTGCGCGCCCGGCCGGCCGGGCGCACATGCTACAAGCGGGCGCGCTCATGGGAAGATGCCCCGAACGTGGGCGCGCACTCACCGCGACGGCTCGGACGAGACGCCACCGTGCGGCCGGCGACACGCCACGGCAGCTCGTACCGCACCACGGTGATGCCACAACGGGAAAGTTCGGATGCCGCCTCATCGACCACGAGGCGAAAGTCGCCGAGCGACGTCGGCACGAGCAGGTCCGCGCAGCGACGCTACCCGCCCGCGTAGGCTGATCCTCGACATACCGGGTGGAGTTCGCACGACCTGGACCCGACCGAGAGGACACCGGGCATGAGCCTGATCCGACTGCACGACGTGAGCGTTCGCTTCGAGAACACCCAGATTCTGCGTGAGGCGTTCTTCCGCCTCGAGCCCGGCGACCGGGTGGGCCTGATCGGCCGCAACGGCTCGGGCAAGACCACGATGCTCAAGCTGGCGCTCGAGAAGGTCGCTCCCGACAGCGGCACCGTCACGCTCGAGCCGGGAATCAAGGTGGGCTACTTCTCCCAATTCTCCGAGCTCGACGGCGATGCGACGATCACCGAGGTGCTCGTCGGCCTGTTCGCCGACATCCAGGCCGTCGAGGCCGAGCTCGCCTCCATCGACGCGACCATCGCCGCCGACCCGAGTGCGAGCCCCGAGCTCGACCGGCTCATCCACCGCCAGGCCGAGCTGTTCGAGGAGATGGACCGCCTCGACGGCTGGGACTACCCCCGCCGCATCGACAGGGCCCTGACAACGCTGGGGTTCACCGAGGCCCACCGCGTCTGTCCGATCGACGAGCTGTCGGGGGGCTGGCGCAACCGTGCGGCGCTCGCGAAGATCGTGCTCGAGGCCCCCGATGTGCTGCTGCTCGACGAGCCCACCAACTACCTCGATGTGGCCGGTGTCGAGTGGCTTGAAGCCTGGTTTCGCGACTTCCGCGGCGCCGCGATTGTCGTTAGCCACGACCGCAGGTTCCTGGATGTCGTCGTCACGCGCATCATCGAAGTCGAGAACTTTCATCTGCACGAGTACCCGGGAAACTTCGGCGAGTACGTGGTGCAGAAGCAGTTCCGGCTCAAGAGTCTCGAGCAGCAGTTCGTGCACGAATCCGAACTGCTCGCCTTCGAGGCGGAGGGCATTTCCGACCGCCGGGAGGCCGCGAAGGCCGCGAGCCGCAGCCTCGACAAGCAGCTCTCGCACATCAAGAAGTCCCGTGCTCCGCGCCCTGTCGACCAGATCATCACCGAGATCTACGGCGGACTCCACATCAAGGACGTGCTCGGCCGGGTCGAGATGCTGAGCAAGACCTACGGCGAGAAGGTGCTGTTCGACGGGCTCAACCTCGAGATCCGGCGCGGCAACCGCATCGTCGTGCTCGGGTCGAACGGCAGCGGCAAGACCACCCTGCTGCGCGTGCTGACGGGGGAGGAGGATGCCGACTCCGGCGAGGTCGCGTGGGCGAAGGGGGCAGGGGTCGTGTCGTACAACCGGATGCTGGACGAGCTCGACGGCGACGACACCGTCACCCACGCTGTCAACGCGATGCCCGGCAGTCTCGCCTTCACCGCGACCCGTAAATCTGTGAACCGATTCCTCGGTATGTTCCAGTTCTCCGAGGCCGACCTGAAGCAGCGCATCGGCAACCTCTCCGGCGGGCAGCGCGCGCGTGTGGCGATGGCGCAGTGCCTGCTCTCGGGGGCATCCGTTCTGCTGCTCGACGAGCCGACCAACCACCTCGATATGGCCAGCACACAGGTCATGGAGCGGGCCCTCGTCCACTTCCCGGGTGCCGTCATCGTGGTCAGCCACGACAGGTTCTTCACCGACAAGATCGCCACCCGGCGGCTCGTCTTCGGCAGCGATGGCGCCGCGCCCGGCGAGATTGACGTGCGCGCCGCGTAGGAGGGCCTGTCGCAGGACGGGGCATCGGCAAGGCGACTGCGGAGCGCCTCAGGAGGCACGGCCGACGTGCTCGTCAACAACGCGGGCATCAAGTCCGGCGCATCCGGCACCGCATACTCTGTGTCGAAGCACGCGGTCATCGGGGTCACGAAGTGCACCGCATTCTTCCCTGGGCCCAAGGGCATCCCATGTACTGCGGATGCCCCCGGTGCCGTCACCACCAACATCGAGGCTCCGTTCCAGTCCGTGTGGGCCTGGGAGTGCCTCGGACCGATCAGGCAGACGACGATTCCGACCCCGGCGGCTGGTCTACCGTTCAGCGCTGGTGCTCGAGCGCCTGATTCGCCAGTCGCGCCACGCGCCCGTCGACCAGAGCGCCCAGAGCACCAGCAGCGGCTGGAACAGCAGACGGATGCCGCGGGCGAGGTCGGTGTTCAGGCCGAACGAATCGGTGGCCGTGACGAACTGGGAGATGTTGCCGGGGAAGATCGCGACGAAGAACGCCGCGGTCACCCAGCCGACGAGAACCCGCTGCCGCGGCAGCACGATCAGCGCGAGCCCGAGGAGAATTTCGACGACACCCGAGGCGAGCACGACAAAGTCGGCGTCGAGCGGCAGCCATTCCGGCACCTGCGCTTGGAACGCCTCGCGGTTCGTGGTGAGGTGGCTGATCCCGGCGACCAGCAGGAACGCCCCCAGCGCGATGCGGGCCAGCGCGCGTGGGAGAGAGGTGCGAGGACGGGAGGCAGCGATACCGGTGGTCATCAGGAAAGCTTTCGAGAGGTCCGACAGATTCGAAAGCCGGATGCGACGGGCAGGACGTGGTCGAGACTAGCCGCTGTCGGCCACGCGCACAGTCCGGTGCGTATCGATCACGATGACAAACCCCAGCACGATCAGCGCGATGCAGACGGCGCCCGCAGCATCCGTCGCCCAGTGGTAGCCCAGGTAGACCCGACTCGCGGCAGTCGCGACGATACCGAGCGACGCGACGACGAAGGCGGCGACGGCCGTGCGGGGGTTCCTCCGCCGGGAGAACACAAGGTAGGCCGTGAGAAGCATGATGGCGGCGGCGCCGACCACGTGCCCGGACGGAAACGATTCGCTGAGCTCGGGGCCGATGAGCATGCCCCGCACCGGCGGGCGGGCGCGGCCGACCAGCTCCGCGATCAGCCGAACGCCGACAATCGCGACCAGCGTGCCGCCCGCAAGCAGCAGAGGGCGCCAGGCGTGACGCGCGGTGAACACCCAGCCCAGCACGAGGACGAGTGCCACGATCGGAAAAATGGGTGGGCCGAACAGCACCGACAGGCCCGTCATCGTTGCGGTGAGGAACTCTGATTGCACCGAGTTCAGCCAGGCCTGCACCGGCGCGTCGATGCTCGACAGCTCGCCGCCCCGCAGCACATCGATGAGGATCACGACGAAGGCACCGAGCGGCACAATGACCAACACGGTCGCGATGAGGTAGAGCCTGCGCCGCACGGGCGCCGCCACGACCCGTTCCTCCACGATGAACCTCTCGTGCAGGCCACGCAGCGCCACAGCTGTAGAGGGTTTGTCATCACGTTCGTGGGCCACTCGCAAACCCTATCCGTCAGTGTGCGCGGGTCGGCGATCCGCTGTCGACGACGCGCACCATAGACGAATGAGAAACTGAACCCATGACGGCAACTCTCGTGGCGAAGGGCGTCGCCGGCGGCTACGCCCACCGTGTGCTCTTCGACTCCCTCGACCTCACGGTCGCTCCCGGTGATGTCGTGGGTGTTGTCGGCGTGAACGGATCGGGCAAGTCGACGCTTCTCCGGATCCTCGCCGGCGTCGACCAGGCGCAGGCCGGCACCGTCAGCCTCGCGCCCGCGGATGCCTTTGTCGGTGCCCTCCCGCAGGAGCACGAGCGCATCCCGGGCGAGACCGTCTCCGGCTACATCGCCCGGCGCACCGGATGCGCTGGCGCGACGAGGGAGATGGATGCCGCAGCATCCGCCCTCGCCGCGCCGGCCAGCGGCGGAATCGACCCGGCCGACGTCTACTCGAGCGCCCTCGAACGGTGGCTCGCGAGCGGAGCGGCCGACCTCGACGACCGCCTTCCCACCGTGCTCGCCGACCTCGGGCTCGACCTCGGCGCGTCCGGGGGCGAGACACTGATGACCTCGCTCTCCGGCGGGCAGGTGGCCCGCGTCGGCCTCGCCGCTCTGCTGCTGTCGCGGTTCGACATCGTGCTGCTTGACGAACCCACCAACGACCTCGACCTCGACGGGCTCGAGCGGCTCGAGGTCTTCGTGCGGGGGCTTCGCGGCGGTGTCGTGCTCGTGAGCCACGACCGCGAGTTTCTCGCCCGGTGCGTCACCCGGGTGCTCGAGCTGGACCTCGCCCAAGGGTCCAACACCCACTTCGGCGGCGGCTACGACTCCTACCTCGAGGAGCGCGCGACCGCCCGGCGGCACAAGCGGGAGCAGTACGACGAGTTCGCGGAGAAGAAGGCCGATTTGGTCGGCCGGGCGCGCACCCAGCGGGAGTGGTCGAGCCAGGGTGTGCGCAATGCGATCAAGAAGGCCCCCGACAACGACAAGATCCGCCGCAAGGCCTCGGTCGAGTCGAGCGAGAAGCAGGCGCAGAAGGTACGGCAAATGGAGAGTCGCATCGCCCGGCTCGAGGAGGTCGACGAGCCGCGCAAGGAGTGGCAGCTCGAATTCACGATCGGCGCGGCCCCTCGCGCGAGCTCGGTGGTCGCCACCCTCAGCGACGCCGTCTTCCGGCAGGGCGACTTCACCCTCGGGCCGGTGTCGCTTCAGGTCGCGGCGGGCGAGCGCATCGGCATCACGGGGGCCAACGGGGCCGGGAAATCGACGCTGCTGCGCGCCCTGCTCGGTCGCCAGAGGCCGGATGCCGGAACCGCGAGCCACGGCGCGAGCGTGGCGATCGGCGAGATCGACCAGGCGAGGGCGATGCTGTCCGGGCCGCATCCGCTCGCCGCAAGCTTCGAGCAACTCGTTCCGCACCTCACCCCCGGCGAGGTGCGCACGCTACTCGCGAAGTTCGCGCTCAAGGCCGACCATGTCGGCCGCGGCATCGAGGAGCTGTCGCCGGGGGAGCGCACCCGTGCCGGACTCGCGCTGCTGCAGGCGCGCGGCGTCAACCTGCTCGTGCTCGACGAGCCGACCAACCACCTCGACCTCACCGCGATCGAGCAGCTCGAGCAGGCCATCGAGGCCTACAACGGCACCCTGCTGCTCGTCAGCCACGACCGGAGGATGCTCGCGAACGTGCGCCTCGACCGGCACTGGAGCGTCGCAGCGGGCCGGGTCACCGACCTGTAGACCGCGGACCGGTTGGCGGGGCGCGACTCAGGGTGCACGATGGAGCCATGACGATTTCTGCGGCGATGGCCACCCTGCCGGCGTTCGTCATCCCCGGCGCGGACTTCCCACCCTGGGCGCCTTTCGTGTTCGGCGCCATGGGACTCACGACAGTTGCGGTGCTGATCTGGCAGGCCGTGCGGTACTTCCGCGACAACCGCGACTGACCCGGAATCCCGAATCAACCGCGGCGACTCGGCGCGGTAAGGTTGACCCACAATCGAACATCGGGCCCACAACGCGATGCGGGAGAGTTCGCCGGAACATCGGCGGACACCGAAGGAGCAATTTCTCCCCACCAATCTCTCAGGTACGAGTACCGCATCGAACAGGCCACTCTGAAAAGAAGCGTGAGGCACCACTCGCGCTCGCCCACGGTGAAAGTGGCAGACCCTCACGGGCCGGTCGCGAAGCTCTCAGGCCCATGACAGAGGGGGAGTTCCCACAGTTGCTTTCGCGCCCGCGCGACGATATGGAGAACTCGTGACCGAAGAACGCTTCTCGCCCCTTCATCAGCGCCATCTTGATGCCGGTGCGAGCTTCACTGACTTCGCCGGCTGGATGATGCCGGTGCGCTATTCGAGCGACCTCGCCGAACACCATGCGGTGCGCACCGCTGCCGCCCTGTTCGACCTCTCTCATATGGGGGAGATCCTCGTGCTCGGCCCGGAGGCATCCGACGCCCTCGACTATGCGCTCGCCGGCAAGCTCTCGGCCATCGCGATCGGGCAGGCGAAGTACAGCCTGCTGCTCTCCCGTGAGGGCGGGATCGTCGACGACCTCGTCGTCTACCGCACTGGCGAGGATCGCTACCTCGTCGTGGCTAACGCCTCCAACAGGGAGGCCGTTGCGGCCGAGCTGCGCGATCGTTGCTCGCCCTTCGCCTGCGATGTGCAGGACGAGAGCGACGACATCGCGCTCATCGCGGTGCAGGGTCCGCGCGCCCTCGAGATCCTCACCGAGGTGCCCGGCGTGCGCGTCGACGGCCTCGACGACCTCGGCTACTACCGGTCCGCGCACGGCCACTACGGCGAGCACGCGATGCTCGTCGCCCGCACCGGCTACACGGGAGAGGACGGCTTCGAGTTGTACCTGGCCCCGGAGGCGGCACCGGCACTGTGGGACGCGCTGCTCGAGACCGGTGCCGGCGCAGGTCTCGTCCCCGCCGGGCTCGCGAGCCGCGACACGCTGCGCCTTGAGGCGGGCATGCCGCTCTACGGCCATGAGCTCTCGCTCGACACCGTTCCGTCGCAGGCGGGCCCCGGCCGCGTCGTCAATCTGAAGAAGGAAGGCGACTTCGTCGGCCGCGCCGCGATCGAGGCGGGACCGGATGACGGCGCGCGGGTGCTCGTCGGGCTCGCGGCCGAGGGCAAGCGCGCCGGCCGCGCGGACTACCCCGTCTTCGACGGCGAGGACGAGGTCGGCATCATCACGAGCGGCGCCCTGTCGCCGACCCTCGGGCATCCGATCGCGATGGCATTCGTCGCGCCCGACAGCGCCGACCTCGGCACCGAGCTGTTCATCGATGTGCGCGGCACCCGCATTCCGGCGACCGTCGTCTCCCTCCCCTTCTACAAGCGAAAGGCATGAACATGCCAGACAAGACCACTCTCCAGTACACCCCCGAACACGAATGGGTGCAGGTCGACGGTGACGTCGCGACCGTCGGGATCACGGCCTACGCCGCCGAAAAGCTCGGCGACGTCGTGTTCGTCGACCTTCCGGCCGCGGGCTCCAACATCGCGAGCGGCAAGGTCGTCGGCGAGATCGAGTCGACGAAGTCGGTCGGCGAGCTCTTCGCGCCCGTCGACGGGGAGATCGTGGAGGCGAACCAGGCCGTGGTCGACTCGCCCGAGCTCGTCAACAGCGACCCGTTCGGCGAGGGCTGGCTCATCAAGGTGCGCTTCGCCTCGCTTCCGGAGCTGCTGAGCTTCGACGAGTACAGTGCGCTGGTAGGGGAGTAATGGGCGGCGTCGACCTCCAGGGCTTTGCCGCGCGCCATATCGGCACAGACACCGCCGCCCAGGCACACATGCTCTCCGCGATCGGCTACGACTCCGTCGATGCCCTCGTCACCGCGGCGGTCCCGCCGTCGATCCACGTCGACGGCTTCCGCTCCGCGGCGGACACGGTTCTGCCTCCCGCGGCGACCGAGCGCGAGGCGCTCGCCGAGCTCCGGATTCTCGCCAACCGCAACACGGTGAACCGCTCGATGATCGGCCTCGGCTACTACGACACGATCACCCCCGCCGTCATCAAGCGCAACGTGCTCGAGAACCCGAGCTGGTACACCGCCTATACGCCGTACCAGCCGGAGATTTCGCAGGGGCGCCTTGAGGCGCTCATCAACTTCCAGACCATGGTGTCCGATCTCACCGGCATGACCACGGCCAACGCGTCCATGCTCGACGAGGGCACCGCGGTGGTCGAGGGGATGCTGCTGGCCCGCCGGGCATCCAAGTCCGCATCGAACACGTTCATCGTCGACGCCGACGCGCTGCCGCAAACCAAGGCCCTGCTCGCAGGCCGTGCCGGCGCCGTCGGCTACGACCTCGTCGAGTTGGACCTGTCAGACCTGCACGACGGGGACGAGCTGCCGGCCGCGTTCGGCATCTACGTGCAGTACCCCGGCGCATCCGGACGCGTCTGGGACCCCAGTGCAATGATCGCCGCAGCCAAGGCGCAGGGTGGCATCGCGATCGTCTCGGCCGACCTGCTCGCCCTCACCCTGATCAAGTCGCCCGGCGACCTCGGGGCCGATGTCGCCGTCGGCACAAGCCAGCGCTTCGGCGTTCCGATGGGCTTCGGCGGACCGCACGCGGGCTACATGGCCGTGCGCGCCGGACTTGAGCGCCAGCTCCCCGGCCGCCTCGTCGGTGTCTCGAAGGATGCTGCCGGACACCCGGCCTACCGCCTCTCGCTGCAGGTACGCGAGCAGCACATCCGCCGCGACAAGGCCACCTCGAACATCTGCACCGCGCAGGTGCTGCTCGCCGTCATGGCGTCGATGTACGCCGTGTACCACGGCCCGGATGGGCTCCGGCGCATCGCCCAGCAGGTCGCATCGCGCACCGGAGCCCTCGCGGGCATCCTGACCGGACTCGGCGCCGACGTCTCCACCGACCACTTCGACACGCTCACCGTGGCCGTGCCCGGTCGCGCCGCAGAGATCGTGGCTGCGGCGTACGACCTCGGGGTGCTGCTCTGGAAGGTAGACGAGAACACCATTCGCCTCTCGGTCGACGAGACGACCGAGCTTGCCGACATCCGCGCGGTCGCGCAGGCGTTCGGCGGGGATGCGGATGCCGACTACGGCGACCGGGTTCGGTCCGGAGCATCCGCCCTGCCCGGCGGCCTTTCCCGCGAGTCGCAGTACCTGACGCATCCGGTCTTCAACACGCACCGCTCGGAGACGAGCATGATGCGCTACCTGAAGACCCTCGCCGACTACGACTATGCGCTCGACCGGGGCATGATCCCGCTCGGCTCGTGCACGATGAAGCTCAACGCCGCGACCGAGATGGAGCCGGTCACCTGGCCCGAGTTCGGCGGGCTGCACCCGTTCGCCCCCGCCGCCGACGTGCAGGGCTACCTGACGCTCATCGCGCAGCTGCAGAGCTGGCTGGCCGATGTCACCGGCTACGATTCCGTGTCGCTGCAGCCGAACGCGGGCAGTCAGGGCGAGCTCGCGGGCCTGCTCGCGATCCGCGGGTACCACGACTCTCGCGGCGACACACAGCGCCGCATCTGCCTGATCCCCTCGAGCGCACACGGTACGAACGCCGCGAGCGCGGTGCTCGCCGGGATGCGGGTCGTCGTGATCGCCTGCGACGAACTCGGCAACGTCGATCTTGACGATGTGCGCGCGAAGATCGCGGAGCACTCCGGCGAGATCGCCGCGCTCATGATCACCTACCCGTCGACACACGGCGTCTACGAGCACGAGGTCAGCAACATCTGCAAGACCGTGCACGACGCCGGGGGACAGGTCTACGTCGACGGCGCCAACCTCAACGCGGTGCTCGGATTCGCCCGGTTCGGCGATTTTGGCGGCGACGTCTCGCACCTCAACCTGCACAAGACGTTCTGCATCCCGCACGGCGGCGGCGGGCCCGGTGTCGGCCCAGTAGCCGCCAAGGCGCACCTCGCGCCGTTCCTGCCCGGGCATCCGATGGCGCAGCACGACTTCCACACGGGAGCGCCCGTATCGGCGGCGCCGTACGGTTCGCCCAGCATCCTGCCGATCAGCTGGGCGTACGTGCGCATGATGGGCGCCGACGGACTCAAGGACGCGACCGCCGCCGCGGTGCTCGCGGCCAACTACGTGGCAGTGCGGCTGCGGGAGCACTACCCGCTGCTCTACTCGGGCGACAACGGGCTCATCGCCCACGAGTGCATCCTCGACCTTCGCCCGCTCACGGCGTCGACCGGGGTCACCGTTGACGACGTCGCCAAGCGCCTCATCGACTTCGGGTTCCACGCGCCGACGATGTCGTTCCCGGTCGCGGGCACGCTCATGGTCGAGCCGACGGAGAGCGAGGATCTCGCCGAGATCGATCGCTTCATCGAGGCGATGATTGCGATTCGCGTCGAGGCGGATGCCGTGGCAGCCGGCGACTCCCCGGCCGACGACAACCCGCTGCGTGGAGCACCGCACACCGCGCAGTCGGTCATCGACGGCGAGTGGACCCACCCGTACTCGCGAGAACAGGCGGTGTACCCCGTGCGCAGCCTCATCCGCGGCAAGTACTGGCCGCCGGTGCGCCGCGTCGACAACACCTACGGCGACCGTAACCTGGTCTGCTCGTGCCCGTCGCCGGAGGCCTTCGAAGAATGAGCCCGCCCGGTCCTGGCTTTCATCATTCAGGAGTTGGAGATGGATGCTCGCTGATAGGGGCTGGTTGTGTGCCGGTGGGCCTTTCATCATTCAGGAGTTGAGGATGGATGCTGGCTGGTCTTCGCTGATTTGCGCCGCGGATATGCCGCAATTGGCGAAAACGATGCTCCATCGAGGGCTGCGCGCAAAGATTGGTTGTTGCCGTTCGGCAGCCTCCTGAATGATGAAAGTCACTGGGTTGGCCAGCCTCCTGAATGATGAAAGGTGCCGGGTTGGCCAGCCTCCTGAATGATGAAAGTCACTGGGTTGGCCAGCCTCCTGAATGGTGAAAGTCACTGGCTAGGAGAACAACGCCGGGAAGGTGACCGCTGCCCACGGGTAGCCAATGAAGACCGCGGCGTCGATCAGGAAGTGCGCCACGATGAGCGGCATCAGCCGCCCGCCCCGTGCATACAGCCACCCGAACAGCAGCCCCATCGCGAAGTTGCCGATGAACGCCGTCGGCCCCTGATAGAGGTGGTACGTGCCGCGGAACAACGCCGTCGTCACGATGATCGTCCACGTTCCCCAGCCGAGCAGACGCAGCCGTGCGAACAGGTAGCCGACCGCAATGACCTCCTCGGTGATGCCGGCACGTGCGGCGGCGAGCAACAGGATCGGCACGGTCCACCAGTACGTGTCGAGCGGGGCAGGCACGACATTCAGGGTGAGTCCCAGCTGCCGCCCGGCGAGGTAGAGCACGATCCCGGGAATCCCGATCACGAGCGCGAGGCCCGCGCCCGCGAGCGAATCCCGCCCGGCACGCGAGAAGTCGATGCCGAGGTCTCCGAGGTGGGGCCGGGTCACGCGCCATAGCAGGAAGACGACGAGCACCACCGGCACGAGGTCGAAGAAGATCGCGAGAAACTGGTAGATCAGGTCGAAGGTCGGCCGAGCGCTGAGCGACGGGTTGAGGGCTGTCGACTGGTCCCCGAGCGGCTCAGGCCTCGTCGCGGCGTTCACGATCGCCACCACCGAGTAGACGGCTGATGCCCCCAGGGAAAGTCCGAGAACGATCAGCATCTCCGCCACCACGCGTCGAGGGCGAGAAGACGCGGAAGTCGATGCCGCCATACTGCGTTCCGACACAAGTGACCTCCGACTCGGTTTCGATATTACCTGCGGAGTTGAGCAGATTTTCGCAGGCAAACGGCACTTTTCGCGATCGAATGTTGCGTATCCGCCGATTTGCGCGCAGTTATTCGCCGGACTTGGTGCGAGAGTCCACTCCTCGTCTGCGGTCACATTAAAACCGCCTAAGGTTTTTTGAGCAACAGGGAGCCACTCAGCCACCCTGTTTATCGCGGGGGATCGCGCTACAAACGCGCTCACCTCTCACTTTTGCACTGGAGGAAAATTGAGATTCAATAGAATCGGCACAGCAATCGCCGGTATCGGAATGGTCACCGCGCTCGCGCTGACGGGCTGCGCGACGGGCGAGGCAGCGACGGAGAATGGGGCCGGATCGGCCGTCATCACCACGAACGGCTCCGAACCGCAGAACCCACTGATCCCCACCGCCACGAACGAGACCGGCGGCGGCAAGATTCTCGACAACATCTTCGCGGGACTCGTCTACTACGAGGCCGACGGTTCGCCGCAGAACGACCTGGCCGAGTCGATCGAGACCGAGGACGCCCAGAACTACACGATCACCATCAAGAGCGATGCGACCTTCACCAACGGTGACCCGGTCACGGCGAAGTCCTTCGTCGACGCCTGGCAGTACGGCGCGCTCCTCAGCAATGGGCAGCTCAGCAGCTACTTCTTCGAGTCGATCGAGGGCTTCAGCTACGACGAGGACAGCGAGCTGACCGGTCTCGCCGTCGTCGACGACACGACCTTCACCGTGAAGCTCAAGCAGCCGGAGTCCGACTTCCCACTGCGCCTCGGTTACTCGGCATTCTTCCCGCTGCCCGAAGTCGCCTTCGAGGACATTGACGCCTTCGGCGAGAACCCGATCGGCAATGGCCCGTACATGCTCGATGGTGAGGGCGCGTGGCAGCACAACGTGAAGATCGACCTCGTCGTGAACCCCGACTACGAGGGTGGACGCGAGGCCCAGAACGGCGGCCTCGAGATCACCTTCTACGCGAGCCAGGAAGCGGCCTACGCCGACCTGCAGAGCGGCAACCTGGATGTGCTCGACGCGGTGCCCGACAACGCACTCGCCACCTTCGAGGACGAGTTCGGCGACCGCGCCATCAACCAGCCCGCCGCCGTCTTCCAGTCCTTCACTATCCCGGAGCGTCTCGCGCACTTCGAGGGCGAAGAGGGCAAGCTGCGTCGCGCCGCCATCTCGATGGCGATCAACCGCGAAGAGATCACCGACGTGATCTTCGAGGGCTCGCGCACGCCGGCCACCGACTTCACCTCCCCGGTGATCGACGGCTACTCGGACTCGCTCGACGGAGCCGAGGTTCTCGAGTTCAACCCCGACGAGGCAGTCAAGTTGTGGGCCGAAGCCGACGCCATCTCCCCGTGGGACGGCCAGTTCTCCCTCGGGTACAACTCGGATGGCGGCCACGAGGCGTGGGTCGACGCCGTGTCGAACCAGATCAAGAACACCCTGGGAATCGACGCGGTCGGCGCACCGTACCCGACCTTCGCCGAGATCCGCACGCTCGTCACCGAGCGCACGATCCAGACCCCGTTCCGCACCGGATGGCAGGCCGACTACCCGGCCCTCGCCAACTTCCTGGGCCCGATCTACTTCACCGGTGCCGGGTCCAACGACGGCGACTACTCCAGCGAAGAGTTCGACTCGCTCTACAAGGAGGGCCTGGCCCAGACCGACCCCGAGGCCGGCAACGAGCTGTTCCAGCAGGCGCAGACGGTGCTCCTGACGGACCTGCCCGCGATCCCGCTGTGGTACTCGAACGTGACCGGTGGCTACAGCGAGAACGTCGACAACGTCGAATTCGGCTGGAACTCGGTTCCGATCTACTCGGAAATCACCAAGGGCTAACACCCGATCCGCTCCGTGACGGGGGCTGATCACACAATGTGGGGTGGTAGCGCACATCGCTACCACCCCACGCATGTTCGTGCCCCGAATCACCGGGCGCTTCTCCCGCAACAGTGAGGTCGAATCTCAGTCATGTTCACGCTCGTAGAGGTCGGAGGCTAGACCCGTGGTCTGGTACATCGTCCGACGCCTTCTGCAGGTAATCCCGGTCTTCTTCGGGGCCACCCTGCTCATCTACTTCATGGTCTTTGCGCTGCCGGGGGACCCCATCATCGCGCTGGGCGGTGACCGTGGGCTCAACCCGGCCGTCGCGGATGCACTCCGCGCCGAGTACAACCTCGACAAGCCGTTCATCGTGCAGTACCTGATCTTCGTCGGCGGCATCTTCGTCGGCGATTTCGGTACCTCTTTCTCTGGCCAGCCGGTCTCGGACATCCTCGCCCGCACGTTCCCGGTCACGCTCCGCCTCGCGCTGCTGGCGGTGACGATCGAAACCGTCCTGGGCATCCTCATCGGCCTGTTCAGCGGCCTCCGCAAGGGAAAGTTGTTCGACTCCTCGGCGCTCGTCGTCAGCCTCCTCTTCATCTCCGTGCCGATCTTCGTGACGGCCTTCGTCGCCCAGTACATCTTCGGCGTGAAGCTCGGCATCGCCCGCACCACCGTCGGTGCCGGCGCCCCCTGGGAAGACCTCATCCTGCCGGCCGTCGTGCTGGCGAGCGTGAGCTTCGCCTACATCGTGCGGCTGACCCGCACCTCGGTCATCGAGAACCTCAACGAGGACTTCGTGCGCACCGCGACCGCGAAGGGGCTCTCGCGCCCCCGGGTCATCCGGGTTCACATCCTCCGTAACTCGATGATCCCCGTTGTGACCTACATCGGCACCGACTTCGGCTTGCTCATGGTCGGTGCGACGGTGACCGAGGGCATCTTCAACGTGCCGGGCGTCGGAAACACGCTGTATCAGGCGATCATTCGGAGCGAGGGGCCCACCGTCGTCTCGTTCGTGACCGTCATGGTCATCATCTATCTCGTCGCCAACCTGCTTATCGACGTTCTCTATGGATTCCTCGACCCAAGGATTCGCTATGCCAAGTAACGCCCCGCTGTCGCCGACCCACTTCGTCGCACCCCTCGACGAGACTCCTCTTGTCGCCGTCGACAACGTGCAGGTCGCCGCGAAGCCCAGCAACCTCTATCTCGACGCCTGGCGCGATATGCGCCGCCGTCCGTTGTTCTACGTCTCCGGCGTTTTCGTGCTGCTCGTGTTCATCGTGGCGCTGTTCCCGACGCTGTTCACCCAGCTCGATCCGCGCGCCTGTGCCCTCTCGTTCAGCAACCAGGGCCCGAGCGCGGGCCACCCGCTCGGCTACACCAAGCAGGGCTGCGACGTGTACGCGCGGATCATCTTCGGAACGCGCACCTCCGTCTCGGTAGGCATCATCGTGACACTGCTCGTCACGGTCATCGGAATTGTCGTGGGCGCGCTGTCGGGGTACTACGGGCGCTGGATCGACGCAGTGCTTTCCCGCATCGGCGACATCTTCTTCGCCATCCCGTACATCCTCGCCGCCATCGTCATCATGTCGGTTGTCGCTCGCGAGGCGCGCAGCATCATGGTGCTCTCCCTCGCCATCGGGGTCTTCGCCTGGCCGAGCACCGCTCGCGTGCTGCGCGGCCAGATCCTGTCGGTGAAGAACTCCGACTTCGTGATGTCAGCGGCCGCGCTGGGGGTGTCCAACTTCCGCATCCTGCTGCGGCACGTGCTCCCCAACTCGATCGCCCCGGTGATCGTCATCACCACCATCGGTCTCGCCGGCGCGATCGTCGCCGAGGCGACGCTGTCGTTCCTCGGAATCGGACTGCCGCCGGATGTCATGTCGTGGGGAAAGGACATCTCCCAGGCGCAGGGCGACCTCCGGAACAACCCCATGACGCTCATCTACCCCTCGATCGCCCTCTCCGTGACGGTGCTCTCATTCATCCTCATGGGCGAAGTCCTCCGCGACGCCCTCGATCCGAAGGCACGGGCACGCCGATGACCGACACGACCGTAGCGACCACTCCGGTATCAGCCCGGGATAACGGCACCCCACTGCTGGATATCCGCGACCTCCACGTCGGCTTCGTCACCCAGAACGGCATCGTCCCGGCGCTCAACGGCGTCAGCCTGACGATCATGCCGGGGGAGACGGTCGCGATCGTGGGCGAGTCGGGGTCGGGCAAGTCGACGGCCGCCCACTCGATCATCGATCTCCTGCCCGGGACCGGCAAGGTGACGAGCGGCCAGATTCTCTTCGAGGGCCAGGACCTCGCTGCGACCTCGGGCAAGGCGTTCGACAAAATTCGGGGCAACCTGATCGGCTTCGTGCCCCAGGACCCGATGTCGAACCTCAACCCGGTTTGGAACATCGGCTTCCAGGTTGAGGAGACCCTCGTCGCGAACGGGCGGGCGAAGCGCGGCAAGGATGCCAAGGCCAAGGCGATCACCGTGCTGAAGGAGGCCGGGCTTGCAGATGCCGAGACCCGGCTGAAGCAGTATCCGCACCAGTTCTCCGGCGGAATGAAGCAGCGCGTGCTCATCGGCATCGGGCTCTCCTCGCGCCCGAAGCTCCTGATCGCCGACGAGCCGACCTCTGCGCTCGATGTGACCGTGCAGCGGGTCATCCTCGACCACCTCGCGACGCTCACCGGCGACAGCGGCACCGCAGTGCTGTTCATCACCCACGACCTCGGTCTCGCCGCCGAGAGGGCCGAGAAGCTCGTCGTGATGTACAAGGGCAAGATTGTGGAGTCCGGCCCGTCGCTGGAGATCCTCCAGAACCCGCAGCATCCGTACACGAAGCGGCTCGTCGCGGCGGCTCCCAGCCTCGCCTCCCGCCGAATCCAGGGCGGTCATCTCGAGGGTGCCGCGCACGATCGGGTGGTGCCGGATGCTGCGGCGCCGCGCGTCACCGCCGAACCCGCGATCTCCGTGGAGAAGCTCACCAAGGTGTTCCAGATCAACACGGGAAAGATGCGCTCGCAACCGTTCACCGCCGTCGACGACGTGTCGTTCTCGATCCCCAAGGGCACGACGATGGCCCTCGTGGGGGAGTCCGGCTCGGGCAAGTCCACGGTCGCAAAGCTCATCCTCAAGCTCGAGTCGGCGACATCAGGTTCCGTGATGGTGGGTGGCAAGGACATCAACAAGGTGGGTGGGCGCGAGCTCCTCGCCCTCCGGCGCCAGATGCAGCCTGTGTTCCAAGACCCGTTCGGCTCGCTCGACCCGCTCTACAACATCGGGTCGACGATCGCGGAGCCCCTCGTCACCCACCGTGTCGGCAGCAAGAAGGAACGGCACGCACGGGTGCTGGAGCTGCTCGAGCAGGTCGCCCTGCCGACGACGCTCATCGACCGGTACCCGAACGAGCTGTCCGGCGGACAGCGCCAGCGCATCGCGATCGCGCGCGCTCTCGCCCTGAAGCCCGAGATCCTTGTGCTGGACGAGGCCGTCTCGGCGCTCGACGTGCTCGTGCAGGCCCAGATCCTCGCGCTGTTGACGGAGCTGCAGTCCGAGCTCGATCTGACCTACCTCTTTATCACTCACGACCTCGCCGTCGTCAGGCTCGTCGCGGACCATGTCTCGGTCATGCGTCAGGGAAAGATCGTGGAGGCGTCGTCGACAGACGAGGTCTTCGATAATCCGCGTGAGGAATACACAAAGGAACTGCTGGCCGCGATCCCGGGAACCGGAGTTGAGCTCGGCTTCTGACCGCAGCGCGCAACCTATCATCGCCGCCACCCACGACCGGCGCCCGATATCGCCAATATCGAGCGACCGGACGCACGATTTCTTTGGTGTGCACAAAATTCCTGCAATATCGTCACTACTGTGTAACGTTTTCGTGTTGCAGTAGGACGATCGCTCCACCGTGCCTAGGGTCGAGATATTCGAGGCGGCGTTAGCACAATCACCTGCGTGATCGTCCGCTCACTTTGCACAGGAGGAAAATTGAAGATATCGCGCCTAATGGGCGGCGTTGCGGTCGTCTCCGTGGGAGCGCTCGCGCTCACCGGTTGCACCCCACCCCGTGCATCAGAGGTCATCGAGGGCACGAGCATCACCGTGGCTTGGAATGACTCCTATTACGCCTTTAACGACGGCCTCGCCGACACCAATGCGTCGTCGAACGCGGTCGTCAATTACATGGCGAAAGACGGCTTCCAGTACTACGACAACAACTCCGCGCTTATCCCGCAAACCGCCTTCGGCTCGATCGAGAAAACGAGCGATGACCCGCTGACGGTCAAGTACACCGTCAACGAGGACGTCACGTGGTCTGACGGCACCCCGGTCGACGCGGCCGACCTGCTGCTCTACTGGGCCGCGTTCACCACGCACGTGCAAAACGGTGCGGGTGTCGAAGATGAAGAGACCTTCGAGCTCACGGGCCAGGAGGGCACCTTCTGGAACACGGGAACGGTTGAAGACTTCGGGCTCGACCTCGTGGAGGAAACCCCCGAGATCGGCGATGACGGCCGGAGCATCACCCTCGTCTACTCCGACTTCTACGTCGACTGGCAGCTCGGCTTCGCCGTCTCGCCCGTCTCCGCCCACGGAACCGTGCAGCTGGCGTACCCGGGCGAGTACGACGACGAAGACGGTGCCGAGAAGGCCAAGGACGACATCATCAAGGCCATCCAGGACAAGGACTTCGACTTCCTCGCGCCGGTGTCCGAGTCCTACAACCAGGACTACAAGTTCACCGACACGCCGGAAGAGCCGCAGAAGCTTTACGGAACGGGCGCCTACACCATCACGGAGATCAACTCCGCTGACAAGTTCGTGACCCTCACGGCGAACCCCGAATACACCTGGGGCCCGTCGCCGAAGTACGAAACCATCACGGTTCGCGTCATCCCGGATGCCCAGGCGCAGCTCACTGCGCTGGCGAACGGTGAGGTCTCGATCGTGGCCGGCCAGCCGACCGCGGACATCGCAGCGCAGCTCGAGGCCGGCATCGCCGGTGTCGAGTTCTCCGGAGCCCCCGAGGGAACGTACGAGCACATCGACCTTCAGGTGACCAACGGTGGCGTGTTCGACCCGGCCACCTACGGCGGGGACGAAGACAAGGCGCTGGCCATCCGTCAGGCGTTCCTCAAGACGATTCCGCGGGGCAAGATCCTCGAGACGCTCATCAAGCCGCTCCAGCCTGATGCGGAACTGCGCAACTCGCAGATCTTCCTCCCTGGCACCCCAGGTGCCGAGGCGGCGGCCGAGGTCAACGGAACGCTCGACCTTGTCGACCCCGACATCGAGGGCGCCAAGGCGCTGCTCGCCGAGGCCGGCGTCACCACGGTAGACGTGCGGATGCTGTTCTCGTCGACCAACCCGCGTCGCGGATCCGAGTACACGCTGATTGCCGAGTCGGCGAAGGAAGCGGGCATCAACGTCATCAACGCATCCTCCGAGACCTGGGGCGGTGACCTCGACGGCAACAAGGCTGGATACGACGCGGCGCTGTTCGGCTGGAACTCCACCAGCACGGCAATCGGCGAGTCGGGTGCGAACTACCAGACGACCGGACTGAACAACTTCTATGGTTGGTCCAATGCCGAGCTCGACGACCTGTTTGACCAGTTGGGCCGCGAGCCCGACGAGGCCAAGCAGCAGGAGATCCTCGTGAAGGCGGAAGAGATCATCGGCGCCCAGGCGTGGTCGGTGCCGATCTTCCAGTTCCCCGGGATCACCTCGTGGAGCGCCGAGGTTGATGGGGTCGTTCCCGGCTTCCTCAGCCCGTCGTACTTCTGGAACTTCTGGGAGTGGGCACCGGCCGAGTAGTCCGGTGAAGGGCACGGCAAGAACGCCCTGACACGGGAGTGAGCGTCGGATAATCTCCGGCGCTCACTCCGTCTGCTTGTGTGGCACCAGGCCCGCTGTTGTGCCTTCGCAGGGATGTGTGTGGATCCCCTCCAGAGAAAAGATTCCTTCGTGTTGAGATACATCCTGCGGCGACTTGTCACCGCTCTGTTGATCGTCTTCGCAGCCAGCTTCCTCATCTATGTGCTCGCCGCAAACGCCGGCGATCCGCTCGAAGACCTGCGCACATCAACAGCCCCGAACAAAGAAGCTTTGATCGCCGCCAAGATTCAGGCGCTCAACCTCGACGTTCCCGCGCCGCTTCGCTACTTCATCTGGCTCAGCGGCGTCGGTGGAATCTTCGTCGGCGACCTCGACCTTGGCCAATCGCTCCGCGGCGTCGAAGTGACGAACCTTCTCGCCCAGAGCATCTGGAGCACACTCAGCCTCGTGACCGCAGCAACGGTGCTGTCGGTTCTCCTCGGCGTCTCGATCGGCATGGCAACGGCGCTACGCCAATACAGCGGGTTCGACTACAGCGTGACGTTCGTGTCGTTCCTGTTCTTCTCCCTGCCGATCTTCTGGGTGGCCCAGCTGCTGAAGCTGTACATCGCGATCGGATTCAACGACTTTCTAGGTGACCCCGCGATACCACCGATAGCAATTGTGATCACCTCGCTCGTGGTCGGGTTCGTGTGGGCGAGTCTGGTTGGTGGGGGGGCGAAAAAGTACTTCACCAACTTCGGCGTAGCCATTCTCGTAACAGGGGGTGGGCTCACCTACATCGCACTGACGAACTGGATGGTGACGCCGTCGCTGGGAATTTTCTGGATCGCCGTGCTCGGCCTCCTCGCTGCTTTCTCGATCACCTACCTCACCACGGGGCTTGCGAACCGTAAGGCGCTCTACTCCTCCGTCGTCGTCGCGGCCTCCGCCGCCGCGTTGTGGTTCCCGGTGCAGTACCTCTACTTCTACCTGCCGAGCTGGTGGAGCGTTGTCATTGTTCTCCTCGGCCTTGTCGCCATCGGAATCACCGCAGCGTTGCTGTTCGGAGGCAGTGACCGAAACGTCTCGGTGAGGGCGGGCGTGCTCACGGCCGTCGTCTCGACTCTGCTGCTGGTCGTCGACCGCCTCATGGTCGCCTGGCCTGACTACACCGCCAACACGGGCGGTCGCCCCATCGCGACGATCGGCTCGGCTACCCCCAACCTGGGAGGCAGCATCTGGATCCAGGGCCTCGACTCGATCACCCACCTGGTGCTCCCGACGATCGCCCTCATGTTGCTCTCGCTGGCTGCGTGGAGCCGATACTCACGGGCGAGCCTGCTCGAGGTGATGAACCAGGACTATGTGCGAACGGCCAGGGCGAAGGGCCTCCCCGAGCGCACCGTCGTCATGCGACACGCATTCCGCAACGCCCTGATCCCGATCACGACTCTCGTGGCATTCGAGATCGGGGCCCTCATCGGAGGCGCTGCCATCACCGAGACCGTATTCGGCTGGAGCGGCATGGGCTCGCTCTTCATCGGGTCGGTTGTCGACGTCGATCTCAATCCGCTGATGGGCGTCTTCATCATTACGAGCATCGTCGCCCTTGTATTCAACCTCCTCGCGGACCTCGCTTACTCCGCACTCGATCCACGAATCCGGGTGAACTGACCATGGCACGATCATCGAGAACGCCCCCCGATGAGCTCCTCAATGAGGTGCTCACCATTGAACAGCGCGAGGTCGAGGGGCTCAGCCAGGGCGTTATCGTTCGGCGCCGCTTCTTCCGGCATAAGGGCGCCGTCATCTCGCTCACTGTGCTCGCTCTGATGGCCGTGCTCATCTACTCCTCCATCGGCGTAAGCCTGTTCGGCATCCCCATCCCCGGTTGGTGGCCGCTCAACTACGAGAGCACCTACCCGATCGTCAATGCCGGGGGAACGCCAACGTGGGTGTTGCCCTTCAACTTCGGTGCGCATCCGTTCGGGCAGGATGAGATCGGTCGCGACATCTTCGCGCGGGTCATGCGCGGCGCCCAGCAGTCGATTGTCTTCATGGTGATCTATGGGGCCGTCGCGGGGTTCATTGGAATCGTGGTGGGCGCTATCTCGGGATACTTCCGCGGCATCGTCGACGCCGTGCTCATGCGCTTCACCGACGTCATCATCGTGATTCCGTTCATCCTGCTCGCGGCGGTCATCGGACGCACCTACGGCAGCCTTGGCGCGATCGTCCTGGCGCTCGCGATCGGATTCTTCGGGTGGACCGGACTCGCGCGGCTCGTGCGCAGCGAGTTCCTCGGTCTACGTGAGCGAGAGTTCGTCGACGCCGCACGCGTGGCAGGCGCCTCGCCGGCCCGCATCATCTTCCGGCACATCCTCCCGAACTCGCTCGGGGTCGTGATCGTCACGCTGTCCCTCACGATGAGTGGTGCGATCCTCCTCGAGGCGGCGCTGAGCTTTCTCGGAGTGGGAATCAAGTTCCCCGACGTCTCCCTCGGGCAGCTGCTGAACCAGTACCAGGGGGCCTTCGCAACGAGACCGTGGCTCTTTTGGTGGCCGGGTGTGTTCATCATTCTCTTCGCGCTCGCCATCAACTTCATCGGGGATGGGCTCCGGGATGCCTTCGACCCGAGGCAACGTCGTCTGCCCGGCCTTCCGGGTCCGTACAGACAGGTCGCTGCGGGCCTCTTCGGCTTCATCGGCGGAGCTCGACCGACCGGAAAGGTCTCCTCATGAGCACGATGACGACTAAGTCGTCGATACCGGGTGCCAGCACTACGGCCCCGATCATCGAAGTCGACAATCTCGCGGTGGACTTCTGGGTCAATGGCGAGTGGATGTCGGCCGTTCGCAATATCAACTTTCATGTCGATCCCGGAGAGGTTCTCGCGATCGTCGGGGAATCCGGATCGGGCAAGAGCGTGAGTTCGATGGCTCTCCTGGGCCTGCTGCCGCCGAACTCTCGCTCGCAGGGTTCGGTGCGCCTCAAGGGCGAGGAGATCCTCAACGCGACGCCGGAGCGCCTCACGAAGGTGCGCGGCCAGCACATTGCCGTGATCTTCCAGGAGCCGATGACGGCACTCAACCCCGTGTATCGAATTGGGTACCAGATCGTCGAGGCACTTCGCGTTCACTTCCCGCTTACACCGCACGCGGCGAAGGAGCGGGCAATCGAGCTGCTGCGCATCGTCGAGATGCCGGACCCGGAGAAGGCGTTTCACTCGTTTCCGCATCAATTGTCGGGAGGCCAACGCCAGCGGGCCATGATCGCGCAGGCGATCTCGTGCGACCCTGACCTGCTGATTGCCGACGAGCCGACGACGGCGCTCGACGTCACCATCCAAGCGGAGATTCTCGACCTGCTGCGCAACCTCCACCAGAGGCTCAACAGCGCGATTGTCATCATTACCCACGACCTCGGCGTCGTCGCCGACATCGCTGACAACGTGATCGTCATGCGCGACGGTGAGATCGTCGAGCGGGGCACCGTCCATCAGGTATTCGGCGCTCCGCGCCACGCGTACACCCAGGAACTCCTGGCGGCGATTCCGCGGCTTGGTTCCACCCCGGACGTGAGCCCGACCCGTGTGGGAGAGCCGGTACTCCAGTTCGTCGACACCGTGATCGAGTACCCCGGGTTGAGGCGGGTGCCGGCGTTCCGTGCCGTCGACAACGTGAGTTTCTCGATCTACCCCGGCGAGATCGTCGGCCTGGTCGGGGAGTCGGGATCAGGCAAGACCACCATCGCGCGCGGCGCGATCGGCCTGCTGCCGTTCACGATGGGCAGCGCGACGGTGTGCGGGCGGGAGATGGTCGGCATCTCGGCGCGTGACCTGCGTGAGCTTCGCCGCGAGATCGGCATCGTGTTCCAGGACCCCGGCTCGTCGCTCAACCCCCGCTGGCCCGTCGGCCAGAGCATCGGTGAGCCGCTCGTGCTCTCCACAAAACTCAAGCACAAGCAGATCGAGACACGGGTCGGAGAGCTGCTCGACCAAGTCGAGCTCTCGAAGAGTTTCCGCAACCGCTATCCGCATGAGCTTTCCGGTGGTCAACGCCAGCGCGTGGGAATTGCACGCGCCCTCGCGCTCAAGCCGAAACTGCTTGTCGCGGATGAGCCGACATCCGCCCTCGACGTCTCGGTGCAGGCCCGAGTGCTCGACCTCATCGAGGAGCTTCAGGCCGAGCTCGGTTTTGCCTGCCTGTTTGTCAGCCACGACCTGGCTGTGGTGGACCGGCTCGCCGACCGGATTGTGGTGTTGAACCACGGCAAGCTTGTCGAGGAAGGCACGCCGGATGAGATCCTTCGAAACCCGAAAGATCCCTATACCCAGCGGCTTATCGCGGCGATCCCGGTGCCGGACCCCGACGAGCAGCGGGCCAGACGGGAGCGGCGGGCGAGCGGAAATCGCGGGTAGGGAGCGGTCCGAGCTCGTGCCTGACGGGTCGAGCGAACCCGAACTACCGCGGCGACCATTCCCCACCACGAGAGGGTGGTCCTGCGCGGGGCGTTTCTCACGACGATCCCGCGACGAAAACCCGCCGCGGCACAGCGGCTGCTCCGGCAGGCTGGTACCGTCGCCGCCGAGGTCTGCATCCGCTTTGATCCGGCCAATCCGCGCCGTCTGGGCGGATGACGCCGGGATGCCGCTCTCGCAATTCCCGTCGATCACCGCGTTCCGGACCGGTGTCACGGGCGTCAGGCGCTCGCCGCTCGCCGCCGGAGTGCTCCCGAATGTCTGGGAGTGGAAGCCCGCGTACCGACCCGGAACAGGCGCGGGGCGCGCCCCGGATGCTTCTCGCAGGCAGATATCGCTCGAGCGCGGTAGACTACGGGGTGCAGGGCACCGGAGCCGTGATCCTGCACACCCCATAGATCCCACCCCAGCGCCCGCTGGTTGCTGCTCCTGCCCGATCGCGCATAGCCCCGATCGCGGCGAGCAGCCAGCCGCCTCAGCAGTCAAGGACTCACATACGCATGGCCATTGCCACTCGCAAAGACCTCCGCAACGTCGCAATCGTCGCCCACGTCGACCATGGCAAGACCACACTGGTCGACGCCATGCTCAAGCAGACGAACTCGTTCGATGCCCACTTCGAGGGCGAGGACCGCATGATGGACTCGAACGACCTCGAACGCGAAAAGGGCATCACGATCCTCGCGAAAAACACGTCGATTCTCTACAACGGCATCCACGCCGAAGAGAACGGCGCGGGCGGCCCGATCATCATCAACGTCATCGACACCCCCGGCCACGCCGACTTCGGTGGCGAGGTCGAGCGCGGCTTGTCGATGGTCGACGGGGTCGTCCTTCTCGTCGACGCGAGCGAGGGCCCGCTTCCGCAGACCCGCTTCGTGCTGCGCAAGGCGCTCGAGGCCAAGCTCCCCGTCATCCTGCTCGTCAACAAGACCGACCGCCCCGATGCGCGCATCGACGAGGTCGTCGCCGAGAGCCAGGACCTGCTCCTCGGCCTCGCGAGCGACATGGCCGACGATGTGCCCGACCTCGACCTCGACGCGATCCTCGACGTTCCCGTCGTCTTCGCCTCCGGTCGCAACGGCGCCGCGAGCTGGAACAAGCCCGAGAACGGCACCATGCCCGACAACGAGGACCTCGAGCCCCTCTTCGACGCGATCCTCAAGCACGTTCCCGCTCCGACCTACGACGACGAGCACCCCCTGCAGGCGCACGTCACCAACCTCGACGCGAGCCCCTTCCTTGGACGCCTCGCCCTGCTGCGTGTCTTCAACGGCACGATCAAGAAGGGTCAGACGGTCGCCTGGGTCAAGCACGACGGATCCGTCTCCAACGTCAAGGTCACCGAGCTGCTCATCACCAAGGCGCTCACCCGCGTGCCCGTCGACAGCGCCGGCCCCGGTGACATCGTCGCCGTCGCCGGATTCGAGGACATCACGATCGGTGAAACCCTCGCCGACCCCAACGACGTGCGCCCGCTGCCGACCATCAAGGTCGACGACCCGGCGATCTCGATGACGATCGGCACCAACACCTCGCCGATCATCGGCAAGGTCAAGGGCCACAAGCTCACCGCGCGCATGGTCAAGGACCGCCTCGACCGCGAACTCGTCGGTAACGTCTCGATCAAGCTCGTCGACATCGGCCGCCCCGACGCCTGGGAGATCCAGGGCCGTGGCGAGCTCGCTCTCGCGATCCTCGTCGAGCAGATGCGTCGCGAGGGCTTCGAGCTCACCGTCGGCAAGCCGCAGGTTGTCGTCCGGCAGGTGAACGGCAAGGTGCACGAGCCCTTCGAGCACCTCACGATCGACGCGCCCGAGGAATACCTCGGCGCCGTCACGCAGCTGCTCGCCGCTCGCAAGGGCCGGATGGAGGGCATGAGCAACCACGGCACCGGCTGGGTCCGCATGGACTTCATCGTCCCGTCGCGCGGCCTCATCGGCTTCCGCACCGAGTTCCTCACGATCACGCGCGGCGCCGGCATCGCCAACGCCGTCTCCCACGGCTACGAGCAGTGGGCTGGCGAGATCATCACCCGCGTCAACGGCTCGATCGTTGCCGACCGCGCCGGCTCCGCCACCCCGTTCGCCATGGTCGCCCTGCAGGAGCGCATGTCGTTCTTCGTGGAGCCCACCCAGGAGGTCTACGAGGGCATGGTCGTCGGAGAGAATTCGCGCGCCGACGACATGGACGTCAACATCACGAAAGAGAAGCAGCTGACCAACATGCGCCAGTCGACTTCCGATTCGTTCGAGCGCATGACCCCGTCGCGCAGGCTCACCCTCGAGGAGTGCCTCGAGTTCGCCCGCGAGGACGAGTGCGTCGAAGTGACGCCCGAGTTCGTGCGCATCCGCAAGGTCGAGCTCGACGCCAACGCGCGCCAGCGCAAGACCTCGCGCCTCAAGAAGCAGAACGCCTAACTCGCACGCAGCGTACCGGGCGGGGTCCCTCACGGCGAAAGCCGGAGTGGCCCCGCCCGTTCCTCTATCCACCGCCTCGCCGAGCACGGCTGGCCTGCGGTTGAGGTCAGGCGAACAGGCTCTCGCCCACAAAACCGCCTCGGTTGGCCCCGGGCGGCACGGCGAAGATCGCCGAGCCGACGTGTCGGACGTACTCGTTCATTGCGTCGCTTCCGGCGAGGCTCGACTGCACGGCCACGAACTGGCTGCGCGGGTCGCGTTGGAAGCAGATGAAGAACAGGCCGGCGTTGAGCCTGCCGAGGTCGTCGTTGCCATCGACGAAGTTGTAGCCGCGGCGCAGAAGCAGCGCCCCCGCGTTGTGGTCGGGGTGGGCGAGCCGAACGTGCGCGGCCTTGTCGATTGTGGGGGAGCCAGATGCAGCTGTCGTGTCGAGGTCGACGGCGGTGAACTCGGTGCCGCCGGACAGCGGGGCGCCTTCGCCCTTCGTGCGGCCGATGACGCGTTCCTGCTCGCGCAGCGATGCCCTGTCCCACGTTTCGATCGTCATGCGGATCTTGCGCGCGACGAGGTACGAGCCGCCCGCCATCCAGGCCTGCGAGTCCCCGCCGGGCGCGAAGACATGCTCGCCAACCTGGGTGGTGTCCTCGGCTTTCACATTGGCGGTGCCATCCTTGAAGCCGAACAGGTTGCGGGTGGTCACCTGCGCGCGCGTCGTCGACGACGTACGCCCGAAGCCGAGCTGGGACCACCGGAGGGCCGCGCGCCCGAACGCGATTCTCGAGAGATTGCGGATGGCGTGCACCGCGACCTGCGGGTCGTCGCTGCAGGCCTGGATGCAGAGGTCGCCGTCGCTCTGGGCCGGCACGAGCGCGTCGCCGGCGAAGTGGGGGAGGTCGATGAGCTCGGTGGGGCGGCGCCCGGCGAGTCCGAACCGGTCGTTGCCGTCGGCATCCTCGAACAGGGTCGGACCGAATCCGAAGGTGATCGTGAGGCCGGATGCCGGAAGGTCGAGCGCCTCGCCCGTGTCGTCCGGCGGTGCGTCGTACGCTCCGCCGACCGCGCCGACTGGTCCGGCGCCGAGACCCTCGGTCATGCGCGCGGCTGCAAGGGTCCAGTCCCGGAGCAGCTCGATGAGCTCACCCCGGTCGATGTCGGGCACGTCGAAGCTCGCGAAATGCAGCCGGTCCTGGGCGGCGGTGACGATTCCCGATTGGTGTGCACCGTAGAACGGATAGGACGCCGCCGCGCCGGAGGAACCGGTGCCGGATGCCGAGGCGACAGCGCGGTCGCCAGCGACGCCGATTCCAACCCCGACGACGCCCGCCCCGGCGAGCCCCAGGAGGCCGCGACGGGAGAGGCCGGCTCGGGGTGGAGCATCCTCCTCGGTCATCGGTGTCAGCCCACCACGGCTGCGGTCAGCAGACTGAGCGGCTCGGCGAGGGCGTTCACGCCGTTCGCGAGCGTGCGGATGTCGTCCGACGACAGCTCGTCGTAGGAGGTGAATCCGGCCTCGAGGCTGCCGTACTGGGCGAGCTGCGCCTCGAGCGTGGCGAACTGCGCGTCGATGTCGGAGACGAGATCCGGGTTCTTCTCCTCCACGATATCGCGCACGCCCTCGTAGGCCACTCGGGCGCCCTCGAGGTTGGCCTGGAAGTCCCAGAGGTCGGTGTGCGACCAGATCTCCTCCTCACCGGTGATCTTGCCGGTCGCGACCTCGTCGAGCAGCGCGATCGCGCCATTGCTGATCGTGTCGATCGATACGGAGTACTTCTCGTCGTGCACGGCGTCGTAGAGGGCGGCAGTGTCGGCGACCAGCTTGTCGGCGAAATAGCCGCGCTCCTGGGCGGTCAGCGCGACGTAACCGGCATCCGCCGGCGGCCACAGGTCCTTCTCGATGCGGTGCCAGCCGCTCCACTCCTCGCCCTCCGGGACGTCGGCTTCGCGGAAGTCAACTGCGGGATCGAGGTCGCCGAACGACTCGGCGACCGGTTCGACGCGTTCGTAGCTGGCTCGGGTGATCGCGTAGAGCGACCTCGCGGCATCGTCGTCACCAGCCCGGTAGGCCGCGAGGAACGCGTCGGTCGCGGGCACCAGCCGGGCCACCTGGTCCTTCACGTAGGCCACATAGTTCGCGGCGGCCGCGTCGATCCGCTCTGCGTCGTCGCCCGACGGCGAGCCGGTGGTACCGGAATCGGTCACGGTGAACGCGGCGCGGCCGATGCCGTCGCCGACCATGCCGGGCTTGCACGCGGTGAAGTACTCACCGGGCTTCAGCGTGAGGGTCAGGTCGCGCGGGGCGCCGGGGGCGACATTCTCGACCTCGCCGACGATGCGGCGGCCGTCATCGGCGAGCAGGTAGAACTCGGTCGCCTGGTCGGCCGAGTTCGTGACCGTGAAGACGACCGTGCCGCTGGGGGCCGTGTCGGATGAGACTGTGCAGTCTGTGGCCGTGCTCTCCACGGCGAGCGTGGTCGCCTCGGCGGTGGAGTTCGGCACGCAGGCGGCGAGGGCGAGCAGCGCAGCCGCCGCGGTGATGGAGGCGCCGACGGCGCGGATCGGGATGTTCATCGGGCTCCCTGGGTCTCCGCGGTGTGCGCGGTGTGCGCGGTGGTCGGGTCGGTGGGCGGTGCCGCAGAGACGGCCGGGCGGCGGCCGCGGCGCGCCTGGACCACGAACACGGTGAGCACGGGAACGACATAGGCGAGCCAGACCCCGGCCTCGAGCCACGTGGTGGCGGGGGAGAAGTTGACGGTGCCCTTGAGCAGCGTTCCGTACCAGCTTGAGGGCGGAATCGTGCCGCTCACGTCGAAGGCGAGGTTGTAGAGCCCCGGAAGAACACCAGCCTCCTGGAGGTCGTGCACCCCATACGCGAGCACACCGGCGGCGACGATGATGAGGAGTGCCCCGGTCCAGGCGAAGAAGCGTGAGACGTTGAACGCCACGACCCCGCGGTAGACGAGGTAGCCGAGAAGCGAGGCGACGGCGAGTCCGAAGGTCGCCCCGAGCAGCGGAAGGGTCGTCTCACCGGTGGACTGCACGGCGGCCCAGATGAAGAGCGCGGTCTCGATGCCCTCACGCCCGACGGCGAGGAACGCGACGAGGACGAGGCCCCAGCCCGCGCCGTCGAGGTGCCGGTCGAGGTCGTCGCGAAGCTGCCCGACGAGCCGGCGCGAGGTGCGCAGCATCCAGAAGATCATCCAGGTCACGAACCCGGCGGCGATGATCGAGAGGATTCCGCCGATGAGCTCCTGGGCCTCGAAGCTCAGACCGTACGCGCCGAAGGTCAGGACTGCCCCGAGGGCGAGCGCGACCGCGACGGCCAGCGCGACTCCCGCCCAGATGCGCGGAATGACGTCCCGCCGGTCGATCTTGACCGCGTAGGCGACGAGGATACCCACAACGAGTGCGGCCTCGAGCCCCTCGCGCAGGCCGATCAGGAAGTTAGCAAGCACGGTGTCACTTTCGGTTAGGTAAGGCACACCTTATACGACTGTTGTAAGGCTCACCTAACACGCGCCGGTGGTGTCGGCGAGCCACCGGTACGCTGGATTCGCGGGTCAGAGCCGAATCGGCCCACGAGTATCCAGGAGAGAACGTCGATCATGTCCCCGGTTCCCCTGCCCGAGTCTGCGCCGCAGCCAACACCCGAGCGGGTGCTGTTTGTGCACGCGCATCCCGACGACGAGACCATCTCGACCGGCGGCACGCTCGCACGCCTCGTCGACGACGGCACCGCGGTGACCGTGCTCACCTGCACGCGCGGGGAGTGCGGTGAGATCGTCCCGCCCGAGCTCCAGCACCTGCTCGGCGACGGTGATGCGATCGCGGCGCACCGGGAGACTGAGATCGCCGAGGCGATGAGGATTCTCGGTGTCGCGGACCACCGGTGGCTCGGCGGCCCCGATGCCCGCATGGTCGACCGCGAACCGCGCAGATACCGGGACTCCGGCATGGTGTGGGGCGAGTTGGGTCCGGAGCTCGGCCCCGACCTGCCGGCCGACGCCCTGTGCGTGGCGGATGCCGGAGAAGTCGCGGCCGACGTCGCCACGGTCATCGCCGCGGTCGGCGCCACCGCCGTGGTGAGCTACGACGCGAACGGCGGGTACGGGCATCCGGACCACATTGCGGCGCACACCGCGGCGCGTCACGCCGCCCGCGTCATGAATGTGCCCTTTTACGAGATCCTGACGCCGGGCACCCTGCGGCCGCAGGATCTCAGCGACCCCGACGTGTACGTGGTGGAGATCGCGCCGGTCCGCGCCCGCAAGCTCGCGGCCCTGCGTGCCCACCGCAGCCAGCTCACGGTGGTCGGTGCCGGGTCGCCGGCCCAGCCGGGCGTGTCGATGCACAAAGAGTCGCCGGGGCGTGCCGACGTGATCGAGGTCGAGGGCGACCGCATCGTCATGTCGGGCGGCCAGATCGACGAGATCGGCAGTGTCGAGGCGTTCCGGCGCGAAGGGCACCCGGTCGCGCGTCTCGACTGGTCGGACTACAGCCGGCGCGCCCGCGTGCTCGCCTGCGGCCTTGCAGCCGTTGTCGGCGCCACCCTCGGCGCCCTCGGCACGGTGAATCACCAGGTCAGCCTCGATCTTTTCGGCGCGAGCGTGCCGATCGGCCTCGTGCTCGGACTTCTCGTCGTCACGGCCACACTCGTCGGGTTGCGCCTCATCTTCGACAATCGCGTCGTCGTCGGATTCGCCTCCGTCGCACTTCTGTTGGTGATCGGGGTGTTGGCGGGGGAGAGCACCGGTGGCTCGGTGCTCATTCCGGCATCGACGATCGCCTACGGCTGGCTGTACGGAACCGTGATCGTCGTCGCCGTTGTGCTCGCCTGGCCGAAACTCTCCCATCCGGTGCGCGGTAAGATTGTCGGTAGTACACAACCGAAGGGATTCACCTCACCGTGACCTACGTTATTGCCCTCCCGTGCGTCGATCTCAAGGATCGAGCGTGCATCGACGAATGTCCCGTCGACTGCATCTACGAGGGCGATCGCATGCTCTACATCCACCCTGATGAGTGCGTCGACTGTGGTGCCTGCGAACCGGTGTGCCCCGTCGAGGCGATCTATTACGAAGACGACACCCCCGAGAAGTGGGCCGACTACTACAAGGCCAACGTCGAGTTCTTCGACGACATCGGCTCCCCTGGTGGCGCGGCCAAGGTCGGGGTCATCCACAAGGACCACCCTCTCGTCGCCGCGCTTCCGCCGCAGCCCGTCGGCGTCCAGTAACCCGGCCCGGCGTGGCCCTGTCGCTTCCCGAGTTCCCGTGGGATGCCCTCGTACCGTTCGGTGATCGCGCCCGGGCGCACCCGGACGGGATCGTCGACCTCTCGGTCGGCTCGCCCGTCGACGCCACACCCTCTGTCATCCGCGATGCTGTCATTGCCGCAGCCGACGCGCACTCCTACCCGCAGACTGCGGGCACGCCCGCCCTGCGCGAGGCAATAGTGGCCTGGTTCGAGCGCCGCCGGGGAGTCGCGGGCCTCGCTGGCGGCCAGGTGTTGCCGACCATCGGATCGAAGGAACTCATCGCGGGCCTCCCGCTCTGGCTCGGCCTCGGCGCCGGCGACGTCGTCGTTCAGCCCCGCACCGCCTACCCGACCTACGCGATCGGCGCCGCCCTCGCCGGTGCGACCGTGCACGCGGGCGACGACCCGGCCGAGTGGCCGCAGGCCACGCGCCTCGTCTGGCTGAACAGCCCGGGCAATCCGGATGGGCGGGTGCTCGGGGTCGACGAGCTGCGCGCGGCCGTCGCGCGCGCGCGAGAGCTTGGCGCGGTCATCGTGAGCGACGAGTGCTACGCCGAACTCGCCTGGGACGCCCCGTGGGCCGGAGCGCCGACCCCCAGCATCCTCGACCCTGCCGTTGTTGCCGGACACCTCGGCTCCGTGCTCGCCGTCTACTCGCTCAGCAAGCAATCGAACCTCGCCGGCTACCGCGCCGGATTCGTTGCCGGCGACAGCGATCTCATCGGTGAGTTGCTCGCCGTTCGCAAGCACATCGGTTTGATGCCGCCCGCGCCCGTGCAGGCCGCCATGGTCGCCGCGCTGTCGGATGACGAGCACGTCGCCGAGCAGCGCGAGCGATACCGGGGGCGCCGGACCGTGCTGAGGGAAGCGCTCGAGCGGGCCGGATTCACCATCGACCACAGCGAGGCTGGCTTGTACCTGTGGGCCACGAGGCGCGATGAGGCCTGGACGACAGTCGGCGAGATGGCCGCGCTCGGCATCCTCTGCGCACCCGGAACCTTCTATGGAATCGACGACTCCCGGCACGTTCGGTTCGCCATCACGACGACCGACGAGCGCATCGCCGCCGCCGCCAGTCGTTTGGCTGCATCCTCTAATTGAATTGCCGTTTCCTTAGCGGTTGCGACCATACCCTCCCGTGGCATTTAGGCTGTAGGGGTGACTGACCCCGCTACGAACAACGCCGACAAGGCCACGCTCCACTATCCGGGGGGCACGGCGGAGTTTCCGATCCTGCGAAGCGTCGATGGGGCGTCGAGTATCGACATCTCGACCTTCACGAAGCAGACCGGCTACACGACGATCGACCAGGGGTTTGTGAACACCTCTTCGACGCAGAGCAAGATCACCTACATCGACGGCGAGAAGGGGATTCTGCGCTACCGCGGATACTCGATCGAGGACGTCGCGACCAACTCGACCTATCTCGAGGCCGCCTTCCTCCTCATCTATGGCAACCTGCCGACGGCCGACGAGCTCGGTGAGTTCGACGAGAAGATCCGCCGCCACACGCTCCTTCATGAGGATCTCCGCCGGTTCTTCGACGGCCTGCCCTCCAGTGCGCATCCGATGTCGGTGCTGTCGAGCGCGGTATCGGCCCTCTCCACCTACTACGAGGAATCCTCGAGCGTGCACGACCGGGAACAGGTCGAGATCTCGACGATCCGTCTGCTCGCGAAGCTGCCCGTGATCGCCGCCTACGCTCACAAGAAGAGCCTCGGCCAGGCATTCCTGTACCCGGACAACTCGCTGAGCTTCGTCGACAACTTCCTCAAGCTCAACTTCGGCACGATGGCCGAGCCGTACGAGGTCAACCCCGTCGTTTCGAAGGCGCTCGACCGCCTCCTGATTCTGCACGAGGACCACGAGCAGAACGCCTCCACCTCGACCGTGAGGCTCGTCGGCTCGACCCAGGCGAACATCTTCTCGTCGATCTCGGCGGGCATCAACGCGCTCTACGGACCGTTGCACGGTGGCGCGAACGAGGCGGTGCTCAAGATGCTCGGCGAGATCAAGGAATCGGGCGAGAGCGTCGAGAAGTTCGTCGAGCGGGTGAAGAACAAGGAGCACGGCGTCAAGCTCATGGGCTTCGGGCACCGCGTCTACAAGAACTTCGACCCCCGGGCCAAGCTCGTCAAGGAGAGCGCCGACGAGGTGCTCACGGCGCTCGGCGTGCAGGACCCCCTGCTCGACATCGCGAAGGAGCTCGAGGCGGTCGCGCTGGCCGACGACTACTTCATCGAGCGCAAGCTTTACCCCAACGTGGACTTCTACACCGGCGTCATCTACAAGGCCATGGGATTCCCGCCGCGCATGTTCACAGTGCTGTTCGCCATCGGCCGACTGCCAGGCTGGATCGCCCATTGGCGCGAGATGAACGAGGACACGAACACGAAGATCGGCCGCCCCCAGCAGCTCTACATCGGGGAGCCAGCGCGCGACTGGCCGGTTCGCTAGAGCCTGTAACTATCCTGAACTCCAGTCCGGCGGCCGCCGGGCAGGCGTAGCGTGGCGGTACTGCTCCAGACCTTGGCGGTTTCGTCGACTCGTCCGGGAGAAGCAATGACCGACCTCACAGCATCCGCAGCCCATGCCTCTCCCTCCGCCCAGAGGGGCAGCTCAGGGGCCAGTGAGTTTCTCGGCCTGTCCAAACAGGTGAAGGAAGCCGGGCTGCTGCGGCGCCGCTACGGCTACTACTGGACCGCGCTCATCAGCCTGCCGATCGCCTACACCGCGAGCCTGCTTCTGTTCATCTGGATCGGTGACTCCTGGTGGCAGCTGCTGACCGCCGTCGGATTCGCCGTGCTGTTCACCCAGACCGCCTTCCTCGGTCACGATGCCGCGCACCGCCAGATCTTCCGATCAGGCAAGTGGAACGACTGGACGAGTCTCGTGATCGCCGACCTGTTCGTCGGCATGAGCTACGGATGGTGGCAGCGAAAGCACACCCGGCACCACGCCAACCCCAACAAGGAGGGCGCCGACCCTGACATCAACCTTCCGATCATTGCGATCACCCCGGCGCAGGCCTCCGCCCGCCGCAGCCGTGTCGCGCGCTGGCTGATCGCCCACCAGGGCTGGTTCTTCTTCCCGATTCTTGCTTTCGAAGGGCTGTCGATGCACGCGTCCGGCATCCGCCGGGTGCTGAGCAGGGAGCCCGTCGCTCGGCGCTGGGTGGAGATCGCCTTCATTACGACCCGGCTCGGCGGATTCGCCACCGCGGTCTTCCTCGTTCTTTCGCCGGGCAAGGCCGCCGCGTTCCTCGGGATCCAGCTCGCCCTGTTCGGCTTCTACATGGGCATGTCGTTCGCCCCCAACCACAAGGGCATGCCGATCGTGTCGAAGTCTCTCAAGCTCGACTTCCTGCGCCGGCAGGTGATGATGAGCCGCGACATCCGGGGTGGTCTGCTCGTCGACGTCGGGATGGGGGGACTGAACTACCAGATCGAGCACCACCTCTTCCCATCGATGCCGAGGCCGCACCTACGCCGCGCCGCGCCAATCGTGGCGGCCTACTGTCGGGCGCGCGGAATCCCGTATACGCAAACAGGCCTGGTCGAGTCGTACCGGATCGTGGTGCGCTACATCAATAGCGCCGGCCTCGGCGAACGTGACCCGTTCAGCTGCCCGCTCGTGGCGCAGCGCCAAGCGCTCGGCTGAACGCCTCGAATGGACCCTGCCGACTCGGCGTCAGAACGGGATCGTGGTGACCGACAGGCTCACGTTGCGGAAGGATGCCGAGCTGAAGCCGGTCGCCGAAGGGAAGCACCGCAGCCCCAGGGTGATGTCGGGAAGGCTGAAGGTGGTCTCGGCACGATAGGCCACCCAACCCTGCCCGGCGCGAACCGGCTCCGAATCGTCGAACAGGAATGCCTTCGTGCCGTTCCCATCGACGACGCCGCAGCGCAGCTCGACCGGCCGCCAGGCGCTGTCGAGGCGTGCCTCGAAGGCGTACCGCACGACGTACTGTCCCGGCCGCACGGTGAGGTTCGCAACCGCGATCGCCGACTCGGGCTCCAGCACCGCGGTGTGGGCGACGGCGTCGACCTCGGTGCTGTAGTCGGGACCGAGCTGGCCGTTCGCCGACGACCGCCACGGCCACACGTTCGTCGACGCCGCCGAGTTTGCGCCCCTCGCCTCGGCGGCGTCGGCGCCCGCGGCCTCGGAGAAGTCGTTGCCCGTCCCGGCGATCGCGACCGCGCCACCCACCAGGCCGAGCACGACGACGGTCGCGAGAACACGCATCCGCCGCCGACCCATGACACAGGAGCGTACGCCGCGAGGCTGCACGCGCGCCGCGTTCAGAGGGCCGTTCGGGTGCAGCGGCGTGGGGCGTGCAGCGGCGTCAGGCGTGCAGTGCCGCGTTGAGCTCGATCCCGCGGCCGGAGCGGGCGAGGGCCTCGACAGCTCCGGTGGCGGAGTTGCGCCGGAACAGGAGTCCGGGCATCCCGCTCAGCTCCACCGCCTTCACCGTCTGCTCCTCGCCGGCGCCGACGAGCGATACCTTCGTACCTGCGGTGACGTAGAGGCCCGCCTCGACGACGCTGTCGTCGCCGATGGAGATGCCAATGCCGGAGTTCGCTCCGAGCAGGGCACGTTCGCCGACGAAGACCCGCTGGGTTCCGCCGCCGCTGAGCGTCCCCATGATCGACGCGCCGCCGCCGACATCC
Source organism: Marisediminicola antarctica (assembly GCF_009930795.1). Lineage (GTDB taxonomy): Bacteria > Actinomycetota > Actinomycetes > Actinomycetales > Microbacteriaceae > Marisediminicola > Marisediminicola antarctica. Next base: position 1,456,087 of record NZ_CP017146.1, read on the forward strand.
GATCCGGCGCCGACGACGACGCCCTGAGAGATGCGGCCCTCGACCATGGACGAGCCCAGCGTGCCAGCGTTGAAGTTGACGAATCCCTCGTGCATGACCGTCGTGCCGGGGCTGAGGTACGCCCCGAGGCGCACGCGCGACGCGTCGGCGATACGCACACGATCCGGCACGAGGTAGTCGAGCAGTCGGGGAAAGCGGTCGAGGCCGGTGATCGAGATGCCGTGGCGCTGCAGCGCCGGCCGCAGCCGGGCGTAGTCGTCGGGGTGCATCGGACCGGCGGTCGTCCACGCGACGACCGGAAGGTGGCCGAAGATGCCGTCGAGGTTGATGGTGTTCGGCGCTACGAGCAGGTGGCTGAGCAGGTGCAGGCGGAGGTACGCATCGGGGGTGGACGCCGGGGCGGCATCAAGATCGATCTCCACCGTGATGAAGTCCACGCGGGCGCCTCGGCGGTCGTCGGCGCCGAGCAGCGCCTCGAGCGCGGCGGGTGCGATGTGCCGATCCCTGCCGGCCGGAACGGCACCGAGAGCGGGGGAGGGGAACCACGTGTCGAGCAGCGTCCCGTCGTTCGAGATGGTCGCAAGTCCGTAGCCCCAGGCCGCACGTTCAGTCATACCTCAAGGGTACCGATAGCCGCTCGCGGTAAACTCGCCCACATGCGTTCAGCCGATCCGACGATTCCCGTACTCGACCTCTCGGCATCATCAACCGACCTGACCAGGCAACTCTGCGACATCGAATCCGTCTCCGGCAACGAGAAGACCGCGACGGATGCCATCGAGGCGAGCCTCGCCGGACTCGACCACCTCGAGCTCTTCCGCAACGGTGATGCGCTCGTCGCACGCACCCAGCTTGGCCGCGACCGCCGCGTGGTGATCGCCGGGCACATCGACACCGTGCCGCTCAACAACAACCTGCCCACCAGGTACGAGAGCATCGACGGCCGCGACTACCTGTGGGGTCGGGGCACGGTCGACATGAAGGGCGGCGTCGCTGTGCAGCTGAAGCTCGCCGCCGAGCTCACCGCGCCCATCGTCGACGTCACCTGGATCTGGTACGACCACGAGGAGGTGTCGGAGTCGCTCAACGGTCTCGGACGCCTCGCGCGAGAGCATCCGGAGCTGCTCGAGGGCGACTTCGCCATTCTTGGCGAGCCGACCAATTCGCAGATCGAGGGTGGCTGCAACGGCAATCTGCGCGCCGAGATCCGCACGTTTGGCCTGCGCGCGCACTCTGCCCGGGCGTGGGTCGGCCGCAACGCCATCCACGACGCGGCACCGATCTTCACGGCGCTCGCCGCCTACGTGCCGCGCGAGGTCGAGGTCGAGGGCCTGGTCTACCGCGAGGGTCTGAACGCGGTGGGGGTCACCGGCGGCATCGCGGGCAACGTCATCCCCGACGAGTGCATGGTGCACGTCAACTACCGGTTCGCGCCGAGTCGCAGTGGGGCACAGGCTGAGGCCCACGTGCGGGAGGTCTTCGACGGGTTCGAGGTCACCATCGTCGACCTCGCCGAGGGGGCGACGCCCGGTCTCACCGACCCGCTTGCGCAGCACTTCCTCGAGGCCGTCGGCGGCGAGGCGAAACCCAAGTACGGCTGGACGGATGTCGCGCGATTCTCGGCGCTCGGCATGCCGGCCGTGAATTATGGGCCGGGCGATCCGCTCAAGGCGCACGCCGACGACGAGAGAGTCGCCCTGGACCAGATCGAGGACTGTGAGCGGGGTCTGCGGGCCTGGCTAGCCGGCTCCTGAGCTGGCTTCACCGTCGAGGCGCTCGGTCAACTCGTGTGGACCGGCCTCGTTTTCGGGTTCAGCGATTCATACGAGATAATGGAACATATTCCACGAAAGGGGATCCATCATGGCAGCCATGAAGCCGAGGACCGGGGACGGACCAATGGAGGCTGTTAAGGAGGGGCGCCTCATTATCGTGCGCGTCCCGCTTGAGGGTGGGGGACGTCTTGTCGTCTCGGTGAACGATGCCGAGGCCATGGAATTGCACGACGCGCTCGCTGGAGTCGTCGCGGCGGCCAAATAGCCGCCGGGCTAGTCGCCCCGCTTGGTCAGCTGTAGCAGCCCGTCTCCTACGGGGGACAGTGCACTGATCACGGCGTCCGATCCCGCGATCTCCTTCAGGAGAGTGCGATACCCGACAGTTGTGTCGTCACGTTTCGCGGGATCGGCAACGCGTCCCCGCCAGAGAGCGTGGGTCACGAGCACTGTGCCGCCAGCACGCACCAGGCGAAGCCCGTGCTCGACATATTCGATGACGGAGCCGGGATCGGCATCGATCACGACGATGTCGTACGACCCCTCATTCATGCGAGGAAGCACGTCGAGCGCGCGACCGGTGATGAGTCGAACCTGTTTGCCGGGAATGCCCGCCTCAAGGAACGTCTTGCGCGCCTCCTGCTGGTGCTCGGCCTCGATGTCGATCGACGTCAGCATCGCGCTGGGCGCTCCCGCGAATAGCCACAGGCCGCTGACGCCGACTCCGGTGCCGACCTCGATCATGCTCTTCGGGTTCGTCGCGGCGGCGACAACCGCGATCTGGGCGCCGACGGCGGGCGACACTGCGTCGACTCCGAGTTCGATCGAATGCAGTCGCGCACTGGCGATTTCGGCGCTCTCGCTGACGAACTCTTCGGCAAAACGCCAGTTCGAGTCTTTGTCTGACACGTAGGTCTCCTTGGTCATCTCAAGCGTACGGGCAGGCTTCAGCGATCCGACGATAGTCTGATCGCATGTTCGGATTGACGATCGACAAACTGCTGATCCTAGCCGTCGTCGCCGTGTTCCTCCTCGGTCCCGAACGACTGCCCCACTATGCGGCGCAGTTCGCACGACTCATCCGCTCGCTGCGCAAGATGGCCGATGGAGCCAAGGACCGCATGCGCGAGGAGATGGGCCCAGACTTCGATGAGGTCGACTGGAAGAAGCTCGACCCGCGGCAGTACGACCCGCGCCGCATCATCCGCGAGGCTCTCGTCGATGAACCGGAGCCGGTGAAGGTGCGTCCACCGGCGGAGTCCGCGTACGCGAGGCGCCAGCGGCTGCTGAAGGCCGCCCAGCCTGCGCCATTCGACTCCGAGGCCACCTAGCGCGACTGCGTGGTTGTGTCGCCTGTGCGGGGCATCCAGCGCTTCATGTTGATCGGGTAGGTGCTGGCGGCTGCGGGGCCCGTCGGTTGCGCCCGTCGTGGTGGGAGGAAAGACCGCAGGGATGGATGGTGTGGCCGGGCCGCGTGCGTCGGCTCGCGACCGCCGGTCGCTTAGCGGTTTCTGCGGGTCGAGCAGGTCGCGCAGCGTTTCTGCTGGTTGGGCAGCGGTCGTGTAGCGACGGTGTCGAGACCTGCGGAGCATTTTCGACACGACCGTGGCCGGCCTGCTCGATCCGCTCAGATCCGTCGGTGGGGCAGGTCGCGTAGCGGCCGTAGCGAAACCCGGCCGCGCCCGTCCCGGCCCGGTGTCATTGCAGTGCTGGTGTCATTGCGCTGCCTGGTGTCATGGCGCTGCCTGGTGTCATGGCGCTGCCTGTGGTCATTGCAGTGCTGGTGTGGGGAGTTTTCCGCCGCGTTTGGGTGTGCGGGTGGGGTCGATGTGTGTGGGTGGGGTGAACCAGGGGGTGTTGTCGGTGATCTGTACGGTCCATCCTTTGTGGATGATGTGGTGGTGTCCGGTGCATAAAAGGATTCCGTTGTTGAGGTTTGTTGTGCCTCCGTGGGACCACCAGTGGATGTGGTGGGCTTCGGTGTAGGAGGGTGGGCGGCCGCAGCCGGTGATGGCGCAGCCGCCGTCGCGTTCGGCGAATGCGATTCGTTGGGCGCGGGTGAATAGTCGTCTCCCGGTGCCGAGGTCGAGGATTTGGCTGTTCCCGCCGAGGACTGCGGGGATCAGTTCCGCGTCCGCGGCAAGCCTGCGGGCGGCACCAGCCGTGATGGGGTCCTCGACTCCGTCGAGGTGTGCTGCGCCGAGGCCGGATTGGAGTTGTTCCAGGGTCATCCGGATGATCAGGGTGGTGTGTGGGAGGGGTCCGGGTGCGGTGGTGCAGCCCATCATGTGCCGGGCCACATCGATCAGGGCGTCGGCGGCGATCCGAGGGATCGTCCGCGGGTCGGGGAGCTCGACATGGTGGTCACCGCACGCGTCCCGGTCGAGACCCTCATCGCCCATGCCGTGGCCGTGGTCGTGGCCGCCGGCGGTCCCCGCAGGTCCTGTCGGGTCGGTGTCGAAGCGGACGGCGCGGAGGGCGTCGCCGACCATCGCGTCGATCATGGTGCGCACATATCCGGCGCCGAGGGGGTCGAGGTCGATCGTGCACCGCTCCAAACCGTTGCCCTGTTTGCTCCAGCGCAGCGACCGGGCCGCGATCAGTGCCTCCTCCCGCGGTGCGATCCCATCGGTATCGAGCGCGTCCCGCCAGGAGATCGACAGCTTCCGCACCGTGTCCGCCGGATGAGACGCGGCGAAGGTGACCAGTTCCTCCTCCGCCGCGACCAGGTGTACCGGCAGGGCGCGGGGGGCGGCCTGGGTCAGGGAGGTGATGATCGACTGGGCCGCATCCACCTGCACCACACCGCTGTTCACCGCATCCGCGACCAGCGGGAACGGGGCCGGGAGGCGCTCCCCGAGCAGGGACACCGGTGCGGTGGTCGCCTCACCCAACCGGACTGTTCTGCCGGCCTCGGCCAGAGTCACCCGACCCAGTTCCGTGATCAGGGAGGCAGGAGAGGTATGCCCGGAAGACTTCGCCAGGCCGCCCTGCCCGAGCGAGGGGCGCGAGCGCACACTCAGCTCCCCCGCCGCACGCACCAGCAGGGCATCGACGTGTCGTTTGAGGTCATAGCCGGACTGGATCGCCCGCACCAGCCCCGCATCGGACATGGTCTCCACATCCAGCTGGGACGGAGCGACCGAGATCGCGCCGAACGATGCTCCGGCGGTTGCACCGACCGAGACGGCTGCAGCCGCTGCGCCGGATCCTGCTCCACGCGCATCGGGCGGCCGGGCATCGGGGTGTTCGCCGACCCGGGCGCCGAACCCGGCGAGCGCACCAGCCCACACCGACGCGAACGCAATAGCGCTGTCAATGAGGGGATCGGTTGCTTTGGACATACCCACATAGTGACAGACACCACCGACATTCCAACCGACATCAAACCACACCCTGATCGGGGATATTACCTGTGGACAACCCTCCTGGAGTACGGCCTGTGGAGGAGAAGACGCAGGCACCCAAGTGGGAGCGACACGCGCGCCAGAACGCGCTGCTCAACCCGCAGAGACTCGCACCTCGGACTTCGACACGGGCGGCCTGCTCAATCGGCACAGCCGCGCGCGCCTCAGCGGCGACGGATCGACTTCAAGGCCACCAGCACCGCGATCATCGCCCCGCTCAAGTGGGCGAACTCGGAGCCAGTGCGCGGAAGGGTGACCAGCCCCGTCGCCTCGGCGACGGTGCGCGGCTCCACGAACCTCAGCAGGCCCTCGCGCCCATTGCGCCTTCCGAGTCCTGACTGCTTGGTCCCGCCCATGGGGGCATCGACTGATCCGAACGTTGCGCGATAGCCCTCATTGATGTTTACGCTGCCGACATGCAGAGCGTCGGCCACGCGTCTCGCTCGTGAGATCGACCCGGAAAAGACGGATGCGTTCAGCCCGTAATCACCGGAGTTGGCCGCGACGATCGCCTCGGCCACCGAGTCGACGACGGCGATCGCAACCAGGGGTCCGAATGTCTCCTCTCGCGCGCACGACATCTCCTCGGTGACGCCGACAAGCACCGTCGGGGCGAAGAAGAGCGGACCGAGTTCGGGGCGCGCGTTCCCGCCGGCGAGCACGCTGGCACCGCGCGTGACCGCATCCTCTACGTGGGCCTGCATTCGCTGGAGCTGGGCCCGGTTCGTCAGCGAGCCCACGTCGGTCGACCAGTCGAGGGCGGAGCCCTGGTGCAGGGCGGCGGTCTGCAGGGCGAACTCGGCGGTGAAGGCATCCGCCACATCCCGCATCACGTAGATTCGCTCGATCGAGACGCACAACTGCCCCATCGACGAGAAGCACGCGTAGACCGCGCTGCGGGCGGCCGCTGCGGGGTCGACGTCGTCGAGCACGATCATCGGATTCTTGCCGCCGAGCTCGAGCGATGCACCGGTGAGGAGGTTCGCGGAGCGGGCGGCGACGGTGCGGCCGGTAGCGGTCGATCCCGTGAAGCACACGTAATCGGCGACGTCGACGACGGCGTTGCCGATCTCGGCGCCGTCACCGGCGACGACTGTCCACAGGTCGCTCGGTACCCCGGCCTCGATGAAGGCGCGCCGGGCCGCGAGAATCGTGAGCGCACACTGATTGTCGGCCTTCTGCACGACCGCGTTGCCTGCGGCGAGGGCGGGGACGACATCCATGAGCGAGAGCGCGAGCGGATAGTTCCAGGGGGTGATGACCCCGACGACGCCCTTCGGGCTGTACCCGACCCTCGTGCGGACTACGCCGGGCATCCCGGACCTATGGCGGGTCGTCCGCAGCACCGCCCGCGCGCTCAGCGCGAAGTAGCGCGTGACGCTCATTCCGCTGAACAGTTCCTCGAAGGCCTGGCCGCGCGTCTTGCCAGTTTCGGTCTGCAGCGCGTCGAGCAGGAGCTCCTTGCCGGAGAGCAGGATGTCGTGTGCGCGCAGCAGGATCGCGCGCCGGTGCGCCCAGCCCGCCCGCGCCCACGCGAGCTGGGCAAGCCGGGCGCGCGCGGCGGCATCCAGAACATCGGCTGCACTGCTCGTCGGAAGCTCGTGCAACACATCCTCGGTGAACGGGGCGAGTACCGACGTGGTCGCACCACCGGACGTGGAAATGTCGCGATCGAGGTCGTCGATCACGAGACGGGTCAGTGAGGAGGCACGCATGGTCGAACGCTACACGCCGAGCGGGGGCGATCACCGAACCGCTGCCGGTCGGATGCCAGCTCAGACAACTCCTTCGTGCGCGGCCTGGAATCGCTGCGCCTCGGCGCGGAGCTCGTGCACGACGCGACGCACCGACGGGCGTTCGGCCCGGTCGGACCGCATCAGCGCAGATATCTGCCGTGTGGCCCGGATGCCGCTGAGCGGCCGAGTGATGAGCCCGTTCTCATGGTCGTTCGTGGTGTACCTCGGCAGCACCGCGATTCCGTGGCCGGCGGCGACCACCGCCTCGACGATGCCGTTGTCGGCGAACCGCTGCCCGATGAGCGCGGGCGAACCGTTGGCCACCTCGATCTCGCGGAGCACGCGGTCGAAGGGGAACCCGTGGGGAACGCCGATCCAGGTCTCGTCGACGAGGTCGCTCGGCAGCAGCGTCGCCTTCGTGGCGAGGCGGTGGCCGAGCGGCAGGCCTACGTCCAGCGGCTCCTGCATGAGCGGCACGACCGCGAGCCCGCGCTCCTTCCACGACGGCAGGTTGCCGGGGGAGTCAGCCAGCACAATGTCGAAATCGGGGGTCAGGTCGGCGAAGTCGATGACGAGCGGGTCCTGGTCGGTGCAGAGGATTACGAGCGCGGGCAGGCCTGCGATTGCGGAGAGGAGCCCGGGGAGGAGCATCTGCCCGGCGGAGGGAAACGTCGTGAGCGTGACTTCACCCTGGGGTGCGTGCTTGAAGTCCTCCCAGAGAGCCTCGGCGCGCGCCATCGCCACCGAGACATCCGTCGCGGTGCGCGCGAGTGCCCGGCCGGCCCCGGTGAGCACGATACCGCGGCCTGAACGCTCGGTGAGTGGGATCCCTGCCTCCCGCTCGAGCACCTTCAGCTGCTGCGATACGGCCGAAACGGTGCGCCGGGTCGAGCGGGCGACTGCGGTGATGCTGCCGCGCTCAGCGAGTTCCCTGAGAAGTTCCAACCGGCGCACATCCATATAGCAATGCTACACAGTCACTTCACAATTATGCGATTGTGCTAAAGAACAAAACACGGTGAACTGGAAGAACTTACACGTCACCACTCCCGCATGCAGTGTCCCTGTCGCCCGGAGTCAGAAAGGTCAATCATGTTCGCTCTTCTCGCAGTCGTCCTCATCGCAACGATCGGCCTCTCGGCCACCACCGTGGTCGTCACCGCTCGCGACGGTTACCGTCGCATTCCTACCCGTCACACCGAACTGTCGATGCGCCAGCACGCATAACTCGGCCGCGCAGCAGGGATAACCTGCTGCTGAGCACCCAACCGCGACCCCTCGCGGTCGGGGTTTTCGCGTTACCGGGGTACCCGGATGGCTCAGCGCACCGTGAAACCGAGCTTGCGCCCGGCAAGGCCGCGTCCGCGCCGCGCGAGCTCGTCGGCGACCCGGATGATGCTCGCAGCTGCGGCGTCATCCGGAGTCGACAGCACGATCGGCTGCCCGGAGTCGCCGCCGGAGCGCAGGGCCACGCTCAGCGGGATCGACGCGAGCACCGGAACCGGTGCATCCTGCCCCTGGGACAGCCGAGCCGCGACGAGTTCGCCCCCGCCCGTGCCGAACAGCTCGATCACGGTGCCGTCGACCTGGGCCAAGCCGGCCATGTTCTCGATCACACCGATCACCTTTTGCCCGGTCTGCCGCGCGACGGTGCCGGATCGCTCGGCGACCTCGGCCGCCGCCGGCTGCGGGGTCGTGACGACAAGCACCTCCGCGTGCGGCAGCAGTTGCCCGATGGTGATCGCCACGTCACCGGTTCCCGGCGGAAGGTCGACCAGGAGAATGTCGATGTCGCCGAAGTAGACGTCGGTGAGGAACTGCTGGATCGTGCGATGAAGCATCGGGCCCCGCCACGAGACGGCCGCGTTGCCGTCGACGAACATGCCGATCGAGATGACCTTCACGCCGTGCGCGACCGGAGGCAGGATCATGCCGTCGATCTGGGTCGGCTTCATTCCGGCTATGCCGAGGATGCCGGGGATCGAGAAGCCGAACACGTCGGCGTCGATGACTCCGACCGCGAGCCCCTTCGCGGCGAGTGCCACGGCGAGGTTGGCCGTGAGGGTCGATTTACCCACGCCACCCTTCCCGCTGGAGACCGTATAGATGCGGGTGAGCGAGTCGGGGCCGAACTGGATCGTCTTCGTCCGGCCGCCATGCAGCTTCTCGGTGAGCGCCGCCCGCTCCTCGCGGGTCATGATCGAGATCTCGACGGTCGCACTCGTGACGCCGGGCGCGGAGGCGACGGCGGCGTGCACGTCACGCTCGATCGTGTCGGCGGCGGGGCATCCGACAATCGTCAGCTTGATGCCGACGGTCGCTGAGCCAGCGGCATCAACCGACACCCCGCCGACCATGTCGAGCTCGGTGATGGGCTTGCGGATCTCGGGATCGAGCACCCTGGAGAGCGCCGCGCGGATGCCATCCTCGACCGATCCGTCAGTCAACGGGGCGTTCCTCCGTTGTGTCGCGGTCGAGCTCCTCGACGAGGGAGCGCAGCTCGCCCCGGATGAATTCTTTCGTCGCCATGTCCTTCATCGCCAGACGGAGCGAGACGACCTCACGGGCGAGGTACTCGGTGTCGTTGAGGTTGCGTTCGGCGCGCTGCCGGTCCTGCTCGATCTGCACACGGTCGCGGTCGTCCTGACGGTTCTGCGCGAGCAGGATGAGCGGGGCGGCGTAGGAGGCCTGCAGCGACAGGATGAGTGTGAGGGCGGTGAATCCGTTCGCGGCCGAGTCGAAGCGCCACTCCGCGGGGGCGGTGACGTTATAGATGAGCCAGGCCGCGGCGAAGATCGTCAGCCCGATGAGAAACCACGGGGTTCCCATCTTGCGGGCGATCCACTCGGTGAACCGCCCGAACCGGTCGCGGCTTGGTCGTCCGCCCAGGCGCGCTGAGAACGGGCCCCGCGAGCCCTTGGGGGCGTCGAGGCGGGTGTCCTGACGGCTAATCCGTGCCATTTGGCGCCCTCCTTCGCTGCGTCAGCCTTTGTTTGATTGTGGTGATCGGTTTCGTATCGGTCGAGAGGGCCGTGCGAGGGCGCGCCCTCGGGGGCAGGGCTGGTTCATCACCGTCGGAACTTCGCCAGTCATCCGGAAGCAGGTAGTCGAGGACGTCGTCAATAGTCACCACCCCGACCAGACGGTGGTTCTCGTCGACGACGGGCACGGACACGAGGTTGTAGCTCGCGAGGATGCGCGACACCTCGGCGGCCGAGGCGTCGGCCGGCACGGGGTCGAGCTTCTGGTCGAGGAGGGTGCCGAGCCGCTCGTTGGGCGGGTAGCGCAGCATCCGCTGGAAATGCACCATGCCGAGGAATCGGCCGGTCGGCGGCTCGTACGGCGGCAGTGTGACGCAGACGGCGGCGCCGAGGGCGGGGGCGAGTTCGTGGCGCCGGATGAGCGCGAGCCCCTCGGCGACGGTCGCGTCGGCACTGACGATGATCGGATCGGTCGTCATGAGACCGCCGGCGGTGTCGGGCGCGTAGGCGAGGAGCATCCGCACATCGTCGGCCTCCTCCGGCTGCATGAGGTCGAGGAGGGCCTCGCCGCGCTCGTCGCTCAGCTGCGCGATGAGGTCGGCGGCGTCATCGGGCTGCATCTGGTCGAGCACGTCGGCGGCGCGGTCGTCTTCGAGTTGGTTCAGGATGCCGACCTGGTCGCTCTCCGGCATCTCCTCGAGCGCGTCGGCGAGGCGCTCGTTGGAGAGCTCGTCGGCGACCTCGAGCATGCGCTGTTCGGGCAGGTCGAGGAGTGCGTTGGCGAGGTCGGCCGGGAGCAGGTCCTCGTAGGTGGCGAGCAGGTGGGTGGCTGACTGGGGCGCACCCGTGATGGTGGTGTCGAGCACGTCGGACCAGCGCGCGAAGAGTGTCTGCCCCTTGGCGAATGGCGACGGACTCGGCTTCGGACGGCGGACGAAGAGCTCGCTGACCTGCCACTCGCCCGGACCGATCTCCTCGATCGCGACATCCTCGATCGTCGCCGAGCCGGAGCCGTCGACAAACTGGACCTCGCGGCCGAGAACCTCGGCGATTACGCGCACCTCGCCGCCGCGCTGCTCGAAGCGGCGCATGTTGATGAGCCCGGTCGTGATGATCTGGCCCGAGCCGATGCTCGTAACCCGCCCGATCGAGAGGAACACCCGCCTGCGCCCCGGCACCTCGACGACGAGGCCGACGACGCGGGGCGATTCGGTGCTCCGGTACACGACGATGACGTCGCGCACCCGGCCGACCTTGTCGCCTGCGGGGTCGAAAACGGAGCACCCGCCAAGACGGGCGACGAAGACTCTCGCGGCGCTCACGCTAAAACCCTACTTGACCGATGAAAGAATGGGTTCGTGACCACACCCAGCCCTTTCTCCCGTCGTTCCCAGGTATTCCCGACGCTGCCGCGCGGTGACGTGCTCGGAACTTACGAGACCTACCCCGAGGCGCAGGCGGTCGTCGACCGGCTGGCCAAGGCCGAGTTCCCGATTAAGCAGGTCTCGATCGTGGGCAGCGGCCTCAAGACCGTCGAGAGGGTGACCGGCAAGCTCACGAACGCGAAGGCGGCCGGTGCCGGCGCTGCGAGCGGCGCCTGGCTCGGCCTGTTCTTCGGGCTCATCCTGTTCCTGTTTTCGGCCGAGCCGTCGTCGTTCGTATTCGTCGGCGCGGCCGTGCTGATCGGTGGAGGGTTCGGCATGATCTTCAGCCTCGTCTCCTACGCGCTCAACCGCCGCCGCCACGACTTCACCTCGATCAACCAGGTGCTCGCGAGCCAGTACGAGATCATCATCGACCCCTCGCTCACCATCCGCGCACAGGAGCTGCTCGCCCGGCCACAACCGACCGAGTAGGTGCTTGCGCGGGCGCGCAGGGTGTGCGCTGAGCCGCGTCGCACCTCGCGCTCGCGCGGGTGTTGTTCACGCGCGCGCCAGTAATCACACCAGCGCGGCTGAACAACACCCGCGTGCGGCGGAACAGCGAACGCGCGAACGCGCGAGCACCGAGGTTCTAGGCGAGCCACGCCTCGACGTCGTCCGCGGTGCGGGGGATGCCGATCGACAGGTTCTCCGCGCCGGACTCGGTGACCAGGATGTCGTCCTCGATGCGCACCCCGATGCCGCGGAACTCCTCCGGCACGCTGAGGTCGTCGGGCTGGAAGTAGAGGCCCGGCTCGATCGTGAACACCATGCCCGCCTCGAGCACCCCGTCGAGGTAGAGGTCGCGGCGCGCCTGCGCGCAGTCGTGCACGTCGATGCCGAGGTGGTGGCTCGTGCCGTGCACCATGTACCGGCGGTGGAACTGGTTTTCCGGCTTGGTCGATTCGTCGGCGCTCACGGGCAGAAGGCCCCACTCGGCGGTCTTCTTCGCGATCACGGCCATCGCCGTCTGGTGGATCTCGCGGAACCGGATGCCGGGCCGCACGATGGCGAACGCCGCATCCGCCGCCTCGAGCACCGCCTCGTAGACCCGGCGCTGCACCTCGGTGAAGGTGCCGCTCACCGGCAGCGTGCGGGTGATATCAGCCGTGTAATAGCTCTCGAGCTCGATACCGGCGTCGAGCAGGATCAGGTCGCCCGGCACGACGGGGCCGTCGTTGCGCACCCAGTGCAGGATGCAGGCGTGGGGGCCGGATGCCGCGATCGTGTCGTAGCCGACCGTGTTGCCCTCCGCCCGAGCGCGGCGGTTGAAGGCGCCCTCGACGAGGCGCTCGCCGCGCGCGTGCGCGACGATCGCGGGCAGGTCAGCGATGACGTCGTCGAACCCGAGCTTTGTCGCATCGACCGCGAGGCGCATCTCGTGGATCTCATACTGGTCCTTGACGAGCCGCAGCTCGCTGAGGTCGCGGAGCAGTCCGGCATCCGCATCCACGAACTCCTCCTCGAGCTCGCTCCGCGCGACGTCGACCTTCGCGGTGACTGCCTGGTCTGCCTCGCGCAGCAGTACGGTGCCGGTCTCGAGCGACTCGAGCACCCCGTCGAGCTCGTGGATGCTGGCCGTCGCCAGGCCCAGGTCTGCGGCGACGCTCTCGAGGCCGGGGCGCGGGCCGGTCCAGAATTCGCCGATGTCGGAGTTCGCGTAGAACTCGTCGGAGTCGCGGCCGGCGGCCTCGCGGAAGTACAGGGTGGCGTCGTGGCCCTCTGCGGTCGGCAGCAGCACGAGCACACTGCCGGGAACGGTGTCGCTGCCCCAGCCTGTGAGGTGCGCGAATCCGGAGTGCGCCCGGAAGGGGTAGTCGGTGTCGTTCGAGCGCACCTTGGGGGAGCCGGCCGGTACCACGACCGCTGTGCCGGGGTAGAGCGCGGAGAGGCGGCGCCGCCTCTCTGATGCGTAGGAGGCCTGCTCCCGTGCGGAGGGCACGACGTCGACGCGCTCGGCCCAGTTGCTGCGGATGAAATCCTTGAACACATCGGAGGATGGAGTCGTCGAACGGTTCTCGGTCGCGCGCGGAGGGGTGGTCTTCGTGGGATCAGCCATGCCTCATTGTCTCACTGCTCGCGCCTAGCGGGCGCGGCGCACGGCTGCCACGATGCCCGCCGCGAGCAGGAGGAACCCCAGCACGGCGATGCCCCAGAGGATCCAGAGCGACGGGTTCTCGATGGGGCCGTACAGGATAGGCACCGCGAATATTGCTGCGACGGCGAGGAGGATCAGGCCCCACACCACCGTGCCGAAGAGCGGTCCGCGTTCGCGCGCGGAGAACGGGGTAGACCTGGCGCCCTCGGGAGGGGGAGTCGTCTCGATCGCGTCGATCCTGACCGGCTCATCCCGCGGAACGATCACTCTGGTCTGGCCAAGACCGAGCCAGACGTTCACGACGGCAGGACCTGACCCGTCAGACGTGAGGCCCGACAGGTCGATGGTCGGCTGCCCCGCGAGCGCAGCGAAGCTGTGCGATTCGTTGGAGCTCGTGACATCCCAGTACGGGGCCCCGAACAGGGAGACCTGCGACCCGAACGGGAAGATCGCCGCAGGGACCAGCGCGAGGATCGTCAGCAGCGCGAATCCGCCCATGCCGCCGCTGCGGCGGCCGAGGAGACCTTCCACGATGACCCCGAGGGCGAGCACGGCGAGAAGAGCGGCGAGCCCGAGCACGAATGCTTCGTTGGTGAAGTCGCCGCCGGAGTAGATCCCTGCGGTGAGCGCGCCGAGGACGAGTCCGAGGCCGAGCACGATGGCGGTCACCGCGGCGCCGGGGCGGGTGTCGCGGTGCCAGGCCGCACGCTCGGCTGCCTGCCGTGCCCGAGCCTGCCGGACTGCGACCTGTTCGTCGGCCGGCTGGGCAGACCATGCGGCGGACCACTGCCGCTGTTCAGTTGGCAAAGGCGGCCGTTCGCCCGCCGGCGCTGGACCCTGCGGGCGGTGCGCTTGGGCCCAGTGTGCCCGTGCAGCGCCGGTGTCATCCGGCCCGGCGCCTGTGTCCGCCCGCGTGTCCGCCGCCGGCCCCGCAGGCCCCGCCGGCCCCGCGGATGCCTGGCGCACGAGGTAGACGATGAGCCACACTATTCCGATCGTGATGGCGATGCCCCAGACGACCGACAACATGGTCGAGATCCAGTCGGGCAGGCCGGTGATCGTCCACGGCCAGCGCCAGAGCGCAGTGCCGCCGAACGGGGGAAAGGCTGCGATCAGCAGCACCACGATTGCAATAATCACCGGTTCGAACACCCCGCGAAGCGCCTGCTCGGCGTGGATGCGGCCCCGCAGGTCGGGGAGCAGGGCCCAGGCCACCACGTAGGCGAAGAGCACGGGTGCTCCGAGAATGCCGAACAGGATGACCACAATCCGAACGGCCGTGGGTGCGAGCCCAGTACTGGCGGCGATGCCACCGAGCACGCCAGCGAACCACCGGTCGTCGCCGCGCACGATACCGAGCGATCGGATGCGGTCGAAGAAGCGGGTGAGTCCGTCGCCGCTCGGTGCGCTGCCGCTGCCTGTCGCGCCCTGCGAGACTGATGCGGTGCGGCGATAGGCCGGGGGCGGATCCCTCGGGGGAGGAGAATCGCTCATTCTCCGATTGTCTGCGCGTCTGCTCTGTCGGGGACAGGGGGACCGCCCCCGTCGGCGAAAGGGGTAATGGGCGTGTCAGCCCGTCGGGCTCAGCGTCGCGACGATCGGGCGGTGATCGCTGCCGAGGCCGTCGCGGTCGAGGATCACCCTCACGTGGGTCGCTGTCCAGTTGTCGGTGGCCATGATGTGGTCGATGGGAGTTCCGAGCAGGGGCGGCACGTCGGTCGGCCACGTTCCGACGGCAGCGGCACCCGTGGTCTGCGCCGCGTCCACGCAGTCCCCAATTGTGCTGTCTCGGTCATTCGCGAGTCGGCGGTAGTGGTCGATCGTCGAGTTGAAGTCGCCCGCGATAATGATGTTCTCTCCCGTGCAGGCGCCCTTCACCCACTCGAGGTCCTCGCGCCAGACGCTGAAGTACCCGGCGATGGGGGCAACGGGGTGCGCGGCCACGATCGTGGGTCCTGTGCCATCATCGGGCGTCACGATCACCGACGGCACCACGGAGGTGGAGCCCCTCGAGGTGTCGCGG
This sequence comes from Marisediminicola antarctica, assembly GCF_009930795.1. Taxonomy (GTDB): domain Bacteria; phylum Actinomycetota; class Actinomycetes; order Actinomycetales; family Microbacteriaceae; genus Marisediminicola; species Marisediminicola antarctica. The sequence continues at coordinate 1,471,525 of NZ_CP017146.1, forward strand.
GAGTACATGCCGAGGTCGGCACTTGTGAGCAGCGAGGTGGACCGTGCCTTGGAGATCTCGTCGAGAGCGAGGGTGTTCACCCACATCGGGCGTCCCTCCCCCTTCATGATGAGCGCGACCTCGATAGCGGTCTCCCGCGTGGTCTCCGGGAGGGCGACGATGTCGGCGCCGGTCTCGAGAGCGAGACGGGCGATCTCCTGGGCGCCCGGAGCATCCCCGAGGGTGTTCCAGGTGAGCACGGTCAGATCGTCCACCGCGGCGTCTGCCGTTGCGTCGACGGCGGCCGCACCGCGAGCGTCGTCCGATCCGAATCCGCGGGTTGCGAGCACGGCACCGGTCGCTGCAATGAATACGAGCAGCAGAACGGACAAGGATGCGCCGAGGCGGCGGAACGACGGGATCACGAGGGCGATGAGAAGCAGGGCGACGATGGCGGCGAGGGCGCCGACGGCGGCAACTGCGCGGAGCGACACGATGTGGGCCACGACGGGTACGAGTTCGAGCCCGAGAAGTTGGGGCCAGACCGCGACGAGCAGGATGCCGGCGACCCCGATGGTCAGCACGGCCGCGGCGATTTTTCGAATCATCTGAGATCACCCTAGCCGCAGCCTGCCGCGCGGGCGTCGCGGGGAGAGCCCCAGACCGGGGCACTCGGCCGGCGTGGAAGCTGTACCCCTACGATTGCCGCATGCCGTCTCTGATCGATCTTCACACGCACAGCAGCGTGTCCGACGGCACGGAAACGCCGGCCCAACTGGTGCGCGCGGCGGCTGCGGCAGGACTCGATGCCATCGCGATCACCGACCACGATTCGACCGCCGGCTGGACCGAAGCGATCGCGGCGGCATCCGGCACCGGGCTCACGATCATCCCGGGCATGGAGCTCAGCACCTTCTTCGGCTGGAAGAGCGTGCACCTGCTGGCCTACCTGTTCGACCCGCTCGACGCGGGCCTCATCGCCGAGACCGCGCGGATCAGGGATGCACGGCTCAAGCGCGCCGAGAACATCGTGGAGCGGATCGGTGCGGACTACGACCTGACCTGGCTGGACGTGCTCGCCCAGACCAGTGTCGGGGCGACCGTCGGCCGGCCGCATATCGCCGACGCGCTTGTCGCACGTGGACACGTTCCCAACCGCAGTGCGGCGTTCGAGAGCATCCTGCATCCGCGCCAGGGGTATTTCGAGCCGCACTATGCACCGGATCCGCTCGCGGCGGTGAAGCTTGTCGTCGCCGCCGGGGGAGTGCCGGTGCTTGCCCATCCCGGCACTCGCGGTCGCCAAGAGGTGATGCCGGAGGAGAAGCTGCGCACGCTCGTGGATGCCGGACTGTTCGGCCTCGAGGTGGACCACCGCGAGAACACGCCCAGCGGCAAGGAACGATTGCGCGAGCTCGCCGAGAAGTTCGGCTTGGCCGAGACCGGCTCGAGCGACTACCACGGCGAGGGCAAACCCAACCGGCTCGGCGAGAACACGACGGCACCGGAGGTTCTCGAGCGCATCATTGCACGGGCGACCGGATCGGCTGCGCACCGCGGCTGAGTCGCGGCTGGGTCGCTCAAGACCGGTGCCCACACCGGTACGCACCGCGCCGACACGTTCGCGCGGCTGTTGTTCACTCGCGTGGGTGCGATTACAGCTGCGGCAGTGAACAGCGTGCGCGCGAACGCGGCGTGGCAGCGCGCCGACAGCTGCGGCAGTGAACAGCGTGCGCGCGAACGCGGCGTGGCAGCGCGCCGACAGCTGCGGCAGTGAACAGCGTGCGCGCGACCGGCGGCCGCGCGACCGGCGGCCGGTAGCGGCGCGGCGACCTGTTATGCGACGGGCGGAGCTGCTCCTGGATCCCGACGACGAGTGCGCTGGCGGCTGCGCGGGGGGCGCGACCCGTCGCGGTGCTCACCGGATGACGGTGCCGTTGCGGTACCTGCGGAACCGGATGCCGCTCCGGAATCGCCGTCGCGCTGGCCTCCCCGGGAGCGCGATCCCGAGCCAGTCGACGCGGAGTTGCCGGAGCGGCCGGTCGACGCGGAGTCGCCGGAGCGGCCGGTCGACGCCGGGTCGCCGGAGCGGCCGGATGCGCCGGAGCCGCCGGAGCGGCCGCGATCGCCGCCGCGACCCGATCCGCCGGAGCTCGAGCCTGAGCTCGAGCCTGAACCCGAGCCTGAGCGCCCGCGATCGCCGCCCGAACCCGAGCCGGAGCGCCCGCGATCGCCGCCCGAACCCGAACCCGAACGCCCGCGGTCACCCCCGCGATCGGACGACTGCGGCTCCCGCACCCGTGGCGGGCCGGCGTGCGCGAGACGACCGCGCACATCGGTGGGGATATCGAGGTCCGAGAAGAGATGCGGCGATGACGAGTAGGTCTCGGTCGGTTCCGGCTGGCCGAAGTCGAGGGCCTTGTTGATAAGCGCCCACTTGTGCAGGTCGTCCCAGTCGACGAAGGTCACCGCGATGCCGGTCTTGCCGGCGCGGCCGGTGCGGCCGGCACGGTGCAGGTAGGTGTCGTGGTCGTCCGGGATGGTGTGGTTGATCACGTGGGTGACGTCGTTGACGTCGATGCCGCGCGCAGCGACATCCGTGGCGATCAGGATGTCCTTCTTGCCTGCCTTGAACGCGGCCATCGCGCGCTCGCGCTGCTCCTGGTTCAGGTCGCCGTGCACGGCCGCGGCGTTGAATCCGCGGTCGTTGAGCTCCTCGACGAGCTTCGCCGCCGCGCGCTTGGTGCGGGTGAACACGACGGTCTTGCCGCGGCCCTCGGCCTGCAGGATGCGCGCGATCACCTCGTCCTTGTCCATGTTGTGGGCGCGGTAGATGACGTGCTTGATGTTCGCCTGCGTGAGCCCCTCGTTGGGGTCCGTCGCGCGGATGTGGATAGGGCGGTTCATGAAGCGGCGCGCGAGGGCGACGATCGGTCCGGGCATCGTCGCCGAGAAGAGCATCGTGTGGCGAGTCGGCGACGTCTGCGCGAAGAGCTTCTCGATGTCGGCGAGAAAGCCGAGGTCGAGCATCTTGTCGGCCTCGTCGAGCACCATCACCTTGACGTCTTTGAGCGAGAGCAGCCGCTGGTTGGCGAGGTCGAGCAGGCGACCCGGGGTACCGACGACGACCTGTGCGCCGGCCTTCAGCTGCTCCACCTGGCCCTCGTAGGCCTTACCGCCGTAGATCGCAGCGATCTGCGTTGCCCGATTGGATGCCGCGAGGGTCAGGTCTTCGGCGACCTGCACGCACAGTTCGCGGGTCGGCACGACGACGAGCGCCTTGACGCCCGGCTCCGGGTTCAGCCCGAGGGACTGCAGCAGCGGAAGCCCGAACCCGAGCGTCTTGCCGGTTCCGGTCTTGGCCTGGCCGATGATGTCCTGGCCGCCCAGCCCCATCGGGATTGTCTGGGTCTGAATGGGGAACGGCTCGACGATGCCCTTGGAGGCGAGAGCGTCGACCATGTCCTGATCGATATTGAGTTCTGCAAAAGTCACGTGTGAATGCCCATCATGAATGCGAGTACGCCCGCTTGTTCCTGGGGCGCAGATGCCCCTGTCAGAAAGGGGCCTGCAACTAGTTTAGCGGCGAGGGTCTGGGAATATGGCATTTCCCGGCTGGTGGGGGCGTCGTTATCGCCTCGCGAGGGCTGGCGGCTAGGCTGAGCGCTGTGGCCTCCTTCTTCTCTCAGCGCAGGACTCACGTTGAGATTCCCCGCTTGAGGCCCCGCCCGTCCAGGCAGGGCAGCGAGAACGTCAACCGCGTTGCGCTCGGCGAACTGACGCCCGATCTGGCCAGTTTCCTCGGTCGGGCCGCCTACCTTCAGCTGACGAACTTCGAGACCGCCGCGGGTGCGGTCACCACGGCGCCACACACGCGCGGGAAGAACGCTATGAGCCGCGTGGCCCACCAGTCGCTCACGAAGTACGAGGGGCTCGTCGCCGAGCTCACGCGCACCGGGCACGACCCGGTGGCCACGATGGAGCCGTTTCGACGGGCGATCGACCAGTTCCACCGCGACACCCGTGGTGCCGACTGGTACGAGAACCTCGTGACGGTCTTCGTGACGGCGGGGCTGCTCGACGACTTTTTCGTACGCCTCGCCGGTGGGCTTCCCGAGGACCAGACCAAGCGCATCGCCGCGCTCCTGACTCCGGATGCCGGCAGCAAGTTCATCATTGCCGAGCTGCTCGAGGCGATCGAGGCCAATCCGCGCCTCGCATCCCGCCTCGCGATGTGGGGGCGCCGCCTCGTGGGCGACACCCTGCTCATCGCCCGGTCGGCGCTCGCCGTTCCGGAGAACACGGCGCCGGACGAGGCCAGACTCGAGCCGGTATTCACCGAGCTCATCGCCGCGCACACCCGCAGGATGGACGCGCTGGGCCTCACTGCGTAGGGCATTTCGTCGCAGCGTGGGGCGGCACTGCCGCTCACACGAGTCGAAGTGCTAGCTCACGCGCCTCGCAGTGCTACGAGTGCGACAGGGTGGCGAGCAGCCGTGCGTCGGCTTCCCGGCGTCGGCGGGGGAGCAGGATGCCGGCGCCGACCGCAGCAAGAGCGCACAGCGCGAGCGTCACGACCCAGATCCAGCCTCCGTCAAATGGCATCCCCAACCAGGTGAGCGCAGCCCAGACGGCGGCGCCGACCGCTGTCGCGATCCCCGGCAGCAGAAGCACTCCGTGGGTCTCTCGGCCGGGCAGCGTGTAGCGCGCGACCGCACCGATGCTGGCTGCGGCGATGCAGACGAAGAGAAGCTCCATGGCTAGTGGATCAGGCCACGAATCCGACACGCCGTGACGTGTCGGAGCCGATCTCGACGTAGCCGAGTGCGGCGGTCGGGATGACGTACAGCTTGCCCTTGTCGTCCTTGAGGGAGATGTAGGAGCTCTTCGACTCGAGGGCGGACGCGACGATCTTTTCGATCTCGCCTGCGTTCTGCGATGACTCGAAGTTGATCTCGCGAGGCGAGTTGGTAATACCGATACGAATGTCCACGTGCTCAGATTACGACATAGTTCCCTGCCTTCCCGGACCGTTCGTTGTGAGCGGAACCGCGCGCGTGGCCGACGAGGCGATGTCGGTGGCAGCGGCTAGCTTGGGTCGGGTGAGCATCAGTGGATTCCAGCGGCAGGGCGCGGCCGACCGGGCGCCCGCGACGGCCTCCGGCGCTCCCTCCGGCGTCGAGCTCGACCACTCCCAGCGTGCGGTCGTCGATCTGCCCGACGACGCATCCGCCGCGGTCATCGGCGCCCCAGGTTCAGGGAAGACGACGACGTTGATCGAACTTGTCGCCAACCGGGTGCTCGAGCGGGGATTCGCGCCGGAGCAGGTGCTTGCCCTCACCCCGAGCCGAAGCACGGCCACGAGGTTGCGCGACATTCTCGCCCTGCGTCTGGCAGTGCCGACAAACGGTCCGCTCGCGCGCAGCGTCAACTCGCTCGCATTCGAGATTGTCGGCCATGCCACTGCTCTGTCCGGCGGAGCGGTACCGAGGCTGATCACCGGCGGCGAGCAGGACCACGACATGGCACAGCTGCTCGCGGGGCACCTCGAAGACGGCACCGGACCAGCCTGGCCTGAACTGCTCGGCCCGCAGGTGCGCGCGCTCCGCGGGTTCCGTACCGAACTGCGCGACCTGCTCATGCGAATCACCGAATACGGTGTCTCCACCGCTGCGCTGCGTGCTCTCGGCGCCGAGCACGACCGCGCCGAGTGGGCCGCTGCCGCCGATTTCTTTGATGAATACCTGGAGGTGAGCGGGTGGCTGCGGCCGGGCCAGTGCGACTCGAGCGAGCTCGTGAATCGCGCCGCCGCCGCACTTGAGTCGGGCGAGGTGAGCGCGCGCATCGAGGGCCTGCGCCTGGTGGTTGTCGATGACATGCAGGAGGCCACGGCGTCGACGCTCACGCTGTTGCGCGGTTTCGCCCGACGCGGTGTCGCGATCGTCGCGCTCGGGGATCCGGATGTCGCCGCGAACGCCTTCCGCGGAGGCGAGCCCGATGCGCTCGGCCGGTTGTCGAGCCTGCTGCGGCTGCCGAGGGCCGAGACGCACTACCTGCGGTCAGTCCACCGGCAGGTGCCGGAGCTTCGAACCCTGACCTCTGCGGTCGTCGCGCGAATCGGCACCGCGGCCGCCGGTCCCCAACGGGCAGCGTCTAGCCTGCCGAGCCCGCAGGCTGAATCGGGCCCCGCCACCCCGACCCCAGACAACCAAGGTCCCTCCGAACCCGCCACCGGTGCCCTTCTGAAGCCGATCGTGCGAATCGAAGCGGCAACGCCGTCGCGGGAGTGGGCCGCGATCGCGCGGGTACTGCGCCAACGCCACCTCATCGACGGCATCGGACTGAACTCGATGGCTGTTGTGGTGCGCAGCGGCGCGCAGGTGCCCGTCGTCGCCAGGGCACTCGCACTCGCCGACGTGCCGACCCGCACCGCGGTCGGTGGCCGGCCGCTGCGCGAGGACCAGTCGGCGAGGGGCCTGCTCGCCGTCGTCGACATCGGGATGGGCAGGACGGCGTTGACCCCCGACCTCGCCGTCGACCTGCTGCTGAGCCCGTTCGGTGGACTCGACCGGCTCGGTCTGCGCCGATTGCGCCTCGCGTTGCGCGCGGAGGAGCTCGCTGGCGGCGGCACACGACAGAGCGACGTGCTGCTCGTCGAGGGACTCGCCGCGTCCGGTCGCTTCACGACCATCGACCACCGGGTCGCCCGAAACGCCGACCGGCTCGCGCAGACCCTCGCCTCCGTCGGTGAACTGGCGGCGGGCGGCGGCACCGTCGAGGAGCTGCTCTGGCAGGCGTGGGAGCGCAGCGCGCTGTCCGCGCCGTGGCTCGCCCACGCGCTGGGCGCCGGAATCACGGCAGCCGAGGCCAACCGCAATCTCGACGGCATCGTGGCCCTGTTCACCGCGGCCAAGCGCTTCGTCGAACGCCAGCCCGGTGCCCCGGCGAGCGTCTTCCTCGACTCGGTGCTCGACGCCGAGGTTCCCGAAGACACGCTGTCGCCGCAATCCTCCGGCGACGCGGTGCTCGTCACGACACCGTCCGGAGTGGTCGGCCTCGAGTTCGACGTCGTCGTGGTTGCCGGCGTGCAGGAGGGCATCTGGCCGAACCTGCGGCTGCGCGGCTCGCTGCTCGGCGCCCAGCAGCTCGTCGAGGCCGTCACGGGCCAGGCCGACACCCCCATCGACGCGCGCCGCCTCGTGCTGCATGATGAGCTGCGGATGTTTGCGCTTGCGGTGTCTCGCGCGCGCCGGCAGGTGGTGGTTGCCGCGGTGGCGAGCGACGACGAGGCGGCGAGCGTCTTCTTCAGCTTCCTCCCACCTGATGTTCCCGTGAGCGATACCTCCGCGATGCCGCCGCTGTCGCTGCGCGGCTTCACCGGCCGGCTGCGGCGCGAGCTCGTGCAGCCGAACCGGGCGCCAGCTGAGCGCGCCGCCGCGGCATCCGCCCTCGCCCACCTCGCGGTCGAAGGGGTTCCCGGCGCCAGCCCCGATGAGTGGCTGGGGCTCCTTCCGCCGTCGACGACCGAGCCGCTCTACCTCGACGACGAGAGCATTCCGGTCTCCCCGTCGGCGCTCGGCTCGCTCGAGGACTCCCCGCTCGACTGGTTCATCGGCTCGGTCGCCGGCACGCGGGCCAGCAGCGCGATGGCGATCGGAACAATCATCCACTGGGCGATGGAGACCGCAACCGACGCGAGCGTCGACTCCCTTTTCGCGGCGATCGAGGGCCGCTGGGGCGAGCTACTGTTCGAATCCCCGTGGATGTCCGAGCACCAGAAGCTCGCCGCCCGCCGCCTCGCCGCTGGCGTGGCCGAGTATCTCGCCGACTTCGACCGCGACGGCAAGCAGCTCGTCGCCGCCGAGGGACGATTCCAGCTCGAGATCGGGCGTGCCACCGTGAATGGCTCGATCGACCGGGTCGAGCGCGCGGCCGACGGAGCGGTGGTGATCGTCGACCTCAAGACCGGTCGGGCGATCACGAGGCAGAACGAGATCGACGAGCATCCACAGCTGGGCGCGTACCAACTCGCCTATGCCGATGGCAAGCTCGACGAATTTCTCGATGCGCTCGGCGCCCACAGCGGCGGGGGAGCGAAGCTGCTCTTCGTCAAGGAGGGGCTGCGCGGCAAGAGCTACCGGGTCGCCGAGCAGGCGCAGCTCGACGCCGAGGCGCTCGACGGATTCCGTCGACGGATCAGCCAGGCAGCGGCTCTGATGGCCGCGGCCGAGTTCAAGGGAACCTTGGACCTGACCGGCTGGGGTGCCTCGGTCGATTGCGCGGCGAAGCTCCACCGGGTGAAGGCGGTATCCAGTGATTGAGGGCAACCAGCAGGACGCGGAGCGTCGGCACGTCAGTGCCTATGACATTGCCGACGCGCTCGGGCAGCCGCGGCCGACCGAGCAGCAGCGCGCCGTCATCGAGGCCGAGCTCGCGCCGGCGCTCGTCATCGCGGGGGCGGGCAGCGGCAAGACCGAGACGATGGCCAACCGGGTGCTGTGGCTTCTGGCCAACGGCCACGCGACCGCCGGGCAGGTTCTCGGCCTCACCTTTACCCGCAAGGCGGCCGGCGAGCTCGCCACCCGCATCCGCGAACGCATCGCCCAGCTTGCTGAGAAGGGCCTCGTCGCGGGCGACTACGACGCCTTCGACCCGCCGCTGGTCGCCACCTACAACTCGTTCGCCAACACGATCTTCCGCGACAACGCGATTCTGCTCGGGCGGGAGAGCGACGGCGCCGTGCTGGGCGAGGCCTCGGCCTGGCAGCTCGCCCGGCGCATCGTGGTCGCGAGCGGCGACGAACGTCTCGCCGGCCTCGGCCGCTCGGTCGACACCCTTACCAAAGACATGCTCACCCTCAGCCGGGCGATCAGCGAGAACGTGGTCGACCCGGCCGACGTCGTCGCGATGGCCGAGCGCTTCGCGTCGGTCGCCGACCTGCCGCTGGGCGGCAAGGGCGCCTACGCCGAGGTCGACAAGCTCGCGGCGAAGGTCGGCGCCCTGCCGGTTCTGGTCGAGCTCGCGGCCGAGTTCGCCGCGACGAAGACGGCGCGCGGCTTCGTGGAGTACTCCGACCAGGTGGCGCTCGCCCTCGAGATCGTGCGCGGTGTGCCAGCGGTCGTCGCCGACTTCCGCGACCGGTACCGCATCGTGCTGCTCGACGAATACCAGGACACCTCCGTTGTGCAGACCTGGCTGCTCGCCGAGCTGTTCGCCGACCACGCCGTGATGGCCGTCGGCGACCCGAACCAGTCGATCTACGGCTGGCGCGGCGCGAGTGCGGCGAACCTCGAGGGCTTCGGGCGGCAGTTCGGCGCGGCCGATGCCGGCGGCGTGCAGCAGTTCGCCCTCTCGACGAGTTGGCGCAACGGCCACGACATCCTCGCGGTCGCGAACGCCATCGTCGAGCCGCTCGCGGGAGAGAGCACCGTTCGGGTGCAGCGCCTCGAGGCCTCCCCGGCGGCATCCCGCCTCAGGGTCGAGGTGGTGTTCGAGCAGACGCTCGCCGACGAGGCCGACGCGGCAGCCCGCTGGCTGCGCGACCAGTTGGCCACGGCGCCGGGTGCCTGGGCGGAAGGCAAGCCCGCCGCCGATTCTCCGCCGAGCGCCTCGATGCTGTTCCGGGCCCGCAAGACGCAGGGCGTATTCATCGATGCGCTGCGTCGCCACGGCGTGCCGTTCCACGTGCTCGGCGTCGGCGGGCTGCTGGCCGAGCCGGAGATTGCCGACCTCGTCTGCGCCCTCACAGTCGTCGGCGATCCGTCGGCGGGCTCCGAGCTCGTGCGCCTGCTCGCCGGGGCACACTGGCGCGTCGGAGTGCGGGACCTCAAAGGGCTCGGGCGGGTCGCATCCTGGCTCGCCAGCCGCGACTACGCCCAGAAGCCGCTCGACGACGACCTTCGCACTCTGCTGCGCAACTCGGTCGCTGACGGCGAGGGCGGGTCGATCATCGACGCACTCGACTTTGTCGCCACCGCGAGGCCCGGTCACGGTGCGCTCGGCGTGTTCAGCGACCTGGGGCTTACGCGGCTGCGCTCCGCCGGGCACACCTTCGCCCGGCTGCGCGCCCGGTCCGGGCTCGACCTGCTCGACTTCGTCACCTTCGTCGAGCAGGAGCTCCGCCTCGACATCGAGGTGATCGCGAACGAGACCCATTCGCTTGGCGGGGCAAACATGGACGCGTTCTTCGACGCGCTGTCCGGCTACCTCGCGGTCGACGAGTCCGCCTCGCTCAGCGGATTCCTCGGGTGGCTGCGCGAGGCCGAGTGGCGCGACGGACTCGCCCCGCGGCCGGAGGAGCCGGAACCGGGCACAGTGCAGCTGATGACGATCCACGGGGCCAAGGGGCTCGAGCACGACATTGTGGTCGTGCCGCGGATGGTCAGCGGCGAGCTGCCGGGCAACCCGGGGGACGGCTACACGGGCTGGCTGTCCTACGGCACGCTGCCCTACGAATTCCGCGGCGACGCGGCCGAGCTGCCGGTCTTCGAGTGGCAGGGCGCCGAGACCCGCAAGGAGCTCGTGGCCGAGCAGAAGCTGTTCTCGGAGCGGGTCCGCGCGAGACACGAGCTCGAGGAACGCCGACTGGCCTACGTCGCCGTCACCCGCGCCCGCCACGCGCTGCTGCTCACCGGGTCGTTCTGGGCGAGCCAGACCAAGCCGCGAACGCCGAGCCCGTTCCTGCTGCCGCTCGCCGAGGCGGGCGTGATCGGGGCGCTCCCCGAGGCTCCAGACAACGAGAGCAACCCCGCCGGCGACCACGTCGACACCCTCACCTGGCCGCTCGACCCGCTCGGCGACCGTCGCGTGCGGGTCGAGTGGGCCGCCGGTGCGGTGCGGGCCGCTGCTCCCGGCGACGAGGGCCGCTGGGCGCGCGACCTCGACCTGCTGCTCGAGGAGCGGCGGCGGCGCCTGCGCGAGGGGACGGTCGTCGACGTGCCCAGTCGGGTCTCCGCATCCCGGTTCAAGGACTTCGTCACCGACCCGGCCGCAGTCGCGGCGAGCCTGCGCCGGCCGATGCCCGAGCGTCCGTACCGGGCAACCCGCCTCGGCACCCTGTTCCACGACTGGGTCGAGCAGCGATACGGCATCGGCGGATCCACTGACGTGATCGATGCACTCGCGCGAGAGATCGACGACGATGACCCCCCGATCGAGCTCGAGGAACTCGACCGGCTGAAGCGCACATTCGAGCGGTCTGCGTGGGCGGGCCTCGCCGCGGTGGATGTCGAGCGCGAAATTCACCTTCCCCTCGACGGCCAGGTCATCATCTGCAAGATCGACGCCGTGTACTTCGACGGCGAGCGCTATCAGGTCGTTGACTGGAAGACCGGCAAGGCGCCGAAGGATGCCGCGGACCTCGAGCAGAAGCAGTTGCAGCTCGCGCTCTACCGGCTGGCCTACGCCCGCTGGAAGGGAATCGACCCCGACCTCATCGACGCCGTGTTCTATTTCGTCAGCGACGACACGATTGTCACGCCCCAGCGCATCTTCGACGAGGACGAGCTCGTGGAACTATGGCGGGCCGTGGCCGGCTGACCGCCCTCGGCACCGCCCTCGGCCCGGCATTCCGCCTACTCGCCCACCTCGGCGTCTATGAGCGCTTCATCAACCGACAGCGCCTCACCCACACCCTTGTGACCAACCTGCGCGACGCGCTCGAAGCGGAGCTACGGCCGGCGGGCGCGCTGCACCGATAGTCCGGCGCACTCAGCCCGCGGCCAGAGAGCTCGGCCGCTTCAGGATGGCCGAGACGAGGGCCTCGATCGGCTCCCGTGCCGTCGCCGGGTTGGCAAGCAGCGCGAATTCCACCTCGCCGAGGGCAGGAAGGTCGAACGCGTTCGTCACGTCGACGAGGTCGGGCGGGATCATCGTCTGCGGGAACACCGCAATGCCGATGCCCGCGCGGGCAGCCGCGATCACGCCGTTCACCTCGCGCGTGTTGCAGGTGATGCGCCACGTGCGCCCTGACTCCTCGAGGGCGTGGATTGCGGCGGCGCGGCTGATGCTCGGCGCCTGGTATGCGATGAGCGGCACGTGCGCGGCCGGGTCGAGAGTGAGGGACTTGTGCGCGGCCCAGACGAGCCGCTCCCGGCGCACCACGCGCCCGTCGGATTCGCCCGGCTCCTGCTTCACGAAGACGAGGTCGAGCTGCCCGGCCCCCAGCCGGCGCGACAGCACCCCGCTCTGGTTCACGGTGAGCTCGAGGTTGATGTGCGGGTAGAGCTGGCGGAAGTCGCGCAGAATCTGCGGCAGCTGGGTCAGCGCGATGTCATCGGCCGAACCGAACCGAACCGAAGCCGCCCGCGCATCGCCGACCCGGTGAAGTACGCCGTCGCCTCGTCGTGCGCGGCGAGGATGGTGCGGGCAAACCCCACCATCGCGTCGCCGTTGTCAGTGAGGCGCACGTCGCGCGTGTCGCGCGCCACCAGGATGCGCCCCGCCGCCTTCTCCAGCTTGCGGATGTGCTGCGACACCGTCGGCTGGCTGAGCGACAGAAGCTCGGCGGAGCGGGTGAAACTTAGCGTCTCGGCTACCGAGATGAAGGTCTTCAGGAGCACGGGATCGAACACGAAACCGACCCTATCATTGAGAAAACCAATGGGACTTATAGGATCCATTATTTCCTGTTATGACGGCGCCGAGCATACGGTGGAGCAGTGGCTCCGACAACCAATAACATCGCTCCCGCCACCGAACCCATCCCGCTGGTGCTCGACCGCCCCCGCTGGCGGGACACGTTCGATTCCCTGCGCATCCGCAACTACCGGCTCTACGTTCTCTCGCAGGTCGTGGCGAACACCTCGGTGTGGATGCAGCGCATCGCGATCGACTGGCTCGTGCTCGAGCTCACCGGCAGCGTGGCGCTCGTCGGCGTCACAGTGGCCCTGCAGTTCGGCCCGATCCTGCTGTTCGGCGCCTGGGGCGGCGTGATCGCCGACCGGTACGCGAAACGCTCGCTGCTGATCCAGACTCAGTCGGTGGTCGTCGTGCTCTGCGCGCTCCTCGCCACTCTCACCATCGCCGGGGTTGTGCAGGTCTGGCATGTCTTCCTTGCCGCCTTCCTGCTCGGAACCGCCGCCGCCGTCGACGGACCGGCACGCTCTGCCTTCATCTCCGAGATGGTCGGGCACTCGCGGCTGCGCAATGCCATCAGCGTCAACGCGTCCATCTTCCATCTCGGAGGGATGCTCGGGCCCGCCCTGAGCGGGATGCTCATCGTGCTCGTCGGGTCCGGCTGGTCGATCGCCGCCAACGCGGTCGCCGGCCTCGTGGTGCTTTCCGCACTCGGCGCGATGCGCGTGGGCGAGCTGCGCCCCTCGCCCCGCCTCACCCGCAGCACCGGCCAGATCCGCGCCGCCGTGCGATACGCGCTGTCCAAGCCCGCGATCTTCTGGAGCCTCGTCACCCTGTTCTTCGTGTCGACGTTCGGCATGTCGCTTCCCGTGCTGCTCGCGGCGATGGCGAACGACGTCTACGAGACGGGAGCACGCGGCTATGGCCTGTACAGCTCGCTCGCGGCCGTCGGCGCGTTCCTGGGCGCCCTGCTCTCGACCAGGCGGACGAGCCTGCGGCTGCGCTCGATCGTCGGAGGGGCGATTGTCTACGGACTGATCACCGCGGCGGCGGGCTTTGCGCCGGTCGTCGGCGTCTTCCTGGTCGCGCTCGTCGGCATCGGGCTGTCCCGGCTGCTGTTCGCGATGGCGGCGGAGTCAATGACGCAGCTGTCGTCGAACACCAGCATCCGCGGTCGCGTGATGTCGCTCTACATCATGGTTCTGCTCGGCGGACAGGCGGTCGGCGGCCCGCTCATGGGCTGGATCGCCGAGGAGTGGGGCGCGCGCCTGGCACTTGCTGTCGCGGGTCTGGTGCCGGCGATCGCAGGCATCGCGATCGCCGCGACCCTCGCGCGCACGGGCGAACTCACCCTCCGCGTGAGCATCCGCACCCCGCGGGTTCCCGTGCGCATCGTGTCGCGGCCGCGCGGCTCCGGCGGGTGCGCCGCTGATGCACGTGCGGACGAGTCGCAAGCCGGCTAGTTGCGGCCGTTCCGGTCGAGCATGTCCTCGACCTCGGCGACGGTCATCACCGGGCTCGTGTTCGTGTCAATCCGGCGGGTGGCGTCGTGCTGCACGACGTCGACGAGGTTGTGCAGCATGCCGACGGCGTCGTCGACGATCTCGGTGCTGCGCTGCTTCGTTCCGTGGAGGAGCCACTCCGCGATCTCGAGCTCGGCATAGAGCAGGGCCCGCTTGCGCAGCTGACGGTCGGTCGAGCCTCTCGCCGCGTTGTAGGCGTCGAGCAGCGCGTCGGCCCCGTCTGCCGAGGGCGCACCGAGCAGCCAGAACAGATCACGCGCCGGATCGCCGACACTCAGCGCATGCCACTCGACGACCCCGGTGACCTTCTGGCCGTCGGTGAGCATCGTGCCGCCGGTGATGGCGCCGTGGGTGACGGTCGGGGCGAACTGCCACAGGGTCGCGTCCTCGGTCGCCTTCTCCCAGCGCACGACAAGCGCGGCAGGCACGAGACCGGTCGCGACAGCCTGTTCCATGATCGTGACGGCAGCGGCGAGGGCGTCGAGCGGCCGCACGATCCTGAGCCCCGCATCGGCGACGAAGCTCGTCGGAAGCGCATGGATGGCTGCGACAGCACGACCGATCGACTCGGCGAGGTCAGCATCCGCGACCTGCTCGAGGCCGACAGGGGAGCCGGGCAGCAGATCGCAGACGACTGCGGTCATTCCACCGACGGGCGCGTCGCCGAGCGGCGTCGGCGCGGAGAAGGGCAGGCGCCCGCGGATGCCGGTGCTCAGCGCCCGCAGAGCGACCAGGTCGGCGGAGGCCTGGGTCTCGGCCGATGGGCTGCGCGGAACACGGATCAGCAGATGCTGCCCGTCGCGAGTGACGAGGGCGGCCTGCTCGAAGTCGCCCCCGGAGCCCGAGCCGTGGCGGCTCGCTGCCGTGACGTCGAGGCCGGCTACGGCCGAGGTGGCGAGCGCGGCTAGAGTGAGTGGGGATCTGGCCATGGTCTCAAGGGTAGTTTGTCGAGCGGCGCCCGCGGTAACGAGCCACGCCCAATCCCCACGCGAAGGCCACGAACATCCCCCCAGACTGTAAGGTTCGTCGATGTCATTTGAGTTCACGGCCCGCCTGCCGCTGTCGCGGCACGAGCTCGACCGCGACTATCTCGCCAGAGGCCGGCCCGACCTCTTCGCCGAGCTGTGGGCCGACGACTCCACCCGGGTGATCCTGCTGCACAACGGGCAGGCTCTACTGGCCGACGACGGAACGCTCGCCCTGCTGAGCGCAGCCGAGGCTCCGGAGGCCGACTACCTCATCTACCTCGGCCGCTCCGTGGACGCCTCCGCGACCCCCTTCGTCGCCGCGAAGCTGTCCGAGCCTGCCGCCGCGACGCTCGGCGGCGATGCTCGCTGGGGAGACCTTCGGGCGCTCGGCGCGAGCCTCGGCGACCGTGACGCCGGACTGTTCACCGAGGCCCTCGCGATGGCCAACTGGCACGACTCGCACCGCTTCTCGCCGCGCAGCGGCAAGCCGACGATGCCCGTGCAGGGAGGGTGGGTGCGCAAGGCCGACGACGACGACCACCAGCTCTTCCCCCGCACCGACGCCGCGATCATTGTCGGGGTGACGGATGCTGAGGACCGCATCCTGCTCGGATCCAACGCGCTCTGGAAGAACAACCGTTATTCACTGTTGGCCGGTTTCGTCGAGCCGGGCGAGTCGCTCGAGAACGCCGTCGTGCGCGAGGTGTTCGAGGAGTCCGGCATCCGCATCGCCGAGCCGGTCTATCTCGGCTCGCAGCCGTGGCCTTTCCCCGCGTCGATCATGCTGGGCTTCCGCGCGATCGTCGACGAGAGCCTCGAGTCGTGCCTCACCCCCGACGGCCAGGAGATCCTCGATTTGCGCTGGTTCAGCCGGGAGGAGCTCGCCGCGGCCCTCGACGAGATCGCGCTGCCCGGCCCGACCTCGATCGCTCGCGCGATCCTCGAGGACTGGTTCGGCGGGCCGATCATCGATCGACGCGACTGGTGACCGCCATCCCTGGAATGGTGAACGCGTGGCGATGACCGCCCAGTCCCTGCTCGACGGACTCGATGACGAGCAGCGAGTCGCGGCTGAGGCGCTCTTGGGGCCCGTGTGCCTGCTCGCCGGTGCCGGCACCGGCAAGACGCGGGCCATCACCCACCGCATCGCCTACGGCGTTGCGACGGGTGTCTACCCTCCCGGCCGGGTCATGGCACTGACCTTCACTTCGAGAGCGGCCGGAGAACTGCGTGGCCGACTGCGCCAGCTCGGCGCCGGGGGAGTCTCGGCCCGCACCTTCCACGCCTCCGCGCTGTCGCAGCTTGGCTTCTTCTGGCCGCAGGTCGTCGGCGGCACCATGCCGCGCATCCTCGAGTCCAAGGGGCGGCTCATCGCCCACGCGGCGGAGAGCCTGAAGCTCAAACTCGACACCCCGACGCTGCGCGACCTCGCCGCCGAGATCGAGTGGCGCAAGGTCTCGAGGCTCACTCTCGACCAGTACGCCGCCGTCGTCGAGGGCCGCGCCACACCCGACTCCCTCGATGCCACCCGCATGGTCGCCCTTCACGGGGCCTACGAGCGGGTCAAGGACGAGCGCCGCCAGATCGACTTCGAGGACGTGTTGCTGGCCACGGCCGGAATGCTCGAGTCCGAGCCGTGGGTCGCCCAACAGGTGCGCGAGCAGTACCGCTTCTTCGTTGTCGACGAGTACCAGGACGTCTCGCCGCTGCAGCAGGCGCTGCTCGAGCTCTGGCTCGGCGACCGGCAGGATGTCTGCGTCGTCGGCGACGCGAGCCAGACGATCTACTCGTTCGCCGGGGCATCCTCCGACCTCCTGCTGTCGTTCCCGTCCCGCTACCCGAACTCGACCGTCGTGCGGCTCGAGCAGAACTACCGCTCGACCCCCGCGATCGTGGAGACGGCCAACCAGCTCATGCGCGACCGGGCCGGATCGCTGCGCCTGCGCGCCGCGGTCGGGTCGGAACCGGCGCCCGGCAAGGCCCAACCGAAGGTGATCGCGCCGTCGGTGACGACCTACCGCGACGACCGCGCGGAGGCCCGCGGAGTCGCCGGCCAGATCGCCGACCTCGTCGCCGCAGGCTCCCGCCCGCAGGACATCGCCGTGCTGTACCGCATCAACGTGCAGGGGGCGGTGCTCGAGGCTGCTCTCGGCGATGCGGGGATCGGCTACCAGCTCAAGGGAGGCAAGCGGTTCTTCGACCTCCCCGAGGTCAAGCAGACACTCATGATGCTCAAGGGCGCGTCAGTCGCGAACACCGTCGAACCGCTCTTCAAGACGGTAAGCGACGTGCTGCGGTCGCTCGGCTGGACCCAGGAGGCGCCCGAGACGCGCGGTGCCGTCCGCGACCGGTGGGAGTCGCTCAACGCGATCATGGGGCTCGCCGAATCGGCGGTGCCGGGCACTACGCTTCGGCAGTTCTCCGACGACCTCTATGAGAGGTCGGCCGGACAGCACGAGCCGACGATGGATGCCGTCACCCTCGCGACCCTGCACTCGGCCAAGGGTCTGGAGTGGGAAACGGTTTTTGTCATCGGGCTCAGTGAGGGGCTCGTTCCGATCAGCTATGCGAAGACCCCCGCGGCCGTCGACGAGGAACGCCGGCTGCTCTACGTCGGCGTCACGCGTGCGCGGGAGCGGCTGCACCTGTCCTTTGCCGAGGCTGCGCCGAAGCGGTCGACGCCGCGTCAGCCGTCCCGGTTCCTGGCAGAGCTGCGCAGCCGCACTCCGGATGCTGCCGCCACCGCGTCGAGGCGGTAGCTCCCGTCAGGGCATCCAGTCGCACGGACACCGCCGTTGCGGCGGGCCCGCCCGTCAGCCGAGCGAACACAATCCGGGCGGCGATCAACGCCACCTCCCCGGCGACGATGCCGGCATCCACCGGGCTCCGCCTGCCGAGCAGCTGAGACGCGATCGCCGGCCAGGACGGGTCGGCGTCGGTGTGCCAGCGTTCGAGGCAGTGGAGGCATGGGCCGTGGCCTGGTTCGATGGCCGGCCCGATCCGCGCCCCGGTGTCGCCGAACACGATCGGGAGGTGGGGCAGGTCGCGGCGCAGCCAGAGGCCGTGGAAGGCAGGGTCGAGCACGAAGTGGCCCACGACGACGGCGATGTCCCGCGCGCGTGCGGCGGCCGCGAGGTCACCGCCGACGAGCCGAGGCTCCACTCCGTTCGAGGCGAGGGCATCCGCCAGCCGCTCGACCGCCTTGCCGCACCCCGCAATCACGACGGTGCGGGGGTTGGGGACCGGGACGACGCTGCCGAGCAGCGCAGGCTTCACGAGCTGCAACAGCCGGTCTGCCTCGCCGGCATCGGCGCCGGCGGCGGTTGCCAGCATGGCCAGACCCGGACGGCTGATTCCGGCCACGAGCGCCGAGATCATGCGCTCCTGAGCCTCGGACACGTCGACGAGGGTGACGGGCGGCGCGTCGACGCCCAGCTGAAGGCTGCTCGGGCTGCGCCAGACCAGTGGCAGACGAGGATCGATTCGAAGCACCATCGTCGAATGATGCCAGCCGAGCGCCAAGGTCGTTGCCGAGAGTGCACAGGCGCTGGAGCCAGCACAAGCGTTTCAGCCAGCGCACCCACTTCAGTCAGCACAGCCGCCGCGGCCAGCGCAGCCGCGGCGAGCGCGCTATTCCCGCGGGCCCTCCGCCGGTCCGTCGCCCTGCTCGTGCGGGCGGTCGTCGCTCGTGTCGTTGAGAAGGTCCTCGATCGCCTGATCGACGTCGTCGTGGGCTGGTGTGGTCGAGGTCAGCCTCGCGATGAGGGCCGTTGGGTCGTCGATGTCACCCGAGCCCGGCAGCACGTCCGGATGGGACCACAGCTCGTCGCGGCGCTCGGCGCCGATGGCATCCGTCACCTTCTGCCACATGGCGGCGGCCTCGCGCATGCGGCGCGGTCGCAGCTCGAGGCCGACGAGGGTCGAGAACGCCGACTCGGCTGGTCCGCCGGCAGCGCGACGGCGCCGCACGGTCTCGGCGATCGCGGCCGATTTCGGCAGTCGAGTCGTCGCCTGCGCGGTGACGACGTCAACCCAGCCCTCGACGAGGGCGAGCATCGTCTCGAGCCGGTCGAGGGCGCCTCGCTGGGCCTCCGACTTCGGCGGGATGAGCGCCCCGCTCGCCATGGCCTGACGGAGTTCCTCGGGGTTCGACGGGTCGAAGTCCGAGGCGAGCTGCTCCATGAGACCCGTGTCGATGCGGATGCCGTGGGCGAAGCCGGTGATCGACGTCATCAGCTGCAGGCGGAGCCACTTCGCATGCCGGAACAGTCGCGCATGGGCGAGTTCACGCACGGCGAGGTAGAGCCGGATCTCGTCGGGCTCGATGTCGAGGCCCTCGCCGAACGGCGCGACGTTCTGCGGGAGAATCGCGGCCTGGAGTTCGGTGCCGTTGGTCGAGTCGAGCAGGGGGATGCCGATGTCTCCGCCGGAGACCACTTCGCCCGAGAGTTGCCCGACGACCTGGCCGAGCTGCATCGCGAACAGAGTTCCGCCGATGTTGCGCATGAGCTTGCTCGCGTTGTCGAGCATCTCCGTCATCTCCTCGGGCGCTTGCTGGCGCAGCACGTCGGTGAGGGCGTCGGAGATGCTCAGGGCGACGGGCTCGGCCAGCTGGGTCCATACGGGCATGGTCGCCGTGACCCACTCTGTCCTCGTCATCAGCCGAGGCGTGACGGTGAGTTCGGAGATATAGGTGGCCTCGCTGAGCCACAGCGCGGCGATGCCGTAGGCCTGCTCAATGGCGGCCCGGTCGGCGGGAGTCGTCGGCTGCGACTCGCTCGTCGCGATCGCGGTCGCCTGCTGGCGCGCGATCTCCCAGTTGACTCCCTCGCCGCTGTACTGCATCGCGGCCTGTAACTGGGACATCAGTTGAGCGACCATCGCCGGGTCGTCGGGCAGGCCCGCCGCGCTCGCGAGCTTGGCGGGGTCAATGTCGGAGTTTCCCGACAGCAACTCGCGCAGCATGTCCCGGAACTCGTCGTTCGGCTCTTGCTGAGGATCTTCAGGCATGCAAACTACGCTAGCCCGTGCACAGCTGGGGGTGGCTTGATTTTGACCTAGGCTGTGCGTCTGGTCGTGCGCCCGTGGCGAACACACCGCCGAACTTCGAACGCACGGGACCGATCCGGCCCGGGAATGGACAGTAGTGGCGCTCTTCTCGAACGACCGTGCCGAGCCGTCGCCAGGCTCACGACGGAGGCTCCGAACCGGCTGGACGCTCCTCACTGCGGGCATCGTCGGCGCGCTGGCGCTCTCGTTCATCCCGTCGCCCTATGTGATCGAGCGCCCCGGACCCGTCTTCGACACCCTCGGCGAGGTGACCGTCGAGGGGGAGGCGGTTCCGCTGATCTCTATTCCCGGCGAGGAGACCTTCCCGACCGAGGGATCCCTCAGCATGCTCACGGTCAACGTGGTCGGCAACCGCGAGAGCAGGCCCAACTGGTTCGAGGTCATTTCGTCCTGGGGAAACCCGAGCCGCGCGGTCCTTCCCCTCGACGAGGCCTTCCCCCCGGGGCGGAGCGTCGAGCAGTCGAACGAGCAGAGTGCCGTCGACATGCAGAACTCCCAGAAGGACGCGATCGCCGCGTCGCTGACCAAACTCGGCTACCCGCTCGAGGCCACCCTGACGGTGGCCGGATTCTCGCCCGACTCGCCCTCGGACGGCATCCTGATGGAGGGCGACGAGATCCTGCGCGTGAACGGCGAGGACCCGCTCGACGTCACGCAGCTCCGCTCGATCATCGCCGAGAACGGCACCCAGTCGCCCGTGACGATCGACATCACCCGGGCCAGCAGCCCGGAAACGGTCGAGGTGACCCCTCAGGAGAATCCCGGTGGCGATGGCAACCCGATCGTGGGAATCACGGTCGGCGCCGACTACGACTTCCCGTTTGAGGTCAAGATCCAGCTGGAGAAGGTCGGGGGGCCGAGCGCCGGCATGATGTTCGCCCTCGGGATCATCGACAAGCTCACCCCGGGCGCCCTCAACGGAGGGCAGGACATCGCGGGCACCGGCACGATCACGGTCGACGGCTCGGTCGGTCCGATCGGCGGCATCCGGCAGAAGCTCTACGGCGCGAAGGACGACGGCGCCGAGTTCTTCCTCGCCCCCGCCGCGAACTGCGGCGAGGTCGCCGGCAACATCCCCGACGGCCTCACGGTGTTCGCCGTCGGTACGCTCGACGAGGCTCTCGCGGCGCTCGAGGTCGTTGCGGGTGGCGGGGACACCAGTACGCTGCCCGGTTGCGACGCGTAATCCATCACTCTGCGGTGCGGGTCGGCAATCTTGCAGCGCAGGCCGGTTAAGATGGTCAGACACAGCCATCTACATCCAGGAGCAGTCTCTTGACTTCCAAGGAAGCACGTCCCGCCTCGCGCACACGGGCACCACTCGCAATCGCAGCCGGAGTAATCGCCGCACTCGTTATTGCCTTCTTCATTTTTGCGAGCCTCTATACCGACTGGCTGTGGTTCGACCAGCTCGGATTCGCGAACGTATTGACGACGGGGTGGATCGCTGCGTCGGTGATGTTCCTCATCGGCTTCTTCGCTATGGCCGTGCCTGTCTACCTGAGCATCGCACTCGCGTTCAGGGCGCGTCCGGTCTACGCCAAGCTGAACTCGCAGCTGGACCGATACCAGCAGGTCATCGAGCCGCTGCGTCGCCTCGCAATGATCGGCATCCCCGCGGTCCTCGGCCTGTTCGCCGGCGTCGCGACCTCCTCGCGCTGGCCCGTGGCCCTGCAATGGCTCAATCGCACGCCCAGTGGTGAGACCGACCCACAGTTCGGGCTCGACATCTCGTTCTACCTCTTCGAGCTGCCGTTCTATCAGTCCGCGGTCGCCTTCGCGTCGGCCGTCGTGCTCATCTCCGGCATCGCGACCCTCGCGACCTGCTACCTCTACGGGGCCATCCGCATCAACGGACGCGAGGTGCGCATCTCCAAGCCCGCCCGCATCCAGCTCGCGATCCTCGCCGCCGTGTACCTCGCCGTGCAGGCGGTCAGCATCTGGCTCGACCAGTACGCGACCCTGGTGCAGAGCAGCAGCGACCTGCTCGTTGGCGCCTCCTACGCCGACGTCAACGCCGTGATCCCGGGCCGCGCGATCCTCGCCGGAATCGCCGCGATCGTAGCGGTGCTCTTCATCGTCACCGCCGTCATCGGACGCTGGCGCCTGCCCATCGTCGGCACCGCGCTGCTTATCGTCAGCAGCCTGCTGATCGGATCGGTCTACCCGTGGATCGTGCAGCGCTTCCAGGTCGCGCCGAGCGTGCGAAGTGTTGAGGCTCCGTACATCGAGCGCAACATCGAGGCCACCCGCGCGGCGTACGACGTTGCCGACGTCGAGGAGCAGCGGTTCGACCCGTCGACCGACACCGAGGCGGGCGCCCTCCGTAACGATGCCGAGACGACCGCGAACATCCGCATTATCGACCCGGCGCTCGTCACGCGTACCTTTGCGCAGCTCGAGCAGTTCCGCCAGTACTACCAGTTCGCCCCTCAACTCGACGTCGACCGCTACGAGATCGACGGCAAGGTGCAGGACACCGTCATCGCCGTGCGGGAGCTCAACCTCGACGGTCTGGGCGGCGCGAACAACTTCTACAACCGCACCTTCGTCTACACGCACGGCTATGGCGTGGTGGCGGCGTTCGGAAACCAGCGGTCGGCCGAGGGCCTCCCTGTGTTCCTGCAGTCCGGAATCCCGAGCGACGGGGCACTGGGCAGCGACTTCGAGCCGCGCATCTACTTCGGCGAGCAGTCGCCTCCGTTCTCGATCGTCGGCGCACCGGAAGGCAGCCGCCCAGTGGAGCTCGACTTCCCGTCAGGTTCCGAGGAGGGTGCCGAGAACGCCACGACCACCTACGCCGCCGACGGCGGACCGACACTCGACAACGTGTTCAAGAAGGTGCTCTACGCGATCAAGTTCCAGTCGGAGCAGATCTTCCTCTCCGACGCGGTCAACGACGAGTCGCAGATCCTCTACGACCGCGACCCGAAGCAGCGCGTGCAGAAGGTCGCCCCGTACCTCACTCTCGACAGTGACGCCTACCCGGCGGTCGTCGACGACAAGGTGGTCTGGATCGTCGACGGCTATACGACGAGCGACAACTACCCGTACTCGGACGTCAAGCAGCTCAGTAACGCGATCGTCGACACCTACACGCCGACTCCCGCCTACGCGATCGACAACATCAACTACATCCGCAACTCGGTCAAGGCGACAGTCGATGCGTACACCGGCGAGGTCACCCTCTACGCCTGGGACGAGGAGGATCCGATCCTGCAGACCTGGCAGAAGATCTTCCCGACCTCGGTCGTGCCGATCAGCGAGATGTCGGGCGATTTGCTGAGCCACGTGCGCTACCCGGCCGACCTTTTCAAGGTGCAGCGTCAGATCCTGAGCACGTACCACGTGACCGACAGCGACTCGTTCTTCTCGAGCGATGACGCGTGGATCACGCCGAATGACCCGACGGAGAGTGCTGCGACGGCGGAGTTCCAGCCGCCGTATTACCTCACGATGCAGGTGCCTGGTTCCGAGGAGTCGAACTTCTCGCTTTACACGACCTTCATCCCTCAGTCGTCAGGTGAGGGCACGAGAAATATCCTCACGGGCTACATGGCCGTGAATGCGGATGCCGGAGGCACGGCAGGCGAGGTGGCGGACAGCTATGGCAAGTTCACGCTGCTGACCCTGCCGAAGCAGGACACCGTTCCCGGGCCCGGTCAGGTGCAGGCTGCGTTCAATACCGACACCGAGGTGGCCAACCAACTCGCGCTTCTCGCGCGGGGTGACACCGAGGTTGTGCGCGGTAACCTCCTGACCCTGCCGGTGGGCGGCGGACTGCTCTACGTGCAGCCGGTCTACGTGCAATCGACCGCGGAGACGAGCTACCCCATCCTGCGCAAGGTACTCGTATCGTTCGGAGACCAGATCGGCTTCGAGGACACCCTCGATGCCGCCCTGAACTCGGTCTTCGGTGGTGACTCCGGAGCGACGGCGGGTGACGAGGATGTGGTGGTGACACCGATCGATCCGGCCGAGCCGCTCGATCCGGACGCCCCTGCGGAGCCGGAGACGCCCACCGAGCCGACGACGCCGACGACGCCAACGACGCCGAGCGACAGCCCTGCTTTGACGGCAGCGCTCGAGGACGCCCGTCAGGCGCTCCTGGACCGCACAGCCGCCTACGCCGCCAACGACATGGTGGGTGCTGCGGAGGCTGACGAGGCCCTGCAGGCAGCCATCGAGCGGGCGATCGCCGCGACGCCGTAGCCCACGAGGAACGAGGGCGGAACCCGGGTGCCGATGGCGCTGGGTTCCGCCCTTTGTCGTTGTGCGGGAAGCCCGAAATTGGAGTCAGATCGTGTCGGCGGCCGCAAGGTGGAATTGGAGATCAAATACTCTGGTATCGTTGTAACCACGCCGCGGGGTGGAGCAGTTCGGTAGCTCGCTGGGCTCATAACCCAGAGGTCGCAGGTTCAAATCCTGTCCCCGCAACAAAGGGTCTATCCGGAAATACTCGAAAGAGACTCCGGATATTGACCGAAGAAGGACCGCAACGGTTGAGAAACCGTACCGGTCCTTTTTCTTTGCATGGCGGTGTCTGTCCCTGCAGGTCGGTGCCGTCCCGCGGAAGTGACATGAATGCCCGCCGAACCGAACAACCCGCGGGAACTCGCCCGTACCCTTACCGAGTAGTTCTCGCAGACGCTCGACGCCGAGTTCGGACTGCTCTATAACGCCCCGTGTCGCACGAATCCTTAGCGGCGACGCGGGGGAGCCTGCGCGGCTCCGCCACGCGGGGAAGCTCCTCGTCGTCGAGCGGCACGGAACGATCCGGTACCCGAGCTATTAATTCCTGGAGGGCCGCCCTCGACCGGTGATGGCGAGGCTCAATGCGTTGCGACTGCGGCTCGACATCTCGGAGACTGACGTCGCCATCTGGATGTGCTCGCGAACAACGTACTTCACGAGTGAAGATCGGCCTGTGGATCACCTCGACGACCTGAATCTCGTGACACGCCATACCCTTTCTGAAGCTCGCGGGCACGGCTGCGTGCGGCACGTTCGCGCAGGCAGAGTGCTACAAGGTGATGCGTGCGGTGTCACCGCCTTGATTCTGCCGGCGGGCCCCGCTGAGCAGTCCGTCATTCGTCGTGCCCTTACCTGCCCGCGACGCTCGACGTGGCCGGTGGGGTAGAAGGACCCGACGTGGTGCGACACCCAGCAGTTCGGCGCAGAATGCCGCTGCTTCGCCTTCGCCTTCGCCTTCGCCTTCGCCTTCGCCTTCGCCTTCGCGTTCGCCTG
Source organism: Marisediminicola antarctica (assembly GCF_009930795.1). Classification (GTDB taxonomy): domain Bacteria; phylum Actinomycetota; class Actinomycetes; order Actinomycetales; family Microbacteriaceae; genus Marisediminicola; species Marisediminicola antarctica. The sequence continues at coordinate 1,496,885 of NZ_CP017146.1, forward strand.
CGCCGAGTCGAGAAAAATCGAGGATCGGACGTGAGCGCCCGCCGTGCCACTGGGCAGAGGGATGAGCGAATTGTGTCGGCGCTGAGCACCGGATGGGGTGGGTGGGGAACGGGCGCTGCAATGATGCGGCATCCGCTGCCTCGGGGCAGACTAGGGGAGCACGCCCATTGACCGACGAACAGGACGCATACATGCGCTATCGCACTCTCGGAAACAGCGGGGCGGTTGTCTCGACGTACGCCCTCGGCACGATGACCTTCGGCGCGGAGGCCGACTCCGCCACCTCCCACGCACTGCTCGACACCTTTGTGGCCGCCGGCGGCACCCTCGTCGACACCGCGGATGTGTACAGCGCCGGCGTCTCAGAACAGATGATCGGCACCTGGCTGGCGGCGCACCCCGTGGAACGGGAGCAGATCGTGCTCGCCACCAAGGGCCGGTTTCCGATGGGCAGTGGCCCCAACGACCTCGGCACCAGCCGCCGCCACCTGACACGTGCTCTTGATGACTCCCTACGTCGCCTCGGCACCGAACACATCGACCTCTATCAACTGCACGCCTGGGATCCGGTCACCCCGCTCGACGAAACCCTGCGTTTTCTCGACGACGCCATCCGTGCGGGCAAAATCGGTTACTGGGGCGTCTCCAACTTCACCGGATGGCAGCTCACCAAGGCCGCTCACCGGGCACAGGCGCTCGGCTTCACCCCGCCGGTTAGCGTCCAGCCGCAATACAGCCTGTTGGTGCGCGAAATCGAGAGTGAAATCGTGCCCGCCGCCCTCGACGCCGGCCTCGGACTGCTGCCCTGGTCACCCCTCGGCGGCGGCTGGCTCACCGGCAAATACCAGCGCGATGTGGACCCAACAGGCGCTACCCGCCTCGGCGAAGACCCGCAGCGCGGCATGGAAGCATGGCTGCCGCGCAACGAACTCGACCGCACCTGGATGATCGTGGACACCGTCGCCGCGGTGGCCGCAGAGATCGGTGCGACGAGCGGGCAGGTCTCGCTGGCGTGGCTCGAAGCGCAACCGGGCGTCACAGCGGTGATCCTGGGGGCGCGCACGGTGGCTCAACTGAGCGAGAATCTGGTCGCGGCATCCGTGGCGCTGAGCCCGACGCAGCTCGAGCGGTTGAGCGCGGTCAGCGCCCCCGTCGTCTCGGACTACCCCTACGGCGCTGCGGCGCTCGCACAGCGCGACCGTCGGCTGCCCGGCGGCCGCTGACCCCGGAGCGGATCGTTGGGCGCGACCCCCTGCAGGTGGGAAGTGCGAGTATCCGCCGTACCCTCGCGGTAGTCGACATCTTCGACAACGTCGAGGATCAAAATATTTCCGCTTGCACCACACCGGCGCCGGGTCCACAGGGGCCGCCGCGAGCGTGGGGCATCGTGCACCCGAGAAGAAGCACCGCTCCGTAGTCGTAATGAAAGAGCTGCCTGCTCGGCTGACCCGACCCGCGGGTCCCTACTGACCGCCGTCGGTGAGGCTCGCGTAGACCACGATGTTGTCGAGGTGGGGGCCCGCAGCGCCGTCGAATACGCCGCCGCAGGTGATCAGGCGCAGGGCGGCGTGGTCGGTGTTGCCGTACACCTTCTGGGTGGGGAAATCGGCTTTCGGGTACTGCTCGACTGCATCGACGGTGAAGATTGCCACGGTTCCGTCATCGCGGGCGACGGTGACCTCGTCGCCGGGGCGCATGTCGCCGAGGCGGTAGAAGATGGCGGGTCCGGTGTTGCTGGTGACGTGCCCGAGGACGATCGATGGTCCGAGTTCGCCCGGGGTGGGTGAGCCGCGGTACCAGCCTGCTGGGGCGGCGGGATCGAGTGGGGGGACTTCGGCGGTGCCGTCGGCGTTGAGGCCGAGTTCCATCAGTGTCGAATCGACGTCGATGGCGGGGATGCTGACCTGTGTGGGGGTCGCGGCGGACATGATCGGGCCGGTGGTCTGTGCAGCAGCGACCGGTGGCGTCGACGGCGGGGGTGTCGCGGTGACGTCCGTGGGGGAGGGGCTGGCAGCGGATGCCGGTGGTTGTGGCGGCGGGTCGTTTGCGGTCACGGCGAAGCCGATGGCGGTGCCGCCGCCGATGAGGAGAAGCACCGCCGCGGCAGCCCAGAGGCTACCGCGGCGGGACTTGCTAGGTTGCGCAGTCACTGATTCTCGGTCGTGTCGATCCTCAGTTGCGTGCGGCGACGCGGCGACGAACGGCCACGACACCACCGGCGGCGAGCAGGAGTCCGCCGCCGAGGGCGAGCATGCCCAGATCGGGGCCGGAGGTGTTCACGCCACCGGTCTGCACGCCACCTTCAGGCATTTCTTCCATCTGGGAGACGGCGAGCGCTCCGCAGAGGGCGGGTGCGGTGGCGGCCAGGGGCAGCTCGGGAACCAGGGAGCTCATCGCGTCCTGGGCTGCCTGGCTCAGTCCGGCCGGGTCGAGACCGTGCACGACGATGACGCCGGTGCCGGCCTTGAGGGAGGCGATGGTGGCGGCGTTCATGGTGAAGGTGCGCTCGAAGGTGAACGAGCTGCCACTCGGGGCGACGGTGAGGTCGGTTGCCGTGGACGCGTCGGTTGCGCCGTCCAGCGACAGGGTGGTTCCGATCTCGCCGTAGAAGGGCTGCCCCTCGGGGGTGTCGATGACGCCATCGCCGTTCGTGTCAGCGTCCGCCGGGGGACATACGCCCTGGGCGGCGATGTGGATGTGCTGCACGTGCGGGTACGGGGCATCGTTGAAGGTCTCTGCGAGACCGCTCACCTCGCCGGTGACCGTGGCTTGGTCGCCGACGAGCTTGACCGTGTACGAACCAGTGGCGCCGCTGCCATTGAGAGCTTCAAGCGTTGTCTGGTAGGTCGCATCCTCTGTTGCGGCGAACGCCGGGCCAGCGGCCCCGACCGCAACACCAAGCGCCAATGCGGGAACGAGCAGGAGTCGTGTCGTGTGCTTCATTGAGATTCGTCCTTATCTAATGAGTTGCATGGCCACGATGCGGGCCACACCCGTGCTGGTTCGACACCGAACGCAATTCCGTTTGGTCTTGCCGGCAAAACTGCCGGCGAATGACGTGAACAAAAAGCGGACCTCAGGCAGTGCCGAATCTCAAGCGACGCTCCGCGGCCTGCACAACAATGACGAGCATTCGGCTCGGCGATATACGGATGTGGACGAAACTCCCCTGTCCAAAATCTTCGTGGCATCCTTGGCACGTTTCCGTTCCGTTACTTCTCAGACCCCGATGCGTGGGGTGGTGGCGCGTGAGGTGGTGGCCTAGGTTGAGGATTGCGGCGATATTTTTCACAACCTGACTGCAGTTTCGGGATTTTCTCGAGGACATTCGACCAAGGAGGTTCGCGGTGGCTTATAACGTCACTGAGAAACTCATTTCCTCTCACTTGCTCAGCGGGGAGATGACGCCGGGGACCGAAATCGGCCTGCACATCGATCAGACCCTCACGCAGGATGCAACGGGAACTCTTGTCATGCTTGAGTTGGAGGCGCTGGGACTTGATCGTGCGCGCACTGAAGTATCGGTGCAGTACGTCGACCACAACCTGTTGCAGGCCGACAGTAAGAACGCGGAGGATCACGACTTCCTCCGCTCGGCCTGTCAACGTTTCGGTCTGTGGTTTTCGAAGGCCGGGAACGGGGTTTCGCACCCGACGCATATGCAGAGGTTCGGCATCCCGGGCAAGACGATGGTCGGCTCGGACAGTCACACCCCGGCTGCGGGCTCGCTCGGGATGCTGGCTATCGGCGTTGGCGGTATCGAGGTGGCTCTGGCGATCGCTGGCGAACCGCTCTACATCAGGATGCCCGAAATCTGGGGCGTGCGCCTCACCGGCGAGCTGCCGCCGTGGACGAGCGCCAAGGATGTCATTCTCGAAATGCTCCGCCGCCATGGCGTCAAGGGCGGCGTCAACCGGATCGTCGAATACTACGGACCGGGCCTGTCGACTCTCACCGCGATGGACAGGCATGTGATCGCCAATATGGGTGCCGAGCTCGGGGCGACGACAACGGTCTTCCCGGCGGACGATCAGGTGCGCGCGTTCCTGCGCGCAGAGCAACGCGAGGGCGACTTCGTCGAACTGCTCTCCGATGCGGATGCCGGTTACGACGTGACTGAGGAGATTGACCTGTCGACCATTGTGCCGCTCATCGCGCTGCCCAGTTCGCCGGGCAATGTCGTGCCGGTGCGCGAGGTCGCCGGCAGACCGGTTGAGCAGGTCGTGATTGGGTCGTCCGCGAATCCGGGGCTGCGCGACTTCGCAATCGTCGCCGCTATCGTGAAGGGACGCCAGTCACACCCTGGCGTGTCCTTCGACGTCAACCCGAGCTCCCGACAGATCCTGCAGGATCTGACTCGAATGGGTGCCACTCTCGACTTGATCAGCGCTGGCGCCCGGTTACACCAGTCAGGCTGTATGGGCTGCATTGGCATGGGACAGGCCCCGGCAAATGGGCGCAACAGCCTGCGCACGATGCCCCGCAACTTTCCAGGCCGCTCCGGCACCAAGGAAGACGCGGTCTACCTGTGCTCGCCGGAGACGGCGGCGGCAGCGGTGCTTACCGGGGCGATCACCGACCCGCGCGACCTTGAAGAACTATTCGACCTGACCTACCCGACGGTCCAGTTCCCGGCCACCTCGAGCGTGAACCTGGCCATGCTCGAGGCACCTCTACCTCTGGCAGAGGCCTCCCAGGTGGAACTGGTGAAGGGCGAGAACATTTCCTCGTTGCCGGTCTTTACGCCCCTCGCCGATCGCATCGAGGCCCCCGTGGCCCTGGTGGTCGGCGACGATATTTCCACGGATGAGATTCTGCCGGCGGGCGCGCGGGTTTTGCCTTTCCGCAGCAACATCCCCAAACTCGCACGATTCACCTTCGACCAGGTCGATGAAACCTACTCGACCCGCGCGGCTGAAACCCGCGATACTTCCGGGCACATCATCATTGCCGGCACCAATTACGGGCAGGGTTCCTCGCGGGAGCATGCTGCGATCACCCCCCGTTTTCTCGGATTGCGCGCGGTCCTTGCCGTCTCGTTCGCACGTATCCACTGGCAGAACCTCGCAAATTTCGGTGTGCTCGCTCTCGAATTCGCGGATGCGACCGATCACGACCGCATCCAGCGTGACGATGTTCTGGTGCTGGACGGCATCCGCGAGGCTCTCGCCGCCGGAACCGAGATCACCTTGCACAATAGGACTCGCAATGAGGACTACGCCGCCCGGCAGAATTTCTCACAGCGGCAGATCGACATGCTGCTCGCGGGTGGACTCATTTCTTGGCTGCACGAGCGGAGAGCGGCCCCGGCCCACGATCGAGACTGAATCGTGCCGCCTGAACCCCCGTCCCCCGCGGGCCCGACAGCGTGATCTAGATTTGACCGCCCGGTTGTCGTAGTCTCAAAGTCTGCTCTGCATGAAGGGAGCCCGGTCACTGTGACGTACGTTATTGCTCTTCCCTGCGTCGACGTGAAAGACCGGGCCTGCATCGAAGAATGCCCGGTCGATTGCATCTATGAGGGCGAACGGATGCTGTACATCCACCCGGATGAGTGCGTCGACTGCAGTGCCTGTGAGCCCGTGTGCCCGGTCGAAGCCATCTTCTATGAAGATGATGTGCCGGAGCACTGGGCCGACTACTACAAGGCCAACGTCGAGTTCTTCGACAACATTGGCTCCCCGGGCGGGGCCGCCAAGGTGGGCGCATTTGCCAAGGATCACCCCTTGATTTCTGTACTGCCGCCGCAGGCTGTTGCCTGAAGTACCCCTTCCTCGATTGCGCGGCGCGGCCCGACCACCGAACTGTCGTGGGTCACCGATTTGGGCAACTCATCTCCGAGACTTTGCCACCGTGAACAGCACCGCCGCGTCTTCCACCGCTTCGAGTGCATGTCGACCCTCCGGTACGATCAGCAGATCGCCCGGTGAGCCACTCCAGGAGTTCTCACCCGAGATGAGGACGACGCGTCCGTGCAGCACGAAAAAGGTCGCGTCACCGGGATTCTCATGCTCATGCAGCTTCGCGCCGGCACGCAAGGCGATCACAGTCTGGCGGAGCGTGCGTTCATTGCCTCCGAAGACGGTCTTCGCGCTACGACCACTGCTGAGCTGCCGGGCATGATCCAACTCGTGACGCACAAGAGCAGTCAACGACGACTTCATCATGAGGTACCTCTCTTTGCGCGGCACTGCGCTTGCTGATCTGATTCCCAGCATACTGTCGCCTCCAGACATTCCCGTGGACACGTCGATCAAGTTCACCGAGGCCCTCGTGCTCGAGGGCCTCGTGGCCTCGATCGGGACCATCGGCGACGCCTACGACAACGCGGCCGCCGCGACCGTTATGGGGCTCTGCAAGAACGAGGCCGTCGCGAAGAACTCGCCTTCGTTGTCGTTTGGTCCGAACTAGCTGCCGTACGGACTTTCTCGATTCGACCAGATCAGCGTGGTGAGGATTGAATTCGGCGTTCGCTCAAGGGTCGCCTGCATCTCGGGGGTTTGGTCAGCGAAATCCGTGAGATGTTCCTACTGCTTCGCGCCGGCGTTCAGCTTGGACATGCGTCACCTATCGAGCGAGTTCGAGCATGGCCTGCCACGGGTCCGGACGTCGTCAGCGGTCCACTCATACGCTGACTCGATCGAGTTCGTGTTGGCGTTGGCGTTGGCGAGGATGAAGACGCAGACATCAAAGTCCATTGACCGGATCGATGAGAATCCAGCCGAAGGCCTGGTGTCTATTCGACCGTTTCGAACCTTGACTTGCACTCGTCTGCCGTCCGCTGCAATCAGGTCGTACGACTTCTCCGAGTTCGGCGCCAATTCTCCTTTGTAGTAGGCGGCGCACGCGTACTCCGCCAGATCGCCAATGGGCGCATTGTTCGTTCGGATGAGACCGCGGTGCCGAAGCTCAGCGAGCAGACCCGTATACACGTGGAGAACCTCACCGACGGTCAGCATGCTGGGATCGAAGCCGGGGGAGTCTGGAGCCTTGCTCGGAGCGAACGCCTGTCGTGCAGCATCGGCCTCAGCTGGGGACAGCGCCCACTGGTCTCCGAGGTTTGCTTCAGGACGGGCAGCATGCTTTCGAAGCCAGGCGCGCAGGCGTTTCGAATCGACGTCGAGCGCTCGTGCGAGATCGGCCGGGGTCGTTCTCTCTTGCGGAGCGCACCCGCTCTGGTGCGGTTCCTTGCTGGACTCACTCCGCGTCATTGATGTCAGAACAGGCCATGTCACCCGTTACCGGTCACCGACACCGCCGCCCCATCGGGCGCGATGAGGGTGACGGAGACCGAGAGGGGCGAGGGGAGGGGCACGCCGATCTCGATCGTGGTGCCGGCGAAGGGCGTCAAGCGCCGGATGCGACGGAACGAGACCGTCCCGACCACGATGGGGGGGCGGGGAGCGGCCGGTATGTCGGCGAGATCCACCTCGACCACCAGCGGACGCCGCAGTGGCAGGCGCGGCCCGAACGGTCCGCGGCTGGTTCGCCTTGCGGCCATCACGCGCAGTCGATAGGGCTCGTCAAGCGTGGCGTCCGTGAGCACACCCACTGTGACACCGCTGAGCGGTCGCGGGGTGATACCGAGCAGTTCGAGGGTCGCGGCGGCGGGTGGCGGAGGCGGTGTCCAGCCGGGGATGGTCACCCTGCGCGTCGTCGTGCGACCGCGCGGGTCGGTGAGGGATGCTTCGATGGTGACGGATGTCGCGGCATCCGCTCGAGAGAACCACAGCGCGAGGGGCGATCGGCCGGTCACCCGAGTTCCGCGCTGCCACACCGCGGGTCCGCCGGGCGAGGTGCTCAGCGGCGTCTCGTCGAGTGATGCAAGAGTCGCCGGTCCGATCTCGATCGGGGCGGCCGAGGCGCCCGTGATGCGGGCCCGCAGTGTGTGGTCGCCGAGGGCCAGGGGGATCACGGGCGCGGTCGTGGCGGTGCGGATCACGAGGCCGGTGTGCGCGGCATCCGGCTCGGCGAATGCGAGGTCGTTGAGAACAGGCGGGGTGTCAGGGGCGGAGAGCACCGACACGATGTCGGACGGCGGAGAGCCGACCCCTCGGACGGCCCGATGCGGCTCGATCGGCTGAGGCACCGCGATGGCGCGCACCAGCCACGGCGTCCACGCGGGTGGGAGCGTCCCTTGCCACTCGGCGACATAGACGAGATCGCCTGTGACCGGGTCTCGCTTCGGCTGGGCCGGGGTGCTGTCGTCGAGTTTGACACCCGCGACCGCCTCGGCGAAGGCGGGGCCCATCGTGTCGGCGCGCAGCGCAGCGCGATCGCTGCGGGTGCGCAGCAGCCGGAAGCTCTGCACCGGGATGGGGCTTGATGCTTCCAACCGGAGCCTGACCTCGGTTCCTGCCCCGACTGCGACCGGCGACGAGCGGACGACGGGCGGCTCGGGGCGCGCGAGACGCGGCGCGATGACCGCGCGCAGATGCTCGTGAGGCTGTGTGCCGCCGACGCCCTGCGGCCACGGCGACTCGATGGCGGTCGAGGAGACGATGGTGACGACGAATAGGTGGATGTCGGTCGATCCACGGGGAAGCGTGACATCGGCGGTGCGCTGGCCAGCGTCGACTTCGGCGATGCGGCGGAAGACACCGCGCTGTCGCTCCGGGGTCAGCGAGTCGTAGGCTTCGCGAAGGTCGACGAGCCGGACCGACGGGCTGTCGAGCGGGTCGGCCTGGGGTGAAAGGCCCGCAGTCTGGCGCAGGGCCGTCTCCGCGCATTCCCACACGACCGCGGTGCGGGCGTCGGCACCGGCGGCGAGGCTCCACGAGACCGCGGCGTGTGAGCAGCCGGACGCGTCGGGCAGGCTGGCGAGCGGCACGTCGGGCAGCAGAGGCGGCGGCAGCGGGTGCACCGGCACGGGGCTTGCGGCGTGCGTGTCGGCTCGTTCGCCGAAGGGGGTGGGAGTGGGGCCGCTGAGCAGGTGGCGACGGGTCCACAGCGCGGCACCCCAGCGCCACACCGTTGCGAAGTCGAGCGTGGGCACGGTGGCGGTAAGTCGGTAGCGACGGGCACCGCTGCCACGGGTCGCTCCGCCGAGCGGTGCAGTGCCCTCTTCGTTAAGTTCAACGACGGTGCAGCCGACCCCGGTGGGAGCGTCTCCCGCAAACGTGACTGCAAGGTCGCGGTCGAATCCACCTATCGGCACGCCACCCGTCGGCGAGAGCACGGGCGCCGAGGCGGGCGCGGGCGCGACCGGATGGAACACGACGCGCACGTCGATCCTCGAAGGCCGCCGCTGCGTCCACTCGGTCGCGACGTCGACCTCGAGTGTCGTCGGCGCGGCGGTCGAACCGGTGTAGCGCATGTCGAGCTTGGCTGAGATGATGGCGGACAGCTCGGGAGCAGGTTCGTCTCCCGCGTAGCCGACCTCGCGCCATGGTGACCACACTCCGAACACGTCGGCGAGGGCGACGCCGTAGCGCACGTTGCGTCCGCTGCTGCCGAGCGCGATTTGAGCGGGGGCGTGCATGAGCGTCGCGCGATCGAAGCCCGGCTGGCCCTGCGGACCGTCGGGCGAGATCGCGAGCGTGCGCCAGCCCTGGGGGAGTCGTCGCTCGATGATCGGTTCGGCGACGGGCGAGCCGACATCGGCGACGACGGCCGCCTGCTGAGTGGGGGTGCCGAGCATGGCCGACGCGAGCGTGCGTCGGTAGGTGAGACGGATGCTCTCGCCCCATGGCGCGTCGGGCTGCCGGGGCTCCACGAACCCGGCCCGCGTAGCGGTGAGCTGGGTTGGCGATGGCACTTGGCTGAGTTGAGCTCCGCGCGGCGCGTAGGCGGCGAACTCGGCCGGGCCGATGCCGGCGGGGAGCGGCTGGTCGTCGAGCACTTGGTCGCCGGGCCCCAGCACCTGGCGGTACTGGGCGGTGACCAGCAGTTCGTCGTGGGCGATCGGAATCTGGTCGTCGTCGAGCGACTCGGTCGTGTACACGGCGCCGAAGCCGGTGGCGAGGTTCAGGAACGGGTCGACCTGTGCCGTGAGACCGAGCACCGCCCACGGCCGCGGGTCGACGTGCGCGTCGAGCGAGGAGGTGGCGGCTGATCCGTCGACGTGTGGGGCCGTGGTCGTTGTCCACGCCTCGGTGCGCATCTGCGCGAACTCGGGCACGCCGGAATCGTAGAGTGCCTCCACGGCGGGGAGGACGAACTTGCGCAGTTCGTCGACGAGCGCGACGGGATCGGGTCCTTCCCAGGTCGGCGTCCGGATGCCCCCGGAGGTGAAGCCATCCCAGCCGAGCGGTGGGGCGCCACGGGTGAGCCGGCTGATTGCGGCGTCGTACGGCGGAAGCGGCGCGCCCACCCATCCCTGATCCTGAGTATCGTAGTCTGCCCATGCCCCGTCGACTGGAAGCCCGACGATCTCGAGCGGCTCCCAGTCGTCGGCATTCACGATGTCGTGCAGCGTGGTGATTCTCACTTCCGGTGAGTGGCCATTCACGAGTATCGCCCAGGTGGCTCCGCTCGTGCGCACGTCGAGACTCACGCTCACACCGGCGGCGGGATTCGCTGCGGCGGCGCCGACAGTACCGACCAGACCGTCATGACCTATGCGGTACAGGAACAGGCCGACCGGCTCGGAAGGATCAGACACCTGGCACCGGACGGCCACGTGGCCTGCGTCGACGCCGCCCCAGTCCAGCCGCATTCCGTCGGTGGTCCACGCGATGTTCACATCGACGGGCGCAGGCCTCTGCCGCCGGGAGGGCGAACGCCGCCACACCGTGAATGGGCCATGCGGCACGCCGAGGTCAGCGGAGCATGCCCACTCGAGCCGTACGTCGGCGGAGCGACGCTTCAGTCGCTCCCAGTCGACCTTCTCGCCGAGGAACTGTTCGCGCGAGCGCGCGACGCGCGTCCAGTCGATCTCGACGGCCTGAGCCCGCATGCGGAACGGATCGGCGGTGCGCACCATCAGTCCTCCACCTCCCAGGGTGCCGCCTGCAGGTCGGCCCGTATGGCGACCGTCGGCGTCTCGGTCGTGCTCGAGGGCATGACCTCGCGATGCACGAGGGTGAAGCGCGCTTCGCATCCGCGCGCGCCCGGGCCGAGGATCGCGATCGCCCTCGTGCCACCCGGCCCACGGATGATGCGCTGCACAGTCGCACGCGGCAGATCGCCGGCGGTAGGCGGCGTGGTGTCCGCGCGGAGCTGGAGCCATTCGCCCGCCCGGCCGGCCCAGTAGCCGTGGCTCGGATCCGGCGCGTCAGGTGGGGCGGGAACCCACGTCGGCACGGTCCGCGTGCGCCAGAGCGGCTCGCTGGCCTCGATGATCACGGCGAGCGGCTGCGGTACCGCCGAGGCGCTCCACAGCACCCGGGTGCGGGGCCAGTCGGGCACAGCGTCGACGCCGAGGCCCACCTGCTGCATCGCTCCGTCCACGGCGGCGCCGCTGGGCTCGTCGGTGAGCGCTGCGAATGCGGAGACATCGGCGACGGCGCAATGCTCGATCGAGGCACCCGACGTGAGTGCCGCAAGGTCCCCGGTGTCGCGGAATCGTGAGGTAGTGAAGCCCACGCGGTGCACCAGAATGGGGTCGGCGCCGGTGCCCTTCACGACACTGTGCACATCGACGAGGTAGTCGGTGAGCGGCTCGAAGTCGTACTCCAGCATGGTCGTGTAGACATCCGTCGCGTCGCCGTCGACATTCACGCAGGCGAGACCGTCTTCACCGATCACCTCGAGCACGGCCGTGTGCCACGGCTTCAGAACTCCCGCGGCGCTCTCGAGGGTCGCGAGGGCGCCGTCTGGTTCGACGGGCAGGGTGACGCCGTGTGCCGGGCTGCCCCCGCCGGGAGGCGACGGGTGATCTCCGGATGCCGCGCGCACCGTGACGCGGAGCTCGCGGCCGTAGGCGTCGAACAACCCGGTGACCCGTTGTGTGGCGAAGACGATCCGCACCTTCTCGCGGGTGAAGACGCCCGTCTCGTCCATGCTGGGCGTCGTGCTCGTGATCCACGGGTCGAGGTCGATCGGGGCCGTCGTCTGGGTGTGGAACGCGAACGTCTGGGGAGTTGCGACCGGGGTCCAGCCGTCGCCGTCGTCGTGGGGTGCCGGCTGGACATCGCCTTCCTTGCTCGTGGCCTCCCACGCGACCTCGAGTGTGTAGTCCTGGTCGGGGTGTAGCAGCGCGACATCGTCGGCGCCCTTCGACAGGGCGTTCGAGAGGGCGGTACGGTCACGGTCGATCGCGAGCTCGTCCCATTCGAACCGTTCGGTCTCGCTCGCGAACCCGCCTGTTGCGGCGACGATGACGAAGGGATCGGTGAGGCGCTCGAGCTGGCCGTCGCGCCGCCGGCCGATCACGATCCGGGTTGTGTCGTCTGGCACCCGCTTGAACGCGACGAACGCGGGAAGGAGGTTGGCGCCGGATTGACGCAGCCTGCCCGCGATCACGCCCGCACGCCACACCGGGTCGGCCCACGGTTCGTCGGGGTCGACCCATTCGTCGGGCAGGTGATGGGCGCCGCCGAGCATGTCGGAGCCGTCGACGGGGCGTTCGTCGAGCACAGTGCCGTCTGACGCTTCGCACCGGATCACCACGCCGGCGTTGAGCCCTTGCTCGTCGAGCAGCAGCAGCACCGCGAACGCGGTGAAGGTGTCACCGTCGCGGACGAATGCGACCGCATCGGCGAGCTCGTGCGGGTGGAAGCCCGAGTCCTCCCACGCGCGCTTCACGAGGATCCGATCCTCCTCGGTGCCCCACGGCGACGGCTGGTCGAGATCGCGGTGTGGCGAGCGCAACACCGCGCCGCGGCATCCCGCGCGCTTCGGTACTCGTGCGCGGCCGATTGGCGCGTGTTCGCTGCGCCCGTCGGCGGTCTGTGGTGGCTCGGCCTCCCATCCGGACTTCTGCGCGGTGGCCGCGAGGTCGTGCAGTGACCCGCCGTCGCGGAGGTATGCGGTGGCGTTGGCGAGCGAGACGCCGGTGAAGAAGACGCCGGCGCTGAAGGTCGAGGGGAGCAGCGCGTCCCAGCGGCCGAACGGGTCGCGAGGATCGAGAGGGTCGCCGTGCGGATCGAAGCACGCCACCTGGTCGCCGATGACGACCGCGGGCGCGGTGCCCTGTGCCAGGTCGACGCGTGCGCTGATGCGCCAGAGTTCAATCACGCGCACGCGGGTATCGGCGGGCTCTCCGCGGACGGTGCCCGGAGGGTCGGGCCACATGAGGCCGGTGAGGTGCCATCCGTCGTCACTGGACCCGTCGGGGCTGTCGTTGAACGTCCAGAGCAGCTGCGCGGGCGGTGCGCCCTGCGAGCACACATTGCCCCACTGATGGCGCACCGTCTCAACGAGATTCTCGCCATACGGCACGGCAGTCGGTGTTGCAGTGGGCAGCCAGTCCAGCAGCGCCAGCGAGGGGCCGGCATGTCCACCCGTCGTCGCGAGCGGCTTGAGCCATGTGCTGGGGGCGGCGCCCGGGCCGATGCCGCCGTTCAGGCTGATCGCGGTGACCCTGTACCGCCACCACCGATCGCCGATGCGTGCCCAGAAGTTTGGGCCTGCGGGCGGCAGGTTGACCGGTACTTCGCCGAGGACCTCGACCTCCGTGCCGCCCGGACCGCCGTCCATCTGAGGAGCGGTGCGGAACGAGATGATCGGGATCGCGTCGATGGGGACGACCGGAACGGCCTCGGTGGTGCCCTGACGGGCGGCGTCGCCCAGCTTGCCGTCGATCACTTCCGCGGCTCCGGTGCCCTCGACCTTGGCCGGGGTGCGCGCGATGAGCGAGACGCCGGCGACTAGTTCGCGCGGGGTCGGTGTCGCGGTCGGCGGCGCGCCGATCGTGAGGCTTACGCATCCCTTGACTGAGAAGAAGAAGAAATCGACACTGCCGCACACCTCGCCATGCACGTAGGGCTCCTGGGTGATGGTGCCATCGGGGTTCTCCCGCGCGCCCACCTGCACCTCGAGGGTCGCGCTGGCTGAGATTCCCACGATCCACAGGCGCAGCTCGCCACGCACGTAGATGATGCCGGCGAGGTAGAACGGGTCAAGCCCGAGGATTGCATCGAAGCCGGCGGCGACCTCGAGGTAGAGTCCCACGGACTTGCTCCCCATGAGCACGGCCTGCAGGTGGAACCCGACGGCGACGGCGAAGCCCGACGGCACCGAGAGGACGGGGTCGGTCGCGAGGGTGATGCCGTTGCCGTGCACCATGAGGTAGCCACTGCCCCTGATCACGTCGAGCACGGCGACGGTGACGCGTTCCGACTCCGGGAACCTGCCGAGATCGACGAACCAGTTCTCGGGATTCGCCGTCTCAAAGCTCGCGGTGACGGGCACCCGCACGGAGAGGATGCTCTCGATCTCGTAGGCCGCGACAATGCCGATGAGGATCGAGCCGCGCCCGAAGTCGATGTCGAGCACGGCGAGGAAAGTCGCCGTCTGATCGCTGCCGAAGGCCGGAGGCAGGCTCAGCACATCGGCCTTCATGATGAGGAGCAGCCGTGGCCCGGGCAGCTCGATCACCACGATGCCGTCGAGGTGGACGGTGAATCCGCCGTCGACGGTGCCCACGGCGATGCCGGCCGCGAACGCGAACGCGCCGGGTTCGAGCGACCAGCCTTCGGGTGCCATCACCTGGCCGGTGCGGGGATACTGCGCCATAACCCAGTCCAGCGCCGGGGTGAGTGAACCCGCGAACGGGGACTCGTCGCGCCGATAGTTCACGCCGATGCCACCCATGAACCCGTAGATGCCGAGACCGGAGTTGCCAAGCAGGATCGGAACGGGGAACTCGACGCGTCCGCCCACGAGCACGCCGGTGACTCCGCGCGCCGGATCGCGCTCCACGGCCAGCACGGCGGCTACACGGATGTTCACCGGTGTCACTGTCAGGTCGAATGCGCCCTTGAAGCCAAACTCGGTGAACTCCAGCGACCCGGAGCCGTGCAGGGTGCCGGGGATCTCGATGCTCGCCCGCAGTTTCGTCAGCTGCAGATCGAGCGGCGGGCCGTCCAACCGAACCCGCACTCGCACGGCGTCGACTCTGACGATGCCGAGGTCGACGCCGAGCCCCACCTCGACTTCAAGGTAGGTGGGGTTGTCGCGGCTCACTCGGAAGCCGAGGATGCGAAGGATCTCATCGAGGGGCGGGGTGGCCGTGAGCGCCCCGGCCGGCACGTCGAGTGAGTAGCCCCGGCTCGGGTCGAACACCGGCAGCGGCAGGTATTCCAGCCCTCCGGGTGTTGTGCCCGTTCCCCACTCCGAGCGCACACCGATGGCCTTGTAGCGGGCCTTTATCGGCCTGGCGGGGTCGACCCGCACAAGACCGATATCGAAGCTGAAACCGATCTCGAGGTCGAGCAGGATGCTGATCTGGACGCCCCTGTCGGATGCGGCCGTTATCCCGTCGGGCCCGAGCACGCCGCTCGAGACCACGAGCTCTCCTCCGCGAAGCATGAGGGAGTGGGTATGCAGCACGTCGCTTGCGCCCAGCGCAACACTTCCGAGCGCGACAATCGCCCCGGCCGCGGGCGAGAGCTCGACGGCGCTCGCGGTTAGGGGGGCCATCACCGCCAGCGCGCCAAGGATGTTGAGCGTGTCAGGGTTCGCCTCACCTTCGGTCATGACTGCGAGGCCGTCGAGGTCCTGGTCGGCGGCGCGGAACTCCGCGGTGACGTCCCATGCGGCGCGGTCCTCGCTCAAGCGGAGGCGCACCAGAAAGAGGCAGATCCCGTCGGAGGCGTTGCGTGCACCCGAGCGCAGGGGCGCTTCGCCACGGCGGGCGAGAGATGCCTCGGCGGCCGTCTCGATGTCGAACTCGCCATAGATTTCGGCGCGGACGAGGGTGTCGCGCACGATCTCGACGCGCACGCCGATCTTACGGAAGCAGTCTGGTCGACGCGACTGGGGCGGTCGTGGGTCGGTGCGCGGGGAGGGTGGCAAGACGGTGCGGGTGATGTCGGCCCGGCACACCTCCTCAGCCGCGGGAACCGGCTGCCACCGCGCAACGGCGAGCCACCAGTGCGACGATCCGCGTGCCGGCCGCGGGGTGACGCCGTCCATGAGTCCGGGGATCGTCGCCGACGAGTTTGCGAACGCCGAGCCGTGAACGGTGCCAGCCTGCACATTCGTGAACCCGGCGCCGCGTAGTGCCCGGATGGCCGCCTCCATCCGCCGGCGCGAGAGGGCGAGGTTGTGGCTGTCCTGCGCGGTGGACCCCGGGTCTTCGTGCGACGCGTAGCCGTCGACCGTGATGAGCTGACCCGCTCCAACCTGCCCGAGGCGACCGGCCATTGCGGTCTCGAACGTGGATCCGCCGGGTGCGCTTGTCGCCTGCCCGGAGGCCGGCCGGTCCCGCATGTCCGGGTTGCTGTCAGCCCACGCCAGCCGCGCGTTCTCGCGCGATTGCTGTTCGGCTGAAAGCGGCGGAACGGGGGCGGGAACCGGTGACGGGGGAAGCTCACCGGCGGTGGGCCGATCGAAGTGGAACCAGCATCCCGCCGTCTGCGCGACCCCGGCGGGGATGGTCGCCGTGACCGACACCGGTGCCCCGCCCGGGACCGGCACAGTGAGGGTGTCGCCGGTGTGGGTGCCGCCGCTCCAGTTCCATGCCACGCTGCGGCGGGGCTCGAGGCGCACGGTGACGTGGGTCGCGGTCTCGCTGTCTTTCACGATCACGTGAGTGCCTCGCTGTGTGGGGCGCACCGCGGTTGTCGATCCGACCGGCGCGGATCCGACTGTCGCGGGTGTCGTGTCGCGGGCGACCGTGATGGTGCGCACCGTAGCCGGTGCCGGGCCGGCGTCGTCGGCGGTCACCGTGATCGTGATGGTCCCCGTAGCAGGCGTCGTGACGGGGCTGCGGTCATCGACGACTGGCGCCATCGTGCCGACGGTGATCGAGATCTCGACGGGAGCGATGCCGCCCTCCGTATCCACGAGAATCTCGGAGTTCGCGGGCAGCAGCGCCGTGCCAGTGCCTGGATCAGGGATGTAGCGCCCGTTCACGCCGCGGAAGCTCGCGTGGATGCGCGGTGCTCCACCGCGGTTCACCACCTCGGCCTCGAAGATTCCGGTGACGCCCTGGTGCTCGCCCACGCCGATCCACAGGTTTCGCACGCCTGCGCTCACTGCGACGCCCTCGAGCCCCGAGGGCGAGACGAACAGTCGCACTTCGGGTAGGAACAGGCCTTGCCACGCGGCGGGCTGCACCCGGGCCTCCGGGGGAAGCACCGTCGGGGCGGCGGCCGTGCCAGAGAGGTCGAGCACTGCGGTGCGGTACGCAAAACCGACGGTGGAACCTGGTCCGATGAGGGCGTATGGCGGCTCCATCCGCACGAACTCATAGACGTTCTCCGAGCCACCGCCCGAGCTCGTCGCCGATGACAGCAGCTTCACTGCGACCGATTGGCCGGCCAGTTGCATAACACCCACGCTCAACTGAGGAACGACGAACGCGACCTCGGGAAACGCCGGATCGGGGATCAACTGGCCCTGAATATCGAGCATCGCCCCGACCAACCCCGGCACTTTGATCGCCGCGAGGGGTGACGTGATTATGACCCGCCAGCCCGACGCGGGTGCCCGCAGCATGCCCACGGCAACCGTTACGTTCGGGTCCCGCAGCTGCAACAGCGAGTTGCCGCCGCTCAGGTTGCCGGTGGCGAGGTCCAGCCCCGGCATGCTGGTGAGATTCTGCTGCACGGTCGCGACGTCCCAAGTGCCGAACTCGTCAGTCTCGGTGGATGTCGCGACCGTGTCGGTCATCTGCTCGAGTAGAGGCTGCAGCCGGTCCGCGCCGCCGCCAGCGCCCGAGAGTGTGTCCCAGAGGCTCATGGCGCCCCTTCCCAAGGATGGATCACCGGAGAGCGGCACCCGTGAGCACGCTCAATTTTTAATCTTGACGAACGGTCGCATTCCGTGCCACTGCGTCTTCTGCCGTTCAGGCAACGTGCAGCGGCCTCCGAGATGCGATGTGCAGTGCATATCCTCCTCCAAGGTCAGTAAGGCGCGCAAGGCCTCGCATTGACCTATAAGAGACCGCACCGTGGCCACAGTCGCGGCCTCATCTGACAGCGGAATTCGCGGCATTCCGGTTTCGAGCGAGAAGAGCGACAGACCACCATGATCCCCTTGACCAGACTCGTTGCGTCGCGTTAGCGTCGCTCCACGGGTCCAATTGATCGGATGCGGCGGCTCCGCCCGGAGCGGGCCATCGAGCTCGCCATGCGGGCCCTCATCAAACGCGACGTTTTGACCGCCGGGTGCGCGCGGTCGACCTCGTGGTTCGTGCGCGCGAGGTCGTGGCCGATCTTCCTCGCGACAAACTCCTCGCGCTGGATGGCCTCGCCGTCTCGTTCGACCTGGAACATGCGCACGTAGCCCTCGGCGACAAAGCTGTCGCCCTTTGAAAACCGTGTGAGCGCGCGCTCGGCAGTTGCGCGGTAGGCAACCAGGTCGGGGAAGCTCGGCTCGAGCTCGGTGAATCCACCGTCATCCTCGCGGCGGAAGTGCGCCTGGCCGACCCGGACATAGAAGCGGGTGTCGCCGTGCTCGGTGACCGATTGCTGCGGGTCCGATGCGATGAAACCGGACAGCGACGGCTGGGTGTGAAATGCCATGGGACTCGACCTCCAGTGATCGGGCGGACCGCCCTGGTCCGCGCTTACTATGAGGTGCGCCGTGGATCACACGTCGACCGCTCGGCGGTCACTCCGCTTCGGTGTTGGGGGGCTCCTCGGGCTCGTGGTGAGCAGGCGCCCGCATCGATGCTTCGATTTTTGCCCGGTCAGCGCGCTGCGTCTTCCCGTCTGGCCGTTCAGTCCACATCTGCAGCCTCGCGATGATCGGCGGGGTTGCGCGGAGCATGATTAGGCCGGTGCCGAACGGGAGGGTGCGGATGGTGTCGGGCGGCGTTATCGTGACGCGGCGGACGGAGTGCTGCGATGAGCGTGGGCCGCGGTCGCCGATAGTCGTGGACGGTTCAGCGTGACGGTGCACGGCATTCTCTGCGGGGTCCTGCAGTACGTCGGCGCGGAGCTGTCCGCACACGAGACGATCAAGGTGGAGCAGGACGCGTGGGGATCGATCGCGCAACTTGCCGCGGAGTACGGAACCCCGCGAACCCGGCGGAGGAGCTTTACTGGCTGGGGGACGGGTGGTCGAACGCCCGGAGGTCTGTAGCCGCGCCCAACTCAGCGCCCGCGCCGCGAGAAGCACCATCGACGCCGACAATGCGGTCCGCTGACGGGATCGACCAGCCGGCAGTGCCGACCGCGCTGGCAGCCACCGCGACCGCCACTATGTCGCCGGAGACCCCGGTGAAAAAGCTGACTGACTACGGCAAGCGATCCCTCTTCGTCGGCATCGGCGCTCTCGTCTTCGCAGTGGTCCCCGGCCTCAGTTTCATCGCATTCATCCCTGCTCTCGGCGCGATCATTTTCGCGCTGATGGCAATGGTCCGCAGTACGAACTACAAGGGAAAGGCGCTCGCGGGCTTGATCATGGGCGCTGTCGCCCTGTTCCTGTCCATAATCGTGTCAACGGCAGCAGTCGGCAGCCCGACGGCCGATGACGCGTCCTCGAATGAGCCGATCGCTGCGGAGGAGCAGGTAGAGCTGTCCGAGGAGGACGCGGCTGCAGCGGAGGCTGAGGCCGCAGCCCAAGCGGAAGAGGACGCGGCGGCGGCTGCTGAGAAGGCGGCTGAGGAGGCCGCTCGCGGGACGGTCGCCCAGCAGAACGCAAAAGGGTCAGCCGAGAGCCACCTCGACTACAGCTCCTTCTCGCGCTCCGGTTTGGTCGACCAACTCATCTTCGAGGGTTTCACCCCCGACGAGGCTAACTACGGCGTCAGTCAGACGGGCCTCTAGTCAGCGACCGAAATGGTTGAGAAACCGTTCCGGTCCTTTTTTGTTTCCCGGGGGAGAAGTGTGATGCTCGATGCGGTTCGCTGCAGCCAGTTTCTGACGGCTCACGAGATGACTTCACGCAAATGGCTGCCCGAAAGCCGTGACTGCGGCAGACTGTAACGACACGAGCCCGGCCCGGTTTCGGCAGAAATGGGCCAACTCTCGATCGGCGTCAGCGACGAAACCTGTGGAGAAATCATGAACAAATACGCAGTCACGAACCCCGCCACCGGGGCCAGCGGACCGAGCTTTGATCTGGTAACGGATGCTGAGGTGACCGACGCCATCGGGGTCGCAGATCGCGCCCACACCGATTTCTCTCGCCGCACCTCGGTGGCCGAACGTGCAGCCCTCATGCAGCGTGTCGCGGACCTGCACTCCGAGCGCCGGGAGCACCTCGCCGACCTCATCGTGCGCGAGATGGGCAAGCCGCTCGAGCAGGCACTCGGCGAGGTTGACTTCTCAGCCGACATCTACTCGTACTACGCCACCAACGGCGAGGCCTTCCTCGCCGACGAACCGATCGAGCTGCTCGGCGGTGAGGGTTCGGCGTTCATGCGCAACGCCTCGCTGGGCGTGCTCCTCGGCATCATGCCGTGGAACTTCCCGTACTACCAGGTCGCCCGCTTCGCCGGCCCAAACCTGGTGCTCGGCAACACGATCCTGCTCAAGCACGCCTCGCAGTGCCCCGAATCCGCCGCCGCCATCGAGGAGATTTTTGCGGATGCCGGCTTCCCCTCGGGCGCATACCGCAATCTCTATGCGTCGAACGCCCAGATCGCGGACATCATCGCTGACCCTCGTGTGTGTGGCGTATCGCTGACCGGTTCGGAGGGTGCGGGGGCCGCGGTCGCCGAGGTCGCTGGCCGCAACCTCAAGAAGGTCGTGCTCGAACTGGGCGGATCAGACCCGTTCATCCTGCTCAGCACCGACAACCTCGAGGAAGCCGTCGACGCCGCTGTCGCCGCTCGCATCGACAACTCCGGCCAAGCCTGCAACGCAGCCAAGCGATTCATCGTGATCGATGGGCTGTTTGACGCATTCGTTGAACTCTTCACAGAGAAGATCGGCGGCACTATTCCGGCGGACCCCACGTCGCCGGAGACGACGCTGGGCCCGCTGTCGTCGCTCGGTGCGGCAGACACGCTCGAGGAGCAGCTCCAACGCGCCGAGACCCAGGGCGCAACCGTGGCCCTGCGCGGGCGCCGGGACGGCGCCTTCTTCTCCCCGTCGGTGCTCACCGGTGTATCCCCGCAGAGTGATGCCTACCGGGAGGAGTTCTTCGGGCCGGTGGCCGCCATCTACCGTGTGCAGAGCGAGACCGAGGCGGTACAGGTGGCCAACGACATCCCGTATGGGCTGGGTTCCTACCTCTTCACGACGGATGCGGAGCAGGCCCTGCGCGTCGCCGATCTGATCGACGCGGGAATGGTCTTCATCAACGGCTCGCTCCTCGACAGCCCGGAGCTTCCCTTTGGCGGTGTGAAGAGGTCCGGATTCGGCCGCGAGCTGGGTCGCTTCGGCATCGCGGAGTTCGCCAACAAGAAGCTCATTCGCATCCTCAAATGACGCGTGTTGGCGCGCCAACTGTCTACCATGTCGGCGCGCCGCCCTTTACGTCGAAACTCGATGTGTGTCACGGCGACCGCGGAGTCCGAGGTGGTGGGCCTGTATGCCGCTGTCTGTTTCCTCTGGGAGACGGGCGCGACGCGCGACGGTGACCGCCGCGCTCACCTTTAAATTGCCTGAAGGGACCGGACCCAGCGCTAGCTGGGACCGGTCCCTTCAGAAGACCGAGGGGGCTACGAATCAACCCGGGCGTTCGCCCGAATCCGATTCGCGACCTCAATCGCATCGCCCTCGGGAGCATCAGATTTGCGATCAGGACGTGCCGTAATCAGGTAGATGCCGCCAGTCACAACCACAACTCCCAAACCGATCCAGGCAATGTAATCAGAGATGAAGTCGCCTGAATCGCCCGGGACAAGGAGCAGGTACACGGCGATGATGCCGTAGGCAAGCGCGGCTATGTTTACGATCAGACCCGCGCGGCCGAGGTTGAACGGACCGGCGGGCTTCCATCCCTTGAGCCGCTGACGCAGCGCGGCCAGAACCACGGCCTGAAAGGCAACATAAATGCCCAGAACCGCGAACGCCGTAATCTGGAACAGGGATTCTGGCCGCACGTACACGAGCAGACAGAGAAGGATCGGCACGAAACTGGCCACTAAAAGCGCGTTAGCGGGCACTTGCGTGCGCGGTGAAATTTTCGAGAGCCACGTGCTGCCGGGCAACATACCGTCGCGGGCGAACGAGTGCAACAGACGACTGGCTGCCGCCTGGAGGCTCAGGACGCAGGAGATGAAGGCGACGCAGGCAACCACGAGGAAGACCTTCGCGCCGACCACTCCGAGCGATGATTCGAGGATTCCCGGGATCGGATCGGCGTCTTCTCCGCTCACGATGGCGGCGAGGTCTGGAGCCGCGAGAACGTAGCCGACGTAGGACACCAGCGCTGAAACGCCTCCGACGAAGATGGTTAGGTACATGGCCCGCGGAACCCGGCGTGATGGATCGACGACCTCCTCCGCCACGTCGCCGCATGCCTCGAATCCGTAAAACATGAAGAGGCCGACGAGGGCTGCGCCGACAAACGCAGCCAAATAGTTGCCGTCGCCCTTTCCGAACGAGTCCACAAAGACGCTGAAGTCGTTCTTGCGCTGGAAGATGAGGAGGTAGATCCCAAGCCCGACCACTCCCGTCAGCTCGGCGGCGAGACCAATCCGTGCGACGCGGGACATCGTCTTGGTTCCCCCGAGGTTGAGTACAAGCGCGATCAGTAGAAGCGCCACCGCAAACATCAGGGTGGTGCCCGGGCCTACCGTCACGCCGAACAAGCTCGACACGAATCCGCTGCCGTATTCCGCGACCGAGGTGATCGTCACGATCATCGCCCAGATGTAAATCCAGGCGGCCATCCACGCGTATCGCTTCCCCCAGAGCCTGCGGGACCAGGGATACACGCCGCCGGCGATTGGGAACTGCGAGACGACCTCACCCATCACCAAGGCCACGAGAAGTTGGCCGGCCCCGACGATGACGATCCAGAAGACCGACGGCGGCCCCCCAATGCTGAGCGAGAAAGCGAAGAGCGCATACACCGCCACGAGCGGGGAGAGGTAGGTGAACCCGAGCGCGATATTTCCCCACAGGGACATCGAACGCTTATAGGTGCCCTCGTAGCCGAGTACGGCGAGGTGCTCCGCGTCTTCCAGACCACTGGCTTCAGAACTCTTTACGGACATTTTTGCCTTTCAGGAAATCCTCGAGGAAAAGCACGACGCTCGACGATGAGCGGCGCTACACGATGAGCGACACCGTATCGGAATAAATACCCCAGTGCTACATGTTTTAACTGGACGGCCCGAATCTCGCCGACGACGCATAAATGTCGCGCTTGGATGAAAAAGGACCTATGCTCCGGAGTAATCATTCATTGTTGATGTATTTACGGACATTGGGGTCTCCATGGGAACACTCGAAAGCGCACCCTTTTTCGACATCTCGGATCCTGCGTTCGCAATGCACTCGGACGCCGTTCGGTCGGCCCGGGCACAGAGTTGGTTTGCTCGCACCAACTACGGCGTCGCCGTCCTTCGATACAACGAGGTGAGCCGTCTCCTCAAAGACCAACGCCTCAAGCAGGGGAGCGCGCAATGGCCTGAGCACAACGGTGTCCACAGCGGGCTCTTCTACGAGTGGTGGACCAAGAACCTCCTTGTGCTCGAGGGCGAGGACCACCATCGCATACGCCGCCTGCTCAATCCAGCCTTCTCGCCTCGCCACATAGAACCGCTGAATGCCCGATTCACTGCGCTGGCCGAGGAACTCGCCGATGGGTTCATCGAGGCGGGAGAGTGCGAGTTCGTCCGGGACTTCGCCGAGCCCTATGCGACCCGTGTGCTCTGCATCCTGTTGGGCATCCCGGAAAGCGAGTGGCCGACCATCGCCAGACTCGCCTCGACTGTGGGCTTGGCGTTGGGCGTGCACCTCAGGCGGGACTTGGAACAAGTCGAAGGCGCTATCCAAGAGCTCTACCTCTACGCGGAGGCCCTCATCGCCGATCGCCATGCGAACCCCGGCGAGGACTTCATCTCGCGACTCGTGCTGGCTAACCGGGAGGGTGACAGCCTAAGCGACGCCGAGTTGCGCAACGCGATCGTGCTCCTCATCTTCGGCGGCATGGACACCACGCGAAATCAGCTGGGCTTGGCGATGCAATCTTTCATCCACAACTCGGAACAATGGGATCTGCTCGCGGAACGCCCTGATTTGGGACGCAAAGCCGTCGAGGAGGTAATGCGCACGAATCCGACAACCACTTGGGTGACTCGCGAGGCGATCGAAGACTTCACCTACAACGGTCTCGATATCGCCCGCGGCACGACCGTGCACCTCTTCACCCAGGTCTCCGGCACTGACCCGCTGGCGTTTCCCGATCCAGAGATCGATTTGCTTGGCGAACATGCTCCGCACTACGGATTTGGAGGCGGCGTGCACCACTGCCTCGGTCACTTCGTGGCAAGAGCCGACATGGCTGCCGCTCTTCCACTTCTGGCGCGTCGAATGCGCAATGTGAGGGTGGACGGCGCCGACGAATGGATGCCCGACTCCGGCAATACCGGTCCCGTGCGTCTGCCCCTGAGATTCACATCCGCCTCATAGTGCCTCGACGGCACCCTGCTGCACACCATCACCAAGGGAGAACAGATGAAGGTCTACGTTGACCGCAACTTGTGCGACAACCACGGGCAGTGCGCGATTTCTGCGCCCGCCGTGTTTCGCATCAATTCCGAGGGCATCCTCGAGTACGAGGATGATGTCGACGGCTCTCTGCGCAATGACGTCGAGGACGCGATCGACGTGTGCCCGGTTCAGGCCATCTTCATTCGCGACGACGAATAGGCGCGTCGTGATCGTGGTGGCGGGCGGCTCGCTCGGCGGTTTGCGCACCGTCGAACAGTTGCGAGCCCACGGCTACACCGGCTCGATGAGGATCGTGGGCGACGAGAGGCATTTACCTTGCAATCGCCCACCATCGTCCAAGGGCGTGCTTTCCTCGACTGCTTCGCTCAGCGAGACTCTGCCGGAGTCGACGTTTCGCCAGCGCACGTCCACCGCCGACGCGCAGCGGTCGCTAGGAACTAAAACCTTCTGCAGCAACCTCGCCGACCGAGTAGTAGAGCTCGACAAAGGCGAAACCGTGGCGCATCACGGACTCGTCGTGGCGACAGGCTTGTTTGCGCGCCGGCTCGACACGTGCACTCCGGCGGCTGGCCGATTCGTGATCCGCACAATCGATGATTCCCTCGTGCTGCGTGCCCGCTTGCGACCCGGGATACGAGCGGTCATCGTCGGGGCCGGATTCATCGGGTGCGAGATCGCGGCAGCCGCGACGGCCCTCGGCTGCCAAGTGACCATTGTGGAAGGTTCCAGCGGCCCCATGGAGAACTCAATCGGCCGCAAACTCAGCGACACCATGAAGCCGCTGATGGAGGATTACGGCGGGGAGTTCCGGACCGGGCGGGTCGTCGGTCTGCTGACGGCCTTGGACCAGCGTTGTGTTGGCTTCACTCTCGATGATGGCTCGCAACTAGCGGCTGACGTCGTCGTTGAGTCGATCGGATCGCTCCCGAATGTCGAGTGGCTCGACGGCAATAACCTCGACCTCACCGACGGCGGTCTCTGTGACGACAGCATGCGAGTGAGGGGGGCTACTCGTGCCGTAGCGGTCGGCGACATCGCGCGCTTCCCCGACCAGGTCCTGGGTGGCGACGCGCGACGGGTCGAGCACTGGGCAACCGCCGGCGACACCGCCAAAATCGCCGCTGCGACCCTCGTGGCTGATCTGGCAGGACAGGCTTCTCCCGCGGCGGTGACCCCGACACCGAGTTTCTGGACCGAGCTCTGTGAAGTCCGCCTCGTTGGCGTCGGCTCACCGGGTGCGGCCACTTCCGTACGTGAACTCGAGGGGGACCTCGGCCATCCCGCACGCGGTGTGGCCCTGGGGTACTTCCGAGAGGAACTCCTCGCCGCCGTCGTCACGGTGACACTTCCCAGCAACCGGCAACTGCATTACCGAGGGCTCGTCGCCACTGCACGCGAACTTGCTTCCAATCTCCCTGCTTTCCAGCCAAATCCGACCAGGAAAAGAGAAGACCAATGACGATGACGTCAGATAGCACCGTAAGTTCGGCGCTGAGCGACCGGGATGCGTTCGCGCGGCACCGTGAGGCCAACATGGATCGGGAAGTCGTTGCCGATCTCGAGAAGCGCATCGCCGCTTCCGGGGTCGAGTACATCTACTACATGCTCCCGACGATTGGGTCCAAGGTCGTCGCGAAAATGGTCCCGGCACGGCATCTGCGCCGGAACCTCGAAAAGGGCATCGCCCTGCACCGCACCGCGGTTGCTGACCTTCAGTCAGACCGCATGGGCAACCTGATCGGTGGCGGGATCGGGGCCCGAGAGATGGTGGGCCTCCCCGATCCTGAGACTTTTGTTGTGCTGCCCTGGGACCACTCCGTGGCGCGGATGTTCTGTCGTGCCTACGAGCCGCCACACCTTCCAGAGGTGGGTGGTCGCCCGCTCGCCACTGACTCCCGCGGTCTGCTGTCGCGCGCGCACAGCGAATTCACGGCCCGAACCGGCCTCGAGGTGCGATCGGGATGCGAGCCCGAAATGACCTGGGTTGGTCCGGGCCTCGACGTGATCAAAAAAGAGGGAGCGAGCCCGGCCTACCAAGTTGAGAACCTTGAACGGATGCGCCCGATCTACAAGAAACTCGTCCCCTATGCACAGGCGTTCGGCCTCGACATGATCGAGGGCGACTACGAAGATGATGGCCAGCTTGAACTCAACTGGATGTACGACCGCGTCGAGCTCACATCAGATCGTTTGGTGACCTACCGCCAGATCTGTCGTCAAGTCGCCCGCGAAGAAGGCGTGACGGCGAGCTTCATGCCCAAACCGACGGCGGGCCAGATGGGCAACGGGTGCCACCACAACCTCAGCCTCTGGAGAGGGGATGAGAACGTGCTGATCGAGCCTGGCAACCCCGACCTCCATCTCAGCGAAATTGGACGTCACGCTGTCGGTGGAATGCTCACCCACGCCGCCGCATCCACCATCGCCATGGCCCCCACCGTGAATTCTTACAAGCGCTTCTGGGATACCGGCCAATTCGCGCCGAGCATTGCCACTTGGGGTCTCGACAGCCGTGCGAGCATGATCCGTATCTCGTCCATCGGCCGGATGGAGTACCGGCTGCCCGACGCGAGCGTAAACCCGTATCTGTCTCACGCGCTACTTATCTCCGCGATGGAAGACGGCATCAACCGACAAATCAACCCTGGAGCACCCATTGGGGAGTCCGGGGCGCTGGCATCGTTCCCCGCGATTCCACTGAACCTCGGCGAGGCCATCGCGACCTTCCGGTCGAGCGATCTGATGTCGTCAGCGATTCCCGCCGACTACTTCGACATCTTCCTGGAGCTCAAGGAAGACGAGTGGGCTCGCTTCTCGGGCGCCGTGACTGACTGGGAGCGCGCGATGTACTGGGAGACCCTCCCGTGACCGGCGTGCTGCGCTTAGCGTGCATCGATTCAGCGGCACCACCGCTCTTCAATCTCAGCGAAGACGGGTTGAACCGAACGGGCTACGAGCCCGAGGTCGCCGCTCTCGTTGCGCTCGAACTGGGCCTGAGGCTTGAGTGGATCTTCACAGCGTGGGACAACATGATCGCTGCGGTGCACACCGGCGCTGCCGACGCGGTCTGGTGCGGACAAGGGATAACGGACGAGCGGATGCGGCAGGTCGATTTCACTCGGCCCTATGCCATATTCAACGAGACAGTGCTCGTGCGAGCGGGAGATCCCGCCCGAGCCCCAGAAGATATGGTCGGCTATCGGGTGGGAGCCATCGCCAACAGCACGAACATGGCGCTCGCACTTACCATCCCGGGCATCATCCCGGTCGAATTCGGTGCGACCACGGATGTCTTCGGAGACATGATCGAATCGCTGCGCTCTGGCGAGGTCGACGCGTTCATCGACGACGACGTCGTGACGGTGGTTCTGGGAGCCGAGCCTGATTTCGACGTCGCATTCACCGCTAGGACCGGTAATCGATGGGGCGTTGGTCTGGCTAAGTCCAATCCGTCATTGCGGGAAGATATCGACCGAGTGCTCGATATCCTCATCACCGACGGCCGGCTCCTCGCTGTGTGGCAGAAGTGGATGCCCGACCTGCCCTTTCCGCTGGATCCCCGTGAAAATGGATAGCTCGGGCCGGAAGGTGCTGCCGAGCGATGTGATGCCCGACGGATTGCGGAAGCTTCCCGAGGGCGCTCCCACCGTCGCCGTCGTTGTGTCGCTGAACTTCCCCGCGATGACTGAGGAGGTCAACGAACTAGTCATTCGATTCACGAAGACCGCCCTTGAGTCCTTGACCGATGCGGGGGCGCGCGTCGTGCTGGTCGACAGCAGCACTTCGCCACTGCCGCCCGTTCAGCTGGTTCACGGGGCCGACGGTGTTCTCTTCCTCGGCGGCGGCGATGTGGACCCGACGTTGTACGGAGTCCTCGGTCCGGTGCCGAATCTCTACGGCGTGGACCAGGCTGCTGACCTCTACTGCCTTGATCTCATCAGAACAGCCGTCGCATCAGATGCCCCACTGTTGGCGATCTGTCGCGGTTCGCAGTTGTTGAACCTCGCGCTGGGCGGGACCCTGATCCCGGATTTGACCGTCTGGGACCTGCATCGCGGCGGGCTCGACGAGCCGATGTTCCTCGACGAAGACGTCACCATCACACCAGGCACTCGTTTACACGAAATCCTTCAACGTGATCGGGTGACTGTGAGGTCGGGGCATCATCAGGCCGCGGGGATCATTGCACCAACGTTGAAGGTCGCGGCGATGGCCGACGACGGTATCGTCGAAGCGACAGAGCACGTCGACGCTTCGTGGGTCGTCGGGGTTCAGTGGCACCCGGAAGACACGCGAGGCAACGGGGATGATCGCCTGAGGCTCGTCCGTGCCTTTGTCGATCACATCGTCGTGAGCCGCGATGCGCGGTCACAAACAATTGCTCAATTTTAGCTCGCGTGCTCCGCATAGACGACACTGAGCCCGAGCGAAGGGGACTCTACGGGCAGGAAGCCGCCGCGGTGCGGCTCGCTGCGCACGCGGTTCCCGACGAGGAATCTGCCCGAATTGCCGAGCACAACGCGATTGTCGGCGTTGATCAGTGCGGCGTCCCCAGGAATACGTCTCAGCATGGGAACTATGACCGCTTCGATGTCGCGCACCTCGGCATCGCACCCGACCATCCCGATGGTGTCCTGACCGAGTTCGAGCGCAGCTGTAAGCGTCATGATGTATTGATCGAGCCCGCCGAAGTCGACGTGGGGACCGGTGATCGCTCTCGCTCCGGTCCGCACCGCGTTGTCGAACCAGGTCAGGTTCTGGAAGTCGTAGAACGACCCTGCCTCTGGAGCCAGGTTGAAGATGACTTTCCCATCAGCGCCCCCGTCATCGTTGCGCCACCACTCGATCGTGCCTCGATCGTCGTCGATAGTGCCGGGCGCAAGAATCACACCGGCTGCTTCGACGAACGGGTGCTTCGCCAGAAAACCGCGCGTGATCGATTTCACGAGTTTCAGGTCCGCCTCCACGAAGCGTTCGCGGGAGCCCTTCGCCTCGATCATCATCGTACTAATTCGCGAGGAGAGTGCGTCGAGCTCGCTGAAGAGGTCGTCGAACCATGATGCGATCTGTGCGGCTGCCTCGCCCGCTGCGGTCTCGATGCTCATGCCAATTCCGGTGTCTCAATCGGGTAGGTCAAAGCCAATTTGGCTTCTATCATTCGGTAGACATTTCGATGGACGTGCTGAAGAACGAGCCTCTCGGCCTGCTCCTCGTCGTCGTCCCGGAGCGCCTCGGCAATGGCCACGTGCTCGGCTGCCACGCGCTCTCGGTCCTCGGTGACCGAGTGTGCCGACCAGAGCAGCTCAACCGTTTCGCTCTGAAGCCGGATCTCACTTCGCATCAGGCGTTCGGACTGCGCGAGCACCGCCAACTCAATATGGAACCGGCTGTCAGTGCGACTGCAAGCCGACAAGTCCTCTGCGGTCGCGATAGCTCCTGCCAACATCGTCAGCCGGGGCAGATCACTGGGCAACCCTCGCTCGTGCGCCAGGCGAACGGTCGCGACCGAGACCGCTGCGAGTTCGTCGCCGAGATCACGCAGTTCCGTCATCGAAAGGGACTTGAGTCGATCATGCAGCGTTGGGGTGTCGAACGCCGGAACTCCGACGACGATGGTTCCCCCGCTTCGACCCCGGCGGGTCTCGATGATCCCGTCGTCTCGCAGCGCCTGAAGTGCATCGCGAACAGTCGCGCCAGCCGCGCCGAACATGTCCATGAGCTGGCTTTCGACGGGCAGTTTCTCGCCCTGGCGGATGAGGCCGAGGGAGATCGCCGTGGTCAGACGCTCTGCGATGGCGTCCGCACGCAACACGTCGGGAAGCGGGCGGAATACATGCGCCCTGATCCCGTCGAGCTTCGTCATCGCGCGGCACCTTCCATGGGAATCAACTTCAGCAACGACGAACCGTCGTCACGCGTCACGTTACCGGCAAATTAACCGTTCTCGCCGTCCACCGATCATGAATGAGGAGCAACAGTTGCCCTATAAGACTACGAACCCGACGACCGGACTTGTGGAACGGGAATTTCTCAGTTTGACGCCCGAGGAGATCAAAGCGTCCATCGCCCGGGCCGACGACGCCTTCACTAGTTGGAGCGCCGCGACAATAGTGGAGAGGTCCGCGGTGCTGCTGCGCGCCGCCAGTATTTACCGCTCTCGCGAAGAGGAGCTCGCCCGCATTATCGCCACCGAGATGGGCAAGCCAATTCGTCAGGGGAGGGGCGAGGTGTCGTTTGTCGCCGACATCTACGAGTACTACGCGACGAAGGGCCCTGCCTTCCTCTCTGATGAAGACATGAGGCCGGCCAGAGGGGGAGAAGCCGTCGTCAGCTCGGCGCCGCTCGGCGTTCTTCTCGGTGTGATGCCCTGGAACTACCCGTACTATCAGGTCGCTCGATTCGCCGCGCCCAACCTGCTTCTGGGGAACACCATCCTGCTCAAGCACGCGAGCAACTGCCCGCAGTCGGCCTTAGTTCAGGAGGAGATTTTCCGCGAAGCTGGGCTCCCCGATGGGGCATACATAAATATGTTCGCGGAGAGTGCAGATGTGGAAAGCATTATTGCCGACCCTCGCATTCGGGGCGTCTCGCTAACTGGAAGCGAGCGGGCGGGGGTCGCCGTCGCCCAAGCGGCCGGCCGCGCGCTCGTTAAATGCGTTTTGGAGCTGGGCGGAAGTGATCCGTTCATCGTTCTGGATGTCGACGACCTCGATGCGACGATTGATGCGGCTGTCTCGGGGCGGATGAGCAATGCGGGGCAGGCCTGTACCGCAGCCAAGAGATTTATCGTCATCGAGGCCCACTACGACGCGTTCGTTGCCGGGTTCGGCGAGCGTCTCGCTCGAATGACCCCAGGAGATCCGCTGGACATGGCAACAGGGTTCGGGCCGCTCGCCTCTCTCGCTGGGGTCACCGACTTGCTGGAGGTAGTGCGCGATGCCACTGACAAGGGTGCACGCCTGCATACCGGCGGGCATCGCATCGGGGAGCAGGGTTCCTTTATGGCCGCGACCCTATTGACCGACGTCACCCCAGAAATGCGTGCATTCGATGAGGAGCTTTTTGGCCCGGTGGCGGTCGTCTTCAAGGTCAGCTCCGTCCGGAAGGCGATTGAAGCCGCAAATGGTTCGCCGTTCGGCCTTGGATCGGCCGTGTTCGCGTCAGACCTCTCGGTCGCACACACGGTCGCGCGGGCCCTCGATGTGGGCATGGTATTCATCAACGAGAATACAGATTCGCACGTCGACCTGCCGTTCGGAGGAACGAAGCGCTCGGGTCTTGGGCGCGAACTCGGTCGGTTCGGACTCGACGAGTTCGTCAATAAGAAGCTCATCCGAACGCCGGCGCCGCGGGACTGAGGATCACGTTCATGACAATCACCCCGCTCATTGGCCTCGTCGCAGATCGCAAGGTCGTCACGGTCGGACAGTGGATCGATGTGCCCAACGATGCCATTCCCCACTCCTACGTCGCGGCGATCCAACAGTCCGGCGGATCCCCGTTGCTCATCCCGAGCGTCGCTGTGAACCTCGCGAACGTCGAGCGCATCGTCGACGCGATCGATGGGCTCTTTCTGCCCGGCGGCTCAGATCTGGATTCCGATCTCTACGGCGAGGAGTGCCATAACGAGAACGATCAACCGCTCCGCGAGAGGGATGACCTTGAGCTAGCTCTCGTCCGGCGTGCGGTTGAGCGGGGGGTCCCAGTCTATGGTGTGTGCCGCGGGATGCAGCTGATCAATGTCGCGCTGGGCGGCACACTTGAGCAGCACCTCGGCGACCGGCTCGACATGACCCCGCACCGTGATGAGATTGGCACGTACACGGCCCACGAGGTGATCCCGGTGGCTGGCAGCGGCCTTGCAGGTATTGTGGGCACCGCCACATTCGCCATCGCGTCGCACCATCATCAAGCCGTGGCTGAGCTCGGGCAGGGCCTCGTCGCATGTGCCTGGGCACCCGACGGTGTCGTCGAGGCGATCGAGGCGATCGAGGCGACTGGCGACCGGTTTCTGCTCGGAGTGCAGTGGCATCCCGAGCAGAAGCTCCCAGGTGCAGGACTCGAGCTATTCCGCGCTTTCGTTCAGGCAGCCGCGACGGGCAGTCTCGGCTACCGGGTTGGACTCGCAGAGGGCACGAATACCGATGACATGGTTGTCAAGGATGTTGGACTCCGCGTCGTCGATGCGCCAACAAGCGAGCGGTGCATGGAAAAACATTCAGCTATGTCGTCGTGACCGCCGCAGCCGTGCTTGAGAATCTCCACAAGACCTTCGACCACGACTAGGAGGAGTTCCCGTCATCCCGGGCACGGCCTCAAACAGCGCACTATCGCACCCCTCTTTCTGCGCGCAAGACGAGTTTTCGCCGTCGAGCACAGCCCTCGACCCGTTCCGTGGCGCACCCCACAGCCTGTTCATCGACGGCGCATGGGCAGACGCGAAGGGGGCACCTTCGAAGTGAGCGACCTGTCCGCCGGCGGGCTGCTCACCCGGGTCGCCGATGCGACCCCGGCTGATGGCGTGCGCGCGCTCGACGCAGAGGTCGAAGCCGCCGCGTGCTTGGCGGCCGCCGCACCACGGGTGCGCGGCGAGATCCTGCCAGGCGCCTTCGGCCTCGTGCAGGAGCGCGAGGAGGAGTTCGCGACGTTGGATGACCCGGGAGGCGGTGCGCATCACCGGGCGCGCCGGTGATCGCCGACCCGCGAACTCGCGAGTTGAGCTTCACGGGCTCGACTTGGCTTGTGGGATTAGCCGCTCGGGCTAACGGCGGGTCATTACATCCAATGACCACAGGCGGCAGGGGGCATACTTTCGTTGGCGACGATCGCCTATGAACGGAGCGCCCATGACGAAGAGTTCTGCCGACGTGCCCTCGAAGTTGCCGCTGGAAGGGCTATTGGTGGCTGACTTCTCACGGGTGCTGGCCGGGCCTCTGGCGACTATGACGCTGGCCGATCTCGGGGCACGGGTCATCAAGGTTGAACGGCCCGGCAGCGGGGACGACACTCGTCAGTGGGGGCCGCCTTTCTCGGAAACCGGGTCGACCTACTTCGAGAGCGTCAACCGTAACAAGGAGTCCATCTGTCTCGATCTGAGCGATGAGGCCGACCGTCGGGTTGCGGTTGAGCTCGCATTGCGGGCAGACATCGTCGTCGAGAACTTCAGACCTGGGGGAATGGAGAAGGTCGGGCTCGGTTACGAACGCCTTAGTCGAGATAATCCTCGACTTATCTATGCCTCGATCTCTGGTTTTGGCAGCGCTGGCGGAGCCGACCTGCCGGGTTATGACTTCATGGTCCAGGCGCTTGGCGGCCTGATGAGTATCACCGGCGACTCCGCGGGCTCGCCGACAAAGGTCGGTGTTGCCCTCGTTGATATTATTACGGCGAAGGATGCCACGATCGGCATTCTCGCCGCGTTGAACACCCGAAACGCAACCGGGATCGGGGTTCGGCTTGAGGTCAACCTTCTGTCCAGTCTCCAGGGCGCGCTTGCCAATCAGGGGCAGGCCTACCTGGGCGCGGGTGTCATGCCGCAGAGGATGGGCAATGCGCATCCCTCGATCGCCCCCTACGAGTTACTGAACTGCGCGGATGGACCTCTCGCGGTGGCCTGCGGAAACGACAGTCAGTTCAAGTCGATTCTCGGCGTGCTCTCGCTCGACGACTTCATTTCCGATGCAAGGTTCACGACCAACCGTGCACGTGTGATCAACCGTGAGCAACTCGTTGCGATGCTTGAGTCCCGACTGGTCACGGGAACGGCCTCGGCATGGCAGGACGCCTTCACCTCCGTTGGCGTCCCAGCCGGCCAGGTCGGGACGATCGCGGACGGGATCGAACTTGCTGAATCCCTCGGGCTCGCACCCACTATCTCGGTGCAGGATGCGACGGGCATGGCCGTGGGAACACAGATTCGCAATCCCATCACCTGGTCGCCCCCGCTTGTGCCGCGAACCGCCGCGCCTCCCGCGCTCGATGAACACGGTGACGCCGTGCGAGGGTGGCTGGAATCATTCAGTACCCCCGTCGCTCGCGCTGCGGAGTGCTAGCCAGAGGTTTGCGGACACGTCCGGGTCGTCGAGATCGGCGTCAATGAGTCTCGTCGCAATGCCGATGCGGTGCCGCAGCGAATTGCGATGGAGCTCCAGCTCCCTGGCGGCGACCTCCCACTGGCCCTGATGTCGAATGTAGCTCTTGACAGTTCCCACGAGATCGGCGCGATGGTATGCCGCGAGCTGGGCGACCCACTCGACCGCTCGCGGATCCAGCAGACTCCGGCCCGACGCGATGTGCCCCATGGGGGCCAGCGCGCAGGATCGGCGCACGTCGCCGACCCTTCCCGACAGCTGGCTGAGTGGCATAGGACGGCTGAGCGCTGCCGCGAATTGCGATGGGCGCCCGGCCCGATGCGACGCTGGCGTCTTCACCGCACTTTCAACTATCTCGGCACCGGCTGAGTTCGTCAGGGGCTCCAGGATCAGGTAACAGATGCCGTCGTCCATCGCACGAAGGCGCGACCGGCGGATGCTTTCGCCCAACCCCGAGCCAGGCTCGTCTGTCACCATGTCCGATACTCGATCGGCAAGTTCTGAGGTTGAGAGCGCCTCGAGGTTGTCTCCTCTGATCGCCAGAAGCTGAACCCGTTCGGCAAGTGGGGAACCGATGAGATCCCAGGCTACAAACCGAGCTGCATCAACGAATCCGTTCACGGCGAGAGTCGTTGTTGTACTGCTCAGGATCGAGTTTGCTCGGGTGAGTTGCCATTCTCGTTGGGCTGCTACGGCCAGGAGCATGCAGCCCGTCAGCATTAGCTGCCGGTCGGCCTTGCGCAGGCGACGACCAGCGCAAACGGCCAGAAAGCCGGCGGTTCGCCGGTCAGCGATTATGGAGTACTCGATGACATCCATGCCGTGCAGGGGGAACGTCGCCGCCGAGTGAGTGCCAGCTAGGCCAAGGCGTGCCGTCTCCTTGCGCAATTGCGGCAGAATGCGGCGCTCGACCGGCGGCCAGTAGGTTTCGGCTGAACCATCGGCAGGAAGGTAGACGGCCCAACCGCCCACAGCGTTGGCCAGAGCCTTGATTACGGCGGCGACGGCCTGGGGCCGGGTAGCGGCCTGTGTGAGCGAAGTCTGAAGGTTCAGGCTGGCCGCGAGGTCGGCCTGTTCAGTCTTGCCCACCAGATCCCAATAGGCCCGGGAGACGTGCATGAACGGGATACCCACTGGAACGACGAGTAGCGCCAGCCCAGCGTTGGCACACGCGGCTTCAAGGTCGGCGGGAACATCGTCGGTACCGGCACCGAGACCGAGTCCGAGGGCCACGACGCCTCGACTGGCCAGGCGCGACACGTACTCGCGCACGCTTTCACGGTCACCGACCAGAGGGATGCCCGTCGTCAGCAACAGCTCCCCTCCCTCCAAGTACGGGGTCGGGTCATCCAGCTCTGAAATGTGCACCCCGGTGAGGTCGACTCTGGCGACAGGTCCTCCGTCAGCGGAGCGGAGCGCGTTGCCCATCTTGTCGCAGAGCTGTATCAGGCTGATCACGATGAATCGTCCGTTCTCCAGCGGGGCTGACAGTCATTGGCTATTCTAACCAAAGGGAAGGCTGAGCGTGGGTAAAACATCTGATGCCTCAGAGTGGGCTGGTTGCTAACTTGAGCCCATGACACTGGCATCCGTCCCTCAATCTCGCCTACTCGCAACGGCAATTCCGGGCCCTCGGTCTGTTGCCCTACATGCCGAACGGCTGAAGCACGTCACGAGCGGATTCGGCACCGCCCTGCCGGTGTTCATCGACCGGGCCGAGGGCGCGATCCTTCAGGATGTCGACGGTAACCGCATCGTTGATTTCGCCTCGGGGATCGCGGTGACGAGCGTGGGTGCGAGTAACCCTCTAGTGCAGGAGCACGTGGCTGACCAGTTGTCCAGATTCACCCACACCTGCTTCATGGTCACCGAATACGACTCCTTCACCGCTGTCTGCCGGTGGCTCAATGAGCACACCCCAGGTAGTTTTGAGAAGCGCACTGCGCTGTTCTCCACGGGTGCAGAAGCCATCGAGAACGCCATCAAAATCGCGCGGTCGGCTACCGGGCGCGAAAAGGTTCTGGTCTTCGACGACGCCTATCATGGCCGCTCGCTGCTGACGATGGCAATGACCGCGAAGGAGAACCCCTACAAGCTCAACTTCGGACCGTTCCCAGCAGAGGTGCATCGGGCGCCTTTCGCAGCCCCCCTTCGTTGGCCGACCGGGGCACAGAACGCCACCGCTGAGGCACTGGCTGCGGTCGAACTTATTCTGGCTACTGAGGGGCCAGAGACCTTCGCAGCCATGGTGATCGAGCCGATCCAAGGAGAAGGAGGCTTCATCGTTCCAGCGCCCGGCTTCCTCCCGGGGCTCCGCGACATCGCAACGAGACACGGCATCGTATTCGTACTTGATGAAGTCCAAGCCGGCATGGGACGCACCGGTACGCTATTCGCGAGTAACAGTGAGCACGTTGTCGGTGACCTTACTGTTACCGCGAAAGCACTCGCGGGTGGTCTGCCCTTGAGTGCGGTTACAGGTCGCGTGGAACTGATGAACGCGGTGCATGCCGGTGGTCTCGGCGGTACCTACGCCGGAAACCCGCTTGCGTGTGCTGCGGCCCTCGGGGTTTTCGAGGCGTTTGCGGATGGCAAGCTGATCGAGAATGCACGCAAGATCGAAGTTGCCGCTCGCATGATTCTCGAACCGCTTCTCTCGGGAACGAGTGTTGTGGCAGATGTTCGAGGTCGGGGCGCGATGCTGGCGGTGGAGTTCGCCGATCGGGGGACACTGGCGCCCCGGGCCGACATCGCCAAGGAGATTGCTGCGCGTTGTCACGCTCAGGGACTCTTGGTGCTGGTCTGCGGAACCTACTCAAATGTGATTCGCCTGCTCCCGCCGCTGGTGATCGACGAATCGCTTTTGAACGACGGCCTTACCGTTCTTCGCGATGCGATTCAGCACGTGAACGCTGGCCAACTCGCTGCTTCTCCGGAGACCGTGCCCGCGTGAGCGCAACCGTGAGCCCTATCGATGTCAGCTACGATCCCCGCACCGGCGAACGGCAGGGAGGCGTCGCGCACACTACATCGGCCATGGTTGAGGCGATATTGAACCGTGCCACCACCGCGGCTTATGAGCTGGCAGCGACAGCGCCGAAGGTTCGGAAAATTTGGTTGACTGCCACGTCGGACGCTCTGCTGGCGCATGAGGAGGAGCTCGCTCAGCTCGGCAACGAGGAGACCGGGCTCGGATTGCCTCGGCTTCGAAGCGAGATCGCGGGCTCTGCCCGAAGCATCCTGTTCTATGCCAGCGTCGCAGTCGAGGGCAGCTACCTCGGCGCCAGTACCGACCTCATCAACGAGAGCATCGCTTTGTCTCGCTGGAACATCCCCGTCGGCCCTATCGCCGTGTTCGGGGCGAGCAACTTCCCCTTCGGATTCGGCGTCTTCGGCCACGATGTCGCTTCCGCGCTCGCTGCGGGATGCCCGGTAATCGCGAAGGCCCATCCCGCGCACCCTCGGCTCAGCGCGAGATTATCCGTAATCGCTCGGTCTGCGCTACTCGCGGCGGGCGCTCCCGAGGGAACATACGATCTTGTCACCGGATTCGATGCAGGCCTGCACCTGGTCGATTCCCCAGCCATCGCCACGGTCGCATTCACCGGGAGCCAGCGCGGCGGCATGGCGCTGCTCGCGCGGGCCGCACCCAGGGGAGTGCCCGTCTTCGCCGAGATGGGCACCGTGAACCCCGCGTTCGTCACGGCGGCCGCCGCGGCCGCCGATACCGCGGCCATTGCTGCCGGCTTCGTCGCATCATTCACCCTCGGGGCGGGCCAGTTCTGCACCAAGCCCGGCCTGATCTTCGCACCCGCCGGCGCGGGCATGTTCGACGCGGTGGCAGCCCGCGTCGCCGAAGTTCCGCCCGCACCCCT
Source organism: Marisediminicola antarctica (assembly GCF_009930795.1). Lineage (GTDB taxonomy): Bacteria > Actinomycetota > Actinomycetes > Actinomycetales > Microbacteriaceae > Marisediminicola > Marisediminicola antarctica. Next base: position 1,535,480 of record NZ_CP017146.1, read on the forward strand.
GCTGACAGCAGGAATCGCTGCGAGCTTTGCGACAGGTATAGCCGAGCTCGCGGTTGCTGCCGAGTCGACGTCTCGTTCCACCATTCCAGTTGGTGACGGCTACTTCGTCGCCGCGCAGGTCTTTCGCGTCGCCTTGGCCGATCTCAGGCCCGGGTCGCGGCTCCTCGAGGAATGCTTCGGCCCCGTCGCCCTGGTCTGCGAATACATCGACGCTGCTGCGGCTCTTTCTACGCTCGTCCGTCTGCAAGGCTCCCTGGCGGCCTCCGTCTTCACCGGCGGACCGACAGACCCCGAAACCCGCGCTGTCGTCGAACGGCTGCTGCCGAACGTCGGCCGTGTAGCGCTGAACGCGTGGCCGACCGGTGTAATCAACACGTGGTCCCAACAGCATGGCGGCCCCTGGCCCGCGACTAGCCGACTCGACGCCACTAGCGTCGGCGCCGGCGCGCTTGCCCGGTTTGTTCGCCCCGTCTCGCTGCAGAATGCGGCCCCGGAAACCCTCCCGGTATTCCTCTCGGCTGACAACCCGTGGCAGATTCCTCGTCGAATAGACGGCGCACTCATCCCTCCCGCTCACCAATTTTGAAGGACATCTCATGACCGATGCCGTTGACCTCATCGACGTCGATTTCCTCCTGACCAGCGAGGAGATCGCGCTTCGCGACCGGGTGCGGTCGTTCGTCACCACCGCGATCAGGCCCAATATCGCTGACTGGTATGACAAGGCCATGTTCCCCACTCAGATCATCCCCGAGATGGCGAAGCTTGGCCTGCTTGGTATGCACCTGAACGGGTACGGCTGCCCGGGCAGGAGCGCTGTCGACTACGGCCTCGCCGCTCTGGAATTGGAGGCAGGAGATAGCGGCCTCCGTACTTTCGTGAGCGTGCAGGGGTCGCTGGCGATGAGTGCGATCCATAAGCACGGATCGGAGGAACAGAAGAATGAATGGCTGCCAGGCATGGCCGATGGGACCACAATCGGCTGCTTCGGACTGACCGAGCCCGACTCCGGCTCCGATCCGGCGAGCATGAAAACGTTCGCACGGAGAGATGGCGACGATTGGGTGATCACGGGCCACAAGCGCTGGATCGGCCTCGGTTCGATCGCCCACGTTGCGATAATTTGGGCACAGACCAGCGATGGTGTCCGAGGGTTCATCGTGCCCACAGACACGCCCGGGTTCGAAGCTAAGGTCATCGGGCAGAAGCTGTCGATGCGGGCGTCTATCCAGACGGAACTGATGCTTACCGATGTACGCGTGTCTGGCAGGGCGCTCCTGCCGAACGTGAAGGGACTCCGGGGTCCGTTCGAGTGCCTGAACGAGGCCCGCTACGGCATCATCTGGGGTGTCATGGGTGCCGCGCGCGATAGCTATCAGGCCGCGCTCGAATACTCTCAGACGAGGATGCCGTTCGATCGACCTCTCGCGGGCTTTCAACTCACCCAGCAGAAGTTGGTCGATATGGCGGTTGAGCTAAACAAGGGCACCCTACTCGCCCTGCACCTCGGTCGCTTGAAGGACGCAGGTAGGCTGGCGCCACACCAGATCTCCCTTGGAAAGCTCTCCAACACGCGGGAGGCGATCACGATCGCCCGTGAGGCCCGCACGATCCTCGGCGGCAACGGAGTTACCCTCGACTACTCGCCGCTGCGCCACGCGAACAATCTTGAGAGTGTCCGCACGTACGAAGGAACAGACGAGGTCCATACGCTCGTCATCGGCAACCACATCACTGGAATCCCGGCGTTTCGCTGAGCACCGACTACCGGTGGTTCTTGCGTCAGCGAGAATTGGCCAGCTCACCTGGTGGGACACGAGTCAGCTCTTCAATCTGATTCCCGCCGGGTCGTAGAACGGTGCCCCAGACACGTCCGCCTCAACTTCGACCGAGCCGCACAATACGGTGAACCGAGCATCATCCGGCACATCACCTCTGATCCGCGCGATCCCACACGCGCGCCCCAGCGTGTAGCCGTAGCTTCCGCTCGTCAGCTTTCCTACAATTCGGCCGTCACAGAGCACCGGCTCGTCGTGAACGAAGACTGGTTCGGGGTCCCGCAGCGCCACGAAGACGGTGCGGGCCTCACGAGGCTGATGTGCGCGGCTTTCGAGGACGGCGCGTCCGACGAAGTCGTCCGGTTTGGCCATCGACACAGTGAATTCGAGGCCGGCTTCAACAGGGTCGTCGATGGGGCCGATGTCATGGCCAAGATGCCGGTAGCCTTTCTCGCTGCGCAACGAGTCGAGTGCGTGGTAGCCGGCCAGTTTCAGCCCCAGGTCATGCCCTTCGGCGACAAGGGCGTCGTAGACGTTGACCGCCTGGTCGGCCGGAACATAAAGCTCGTAGCCGAGTTCTCCGACGAAGCTCAAACGAAGTGCGTATGCACGGGCATCCGCCACCTCCACAGCACGCCCCCACCCGTAGCGGTGCGCCTCATTGCTCCAGTTGTCGGGCGAAATCCGCGCCATCAAGTCTCGACTATTGGGGCCCATCACGGCGAGAGTCGCGAATCCTGATGTCGCGTCGAACACCGCCGCGGCCGTCCCACGCGCCAGACGCTGGATCATGTTGAGCGCCTTGTATTGCGAAGCCGCCGGGGCGATCACCCAATACCGGTCAGAATCGAGCCGCACGACTGTGCCGTCCAATTCGATTCCCCCGCGGGAGTTGAGCATAAGGGCGTAGCGAACTCGCCCGACGGGCAGGCGGATGTCGGCAGTGCAGAGTCGTTGCAGGACCGCTAAGGCATCGGGGCCGGCCACCTCAACCTTGGCGAAGGAGCTCAGGTCGAAGAGCGCAACCCGTTCCCGCGCGGCGCGATGCTCCTCGCCGACCGCGTCAAACCAGTTCTGCCTACCGAAGCTGTACTCATAGCGCCGGGGTGCACCCTCGGGGGCGAACCAGTTCGCACGCTCCCATCCCGTGGTTTCGCCGAATACGGCGGACGCATCATCCAGCCGCGAATGCAGCGGTGAGCGGCGGACGTTCCGGGCGGTGCCAGGCTGGAGCTGCGGCCAGTGCATTGCGTACAGCCGCCCGAGCGATTCACGGGTGCGCGCATGCAGGTAGCGTCGGTTGCTTTGCATGTGTGCGAACCGTCGCACGTCGACGGCCGACGCATCGAAGCCCGCTGCCCCCGAGATCATCCAGTCCGCGACTGCACGACCGGCGCCCGGTCCGAAGAGGATGCCCTGCGAGTTGAAGCCGGCCGCAACGTAGACCCCGGCTACCTCTGCCGCTTCGCCGATCAGGAAGTTGCCATCTGGCGTGAACGACTCTGGGGCGTTGAGGAATCGATCCCATTCGACATCCCGCAGCAGCGGGATGCGCTCTTCGGCGCGTGCGCGGATGCTCGAGAAGTGTTCCCAATCAGCACCGAACTGGGCGAAGCCGGCGTTCCCGATCTCGTCCACCCGCCTCGGGATCCCATCCGGCTCGAATGCGCCGACAAGAAGACGGCCTGCTTCCGGACGAACGTAGAAATAGCCATCCATGTCTCGCAGGATGGGGAGGGAGTCGGCCCCGACGACGTGTGCTGTGCGCACGTGCATGTGCTCGGCCGCGTACAGCGGAGCGCTCACCCCGCATGTGGCTGCGAGGTCGCGAGTCCATAGTCCGCAGGCGAGCAGCACGCGGTCGCACTCGATGTTGCCCCGGTCAGTGGCGACCCCGATCACGCGGCCGTGCTCAGTGAGGACTTCTGCCACCGCGATGTTCTCGCGGATAGTGACACCGGCCTGGAACGCGAGCTGCGCGAGCGCGAGCGCGGCATATCCCGGGTTGATGTGCCCGTCTTCCGGCAGGTGCAGGGCTCCGAGGAGTTGATCACTGGACGCGAGCGGCCAGAGATCGCGCACCTGGTTCGGGCGAAGCATCTCGGCCGGCACGCCCGCCAGTCTCGCGCCGTCGGCGAAGTAGCGGAGCTCGTCCTCGCGTCCGGGAGTGCGCGCCAGCATCACGGAGCCGTTGCTGACGAACGACACGTCGACTCCCGTTCGCTCCTGAAGTGTTCGGTAGGTCTCGAGTCCGAAGCGCGCCAACTCCGTCAGTGGGGGCGTGCTCCGCAAGCTTGTCGTGAGGCCCGCCGCGTGCCAGGTGCTGCCGTTGCCGACCACGCCGCGCTCCAGGAGGAGCACATCGTGATCCCCCTGCTCGGCCAGAAAGTGAGCTGCGGCGCTTCCGATGATGCCGGCGCCGACCACGATGGTCCGCGCACGCGCGGGAGGCTGGGATCGCACCGATTCGCCAGCGAATTGCGCGGCAGTCAGTGAGATGTCGACTAGGCGGTCCATTTGGTCCTCGCTTCGGCTCCGCCCCAGCCCCCCGAGAGCGCCGCGGCCGCGGCGGCGCGGCCGGTCCGCACCGCACCTTCCATGTAGCCGCATACCCACTGATCCGAGCCGCACACGTAGAACGGTGGCTCATGCGTGCCGTGCAGCGGACCGACCCGCATGACGTCGCCCGGGCGCCACGCGGTGATATAGCCCTGAGTCCAGGGATCGACTCCCCACCGGTTGATGAACACCTGTTCTGCGGCAGCAGTTGACGGGCCGAACGCTCGTTCCACCTCACCTAACAGCTCAGCCTGCACAAGGGAGTTCGGCGTCCCCTCGAATATTCCGTGCCGCTCAGCCGGGATGAGGGCGGACAGGATTCCATCGCGCTGAGACCACGTGCCGCCGATGATGCCCTCCTCGAAGTAGGACGATCCGTTCTGATCATTGCGCTCCCAGAACGAATCGGGGTACACATAGACGACCTTGCTGACACGCGCGTTCCTTTGCGAGTGCAACGATGCGAGCCGGGCATCGGACACTCCCTCGACGGTGATGTCCCGCAGCGGGCCGACGGGCAGGGCCGACACCACAGCGTCGCTGGAAAAGACCTCCCCGTCGGAGGTTCGGACGGTGCATCCGCCCGACGTGACACGCACGTGGGTCGCTGGCGATTCGTACCGGATCCGAGACGAGACTGGCAGGGCCAGCTGCTGGATGACGGTGCCGGAGCCTTCGGCGACCCGAAGACTCTCCCACGTGTCGTAGTCGTAGAACCGCGGCTCCGGCGCCGTGGCCTCCTTGCGCAGGTCGGCCAGCAGCGACGTGCGTTCGGGAGACTCAGCCGCGAGCGCGAGCATCGCGAGTCGTCGTGCCCGAACGACGTTCGGGGTCGCCCCCCGGCTGCGGAGCCAATCGGCGACCGAGATGGCGTCGAGTTCACGCGCGTGAGGGTGCGACCACGGATCTGCGGGGTCGACCGTGCTCGCCAGACGGCCGAAATCGTCGTCACAGCGGAGGTAGATCTCCTGGTCCGCCTTGTCGAGCCACCCGAATGAATCGACGATCTCTCGGCCGTCCAGAAGGACGTGCGTGTCATGACCAAAAATCTGAGTGAACGAGGACTCCAGCGTCAAGCCGAGCTCGTCGACGAGCTGGCGATACGCCAAGTGGTGCGGCCCGACCACCTCGCCCCCGAGTTGAACCCGGCGTCCATCGGCCAGAGTCTGTTGGAGCACGCGGCCGCCAGGTCGGGACCGCGCCTCGAGTACCACCACGTCCGCGCCACCGGCGACCAGATCGTTCGCGGCGACCAGCCCCGCGAGTCCGGCTCCGAGCACCACGACGTCACACCGATTCGGCATCTGCTCCAGCCTCCTTGAATGCCGGAACGTATGGCCAACATGAAACTAAAATATTACGGTGATAATGCTCGGGTCAACCTCTCGAGCCGAATACGTGGGAGGCTCGGATCATGACTCTGCAGCGCCAGGAGCCGTCGGCCACGTCACACCACCTGGAACGGCGGGCTACTCTCATCGCTGCCGCGGCAGCGGCGATCGCAGATCGAGGGTTCGAGGGAGTCCGCCTTAGGGATGTCGCGGCCGAATGCGGCGTCACGACCGGCATGCTTCAGCACTACTTCTCGTCACGCGACGAACTGCTCGTCGCGGCGTTCGAGCAGGCCGCCCTCGATCAGGTTGCAGGCTGGCGTCAGGCCATCGCCGCAGAACCGGGCAGCGGAGCGCGGCTCAACGTGCTTCTGGGAAAGATGGTCGAGGAATTCTCTTCGCCCATGACCTGTGTGATCTGGACAGAGCTGTGCGCGACGGCGGCGCGCCGAACGGAGCTTCGACCCCTCGTGTCGCACGTCTTCGAGGAATGGCACCTCATCATCCGCGAGGTTGTGGACGCAGCGGTGTCGGCGGGCGTCATTCGACCGAGTCTGCCGATCGACGATGCGATCGGAATTCTCGTCGCCGCATTCGACGGCTACGAGCTCGATCTCGCGTCGTCGTCCGGCTCGGCTACTGCGGAGTCGGCGAGCCGGCAGATCATGCACCTCGCGAACGTACTCTTCCCCACGGCGGAGGTCGATCGCCACCAGAGCTGAGGTGGCGAACGGACGTTCTGCGGGCGTTCGTGTCGCACGCGGAGAGCACGGCCGGGAATTTCCATCGCGATGGCCTGTTGTCTTCAGGAGCATCGTGCCGGTGGTCGGGAGAGTCTGGCCGCCGTCATCCCGCCGCAATCGAAGGAAGAAGATCGCTTATGGACCTCAACAATCTGGATCTCAGCAACCGGCACGGAATCATCACGGGAGCCGGTCAGGGCATCGGCCAGGCTCTCGCGCTCGAATTCGGTCGGCGCGGAGGTCACCTGCTATTGGTCGGCCGGCAGTCGGCCACGCTCGAAGAAACCGCACGGCTCGTTGCCGCCGAAGGGGGAACGACCGAGATCCTGGTCGAAGACCTGACCCAGCCCGGCGCCGTGGAGCGAATCTCTCAGGCGGTTGCATCCTGGAGCGAGCTTGATCTTCTCGTCAACAACGCCGGCAATGTGCGCGCCGGCCGGCTCGAGCTGACCACCGATGCGGATGTCCACGCGATGATCGACCTGAATCTCACCGCTCCGATCATGCTGACCAAGGCCCTGCTTCCGACCCTTCGCCAGAGCGGGCAGGAACGCGGCAGCATCCTCGTGAACGTTGCCAGCGGGATTGCGCTCGTCGGGATGCCGTTCTACTCGGTCTACGCCGCAACAAAGTCGGGCCTCGCGCAGTTCGGTGAATCGCTCCGCCGCGAATTGATCGGAACCGGCGTGCATGTCGCGACCGTGTATCCCGGCGCGACCGACACGGCGATGATGACATCGCAGAACGCCGGTGCCGACCTCGGGTGGGAGCGTCGATCGCTCGATGAGGTCATCGCCGACCTGATTGCTGCACTCGAGGCCGGCGAGCATGAGATCAACACCGCACCGGAAGGCCGCCGGGCGATGCAACAGCTCAATATCACCGACCCGATGGCCGTGGATGCCGCAATCGCGCCTGGCCTTGAGGCACTCGAACTCGCGGTTCGCGACCACCGCAGCATCTAGAACCGCAGCATCTGGAAGGACCGCCTCGCGTGAGCGCGGGTGCCCTGCAGCAGCGATCACCTGACGGTGACGGACTCCCTCACCCCCTTGCGGGCGCTGGTGAGGATCAGCTTCGCCGCCTTTTCGCCGATCACGATCGAGGGGGCGTTGGTGTGCCCGCGGATGATCTCGGGCATTACCGAGGCGTCCGCGACGCGAAGACCCTGCACCCCGCGTACGCGCAGGTCGCCATCAACAGGCGCAGCGGCATCCGATCCCATGCGCGCCGTGCTCGTGGGGTGGTAGAGGGTGTGGGAGAGCCCGTTGAGCGACTGCTCCGCACGAGCGACCGCTTCGAGGGTCTCGCCGTTCATCGGGCGCAGGTAGGTTCCGTCCGCGACCACCCGCATCGAGGGTGTCGCCAGAATGCGTTCTGCAATGGCCAGACCCGCCATCATGACCGCGCGGTCTTCGCCGCCTGCGTCCGACAGATAGCGGGGGTCGATGATCGGCTTGTCGAGTGGATCGGCGGAGGCGAGCGTGACCGTGCCCGTGCTCTTGGGCTGCAAGAGGATCGGGCCCACACTGATGCCGTGTCCCGGAATGCCGGAAAGACCTTCGTCGACGTAGGCGGCGGGCGCGAAGATGATCTCGACATCCGGCAAGGCGACAGCGTCGCTCGACCGAACAAAGCCGTAGGCCTCGGCGACATTCGACGTGAGCATCCCGCGACGACGCAGCAGGTACTTGCCGACCTCGCCGAGTGCCGTGGCGGTGAACAGCGTTCCGCCAGCGGTCCCGACCGTCAGGAACGACACCAGATGATCCCGCAGGTTGGCCCCAACCTCCGGCGAGTGGGCAACGACCGGAATGCCGAGGGACTTCAGTTGCGCGGCGTCACCGATCCCCGACAGCATGAGCAACTGAGGCGTGTTGACGGCGCCGCCGCTGAGAATGACCTCGGCGCGCGCTGCGGACTGGTGAAGTTCACCGCCGCTCGAGTACTCGACACCCACGGCGCGGGTGCCGTCGAACAGAACACGGGTGGCCTGGGCCCCCGTACGCACGGTCAGGTTGCTGCGCCCCTGCGCGGGGGTCAGATAACCGTTGACGGTGCTGTGGCGCGCGCCCTTGGTCTGGTTGAGCATCGTCTGGCTGAATCCTTCGGGCTGCCGAGAGTTCGGCGGCACGACCGAATAGCCGGCTTCCGTCACAGCCGTGAGGAACGTGCCGGTCAGCTCCCGAGGACTGCGCTGTGCCTCGACGCTCATGGGGCCAGCGACCCCATGCTCGGGATCCGTCGCATCCTGCACCTTCTCGACCTTCTTGAAGATCGGCAGCAGCGACTCGAATGACCAGCCGTCCCCTGCCAGCTCCGCCCAGCGATCGTAGTCGGCAGCGAAGCCACGCACCCACATCATGGCGTTGAGCGACGACGACCCGCCGAGTACCTTCCCGCGCGGCCAATAGATGGTTCGTCCGCCAAGGCCAGGCTGCGGTGTCGTCTCGTATTTCCAGTCGAAGTCGCTCTTGAAAAGACCCGAGAACGCCGCGGGGATGTGGATCGCCTGATTCTTGTCCGAGGATCCCGCCTCGAGCAGCAGCACTGTCGTCGAGGGGTCGGCGCTCAGTCGATTGGCCAGCGCGGCACCGGCAGAACCCGCACCGACGACGACGTAGTCGAAGGCTCCCGCGTCTCGCGCGCTCACGACCGGCCCGCCAGGATCCGAAGGTCCTTGCGCAGGATCTTGCCTGAAGACGACTTCGGAATTGTCTCGATCATCTCGACCTGTCTCACTTTCTTGTAGGGGGCGACGCGTTCGGCGACGAAGGCGATCACCTCGTCTTCGGTCAGTTCCGCTTGCGGTTGCAGCACGACATACGCCTTCGGCACTTCTTCGCCATCCGCATCCGCCACACCGATCACGGCGGCGTCGGCGACCAGCGGATGCGACAGCAGCAGAGCTTCGAGCTCGGCCGGTGCCACCTGGTGGCCCTTGTACTTGATGAGTTCCTTGAGTCGGTCGACGATGGTCACGTAACCCTCCGCGCTGACCGTGGCGACATCGCCGGTGTGCAGGAAACCGTCGTCGGTCAACGCATCCCGGCTGGCCTGCTCGTTGCCCAAGTAACCGACCATGATGTTGGGCCCGCGGCAGAGCAGCTCCCCAGGGCGGCTTACCCCGGTCTCCGGCACCGCGATTTCGTCGCCGGTGAGGGGATCGATGAGACGGCACTCGACGTTCGGAATTGTGAAGCCCACGCTGCCGAGGGGGATGTCAGTCTTCGTCACATCGTGGGCGTGCGACACCGGGCTCATCTCAGACATGCCGTAACCCTGAATGACCCGGCATGTGAGGCGCTCCGCCACGGCGGCAGCGATGGCCTCGTCGAGCGACGCCGCACCCGACATGACGACCCGCACGCTGTCCAGCTGGTACTGGTCGACCAGCGGATGCTTCGCCAACGCCACCGCAATCGGGGGTGCGATGAAGATGTAGCTGCAGCGGTGATCCGTGATGATGCGCAAGAACTCGACCAGATCGAACCGGGGCATCGTCACCAACGTTGCTCGGGTGGATAGCGCCAGGTTGAGCAGCACCGTCATGCCATAGATGTGGAAGAACGGCAGTACTGCCAGCACGGTGTCATCGGAGGTCACCCCGATCAGCGGCCCGCCCTGTGCGACGTTGGCGACGAGATTACGGTGGGTGAGCATGACCCCCTTGGGCTTCGCGGTCGTCCCAGAGGAGAAGGGCAGCACGGCCAGGTGCACGCTCGGGTCGAATATCACGTCGGGAGCGGGTAGTCCTGCGCCGATCAGGTCGGACAGCGAGCGGTGCCCTTCGGCACCGTCCAGCACGATCACGTTCTCACCGACCAGCCCGACGCGCGTGGAGCCGGTGAGCGCAGCGTCGAGTAGCGGCGTGACGGTGATGAGGCGGGTGGCGCCCGCATCCGACAGTTGGGAGGCGATGTCATCGGCGGTCGCGAGGGCATTGATGGTGGTCGCGGTTGCACCGGCCCGCAGGATTCCGTGAAACACGGCGACGAAGGCGGGGGTGTTCGGCGAGTGCAGGGCCACGACATCGCCCACTGCCACACCATCGGCCGCGAGAGCGCCCGCGATCGCGTCGATCTGCGCGATGAGCTCGCGGTAGGTCGTGGTCGCCCCGGATGTGCCGTCGGTGACGGCGGCGCGATCCAGGTCGGCTTCGTCGATCGAGCCGAAGAGGAAGTCGTAGAGGCTCAGCTCGGGGATGCTGACGTTGGGGTACGGGCTAGCGAACACGGTTGGCGCTACGCCTTGAACGCGGACAGGAAGATCGCGGGCATCTTCGCCCACGAGGGTTTGGCGACGAAGCCGGTCAGCAGACGTCCGGTGGTTCGGGCGCTGCGGGCTGTCACAAACCAGGGCGGCTTGGGGAACAGCGCGAACTCGCCGTGGGCGAAGGAGCGAGGGAACGGGCGGAAGGGACCCGTGACGACGGTGCGTTCCACATCGTCGATGAGTAGGGCGTTGTGCACGACTCCGACGCCTGACTGCACGTCGTCGATGGTGTGGCCGGGGAATGCCCCCCACGTTGCCGTCGCGGTGAGGAATCCGACACCGGTCCACGCATTGATTGCAACGGTGCCGTACCGGAGTGCAGCGACGGCGTTCCGGAAGCCGATGCCCAGTTTCTTGATGACGGCCGGGTCGGCGATGATGTTCGCGCCCAGAGTGCCCAGGAAGTCCCGGTTGACGGTGGCCACGGCGGTGTCGAGGTAGGCCTGTCCGGTGCCCGGCAGCTCGATGACGCCGAGGACGGGGGAGAAGTACTCGGTCGACTCGATGACGGAGGTATCCTCGCCGGCTTTGATGTCCACGAGGAGTCGCGTGCCGTTGGCGAGTCGCTGTGCCTTCGGATAGCAGGCTTGCGCATCCTGAAGGCGGGAGTCGCTGCCGGGATACCACGCGCGCCGCTGCGGTGCGCGCTCCAGCGCGGCACGCAGTTCTGACAGGAAGGCCTCCTTCTGCGGCCAGTCCTTGCTGAGCACCACAATCTGTCCAGCGATGCAGTTGTATCCGCCGTTGTGCAGGCGCTGCGTGGCGACGTGCTCCGCCTGGTAGCGCAGGTCGCGCTGTGTCCATTTGCTGGGCACGAGGATGATGGGCGAGACGCCGCCGAGCTCACTCGTCATCGGCTTGGCGAGCACCGGCGTTCCTGCGGCCCGTCGCTTCACCGCCTCCGCGCCAGTGCCCCACACGATCGCATCATGCGTCGCGGTACTTCCGGTCATGTGCACATGGTCGATACCGGGGTGATGGGCAAGGTAGGTTCCCTCGGCAGCTCCACCCTGCACAATCCGGACCAGTTTTGCGGTGACCAGCGGCTGAAGTGCCGCGAGGTAGACGCTCATCATGCCGGCCATTGTCGGGTTGAGCTTGAGCACCACCGCCCTGTTGTTGGCCACGATTTCATACAGCACGTCAAGGGGCGGGATGGAGGTGATGTTGCCGGCGCCGAGCACGAGTCCCACACCGCCGGAGACTGTCGGAGCAAGCTCCCCGAGGCCCGCGGCGGCCACCGCCTTTGCCGCCGTGACGCCCGGCTTGAGCCACACTTCCGCGCTGAATCCGTTGAGCAGCAGCGCCTCATATGCAGTGTGCGGAAGAACGGGGACGGTGACCCGGTTACCTGGCGCGGTTCCCATCTTGATACCCGACAGTGGCGACTTCCCTGCTGCGAGGCCGGCCACAGTGTGCGAGAGCGTGCCGACACCCGCGAGGGCAGCGTAGGGTCCGGAGATCCACTCCTCGCCTACGAGCTGGGATGTCGCATCCAGCCCCTTGATGTCGCGAGCGCGCAGTGCCCAACGCTGCGCCTGCGCCGCCATCGCGGCGTGGGTCGCAGCGAGCAGTCCGGCACGTCCAGCGAGCGGCATCGAGGCCCACTGTGCGGAACCCTCACTCAGATCGCTGATCGTCGCGTCGAGCATGGCTCGTGCGGTGGCAGACAGTTCGGAAGCGGGAGCGGTCTGCGGGGTGGGCGCGTCGATGGTCATGGATCTCCTTTGATCGTGTCAATCAGTGTTGCGGCGCGAGGCCTCCCGTCCGATAGGCAGCTGCCCCGTATTTCGACTACCGAGGTTGTGCGGCTGCACAACTGGAACCTCGCGTGCCCGGCTATGGTCCTTACATGAGCACTTCGAACAATGCGGTTCGGGACCCAGGGACAGCCGCACACGAGATCGACGCGGACGCGGTTGCGCTTTTCGCCGAGATGCTCGAGTCCGTCGGCACCATCGCCGATCGCATCGTCGAACAGATTCTCACCGGGGAGCACTCCTATGAGGAGAGCACCCTGGCGGTGCCTGTGCTGCAATCGGTGGTGACAGAGAACGTGGACGCCCTGCTTCGAGGGCTCTCGGGCGGGCACCGGCTGCTCGATGCGCCGCGCCGCGCCGGACGGGTGAAGGCGGAGTCCGGCATCCCCATGGCGGGGCTGTTGCACGCCTACCGCCTTGCTGGCCTGCAGCTATGGGAGGAGATGATTGCGCGGTCGCACGTGTCGCAGCGTTCCGAGTCACTGCTGCGCGTGTCCTCCTCTGTCTGGGGCATCATCGACGAGTACTCGAATGCGGCAGCCGAGTCCTACCGCGAGGTCATCGACGATCTGGGTCGCAAAGACCAGCAAGCCAAGAGCGTGATGCTCCTGAGCCTGCTCGAAGGAGAGACAGTGCATGGCGAGGTATCGCGCCTGTTGCGTGCGCTCAACCTCCCGGAGCACGCCACCTATCTTGTCGTTGCCGCTGAATTGAGTGGCACGGGTGCCGACCCCATGCCCGGCATCGCCACACGACTTCGCGCCGCGGGGATCGCCTCGGCCTGGGCGACGTGGAAGGGCGAGTTCGTCGGACTGCTGGGATGCATCTCCGAATCGGAAGTGGCTATCGCGATCAACGTCGTAGCCGAACGTGCGGCCTCGCGTATCGGCATCAGCCGGAGCCTGGTATCTCTCGCGGATGCCCGCGACGCCGTTCACCAGGCACGCATGTCGTTGCGATGCACGCCGCGGGCAAATGTGGGTGTCCGCCGGTTCGGTTCAGCGCCACTCGACGTACTCATCGTCAGCGACCCGTCGGCGGCGTCCGAGCTCCGAACCGACGTTCTCGGCCCTGTCCTCGAACTCGGGCTAAAAGACAGGACACCCCTGCTCGACACTCTGGAGGCGTGGTTCGCGGCCGAGGGCTCGACTGCCGAGGCTGCGCTGCGGCTTCACTGCCATCGAAACACCGTGCTCTACAGGCTCTCGAAGCTCACAGAGTTGACTGGGCGCTCCGTGTCGAGGCCATCGGATGCCGCGGAGCTGTACGCGGCGATGCGGGCAGCCCGTCTGGCGTGATTCTGTCGCACGCGAGTGCACCCGTTGTCAGGGCGGCGAGTCGGTCCTACTATCAGCGCACAGCGCTCGCTGGTATTGCCCACATCACCGACATCACGGGACGGGATTGGCCATGACAAAGTACCTGTTTGAAGCGAACTACGTTGGCGAGGGCATCACTGGCCTCATGCGCGAAGGCGGCACAAAACGGCGCGAGGCGGTCGTCGAAGCCCTGAGGTCCGCTGGCGGGTCGCTCGAGTGCTTCTATTACGCCTTCGGGGACACCGATGCACTCGGAGTGTTTGAGATCCCGGACGAGGCCGATGCACTCGCCCTCTCGCTCATGATCAATTCGACCGGCGCGGTGAAGCTCCGTCTGAAGCCGCTGATGTCGCCGGAGGACCTCGACGAAGCCGCCAAGAAGACGCCGTCCTACAGGCCACCCGGGCAGTAACGGGCGCCGAGCATTTCGGCACGATGGACTGGTTCAGCGCGAACGAGTACGAACTGGCGCGGCAGGTGCTGCAGCGGGGGATCGGCGCCTGCTACCTGATCGCCTTCGTGTCGACGATCAACCAGTTTCCGGCGCTCCTGGGTGAGCGCGGGCTGCTGCCGGTGCCGCGGCTGCTCGCTCGCATTCGCTACCGGCAGTCGCCCAGCGTGTTCCACTGGCGCTATTCCGACCGGATGCTGCTCGCAATGTGCTGGACGTGTGCAGCCATCGCCGCCTCGCTCGTCATCGGCCTGCCGCAGCTCGGGCCGCCCTGGCTGCCGATGATCGCGTTCCTCCTGCTGTGGGCCGCCTACCTCTCGATCGTGAATGTGGGGCAGACGTTCTACTCGTTCGGGTGGGAGAGCCTGCTCATCGGCTCATCAAGATCCGCGGGGGAGCGGAGTGGCGTGACCTGACCGCGCTCGACTATCACCATGAGACGCAGCCGATGCCGAATCCGGTGAGCTGGTTCGCGCACCGGCTTCCCACGGGTGTGCACCGGCTCGAGGTGCTCGGCAACCACGTCGTGCAGCTCGGCGTGCCGATCTTCCTCTTCGCCCCGCAGCCCGTCGCCTCGATTGCCGCCACGCTGATTATCGTGACGCGGCTGTTCTTCCCGACGCTCGCAGACTCCAGCGGGGCGGGGGCGCCGATCTGGTTCATCGTGGTCGTGCTCACGGTCACCGCGCTGCTCGTCGTGCTGAGCTATTGGCCAGCCCGCAACCTCGTCGCTCGCCGCCAACTCATGAACGCGAGCTTCAACCGCCACCACCTCGTCAATGCCTATGGCGCGTTCGGAACCGTCACCAAGCGGCGGAGGGAGGTGGTGGTCGAGGGCACCAGCGCCAGTGAGCCAGACGCCGGGGCGCTGTGGCGGGAGTACGAGTTCACGGGCAAGCCGGGTGACCCGATGCGGATGCCCCGGCAGTTCGCGCCGTACCACCTGAGACTGGATTGGCAGATGTGGTTCCTCGCGCTCGGTTCGGCCGACACCAGCTGGTTCCAGCGGTTGCTGCTGCGCCTGCTCGAACACGACAGAGCGACCCTGCGCCTGCTGCGGGTGAACCCCTTTCCGGATGCACCGCCGCGGTGGCTACGCGCGCGGGTGTACGACTACCGGTTCACGACGTGGGCGGAGCGCAAGGAAAGCGGGGCGTGGTGGGTACGCACCGAGGTCGGGCTCCTCGTACCGCCGGTGTCCCTGCGCGACTAGGGCGCCGCGGGAGTCGTCGTTGCTGCCGCCTCTGGGTTGTTGCACCCGCAGCTGCGCCGGAGCACGAGCGAGGACGGCAGGATGTCGTGGGTCTCGTCGAGGTTCGACTTGTCGAGGCGGGCGAGCACGCGCTTCATCGCCGTCTCGGCGATGGTCTGGATGCCGGGGTCGACGCTGCTGAGGCCTGGGAACGCCCGCGCGGCGAGCTCGGATCCGTCAAACGACATGACGGCGATGTCGCCGGGGACATACAAGTTTGCCTCACGGACGGCACGGATGACGCCAACGGCCTGCATGTCGGTCGTGACGAAGAAGGCGGTGGGTCGGCTGGACTCGAGGAGCTCCTTCGCCGCGAAGTAGCCGCCGTCGCGATCGTCGTTGCGCGCAATGAGACCATCGTCGCAGGGGAGACCGGCCGACTCGAGCGCGGAGCGCCATCCGTTCACGCGCTCCTCGAGCAGGTTCGACACGGATGCGGAACTCGTGACGCACGCGACGCGGGTATGGCCGTGCACCTCGACGAGGTGCCGAACCGCCGTGGCCGCGCTCTCACAGCTCTCCGCAACGACCGACGACACGCCGAGCCCGTGCGGGATCGTGTCGAGAATAAGCACGGGGAGGCCCTTGGCTGCGATCTCGGCCAGGTGGCCCGCGTTCACGCCGAGCATGATGACGGCGTCGACCTGGCGGTCCGCGTAGGTGCGCAGGTAGCGCTTCTCGCGCTCGAGGTCGTGTCCGACGGTGCCGATGAACAGCACATAGCCGGCATCGTAGGCGATGTCTTCGATCGCGCGCACGAGAGACGCGGTGGCCGGGTTGTTGAGGTCGGGCACCATGAGCCCGATCGACATCGTCGAAGACCGGCGCAGCGCCTGCGCGATCGCGTTGGGGCGGTATCCGGTCTCGAGAATCGCCTGCTCGATGCGAGCACGCGCGGCGGCGGAAACCGGGCGGGAGCCGGGGTTGAGCACGTAGCTCACCACTGCCGGCGAAACGCCAGCACGACGCGCCACATCTGCCCGCGTGACTGCCACAGTCGTCCCCTGCCCCTTTTAGTCTCTCAAGACTAGCCCCCGCCGCAGTGCGGCTTCGGCCTACGCTGGGCGGATGTACAATTTTCGCCCGGCCGATTCGACTGCTATTGCCGTAGCGCAATTCGCCCCGACTGTCGATCGTGCGGCCAACCTCGAGAAGGTGAGAGATCTCGCAACACTGGCGGCGTCCCGAGGAGCCAAGCTCGTCGTTTTTCCCGAGTACTCAGCCTTCTTTGAGTCCCAGCTCGGCCCGGAATCCGTCGCCGCGGCAGAACCGCTCGACGGGGAGTTCGTCGCCGCGCTCGGCGCGATCGCGAAGGTTCTCGGCATACACCTTGTAGCGGGCATGCTCGAGACCACGACCGACCCGACGCGCCTGTCGAATACCCTCGTCGCCGTCGACCCTGGCGGTCTGCTTGTCGCGAAATATCGCAAGATGCACCTCTACGACGCGTTCGGCCAGAGCGAGAGCGACTTCGTTGTCGCTGGCCCGATCGAGCCGCCCGAGACCTTCACCATCGACGGCCTCACGATCGGACTGCAGACCTGCTACGACATCAGGTTTCCCGAAGTCACCCGCCGTCTTGCCGATGCGGGGGTGGATGTCGTTCTGCTGCCGTCGGAATGGGTGCGCGGGCCGCTCAAGGAACATCATTGGCGCACCCTGGTGACGGCTAGGGCGCTGGAGAACACCCTCTACATCGCTGCGGCCGACCAGGCACCGCCGATCGGCGCCGGCAACAGCATGATCGTCGACCCCATGGGGGTCGAGCTCGCGACGGTGGGCGAACAGATCGACGTCGGGATCGCGTGGGTGTCGAGGACCCGCATCAAGGAGGTCAGGGCCCGCAACCCCGCGCTCGCGTTGCGCCGCTTCGTCATCACGGAGCGCAGCTAGCCGGGGGTCCGTCAGCGTGCGAGGCGCTCCAGCTGGACGGATGCCCGTTCGAGCACCTCGACCCGCTTGCAGAACGCGAAGCGCACGAGCGAGCGGTACTCGTGGCGATTCTCCTCGTGCACGAACGAGGTGAGCGGAATCGCCGCGACGCCCGCGAGCTCGGGGAGAGCACGGCAGAACTCTGCGCTGTCGGGGTAGCCCAGCCCCGCAGCATCCGCGACGACGAAGTATCCGCCCTTCGGTTGGGAGATCGAGAACCCCGCCGCCACGAGCCCGGCGGAGAGAACGTCACGCTTGTGGCGCAGGTCGTCGGCGAGTTCGTGGAAAAACGTGTCGGGCAGCTGGAGGCCGACCGCGATCGCGGGCTGGAACGGCGCACCGTTGACGTAGGTGAGGAACTGCTTCACGGCCATGATCGCTGTCACGAGTTCCGGCGGGGCGGTAATCCATCCGATCTTCCACCCGGTGGTGTTGAATGTCTTCCCGCCGCTCGAGATCGTGACTGTGCGCTCCCGGGCTCCCGGCAGCGAGGCGATCGGGATGTGGGGTTCGTCGAAGATCAGGTGCTCATACACCTCGTCGGTCACGACGATCGCGTCGTGCTTGTGCGCGAGCTCGACGATGAGTTCGAGCGTCTCGCGCGGGAGCACCGCACCGGTGGGGTTGTGCGGATTGTTGATGAGGATGAGACGGGTGCGGTCGGTCACCGCCGCGCGCAGGTCGTCGTGATCGGGGAGGAAGCGGGGTGCCCGGAGCGGCACGGTGCGGTGCGTCGCTCTGCTCAGCCCGATCATCGCGGCATAGGAGTCGTAGAACGGCTCGAGCGTGACGACCTCGTCCCCGTCGTCGGCGAGGGCGAGGATCGTGGCCGCGAGCGCCTCGGTGGCTCCCGCCGTGACGAGCACCTCCCTGTCCGGGTCGACCCAGATGCCGTAGAAGCGCTCCTGATGCTCGGCGATGGCCTCACGCAGAACGGGCATCCCCAGGCCGGGCGGGTACTGGTTCATTCCGCTTGCGATGGCGCGCTGCGCTGCGACCAGCACCTCCTGGGGGCCGTCCTGGTCGGGGAAGCCCTGGCCGAGGTTGATCGCCCCCGTGGCGGCAGCGAGAGCGGACATCTCAGCGAAGATCGTTGAGCGGAGTTTGCCGTCGTCGCCGAGAAGCATGGCGGCGCGGGCGGTTCGAGCCCAGGCTCCGGATATCGTCATGGCCTCCAACCTATCGCGTGGGTTGTGGATAGATCTGGCGCGAGATCCTCCCGGGGCCTAGCGTCGGCTCATGAGGAAGTATCCGCGCGCCTCGCTGCTGGCGTTGGCCGCGCTCGCCGCATTCGCATTGAGCGGATGCTTCGCGGCGACCCCCGTCGAACCTCCCGCCCCGACGGCAAGCGCCACCCCCGTGTTCGCGTCGGAGGAGGAGGCACTGGCGGCGGCGACGGAGGCCTATGCGGCGTATCAGCAGGCAGTCGACGGCGCATTGACGACTTATGAAATTGATCGACTCAGCAAGGTATCGGTTGGCACTGCTCTCGAAGAGGCAGTTTCGTCCGTTGCTGAATTTGTGGAAAGCGATCAGCGTCAATTCGGATCGTCGGCGGTCAAAGTCGTGTCCATAGTCGATGCCTCGTCCCTCGTCGATGGCTCTGAGTTAGACCAATTCCTCCAGATTTATGCTTGTCTCGATCTCGGTGGAACCGATGTCCTTGATGGAGAAGGCCGCTCAGTAGTACCGGCCGGGAGTGCCCGCGTCTATCCGTTGATTGCGACCCTGACATGGTCAGATCAAGCCTCTCGTCTTCTGGTTAGTAGCGAGGAGAGCTGGGATGGTAAGAACTTCTGCGCGTAAGGGAAGGGGGCTGCGGGTTTGGATCGGCTTGGCGGTCTGCGTGCTTGTTGCATTGACGGTTCCGGTGGGACCGCCTGCGACAGCTGGGGAATGCTCCCCGGGGGATCTGAGGAACGGCTCCTGTCCTCCTCCATCCGCCATCACTCCCATCGTGAATCCGGACGGCGTCGGGCTCGGGGCGTCCGCCACCCTTCCGGGGTCAGCGCCGCGGCCGAGTGCCGGCGGGGAAGCGGCGACGGTCAACGCCCAGGCACCTCGAGCACCGATCTGCGATCCCACCGGCCGGGTCTGCCGCGACCAGTTCACCGTTACTGGCCCGCTCGACGGGCGCGGCCCGATCACCCTCAGCGATCTCGTCAACTTCCGCCCTCTGGTCCAGGTGCATCGGGTGCAGCCGGACGGCTGGTCGGTCGTCGGGCTCCACACGAACTTCTACACCGCAACCGTTGCCCAGGTGCAGGACGACCTGCTGCTCGGCATCCCCGCCTCGGTGCGGTTCACTCCGGTGACCTACCGCTGGGACTACGGAGACGGCGAGTCCGCAACAACGCAGACGGGCGGACGCTCGTGGAGCGACCTCGGGCTGGATGAATTCGATCGCACGCCCACGAGCCACGTCTATACGAGATCCGGAACCTTCGACATCACCCTCGCGGTCGACTTCGGAGCGGAATACCGCTTCGGTGAGGCCGGGTGGATTCCGATCGCCGGCTCCGTCAGCGTGCCGGCGAACAGCTTGACTGTGTCGGCCAGCGAGGCGAAAACAGTTCTCGTGGGAAGGGAGTGCACCGCGCGTGCGTTACTCGGGTGTTGAGCATCCCGACCCCCGAATTACCGGGGTCGCAACCGTTCACCAGCCAAGGCCCGCTCACAGCGTGGACAAATAGAATGTACAGGTTGGGGGGGAAAGCTGACAGCGCTTGGAAGGAGCACCCTTATGACTGACGAGAACCACAACCAGAATCCCGGCTCCGAAACGCCCGAAAACCCGAACGACGCGAACGCCACGCGGCCCCTCGGCGACCAGCAGGCGGACTCGCCCTTCTCGCACGCTCCCACGGCGCCGGTCACCCCCGCACCAACGAACGACGGTCCGCCCGCGCCGCCGGCCACGACTCCCTCCTCCGGGTACGGCCAGCCCGCCGCGCCGCCCCCCTCCGGTTACGTACCGCCTGCACCTGGTGTGGTTCCCCCCGCGTTCCGCGCGAATGCGACCACCGAGGTTCTCAACCCAGAGGGCTTCCCCTCGGCGCCGGCACCGGCCGCGAACAAGCCGGCGAAGCGCGGATCGAGCGTCAGCCTGATCGCCGCGCTCGCCATCGGCGCGCTCGTGGGCGGAGTCTCCGGCGCCGGAGTGACCGCAATCGCGATGGGCTCCGCACCGGTGAGCGAGACGTCGAACTCGTCGAACGGGCCCGCAAACATCACCGTGAACGACCCGTCCAACGCCACCACGGTCACTGCGGTCGCCGCGGCCGCCGGTCCATCCGTCGTCACCATTTCGGTAGCCGACGGCTCCGGCGCGGGCGGAACAGGCTCGGGCGTGATCATCAGCGAGGACGGCTACGTTCTCACCAACGCCCACGTCGTCACCCTCGACGGCGCGGCCGGATCCCCGACCGTCTCGGTGCAGGCCAGCGATGGTCGGCTTTACAAGGCCGAGATCGTCGGGGCCGACCCCATTTCAGACCTCGCGGTCATCAAGATCGACGGTGGCAATGACTTCGAGGCGGCGGAATTCGCCGACTCGGGCGCGCTCAACGTCGGCGACTCCGCGATCGCGATTGGCGCCCCGCTCGGATTGTCCAATACCGTAACGACCGGCATCGTGAGCTCGCTCAACCGCAGTATCACGGTTGCATCGTCGGCCGCGCCCCAGACCCCGGACAGCGAGGCGCCCGACGGCACCGACCCGTTCGACTTCTGGCGCTTCGACACTCCCGAAGGCGGCGGCCCCGCGCCGTCGGGATCGTCCACCATCGCGCTGTCGGTAATCCAGACGGATGCCGCGATCAACCCCGGCAACTCCGGCGGCGCCCTGCTCGACAGCGATGGCAAGGTCATCGGCATCAACGTCGCGATCGCGAGCGCCGGCGGGGGAGGACAGTCGACGGCCGGAAGCATCGGTGTCGGCTTCGCGATCCCCTCGAATGTCGCCAAGCGCGTCGCCCAGGAGCTGATCGAGACCGGCACTGGAAGCCACGGACTCCTTGGTGCGACCGTGTCCGACGTGACGAGCGACACGGCGCCGGTCGTCGGCGCGCAGATCCAGCAGGTGTCGCCCGGTGGAGCCGCAGCAGATGGCGGCCTCAAGTCCGGTGACATCATCACCTCGATCAACGGTCTACCGGTGACGGGAAAGACCGACCTGACCGCCCAGGTGCGCGCACTTCCGGCCGGTGCCGAGGCCGAGATCACCTACGTGCGCGACGGAAAGCGCGCGACGACAGGGGTCACGCTCGGTTCCCTCGGCTAGGGGGATGGCGGGCTGTTAGGCTCGGGCAAGCTTGCCGGATAAGCCGCCGGTGACGCATTTGCCCGAGCCTGGCCGTACGACTGGACTGCATGTGACGAGCGAGACATCTCCCGGGGTGTCTTACGTGATGCCCGTTCTCAACGAGGTCGATCACATTGAGGCGGCGGTGCTGAGCCTCACCGGTCAGGACTACGAGGGACCGTGCGAGGTCGTGCTCGCGCTCGGTCCGAGCGTCGACGGCACGAACGACGTGATCGACGAGCTCGCCCGGGCCGATCCCCGCATCCGTCGGATCGAGAACGAGCTCGGCTCGACGCCGGGCGGGCTGAACGCGGCCATCCGTGCGTCGACGCATCCGATCGTGGTCAGGGTGGACGCCCATTCGGTGCTGCCGAGGGATTACACCCGGATTGCCGTCGCCACACTCCTGCGCACGGGGGCCGACAACGTCGGCGGGATCATGCAGGCTGAGGGGGAGACCCCGTTCGAGAAGGCCGTTGCGAGGGCCTACGGGGCCCGTGCCGGCCTCGGCGGCACCCCGCACCACGTCGGTGGTCGGGAGGGGCCGTCGGAGACTGCCTATCTCGGCGTGTTCCAGCGGCATCGTCTGGTCGAGGTCGGGCTTTTCGACGAGGGGATCAAGCGCGGCCAGGACTGGGAACTCAACCGCCGGCTGCGCGCGACGGGTGGCACGGTGTGGTTCACCCCCGACCTGAAGGTCGTCTACCGGCCGCGCTCAAGCCTGCGCAAGCTCATCCGCCAGTTCGTCGCCACGGGACTGTGGCGCGGCGAACTCGCCCGCCGCTTCCCGCGCGCGAACTCGGTGCGCTACTTCGTGCCGCCGATAATGGTGCTGGGGGTGACGGCCGGCCTCCTGCTCGGCGTCACCGGACTCTTCTCGCTTGGAACCACGGGAGGTGCCCTCGCGTTCTCCCTGGCCGTGCCCGCCCTCTACCTCGCCTTCGTGGTCGTCGCGTCCGTGCCCGTCGTGCGCAGCGACGGTGTGCGTAGCGCGCTCTGGTATCTCGTAGTCTTGCCGTGCATCCACTTCGGGTGGGGCATCGGCTTCGTGCTCGGCTTCCTGAAGCTGACCAGGAACATCACGGCACATACGGGAAGGTGACTGGAATGTCGCTTCATGACTCCAGCCAGCGCCCGTCGAGCATCGCCGAGCTGCGCGAGGTCACCCAGCCGCCCGAGGTGCGGCTGCGCGCCAACGCGGAGCACTGGACGGCGTCGCTCTACCTGCGCGACATCTCTCCCTACCTGACCTGGATGCTGCTCAAGACGTCGATCTCGGCGAACGGCGTCACGGGCCTGATGATCCTTGTGGGCTGGTCGACAGCGGCGGCGCTCCTCATCCCGGGAGTCGGTGGCGCAGCGCTCGCGCTCGTGCTCGGCCAGCTGCAGATGCTCGTCGACTGCAGTGATGGGGAGGTTGCCCGCTGGCGCAACACCCGCTCGCCGGCGGGGGTGTTCCTCGACAAGGTCGGGCACTACACGACCGAGGCCCTGATCCCGATCGCGCTTGGCATCCGCGCCGCCGGCTACCCCTTCGACGCCGGAGTCGACTACCTCTGGACTACCCTCGGCTTCGCGCTCGCGCTCGTGATCGTGCTCAACAAGGCGCTCAACGACATGGTCCACGTCGCACGCGCCAACGCCGGCCTCGCCCGGCTGGCCGACCGCAAGGAGGAGACTGAACCGAGCCACCGGCTCGTGGCCAGGCTTCGTCGGCTGGCCCGATTCGTGCCCTTCCACCGTCTCTATCACTCGGTCGAACTCACGATCATCGCCTTTGTCGCGGCGATAGCCGGTCTCGTTGTCGGCAGCCCGCTCGTCGACCAGATTCTCATCGTCGGGCTGCTTACCTTCGCGGTGCTCGCCCTCGTCGGCCACTTCGTGGCCATCATGGCCTCGAAGCGGGTGCGCTCCTGAGCAGGTCAGCGGTGGTGCCGCGGGTCGGTGTGGTGGTGCTGACCCAGGGCACCCGTCCCGGCGACCTCGACCGGGGCATCCGGAGCATCCTCGCCCAATACGGCGTCGATCTCGACGTCGTTGTCGTCGGGAACGGATGGCAGCCGGTCGATCTTCCGAGCGGCGTGGGAGGCGTGGCGCTCCCCGAGAACCTCGGGATACCCGCGGGGCGTAACCGTGGCGTCGAGCACGTCACGGGCGAGTACCTTTTTTTCCTCGACGACGACGCGAGCATCCCGAGCACCACGTTCCTGAGCGACGCGATCGCGAAGCTCCGGCGGGAGCCCGACATCGGCCTCCTCCAGCCACGCGTCGTCGACCCGTCGGGGGCCACCAATCCCCGCCGCTGGGTTCCGCGCATCCGCAAGGGAGAGGCGACCGACTCCGGCAACGTCTTCTCGGTGTGGGAGGGTGCCGTGCTCCTCCCCCGTGGGGTCTTCGACGCGACCGGCGGCTGGGCCGAACCATTCTTCTATGCTCACGAGGGCATCGAGCTGGCCTGGCGCGTGTGGGACCAGGGGCTGCGCGTCTGGTACGCCGGCGATCTTGTCGCCCATCATCCGGCGATCGAGCCGACCCGGCACTCGTACTACTACCGGCTCAACGCCCGGAACCGTGTCTGGCTCGCCCGTCGCAATCTGCCGGCGGTGTTGATACCGCTCTACGTGGGGTCGTGGACCGGGGTGCAGCTCATTCGCTGGGCGCGTCGACCAGCGGCGCTGAGAGCCTGGTTCGGCGGCTGGATGGCGGGCTGGCGGGAGCCGTCGGGGGAGCGGCGCAGTATCGGCTGGGTAACGGTGTGGCGAATGACGCGATCCGGCAGACCGCCGCTGATTTAATTGTGGTTTGGTCGAAACTCTGGAGTAGTCGCATGGCGTTGTTGAAGGACCTGAGAACGGCGAAGCGGCTAGCGCGGTCGCTCCTGGAGTCGCGGAAGACCCGAACGGAGATCGCTAAGAGGCGGCGGGAGTTCGTGGATCCGGCGCCCGGGAGCATCCGCATCGCCGTGTATTTCGCCGACTCCTCGGTGAACATGTACCAGATCCGCCAGTGGTACGCCCCACTCGCCGAGCTCGCGAAGACCTGGCCCGTGGCGATCGTCTCGCGTTCGCCCGGTACCGCGCTCAAGCTCCTGGAGGAGGCGCCAGTGCCGACGATGTACCTCCGCCAGGTCGTCGATCTCGAGGCGTTCATCGCCGAACAGCAACCGCACATCGTGTTCTACGTCAACCAGAACGCCAGGAACTTCCAGATGATGCGGTACGGGCGCATGTGGCATGTCTTCATCAACCATGGCGAGAGCGACAAAATGTACATGACGACCAACCAGTTCAAGGCATACGACTACGCCTTCGTCGCCGGCCAAGCCGCCCTCGACCGCCTCCGGCGCAAGCTCTGGGACTTCGATGGCCCGCGCAGGGCGATCCGGATCGGGCGCCCCCAGGCCGACCACTTCGCCGGCGCCCTGCCCTACACACCCGACGAGCGCATCGTCGTGCTCTACGCGCCGACCTGGGAAGGCGACCGGCTGGCCGCAGCCTACGGGTCCATCGCGAGCCACGGCGTCGCCACCGTCACCGCGCTGCTGGCGACTGGACGACACCGCGTGATCTACCGCCCGCACCCGCGCAGCGGAGTCGTCGACCCTGACTACAAGGCAGCGAATAAGGCGATCATCGCTGCGATCGCCGCCGAGAATCGCCGCGACCCGGCGGCGCACCATGTGTTCGATGATGGCCCCAGCCTCGGCTGGCAGCTCGTCGCGGCAGATATTGCAATCTGCGACATCTCGGCGATGGTCTACGACAGGCTCGCAACGGGTAAGCCTCTGCTCGTCACGCGACCGGTCGCGCCGGAGGCCGAGGTTGATGTGGACGGATATCTCGGTGACGCCGATTGGCTCACCGCAGACGGCGCCGGTGATGTTGTCGAGCTCATCGCGGCGGCGCTCGGCAGCGAGGAGTCCCGCCAGAGGCTCGAGCACTGGGTGACCCACCACTTCGGCGACACTTCGCCCGGTCGCGCGACCGCACGATTCCATGGGGCGGTCGGCCGTCTCATGGACGAGTGGGAGCGGCACGCCGCCATTCACGCGGCCGATGCGGACGCGCCGGACGTCGGAGCAGACGACGGCGTCGAAGATGAGGAGCCGGGCCTTCCAGCGGGATGACGCCCAAGCTCATAGAGTGAATCCGTCACACTTCTCGGGGGGATCGACGCGGTCATGACAGCCACAGCTCGCAGGGGCAGGGCACGGCAGAGTGTTGGCCTACCCGCGCCCGTGCTCAAACAGTTGCCGATGGCAATCGCCTTCTCCGTGGCGCTCATACTCGCGCTGGCCAACCCGGCCATGTTCGTGTCGGATCTCGCCCTGATCGGCACGAGCTCCCTCGTGATGGCGGGTGCCATCGCCGTCTCGATCGCATTCGGGATGCTGGGTCGGGAGACCAAGTGGACCCTCATTGTTCCCGGGCTGTCCCTCGTGTCGATAGGCCTCTTCCGCGCTGGCACGCCGGCAGGCGTCGATGCCCTCTTCGCGAGCCTGATCATCCTGCCAGTCGTCTGGATCGCCGCTGAGGACGGCCGGCGATGGATCTTTGTCGCCGCGCTCAGCTCGGCGGCGTCGCTGATGTTGCCGTATGCCGTCGCGTGGGCGCAGCCCGAGGCCGCTGTCGGGCTAGTCCGTGGAATTCTTGGTCCGGTCTCGCTCGGTCTCGGCGCAACAGTCATCAACGAGCTCTCCCGCCAAGGGCGGCTCCAGCTGGCATCGATTCGGGCGCTCGCGTCCGAACGGGCGCTCCTGCTGGCCGCAGCCGCGGAAAGCACCGAGCGGCTGCGCGAGAACGAGGCGCACCTGCTCGCCGCAGACCGACTCACCCGCAGCGTGCTCGATGCCGTCACCGAGCAGTCGGTCATCGGCACCGACCTCACCGGACGCATCGACGTCTGGAATCCCGGGGCCGCAGTCATGCTCGGCCTCGCCCCGGACGAGACCCAGGGGCGCCGATTCATGTTCGATTTCCACCTTGCGGACGAGCTCGAGCAGAGGTCGAAGGAGCTCAACTACCCGCCGGGGGAGACGGTCCTGAACCCCGGGTTCTCGGCGCTGGTCGAGACGGCGCGGCTCGGCCACGCGGAGGTGCGCGAGTGGACCTATGTGCGCCACGACGGATCGCACCTGCCGGTGGAGGTGGCGGTGACACCGCGCGCCGATGCGGACGGAACGACCATCGGCTACATCTTCGTCGGTACCGACCTCACGAGGGCGCTGGAGGTGGCGCGGCTCAAGGATGAGTTCATCGGCCTCGTCTCACACGAACTGCGCACGCCCCTCACGTCGATCCTCGGCTACCTCGAGCTGCTCCAGGAGGACGACGTCTCGCCGCTCGACGAGGACCAGCTGCAGTACCTCGGCATCGCCGAGCGGAATGCCCACCGACTGCTCAGGCTGGTCGGCGACCTGCTCTTCACGGCCCAGGTGGGATCGGGCAAGTTTCCGCTGTCCCTGTCGGATGTGCCAATGAACGACGTCGTCTCCGGCAGCATCCAGTCCGCACGGCCCGTCGCGGCCGCCGCCGGGGTCGAGCTCGTTGTCGATCTGCCCGATATCGCGCCGTTCGTGCGCGGCGACACCATCCGCCTCGGTCAGGCGTGCGACAACCTCGTTTCGAACGCGATCAAGTTCACTCCACGTGGAGGGTCGGTCACGGTCGGAGTGTCCGTGTCGGGGCCGGATGCTGTCGTCACGGTGCGCGACACCGGCATGGGCATCCCCGCCGACGAACTCGATCAGCTCTACTCCCGGTTCTTCCGGGCGTCGACGGCGACGCGCAATGCCGTCGCCGGCGTCGGGCTCGGGCTCACCATCACGAAGGCGATCGTCGTCGCCCACGGGGGCAAACTCGACGCAGAGAGCGAGGAGGGCGTCGGCACGAAGTTCAGCATGTCGCTGCCCGCCGTGACGAAGCCCGCTTAGTCTGCCGTGGGCGAGTCCGGTCCAATGCGGGCGCGGAGCTGCATCCGGCGGCGGAGCGCGAGAAGCGGCAGTTTGGGCGAGTCCGCCTCGGCGCGCGGTTCGAGCTCGATCGGGAAGCTCGCCGGGGGTGGTCCGAAGGCCTGCCGCGAGCTCGTGATGACCCGCTTGCCCAGAATGTGGTTGCCGGTTCCGCCGATCACGGCGCCGATCCCGAAGGGGATCGCCC
Source organism: Marisediminicola antarctica (assembly GCF_009930795.1). Lineage (GTDB taxonomy): Bacteria > Actinomycetota > Actinomycetes > Actinomycetales > Microbacteriaceae > Marisediminicola > Marisediminicola antarctica. The sequence continues at coordinate 1,563,341 of NZ_CP017146.1, forward strand.
GGCCCAGCACTGTGGTGCCCTGGGTCGCCGCAAACCGGCGGATGAAGACGTGCTTCAGCCGGTCGGCGATCTTGCCGATCGATGACTGCGGCACGGTCCGCGTGACGAGGTCCCCCCAGAAGCGGGTGCGGTTCGGCCCCGACCCTGAGGCCTGGTCTGCGAGTTGGCGCACGAGGTCTGATCCGGCCGTTCCGAGCATCATCGCCATCACGAGGGTGCGAGCCCGCTCGGGATCCTCCACCGCGATGCCGTGCACCTCGGTGACAGACTGCGCAAATAGGGCGCTCGTCTCGAGGAACCCGGCGGTCTCCACGCTGGACAGCGCGAGGGAAATGCCGAGGCCGACCCCGGGTATCACGGCGCTGGCCCCGACGGCGGCGCCGCCGCCGGTGACGGCTGTGAGGTAGCGCCGTTCGAGAATGCGGATGACCTTGTCGGGAGAAGCGTCGGGATGGTTTTTGCGGATGCTTCGGACGTGGGCGAGAACGAGTGGACGCTGCACCGACAGCAGACGCTCGATCCCCTTCTCGACCTGGGCGGGAGGTCGGTGTTCATCTTGTGTTGCGGTCATCGTTTCACCCCGTAATCGGCGTTGTAGCGGGCAAGGACATCCTGGATCGGCGCGTCGAGGACGAGCGCGCCCTTGTCGAGGTAGAGACCCCTCGTGCAGAAACGCTTGAGGTCCCTCTCGTTGTGGGAGACAAAGAAAAGGGTACGTCCGCCCGCGAGTAACTCCTCGATGCGGCGGTAGCACTTCTCCCGGAAGGCCTTGTCGCCGACCGCGAGAACCTCGTCGACGAGGATGACGGGCTCCTCGAGCCTGCTGATCACGGCGAAGGCGATACGCACCCGCATCCCGCTCGAGAGGTGCTTGTAGGGCGTATCGAGAAAGTCGCCGATCTCGGCGAACTCGATTATCTCGTCGAACCGCTCCTCGATCTCCACCTTCTTCATTCCGTGCAGGCCCGCGGTGAGGAAGACGTTGTCCCGAACCGAGAGGTCGTCGACGAACCCTCCGGTGATCTCGATAAGCGGTGCGACACCGGCGCCGACTCGCACGACACCCTCGTCGGGGAGGATGACCTCGGCGACGAGCTTGAGGAGGGTGGACTTTCCCTGCCCGTTGCGGCCGACGACGCCGATCGCCTCGCCGGGCAGCACGCTGAAGCTGACCCGGCGAAGCGGCCAGAACTCGTCGGGCCGCCCGCGGCGGTTGCGACCGGCGAACAGGTCCTTGAAGCTGCGGCGGGAACGGCGGTTGCGCCTGAAACGGATGCCGGCATCGGTAACCTCGATGACCGGGTGGCCGATGCGAGCCTCGAGGCTTTCGGTGACCGTCATCAGATCTCCTTCAGCACGGCACGCTCGACCCTGGCGAAGACGACCAGGCCGATCGCGAGGAGGGCCAACGACACCACAGTGCCGATGCCGACGGCGTACCAGTCGAGCTGGTCGGGGAAGAACGCGGCCCGGTAGAGCGAGAAGATGCCGGCGAGCGGGTTGAAGGCCGCCCAGAAGTGCAGGCCCTCGGGAAGGTCGGACAGACCGTAGATGATGGGGGAAGCGTAGAACAGGAAACGCAGCATGAGTTTCACCGCACGCTCGAGATCGCGGAAGAACACCACAAGCGGCGCGACGATGAGCCCGATGCCGACGACCAACACCGCCTGCAGTGCGATCGCGAGAAAAACCCAGAAGGCCTCCCAGTGCACCTGCGCTCCGGTCGCGATGGCGAACACGGCGATCACGGGCAGGCTCGCGACGAACTCGATCCCCTTGGAAAGCACGAGCCTGTTCACCCAGATGGTGCGGGGGATCTTGGTCGAGCGGATGAGTTTGGCCTCACGCAGGAACGCGCGCGTGGAGTCGGCCACTGCGCCGTTGAACCACATCCACGGAAGTAGTGCGGTGAGCAGGAAGACGATATACGGCTGCTCGCCCACGGCGCGGTCGAAGACCTGGGTGAACACGAACCAATAGATCGCCGCCATCACCAGCGGGTCGAGTATCGACCAGAAGTAGCCCAGCAGCGACGTCGAGTACCGCACCCTCAGATCGCGCTTGGTGAGCAGCCACAGCGACTGCCGATAGCGCTCGAAGGGCGATCGGTGTGGTCGCGTGGCGAGAGCGGCAGTCACGTTCGCGGAATCCTCTACTCGGGAGACATCCCGGACTCCGGCGTCAGACGAAGAGGTTGGCCCTTTCGAGGTCCTCAGCGAAGTCGACCTCTACGGCGTAGAAGTCGGAGATGTCTATCGGCTCAAATCGTAGCTTGTCCTGCTCAATGGCCAACTCGATGCCACGTTCGAAGTAGTCCTGATCGCCGACCTTGCCGAGCTGGCGGATGAGGGCGGCTTTGTCGCCGCGGGAGACGTAGTTGATGCCGACGGCCTCGCCGAGCCCGCCCTTGACCGTCTTGGACAGCTCGCGGATGTAGCCTTCGGCGTCGGTCGTGTACTTGACTTCCTCGTCAGAGACCTTTTCGCGGTTGACCGAGACGAAGGACTGGTCGCGGGCGACCATCTTGCCGGCACGCACCAGTGCGGCGGGATCGAAAACGACGTCACCGTTCATCCACAGCACCCCGCCGGGACCCGAAGCCTTCAGTGCGCGAAGCAGGCTCTTCGAGGTGTTGGTCTGGTCGTACTGCTCGTTGTAGACGAACGACGCCTGCGGGAATGCCTCGATGATGTGCTCGAGCTTGTAGCCGACAACGATGGTCACCTGGGCGCTCTTGCCGAAGGCGTGCTCGATGTTGTCGAACTGCTGCTGCATGATCGATCGGCCGTCGTTGAGCTGGGTCAGCGGCTTCGGGAGGGATCGGCCGAGTCGGCTTCCCATTCCAGCGGCCAGAATAACTACCTGCGTGCTCACGATTTGTCTCCTCAGATTGGCTTTGGACGAGTCCGGAGAGCCCAGCGCGGTGCGCTCTTTACCTGCTATTCATCTCGTGACTCGGATTTAGACACCTCGTTGTGATCGGCTCAGTCTACCTGTAGGAGTCCTTTTTGGGCAGTAGGCGTTTCGGGCACCTCGGATTCGACGCGCAACTCGGGTCACGCGGGTCCCGTCGGCGACGCATTGATACGGTTGCACAATGGACTTCGAAACCGAAGCTGATGCGGATTCCGCATCGGCCGCCGAGCCCATCACCGACCGCGCCCGCACCGTTGACGAGCCTTCGGCTACCGCCGATGTCGAGCGCGGCAGTGCAGCCACGAAGCCCGCCGCAGCGCGCAAGCCGGGCGCCCCGCGTCAACAGGTCACTCCCCGCAAGCCGGCACCGGCACGCAAGCCGGCGGCGCCCCGCACACCGGCCGCGCCCGCGCGCGGCGCCAGTGCCGATCAAGCCCAGGATCAGCGCGAGGAGCAGGTGGGGAACGCCGACACACCAGTGGTGAGCCCAGCACCGAAGACGGCACCGAAGCCGCCGGCTAAGCCCCGCGCTACCACCGCGCTGCCTGCGGCACAGCCGCTCGTCACGCCGGACACCCCGCCCGTCAGCACACCAGGCGCCCTCCGCGCCCCGAAGAAGACCCCGGCCCAGAAGAAGCCTGCCCAGCCGCGCGAGAAGGTCCTCGTGATCGAGCAACTCCGGAAGAGCTTCGGGTCAGTCGTGGCCGTCGCCGGGATCGACCTCACTGTTCAGGCGGGGTCGATCTTCGGAATCGTCGGCCCCAATGGCGCGGGCAAGACGACGACTCTGTCGATGGTCACCGGCCTGCTGCGCCCCGACGCCGGGCGCATCCTCGTGCACGGTGCCGACGTCTGGAACGATCCCGTCGTGGCCAAGCGCAACATGGGGGTGCTGCCAGACAGGCTGCGCCTGTTCGACCGGCTGACGGGCGCCCAGCTGCTGCACTATTCCGGCGTGCTCAGAAAACTCGATCGGGCGACCGTGCGTTCGCGCTCGAGCGACCTCGCTGTCGCCTTCGGCATGGAGGACGCCCTCGACAGGCTCGTCACGGACTATTCGGCTGGCATGATGAAGAAGATCGCCCTCGCCGCCGCCATGATCCACTCTCCTCGCGTGCTCATCCTCGACGAGCCGTTCGAGGCGGTCGACCCGGTGTCGGCCGCGAATGTCATCGAGATCCTGCAGAGGTATGCGGAGGCTGGCGGCACCGTCGTGATGTCGAGCCACAGCATGGACCTGATCCAGCGCATCTGCGATTCGGTCGCGATAATCGTGCGGGGCGCGGTCCTCGCGAGCGGCACCATGGACGAGGTGCGAGCGGGGGCCACCCTTGAGGACCGCTTCGTCGAACTGGCCGGCGGCCGTAAGGCAGCGGAGGGCATGGAGTGGTTGCACAGTTTCTCGGACTGAAGCTCAGGCTGCTCGCCAACACGTTCAAGCGAAGCCCCTGGCAGATCGTCGGTATCGCCGTCGCGTTGCTCTACGGGCTCGCAACCTCGGCGTTCGTCGTCGCCACCCTTGTCGGGCTGCGATTCGCGGATGCCGATTTCGCGCGCAGCATCGTCGTCGTATTCGGTTCGCTCATCGTTCTCGGCTTTCTTGTCGTCCCGCTCGTGTTCGGCGTCGATGACACCCTCGACCCTCGCAAGTTCGCCCTGTTCGCACTCCCGACGTCGCGCCTGGCCGGCCTGCTCGCCCTCACAGCGCTGGTCGGCGTTCCCAGCCTCGTCATCACGGCGGTCGCCGTCGCCCAGATCGTAACCTGGAGCAGAGGCCCGTTCCCGGTGATCCTCGCATTGGTCGGCGCAGTCGTCATCGTCGTGACGTGCGTTCTCGGCGCGCGGGTCACCACCTCGCTCGCGGCCTTCCTGCTCGCCACACGGCGCGCGCGGGAGATCAGCGGTCTCGTCGCCCTTATCGCTCTGGTCGCGCTGACGCCGACCATCGCGGTGCTCGCCGGTATCGATTGGGCCGGCGAGGGCATCGCCGCGCTCGGGGGGATCGCGGATGTGCTGAGCTGGACTCCGCTCGGCGCGGCATGGGCGGCGCCCGCCGACGCGGCCCTTGGGGCCTCGGACGCCGCCGTGCACAAGCTCATCATCGCGATCGCTAGTGCCAGCTTGCTCTGGCTCGCGTGGCGCGCCCTGGTCGGCGCGATGCTCGTCACGCCCCACCGCGAGGCACGCCCGCGGGACTACACCGGTCTCGGCTGGTTCGACCGCATCCCGGCGACCCCGCTCGGAGCTATCGCGGCACGCAGCTTCACCTACTGGGTGCGCGACGCGAGATACCGGGTGCAACTGGTGATCGTGCCGATCGTACCGATGCTCATGATCGTCGTGTTCCTGATCAGCGGCGTGTACTGGCAGAACCTTGCCCTGCTGCCGCTGCCGATCATGTGCCTCTTCCTCGGCTGGTCACTTCACAACGACGTCGCCTACGACAACACGGCGGTCTGGCTCCACGTCGCCTCCAACACCTCGGGCGCTGCGGACCGCCTGGGGCGCGTCATCCCCGTTCTCCTGCTTGGCACATTACTCATCGCCGTCGGTGCCCCGATCTCGGTCATGTTCTACCCCGATCCAAGCGTGCTTGCTTCCCTGATCGGCGTCTCAGCGTGCATCCTGCTCGCCGGCCTCGGACTGTCGAGCCTGTTGTCGGCCCGGTTCCCGTACCCCGCAGTACACCCGGGAGACAGTCCATTCTCCCAACCGCAGTCGACGGGGGGCGCCGCGGCACTCATCCAGGCCGCCGCGTTCATCACAACGATCGCCCTCACCCTTCCCGCGCTCGGCTTCGGGCTGTTCGGTCTCATAGACGGCGGCTACCTGCCGCTCTACTCGCTGCTGTCTGGACTCGGCATTGGCGTGGCCACTCTCGCGCTCGGAATCTGGTTCGGCGGTCGAACCTTCGACCGCCGCGGACCTGAGCTGCTTGCGTTCACGATGCGCAGCTGACCGCTCGCACGTAGAATTGGGCCATGGCCAACGATACTCAAGAAGGCGGCGGCGGCACGTCGACCCTCGACCGCGAACTCGAAGAGCTGCTCAATCAGGAGCAGCTTGAGGAGGGCGACCACGAGCGCTTCTCCCACTACGTGCAGAAGGACAAGATCATGAAGTCCGCGCTGAGCGGAAAGCCCGTGATCGCCCTGTGCGGCAAGGTCTGGCTACCCGGTCGCGACCCGGAGAAGTTCCCGGTCTGCCCCACCTGCAAAGACATCTACGAGAAGCTCAAGAAATAGGCGATACGGGCGGTCTCGCAGCCCGGGTCGACTGCCGTCGCATCGCGTTTCTGAACCACTGCGCTTCGGGGAGCCGTGCGAGCAGCGGGCCGCAGATGACAGTGATAAGTACGTAGGCGGTCGCGAGCGGAGCCAGCCGGGGCTCGACGCCCGCGCCGACGGCGAGCCCGGCGATCACAATTGAGAACTCGCCGCGCGGCGTGAGGGTGAGGCCCGTTCTCCACCGGGCCGGGATGCCCAAGCCGGCGCTTGCGGCGGCCCGGTAGCCCGTGAACGTCTTTGTGGCCATGGTGATCACGGCGAGGATCCCGGCAGGCACGAGCACCTCGACAATGTCCGCGGGGTCGGTCGCCAGCCCGAAGAAGACGAAGAAGACCGCGGCGAACAGATCGCGCAGCGGGGACAGCAGGGGCTGCGCGTTGTCGGCGACGCGACCGGACAGGGCGATGCCAACCAGGAACGCGCCGACCGCGGCCGACACATTCACCTGCTGTGCGAGCCCGGCCACCAGCATGGTCAGGCCGAGTACTCCGAGCAGCAGCGACTCCGGGTGGTTGGGGGCGAAGATCGCCGAGATCAGGCGGCCGTGGCGCAGCGCGACGTAGAGGATGACGAGCACCACGAGAACCGCGACGACGAGTGCGGTGGCTCCGGCGGCGATCCCGGCACCGAGCACCAGGGCTGAGAGCACCGGGAGGTAGAACGCCATCGCGAGGTCCTCGAGCACGAGAATAGACAGGATCGTGGGCGTCTCGCGGTTTCCAAGTCGCTTGAGGTCGCGCAGCACCTTGGCGATCACGCCCGAGGACGAGATCCAGGTGATCCCGGCCAGGGCGACCGCAGCAACGGGCCCCCACCCGAGCACCAGGGCGAAGAGCGCCCCGGGAAGAGCGTTGAAGAGGGCGTCGACGATCCCGGCAGTGCGGGATTTCTTGAGGCTCGTCACAAGCTCACTCGCGGTGTATTCCAGTCCGAGCATGAGCAGGAGCAGGATCACCCCGATCTCGCTGCCGATCTCGAAGAATTCGGTTCCGCCCGAGAGGGGCAGCAGGCCCCCGTCGCCGAACGCGAGACCCGCGACCAGGTAGAACGGGATCGGCGAGACCCCGATCCGGTCGGCGAAGCGCGAGAGCAGCCCGAGTCCGAGCAACAGCGCTCCTACCTCGACGAGCAGGATGGTCGACTCGGACACGGCGCTGCTAGCTGGGGCCCGTGGAGAGCAGTCGGGCGAGCGCGTCCAGTCCCAATCGGGTGCCGACGGCGATGATCGTGTCGCCCGCCCGGATCGGGGTATCGGGCGTCGGCGACGGGATGACCTCGGTACCGCGAACAATGGCGACGATGGAGGTGCTCGTTCGGGTGCGTGCCTTTGTGTCGCCCAGCACGCGGCCGACGTAGGGCGACGTGGGGGCGAGCACGAGCTGCTCCGTGGCGAGGCCCGCGGCCTGTTCGCGGATGCCGACGAGCTGGCTCAGCATCACCGAGGCTCCGAGAACATCCGCAAGGGCGGAGGCCTCCCCGTCGCTCAGTTCGATCGAGTCGGTCGCGGCATCGGGATCGTCGACATCGAAGACGGCCAGCTCGCGCTTGCCCGACCGGTGGGAGACCACGCCGATCCGTCGGCCCGCCTCGGTGATCACGTCATGCCGGGTGCCGATCCCGGGCAGTTCGACCTTCTCAATGCGTACGCTCACGCTCGCCACCCTAACAGCGCGGCTGTGCTCTCAAGCCTCGACGTAGATGGTGGGGATCGCAGGTTCACCGCGGCTCAGGCGCAGCGCGTCGGCCGGGAGCTCGGCGACGGCCGCGGCCCGGTGCTCGCGCGCCAGAATGGTTCCGGTTGTGCCGCGATAGCGGTCATCCGGCACCCCCGCGGTCATGAGTCGAACGTGCAGGGGCCGCGCGCCCGGAGCGGGCTCGGCACCCTCGCCGACGTGGATCGTCTCGGATGTCGCGATGCCGCCGGCACGCTCTCGGACGGGCAGCTTTCGCCCGCCCACCGTCGCCTTTGCGGCGGACTTCTTGGCGACCGACACCCATGTCCCCGAGTCGTCTCGCCGAGCGACGAGCTTGTAGACGAATCCTGCGGCCGGGTGTCCCGACCCGGTCACCACCGAGGTGCCGACCCCGTAGGAGTCGACCGGTGCGGCTCGGAGCGCCGCGATCGTGTACTCGTCGAGGTCACTTGTCACGGTGATTTTGGTCGCCGGCGCGCCGAGGCCATCGAGCTGCCTGCGCACCGTCTGGACCTGCTCGGGCAGGTCGCCACTGTCGATGCGCACCGCGCCGAGAGAGGGACCCGCCACCTTGACCGCCAGATCGACCGCCGCCTTCACGTCATAGGTGTCGACGAGCAGTGTCGTCGACCGGCCGAGGGCGTCGACCTGGGCCAGGAAAGCCTGCTCCTCGGTGTCGTGCAGGAGGGTGAACGCGTGCGCCGCCGTCCCCATCGTGGGGATGCCCCAGCTTCGCCCGGCCTCGAGGTTGCTCGTCGCCCCGAACCCGGCGATGAAGGCGGCGCGCGCTGCGGCGACCCCGCTGCGCTCGCTCGCCCGGCGCGACCCCATCTCGGCGATCGGTCTGCCGTTGGCGACGCCCACCATGCGGGAGGCGGCGCTCGCGACTGCGCTGTCATAGTTGAGCACGCTGAGGGTGAGGGTCTCGAGAACGACGGCCTCGGCGAAGCTGCCCTGCACGACCAGGAGCGGGGAGTTCGGGAAGTAGGCCTCGCCCTCCCGGTATCCCCAGATGTCACCGCTGAAGCGATAGTCAGCGAGCCAGTCGAGCGTCGGTGCGGTGACGACATGGCTGTCGCGCAGCCAGTCGAGCTCGGCGTCGCCGAACCGGAAGTCGGCGATGAGGTCGAGCAATCGCCCGGTTCCGGCGAGGATCCCGTACCGCCGGCCATCCGGCAATCGCCGCGCAAACACCTCGAACACGCACTCGCGGTCGTGGGTGCCCGCCCTGATGGCGGCGTCGATCATCGTGAGTTCGTAGCGATCGGTCAGCAGCGCGGTCGTCATGTTTACGAGCCTAGGCCGCGTGCAGCTTCGGCGTGACGGGGGCAGCTAGCATTCGCAGCACGAGAGGTGGGTGGCATGGAGCGTGTTCGCTGGATCTTCGCCGGTCAGCTGGGTGAGCAGTTCGACGACGGCGGGCGGATGCTGCTCGTCGAGGCACGTTCTGTTCTGGAGCGGGCACCCATCCACCGCGCGAAGGCGCATCTGATCCTGTCGGCGATCCGACACCGGGCGGCTGAGCTTGGCGACAGGGTGGAGTTTCACCAGGTGCACCGGTACCGCGATGCGGTCGCCGGCCGCGACGACCTGGAAGTCATCGACCCCACCTCGTACCGGGCGCGAGCGTTGGTACGGGAAGTCGGTGCGCGAATCCTCCCGAGCCGGGGCTTCGTCACGAGCGAGGCGGACTTCGCAGCATGGGCCGACGGGCGCGGCGCCAAGCGGCTGCTGCTCGAGGACTTCTATCGCGCGATGCGCCAGCGCACGGGCATCCTCATGGACGGCGACGCCCCCGCCGGCGGCCAGTGGAACTACGACCACGACAACCGACAGCCACCACCGAAGAACGCGGTGACGCTCGGGCTTCCCGACCCGCGCTGGCCCGAGGAGGACGAGATCGACGCCGAGGTGCGAGCCGACCTCGACCGGTGGCAGGCGGAGGGCCGCGTGCGACTGGTGGGCGCCGACGGCCCGCGCCGATTCGCGGTGACGGCTGCCGAGGCGAAGGCCGTGCTCGCCGACTTCGTCGAGAGCAGGCTCGGCGATTTCGGCCCGTTCGAGGACGCGACGCTCACGGGCGACTGGACGATGGCGCACTCGTTGCTGAGCGCGCCACTGAACCTGGGTCTCATCGACCCGGTCGAGGTGATCGACACGGTGGTGGCGGAGTACCGGGCGGGCCGCGCACCGATCGCGAGCGTCGAGGGCGTGGTGCGGCAGATCGCCGGCTGGCGTGACTGGGTGTGGCACCTCTACTGGCGGCTCGGCGAGAACTACACCGATTCACACAACGCGCTCGGGGCGCACGAGCCGCTCCCGGCGGCCCTGCTCGAACTCGACCCCGACCGGATCGAGGCAAACTGCCTGAGCCAGTCGATCCGCGGTGTCGCCGAGCACGGCTGGGCCCATCACATCCAACGACTGATGATCATCGGCAACCATGCGCTGCAGCGCGGCTACGAGCCCAGGCAGCTCAACGACTGGTTCGTCAGCATGTTCGTCGACGGCACACCGTGGGTGATGCCGGCGAACGTGATCGGAATGTCCCAGCATGCCGACGGCGGCATCGTCGCGACGAAGCCGTACGCGGCTGGCGGCGCCTACATCTCCAAGATGACGGACTACTGCGGCGGCTGCCGGTTCAACCCCAAGGTCAGGCTCGGGCCCGACGCGTGCCCGTTCACCGCCGGCTACTGGGCGTTCCTCGACAGGGTCGAACCGGTGCTGCGGGGAAACCACCGCATGGCCCAGCCGCTCGCCGGGCTGCGCCGACTGGCGGACCGGGAGGCCGTCGTCGACCAGGAATCGCGCCGGGACAATCTCTAGCTCGACAGCGGCGCCGCCCCCACGTCGGTACACTCGACTACCGTGAGCGACGCGCCGATTGGAATCTTCGACTCCGGGGTGGGTGGGCTCACCGTCGCGAGGGCGATCATCGACCAATTGCCGAACGAGTCAGTGCTCTACGTCGGCGACACGGCGCACTCACCGTACGGTCCGAAGCCGATCGCGCAGGTGCGCGAGTACACGCTCGCGGTGCTCGACGACCTCGTAGGGCAGGGCGTCAAGATGCTCGTGATCGCCTGTAACACCGCGTCGGCGGCGATGCTGCGCGACGCCCGCGAGCGGTACACGCAGGGCCTCGGCATCCCTGTCGTCGAGGTCATCCAGCCGGCCGTGCGTGCCGCAGTGCGGCAGACCCGCAACTCCCGGGTGGGGGTGATCGGCACGGCGGGCACGGTGTCGTCCCGCGCCTACGACGACGCGTTCGCCGCGGCGCCGCACCTGGAACTCTTTACGCGCGCCTGTCCCCGCTTCGTCGAATTCGTCGAAGCCGGTGTGACGAGTGGCGAGGAGCTGTTCGCCGTCGCGGAGGGCTACCTCTCCCCGCTCAAGGCCGCCCGAATCGACACGCTGGTGCTCGGCTGCACCCACTACCCGCTCATGTCGGCCGCGATCCAGTACGTCATGGGCGACGGCGTCACGCTCGTCTCGAGCGCGGAGGAGACGGCGTTCGACGTCTACCGCACGCTCGTCAAGCACGGCCTCGAACGCTCCGCCGGCACCACGCCGACCTTTCGGTTCGAGGCAACCGGCGACAGCCAGTCCGCATTCATGTCCCTCGCACGGCGCTTCCTCGGACCAGAGGTCCAGAACGTCGAACTGGTCGAGACCGGAGTCATCCAGCTACCTGAAAGGCAACCATGACCAACGCCCTCCCCATCATCGCCCCCCGCAAGGACGGCCGCGCGAGCGACGAGCTGCGCGCCGTCACGATCGAGCGGGGCTGGAGCGAGCAGGCCGAGGGGTCCGCGCTCATCTCATTCGGCCGCACCAAGGTGCTCTGCACGGCGTCGTTCACGAACGGCGTTCCCCGGTGGATGTCCGGTAAGGGCAAGGGCTGGGTCACCGCCGAGTACGCCATGCTGCCGCGGTCGACCAACGACCGCATGGATCGAGAGTCGGTCAAGGGCCGCATCGGCGGGCGCACTCACGAAATCTCCCGCCTCATCGGCCGCTCGTTGCGCGCTGTCGTCGACATGAAGTCGCTCGGCGAGAACACCATCGTCATCGACTGTGACGTTCTTCAGGCCGACGGCGGCACGCGCACGGCGGCCATCACGGGAGCGTACGTCGCGCTTGCCGACGCCCTCGAGTGGGGCCGGAGCAAGCGGTTCATCGGCCAGAATGCGAAGCCGCTGATCGACAGCGTCGCCGCGGTCTCGGTCGGGATCGTCGGGGGAGTCCCCATGCTCGACCTCGCCTACACCGAGGACGTGCGGGCGGACACCGACATGAACGTGGTCGTCACCGGCCGCGGGCTGTTCGTCGAGGTGCAGGGCACCGCTGAGGCCGCCCCGTTCGACCGGCGAGAGCTCGACGCTCTGCTCGACCTCGCGGTCGGCGGCACCTCGACCCTCACCGAGCTTCAGCTCGCGAGCCTGAGGGGCTGAGCGTGAAACTCGTGCTCGCGACCCACAACGCGCACAAGGTCGAGGAGCTCCGGCGCATCCTCGGTCCGCAGCTCGAGGGCATCGAGCTGATCGGCTACGACGGCCCGGAGCCGGTCGAAGACGGCGACACGTTCGCGGAGAACGCGCTGATCAAGGCCCGTGCCGCGGCCCTGCACACCGGTCTGCCGGCGATTGCCGACGACTCCGGCGTCTGCGTCGACGCGCTCGCCGGGGCCCCCGGCATCCACTCCGCCCGGTACGCGGGCACTCGTGACGACGGAGACAACCGCCGGATGCTGCTCGAGAACCTCTCCGGCGAATCGTCGCGCAGCGCGCACTTCGAGTGCGCCGCCGCCCTCGTCGTTCCACCGGCGGTCGGCTCGGTCGGCCCCGACGGGCCGCCGGAACTCGCCGCCAGCTTCGAGCACGTCGAGACCGGGATCTGGCCCGGCACGGTGCTGCGCGAGGAGGTCGGAACGCACGGGTTCGGTTACGACCCGATCTTCTCGCCCGCCGGCTACTCGGTGTCGTCCGCCGAGCTGAGTCCGGATGAGAAGAACGCCATCAGTCATCGGGCGATCGCCTTCGAACGCCTCATCGTCGTAGTGCGGGAGCAGCTGCTCGACTAGAGTTTCGGCATGCCGAAAACTCGGGTCGCCGTGTACCGAAAAGTAGCCGCAGCCGCGACGCTGATCGCGACGGCGCTCGCGCTCGTCGGTTGCGCCCCGGCCGCATCGCCCCGCAGCGGCAAGCCGCTCGTACTCACGACCTTCACGGTGATCGCCGATATGGCGCAGGTGGTCGGCGGCGACGCGGTCGAGGTCGAGTCGATCACGAAGGTCGGAGCCGAGATCCACGGCTACGAGCCGACGCCGTCCGACCTGGCGAAGGCCTCCTCCGCGCGCCTGATCCTCGACAACGGGTTCGGTCTCGAGCGCTGGTTCGAGGACTTCCTCGCGCGGAGCGAGGCGCCCCACGCTGTGCTGACGGAGGGCGTCGAGCCGATCGACATCCGCAGCGGCGACTACGCCGGGCTGCCCAATCCTCATGCCTGGATGTCGCCGATCGCCGGGCAGGTCTACGTCGACAACATCCGCGATGCCCTCACCGAGCTTGTTCCGACGGAGGCCGAGCAGTTCGCCGCGAACGCAGAGGCCTACAAGGCCGAACTGCAGGTTCTCGCCGACGAGCTTGCGGCGGTCGTCGCCGAGCTGCCGGAGCGGCAGCGCCTGCTGATCAGCTGCGAGGGCGCATTCAGCTACCTCGCCCGCGACATCGGGCTGGCCGAGGGATACCTCTGGCCGGTCAACAGCGATACCCAGGGCACGCCCCAGCAGATCAAGGCCGCGATCGAGCTCGTGCGGGAGAGCGGCGTCGGGGTCGTATTCTGCGAGACCACGGTCAGCGCCGACGCCCAGCGCCAGGTCGCCCGCGAGGCCGGAGCCGAGTATGGGGGCACGCTCTACGTCGACTCACTGAGCGAGCCGGACGGGCCGGTGCCGAGCTACCTCGAGTTGCTGCGGTACGACGTCGACCTCATCGCGGAGGGGCTGTCCGGTGGCTGAGTCGATCATCAGCATCCGGGACCTGGTCGTGCGGTACGGCACGGTGCAGGCGCTCGCCGACGTCTCGCTCGAGCTCTCGCCCGGGCGGATCATCGGCATTATCGGCATGAACGGCTCGGGCAAGTCGAGCCTGTTCGGCGCGGTGATGGGCTCCGTCAAGGCGGCGAGCGGCGACATCCGCCTCTTCGGCGGGGATCCCGCCCGGGCCCGCAAGCGCAATCTGGTCTCCTACGTTCCACAATCGGAGGCCGTGGACTGGGACTTCCCGATTTCCGTCGCCGAGGTCGTGATGACCGGCCGCTACGGCCGCCTCGGCGTCACCCGGCGGCCGCGCGCCGCCGACCGGGACGCCGTTGCACGCGCGATCGACCGCGTCGGGCTCGTCGACCTCGCCGAGCGCCAGATCGGCGAGCTCAGCGGCGGACAGCGCAAGCGGGTATTCGTCGCCCGGGGAATCGCCCAGGAGGCGACCCTGATGCTGCTCGATGAGCCCTTCGCGGGTGTCGACAAGGGATCAGAGCACACGATCGTCGCCCTGCTCAGGGGTCTGGCCGCCGAGGGCCGTGGCATCCTCATCTCGACCCACGACCTCGCTGGCGTGCCGGAACTGTGCGACGAGGTCATCCTGCTGAAGAACCGGGTGCTGTTCCACGGAGCCCCCGAGGATGCCCTCGCCGCCGACCGCCTCGCGCTCGCCTTCGGACTGGAGCCACGATGATCGACTGGATCCTCGAACCGCTGCAGTACGGCTTCATGACCAGGGCCCTGCTCGTGACCGTCGTCGCCGCGGTGACCTGCGCGCTGCTTTCCTGCTGGCTCGTGCAGATCGGCTGGTCGCTCATGGGCGACGCGGTTTCGCACGCGGTGCTGCCCGGCGTTGCGATCAGCTACATTCTGGGCTGGCCGTTCGCCGTCGGGGCATTTATCTTCGGGGCGGGCGCCGTCGCGCTCATCGGGGGCGTGCGCGCCACGACCAAGATCAAGTCGGATGCCGCGATCGGCGTGGTGTTCACGGCGCTATTCGCGCTCGGGCTCGTGATCATCTCTGCCGTGCCCAGCCAGGTGGACCTCGGCCACATCCTTTTCGGCAACGTGCTGGGCGTGACCGACAGCGACATCGCTCAGGTCGTCGTGATCGGTGTCGTCGTCGTCGCGGTGCTCGTGCTGAAGCGCCGCGACTTCACCCTCTTCGCGTTCGACCCGAGTCACGCGAACGCGATCGGCATCAGCACCAAGTGGCTCTCGGTGCTCATGCTGGGGCTTCTCGCGATGACGGTGGTCGTGGCGCTGCAGGCGGTCGGCATCGTGCTCGTCGTCGCCATGCTGATCACTCCGGGGGCGACCGCGTACCTGCTGACCGCGCGCTTCGACCGGATGCTCGTGCTCTCGGTTGTGGTGACCGCAGCCGCATCTGTCGTCGGCGTCTACGCGAGCTACTACCTGGACGTCTCGACAGGCGGGGCCGTCGTGCTCGCGCAGGCAAGCGCCTTCGGAATGGCCTACCTCTTCGGGGCCAGAGGCGGCGTCATCACGGCTCTCGTGCGCGACCGACGGGCGGTGACGGTGTGAACGGGGGTGGCGCACACGCGTCGGGGGTGAACAGCGTCGTCGAGGACTACGTGAAGGCGATCTACGGCCACACGGAGTGGCAGCAGGATCCGATCACGCCGTCGGAGCTCGCCGCCCGGCTCGGCCTCGCAGCGTCGTCGGTCACCGAGATGGTCAAAAAGCTCGCGAGAGCGGGGCTGGTCACCCACGTGCCCTACGGCGCGGTGACGCTCACGGCCGAGGGCACGGCACTCGCCCTGCGCATGGTGCGTCGTCACCGGCTCATCGAGACCTGGCTGGTCGACCACTTCGGCTACGCCTGGGACGAGGTGCATGACGAGGCAGAGGTGCTCGAGCACGCGCTGAGCGACCGATTGCTCGAGGCGATAGCCGAGCGGCTCGGCCAGCCGCTCCGTGACCCCCACGGCGACCCCATCCCCGCGGCCGACGGCTCGATCGACCGTCCGCCAGCGGTCCTGCTGCTCGACGCCGCGGACGGCTCGGCCGGTGCCGTCGTGCGCATCAGCGACCGCGATCCCTCGCTCCTGAGATACCTGACGGCCGCGGACATCACGCTGGACGCCCACATGACGGTGGTCGGCCGGCGCCCGTTCGGCGGGGCTCTCGCGGTTCGACTCGATGGCGCCGACGGAGCTGCGCGCGAACTCGATCTCGGCGCCGAAGCGGCAGCATCCATCTGGATCTCGTCCGCCTGACCCGCTGGCGCGGTAGCGTTGACGACAAATGCAGAACAAAGCCTCGTCAGACTCGTCCGTTCCCCTCGACCTTCCCGTCGCCGACCGACTCGCTGCGGCAGTCGCCCGCTACGGGGAGGACGCCGTCGTCGCCCGCTCGATCGCCCTGATGGGCGGTGCCAATGCCGGCGAGGATTTCCTGCTCTACGTTGGCGGCCGACATGCGCAGGGGCTGCTGGACGGTGCCCCGCCGCTCTATTGGCCCGAGCTCTGGGGTGCACGGGCGCTGCTGCACGTCTGGAACCCGTCCGCGGTGACCGCCGTCATCGCCGGCCTCGACAATCAGGCCTGGCGGGTGCGCGAGATGTGCGCGCGAGTGGCTCTGGCGCGTGAGTTGCACGTGGCCACAAAGATGGTCGAGCTGACGACCGACGACGTACCGCGGGTTCGTGCCGCGGCTGCCCACGCGCTTGCCGCGGTCGGCACTGCCGACAACGTCGAGACGGTCGCGGCGCTGCTGCGCGATCCGGAGAAGGAAGTGCGGCGTGCGGCGCAGCAGTCGAGGGATGCGCTCGCCGCGCGGCTCGGCACCCCGACGGGCTCGACCGACTGATCCTCTCCGTTACTGCGGGTCGGGCTTCTGGTCGAAGTACTGCCGGTCGATCACGACCTCCTCATCGGTGAGGGGCGCAACCCCTTCGAGGCGGGCTCTCTTCGCCTCGCGCGACGACTGAACGTAGTGGTAGATCGTCGGGATGAGCGTGAGCACGACGGCCGTGATGAGTATCAGGTCGATGTAGTCGGTCACGAACCGGGCCACGGGCGGGATGAGGCCGAGCAGGAAACCCGCGAAGGTGAGCCCTGCTCCCCAGACCATCGCGCCGATGAAGTTGTAGAGGGTGTACTTGCGGTACTCCATGTGGCCGATGCCAGCCGCAACCGGGACGAATGTGCGCAGGATCGGCACGAACCGGGCGAGGATCACGCTGAGCCCGCCGTGCTTCCTGAAGAACGCGTTCGTGCGCTCGACGTTCTTGCGGCTGAAGACGCCGCTTTCCTTACGCTCGAACACCCGTGGCCCGAACTTGTGGCCAATGAGATAGCCGACCTCGCCCCCGACGAACGCGGAAAATCCGATCGCCAGGCACACCCACCAGATGTCGATGTCGATCACGCCCGAGAACGTGAGCAGCCCCGTGATGACGAGCAGGGTGTCGCCCGGCAAGAGGAACCCGACAAGAAGACCGGTCTCCGCAAACACGATGAAGCAGACCCCGATGAGAGCGAAAGCCCCGAACCCCTCGATGAGGGTTTGCGGGTCCAGCCACGGAATGAGGGCCGCAGGCAGAAGCACGGGAATCTCGAGCACGAATCTCCAGTCGTTGGCCGTGATGCGGCTCAGGCCATCGCGGTTGTCTTCCTGTCAGAGTAGCGGGTGTCTGCTGCGATCCTGCCTTGGATTGACAGCTCCGACCTAGGGTTATGGGATGACCAAAATTGAAGAATCTGTCGTGCTCGTTGTCGGCGCATCAGGCGGCCTCGGCACCCGTATCGCCGCACTCCTCGCCGACGCCGGCGCGACCGTTGTGCGCGCCGCCCGCAACCCCGAGACCATCAGCGGACCCGACGCTTTCGTCGCCGACCTCCGGGACGAGGCGGCCGCTGCCGCCATCGTCGCCGCGGCGGTCGGAGCGCATGGGCGCCTGGACGGCGTGGTCATCGCGGCCGGCGCAGTGGCGTTCGGACCGGTCGGTGAGGTGACGGATGCTGCCCTGCGCGAGCTCTTCGACATCAACGCCCTCGCCCCGATCCGGCTCATCCGCGAGGCGATGCCGCACCTCGTCGAATCCGGCACCGCGGGCCGCGACCCCTTCATCCTCACCCTCAGCGGGGTCGTCTCCGAGGCGCCGACCGCGGGACTGGCCGCCTACTCGGCCTCGAAGTCCGCGCTCGCCGCATTCACCAAGGCGGCGTCGAGGGAACTGCGCCGCGCCGGCATCCGCATCGTCGATGCCCGCCCGGGGCACACCGAGACCGGACTTGCGACCAGGCCCATCGCGGGGACCGCCCCCGCATTCCCGACCGGTCTCGACCCGGATGCCGTCGCCCAGCGCATCGTCAGGGCGATCGCCGACGGCGAGAAGGACTTGCCCAGCACCGCGTTCTGACCCACACCCGCGAATTTCCCAATTGTGTCCTGTGCAGACGGGTCGAGGGGGTGTTTTTGGGCGCTTCGTGGATGCTGGGTGGCCGATTGTCGCGGGTCACCTGTGCGGGAGAAGGGACTTGAACCCTCACGCCTTTCGGCACAGGTACCTAAAACCTGCGTGTATACCAATTTCACCACTCCCGCGCGCGACCAAGTTTAGCCTCGGTGCGGAGCGTGCCCTGCTGCATCCGGCACGGGGTCGCTCTCGATGTCCGCCGCGAGAAGCCTGCGAGCCACGAGCCGGTGCTCGATGATGATGAGCGCGGTCACGAGCGCCGCGCCGCCAAGGAACAGCGCTGCGACGAGCACCACGTCGCCGGAGGGCGCGAGCAGATCGTTCGACGAGCCCTGCCAGGGCCACAGCGCGCGCAGCGAGCCCAGCATGAGGCCGGTCATGATCACGAGCGTCACCCGATGGTGGTTCGCGAGCAGCCACTGCAGCCCAGACACGAAAACGCCCAACCCCAGCATGGCGCCGACAATGAACGCCCCGAGGTAGCCGAGGTTGCGGTCGTTGACTGCCGCGAGGGTCGGCGCGTACATGCCGACTGTCAGCAGCAGGAACGAGCCGGATACGCCGGGCAGCACGAGGGCGCAGACCGCGAAGGCTGCCGCGATCGCGACAACGAAGAGGGAAGGGTTAGCTTCGCCCGCGGGCGGAAGTCCGGTGAGGGCGAACGTGATAGCGGCGGCGACGAGCGCGATACCGATCTCACGCGCGCGCCAGCGTGCGCCGACCATGCGGATCGGCACCACGAGGGAGGCGGCGATGAGACCGGCGAAGACGGCGCGGGTGGCGACCGGATGCTCCTCGAGCAGTGGCGCGAGCAGCTTCGCCCCGACGAGGATGGCCGCGAGCATCCCGACCCCGATGGGCAGCACGACACCCCAGCGAACCGAGCGGAAGTGCGCAGAGGCGCGGGCGAGTCCACGCCCGCGGAGCCCGTCGGCCACGATCAGCGCGACGCCGCGGGCGAGATGGCCAGCACCGTCGATGAGGTGGCCGTAGACGCCGACGATGAGCGCGATCGTACCGCCGCTCACGCCGGGCACGATCTCGGCCGCGCCGATCATGGCGCCGCGGGCGACGTCGACGATCGTGCGGACGGTCGAGCGGCCGCGTGCGCTCCGCCGCCTCGCAGCTCCGGACGTCGATCTGGGCGTGGGTGCAGACATCGTCAGGCCTTTCGGTGAGAGTGGTCTCGCCACACGGAATCTACGCCGTTCGCCGGCTGGGCCGCTCCGCGAACGCTGTGGTCAGCGGGACCCTCCGGCTATTCTCTCACGGGCCGCCCGAGAGACCAGAAGAGTCGGAGCTTCTGGAGGGGTGGGGAGCCAGGCCCCCGCGCGGGCGTCCTGTGGATAATCCGCGCCGAAGCCGCAGGCGCGCCCCCATGATGGCCCAATGTCGTCCGCGCTGAGCCTCATCACCGACCAGGTGCGTGAGCGCGTGCGTCTCGACGGAGTAGACCTCGGCAGCGACCGCGAGCTTGCCGGGCGCTACGTGCGCGACGCGGTGGAGCGATACAGCGAGCGGGCACTCGGCGGGTCGCTGCCAATGCTCGCCGACGAGGACCTTGCCGCCCGCCAGATCGTCGCGACGATCACCGGCTTCGGCGTGTTGCAGCCGCACTTCGACGATCCGGAGGTCGAGGAGATCTGGATCAACGGGCCGGAACGGGTGTTCATCGCCCGCCGCGGAGTGCCCGAGCTCACCGATATCCAGTTGACCGGCACCGAGGTGCGCGATCTTGTCGAGCGGATGCTGCAGTCCTCCGGCCGCCGCGTCGACCTCAGCTCGCCATTCGTCGACGCCTCGCTCGCGGACGGGTCGCGGCTGCACGTCGTGATCCCGGATGTCACGCAGAAGTATTGGGCGGTCAACATCCGCAAGTTCACCGCCCGCATCCGCGACCTGAACCGCCTCGTCGCGCTCGGCTCGCTCACCCGCCAGTCGGCGGAGTTCCTGCGCATGTGCGTGCTCGCGGGGCAGAACATCCTCGTCTCGGGGGCCACCCAGAGCGGAAAGACCACGCTGCTGAACGCCCTGCTGTCGGTGGCGCGTCCCGCCGAGCGCATCGTCACAGTGGAGGAGACCTTCGAGCTCGACCTCGCCGCCCGCGACACCGTCGCGATGCAGTGCCGCCAGCCGAGCCTCGAGGGCACGGGCGAGATCACGCTGCGGCGGCTCATCAAGGAGGCCCTGCGGATGCGTCCCGACCGGCTGGTCGTCGGCGAGGTGCGCGAGGCGGAGGCCCTCGACCTGCTTATCGCCCTGAATTCGGGCCTCCCAGGCATGTGCTCGATCCACGCGAACGGCGCACGGGATGCGCTATCGAAGCTCGCGACGCTGCCGCTGCTTGCGGGCCGCAACATCGACTCCTCGTTCGTGGTGCCGACCGTCGCGGGTGTCGTCGACATCGTCGTGCACTGCGAGCTCGAGCGGTCGGGCCGGAGGCGGATCACCGAGATCGTTGCGCCGAGCGGTGTCGTGACGGGGACGGTCATCGAGGCGAGCACGATTTTCCGGCTCGAGCACCACGTGCTGGCGGCGACGGGAAGCTACCCCGCGAAGACCGCAGGCTTCACCGCCGGTGGCTTCGACCTCGCGGCGGTGCTGTCAGGAGCGGGCGGATGACAATCCTCGTCGGCCTGACGCTCGGCCTTGGCCTGCTGCTCGCCGTATCGCCGTTCCTTTGGCCGGCGGGAGTGGCGGAAACGCGTCCGGCACCGCGTCAGCTCCAGCGCGCGCGCGACAGCCTCGAGCAGGCCGGCCTGCACGATGTCACGCTCTCCGCGCTCGCGGCGGTGTCGGTGATCCTCGCCATCGCGGCCGCCGCGCTGACCTTCGCGGTCGTGCCGGTCCTCGCGCTCGCCGTCGTCGTCGCCCTCGTCGCGCTTGCCCTTCCCCTGGTCGTCATCACCTCCCGGGCTCGGGCGCGCATCACGGCCAACCGCGCCGTCTGGCCTGACATCGTCGACCACCTCGTGTCGGCCGTACGATCGGGCCTGGCCCTGCCCGACAGCGTCGTGTCGCTCGCCCACACCAGCCCGCCCGCCGTGCGGGAGTCGTTCGCGGAGTTCGAGCGCGGCTACCGGGCCACCGGAAACTTCGGACTGAGCGTCGACGAGCTGAAGAGTCGCCTCGCCGACCCCGTCGCCGACCGCGTGCTCGAGACGCTGCGGATGTCGCGCGAGGTCGGCGGGTCGGAGCTCACGACCGTGCTGCGCAACCTCGCTGCGTACCTGCGCCAGGAGGCGGCGCTGCGCTCCGAGGTCGAGGCGCGGCAGTCCTGGGTGATGAACGCCGCCAGGCTCGGGGTCGCCGCGCCGTGGATCATTCTGATCCTGCTCGCGACAAGGCCGGAGGCCGCAGCGGCCTACAACACGGCAGCCGGCTTGGCCATCATCGTCGGAGGGCTCGGTGTCACGGTCGTCGCCTACCGGGTGATGGTGGGGATCGGGCGGATGCCGCAGGAGCAGCGATGGTTCCGCTGACGCCGATAGTGGCCTGGGCGATCGTGTGCGGTCTCGCGCTCGGCCTCGGGCTGTGGTCGCTGCTCGGTGTCGTGCCGAAACTCAACCGCCCGCGCCTGCTCTACCGGGTCGCGCCGTACCTCGTCGATGTGTCACCCGGCGCCCGGGCGCTCCTCGCCCGGCGCAGCGTCAACCCGCTCCCCATCGTCGGCACCGTGTTCAGCCCCGCGATCGACCGCCTTCGGGCGCTGCTCGGCACCGCGCTCGGCGGCCCGGGCAGCATCCGCCTCCGGCTGCGCCAGTCCGGGGCGACGATCGGGCCGGATGCCTTCCGCTCGCAACAGCTCGCCTGGGCGCTCGGCGGGCTCGGTATCGGCACCGGTGTCGCCGCGCTGTTCGTCGTCGCCAGAGCGATTCCTCTCGGGCTGCAGGTGGCGATCGTGGTGTTCGGCGGCGTCGCGGGGATCTTCCTGCGGGACTATCTCCTGCAGCGCGCGGCAGCCGCACGCGTGAGGCGGATGACCGAGGAACTGCCGACCGTGCTGGAGTTTCTGACCCTCAGCCTGTCGGCCGGGGAGGGGATCCTCGACGCGATCCGCCGGGTGGCGCGCATCAGCCGCGGCGAGCTGGCCGCGGAGCTCGCCTCGACCGTGGCCGCCGTGAACACGGGGCTGCCGTTCGCGCAGTCCCTGCAGGAGCTCGCCGACAGCATCCGGCTCCCGGCGCTGGCACGGGCCGTCGAACAGATCGTCGGCGCGCTCGAGCGCGGCACCCCGCTCGCCGAAGTGTTGCGCGCGCAGGCCCAGGATGCTCGCGATGAGGCCAAGCGCGACCTGCTCGAGACGGCCGGAAAGAAGGAGGTTGCCATGTTGGTGCCGCTGGTCTTCCTCATCCTGCCGATCACCATCGTCTTCGCCATCTACCCCGGAATCTTCGTGCTCCAGCTGGGATTCTGACCGCCGCAACCGAAAGGGACACCATGACCAGACTCCGCGAACGGCTAGTCCATCGCCTCCGCGACGACCGGGGGGATGTTCCCGGCTGGGTGCTCATTACCCTCATGACCGCGGGGTTGGTGATCCTCATCTGGGCGCTTGCCGGCCCCGCGCTCAGCGGGGTGTTCGAGCAGGCGATCCAGCGCGTCACGAGCTTCTGACCGAGATGCGTGTGCGGTGCTGCGACGATGCCGGCTCCGCGGCCGCGGAGTTCGTCCTCGTCGGCGCCCTGCTGACCGTGCTGACGTTGTCGGTGATGCAGTTCGGCCTTGCGCTGCACGTGCGCAACACCGTGATCGATGCCGCCGGGGAGGGTGCCCGGGTTGCCGCGCTCGCCGACAACTCTCTCGCCGATGGGGTGCGGCGCACCACCGACCTGCTCTCGGTGGCCCTCGGCGACGCCTACACGGGCGACGTGACGGCAGCATACGGAGACTTCCTCGGGTATCCGGCGGCGAGCATCACGGTGCGGGCACCGCTGCCGCTGCTGGGCCTTCTCGGACCCGACCGGATGCTGGAGGTGACCGGGCATGGTGCCGTCGAGACGCTCGACTGAGATGCGCGCGGTGCGGGGACCGCGGGATGAGGGCTCCGCGTCGCTCGAGTTCATCACGACGGGGATGATCCTGCTCGTGCCGCTGATCTACCTGACACTCGCGATCGCCGCGGTGCAGGGCGGCGCGCTCGCGGTCGAGGGCGCCGCACGGCAGGCGGCCCGCGTCTACGTGCAGGCCGTCGACGAGGGCGCGGCGGATGCTGCGGCCCGCCGGGCCGTCGAGGTCGGGCTCGCCGATCACGGGCTGGGGGCGGAGTATGAGCTCGCGGTAATATGCAGCCCGACGCCGGGGGAGTGCCTCGAACGGCTCGGCTCCGTCACGGTGACGGTCGGTGTCGTCGTCACCCTGCCGCTCGTGCCGTCCGTTCTCGACCTGAGAGCCCCACTCGGCATCCCGCTCGAGGCGACGGCAACGCAGCGGGTCTCGCGGTTCACAGCGGACCCGGCGCCGTGAGCACCCGCGCGAGCAGCACCAGCGACGATGGCTCCATCCTGCTGCTCACGATCTTCTACGGGTTCCTGTGCCTCGTCGTCGTGCTGCTCGGCGCCTCGGCCACCTCCCTGTACCTCGAGCGGTCCCGGCTGTTCAGCCTCGCCGACGGCGCGGCGCTCGCCGGGGCCGAGTCCTTTGCGCTCGAGGACGTGACGCCGACGGCATCCGGATTCCGCCCGACCCTCGACTCGGCGGAGGTCGCTGCGGCGGTCGCCGAGTACCTCGCGGTCGCCCCGACGACGCGCTTCGAGTCGCTGATGGTCGAGCAGGCCGAGACCCTTGACGGCCGCAGCGCCACGGTCACCCTGTCGGCCTGGTGGCGCCCGCCACTGCTCAGCCTGCTTGTGCCGGAGGGGCTGCGTCTGGAGGTCACTGCGGTGGGACGGTCGGTGTTCGGCTGAGCGTGAATCAGTCCTTGCCGTTGCCCACGAAGAGCGTCGCCGCGCCGATGCCAACCATCAGCACGCCGCCGGTCGCCCCGAGCCGGCTCAGCCGCTGGGGCGAGCGGGCGAACCAGTCCCGAGCGGCGCCGGCGGCGAGGGCCCAGCCGGTGTCGAGCACGACCGCGACCGCGATGAACACGGCGGCGAGCGATGCCATCTGGGTGGGCACTCCGCCGGCGCCGTGATCGACAAACTGGGGGAGCACCGCGATCAGGAAGACGATGGTCTTGGGGTTGGTGACTCCCACGACGAATCCCTCGCGCAGCAGCCGCAGCTTGCTGTGCACGACGATTCGGCGCGCGTCAGCATCCGCCACCGGGTTGCGGTGACGGACCGCCTGCACCCCGAGGTAGATGATGTAGAGGCCGCCGGCCACCTTGAGCACCGTGAACAGGACCACCGACTGCTGCACGACCACCCCGACGCCGAACGCGACAGCGAGGCCAGCGACGAGCGAGCCGAGCGCGTTGCCAACGACGCTCAGGAGGGCGCCGATCCGGCCCAGTGACAGCGCCCGCCCGATCACGAACAGCACGCTCGGCCCCGGGAGAAGGATCAGCGGGATCGAGACGAGCGCGAAGGCGAGCATCGCCTCGGGAGAAACCATGGCTCAGGGTATCGATTCAGGGGCCGTCGGTCGACGGCACGGGCGCAGTGAATAGGGTGCGTGGAGCTCATCGCCGAGGAGGGTGCCCAGCATTGGGGTGACGGCGGCTGATGCGCGCGTATGGCAGGAGATTCGGCGCCACGCCGAATCGGGTGGACGGATGACGCGGCGTGTCGCTGAATCTCCTGCGTTGAGCACGCGCCATCGCGTGAGAGTGATCGCCCGGCCGATCACGAATAGCACGCTCGGCCCCGGCAGCAGGATCAGCAGGATCAGCGGGATCGAGACGAGCGCGAAGGCGCGCATCGCCTCGGGAGAAACCACGGCTCAGGGTACCGATTCGGCGGCGAGCGGTCGACGGCACGGGCAACGCTGGCCGGGTACCTTGCGCTCCCCTCGTGCGCGGTGATTTCATGAGCGTGATCGCACACTACGGCGCGGCACGGGGAGGCTTGTAGGCACGGGCGGAAAAGTGACACGCGAAGTGCTGAAGGGATTCCTCGACGCTTTCAATGCCCATGACTTTGACGCCATCATGGGCTACTTCGCCGACGACTGCGTCTTCTGCCTGCCGAGGGGCGAGGAGCCTCGTGGTGACAGATTCGTGGGCAAGGAGGAGGTTCGGGCGGGGCTCGCGACACGGTCCGAGGGCATCCCCGACGTGCACTACGGCAACGATCGGCACTGGGTCTGTGCAGACGGCGTCGGGGTCTCGGAGTGGACGTTGACGGGCACGTCGCTCTCGGGCCAGGGGATCGAGGTGCGCGGCCTGGACCTGCTCGAGTTCGACGGTCACGGCCAGATCAGCCGCAAGGATTCCTTCTGGAAGATCGTCGCGTGACGTCTCAACGGCCGTCGGGCTGCGGGGTCGGATGCTGCGGTGTCGGACGCTGCGGAGTCGGATGCTGCGGGGTCGGATGCTGCGGAGCATACGAGCGCCAGAACCGGAAGTAGACCGAGGCACCCCACGCGATGCGACTGAGTCCACGTTCGCGGGCGCGCATCGCAGGAGGTGCGG
Organism: Marisediminicola antarctica; assembly: GCF_009930795.1. Classification (GTDB taxonomy): domain Bacteria; phylum Actinomycetota; class Actinomycetes; order Actinomycetales; family Microbacteriaceae; genus Marisediminicola; species Marisediminicola antarctica. The sequence continues at coordinate 1,589,301 of NZ_CP017146.1, forward strand.
CGACGCGCCGAATCGCGCGGACAAATAACTCGGTGTGTCGCCGAATCTCCTGCGCTGGGCACGCGCCATCGCGTGAGAGTGCGCGCCCGCCCGTCAGCGCCTCTCGCGGGGGACGAACCGGGGCACGTAGCGCAGCAGCACGCCGGCGCCGAGCAGGCCGAGCACGCCCATCACGCTGCTCGCGACGGCAAGCGAGAACGCTGCCGTCGCCGCCGCGATCACGAGAGAGGCCGCGGCCCCGCCGATATCGCCGGTGAACCGCCAGGCGCCGAGGAACGGCGCCGGGTTCCGCTTGTCGGCGAGGTCGGCGCCGAGCGTCATCAGGATTCCGCTGCCGAGACCGTTGGCAAGTGCGAGGAACATCGCGACCGCGATGAACCAGACGACGTTGCCGGGCAGGGCCCCGCTGCCGGCGAGCACGAGGTGACCGGCCCCGAGGCCGACCATCGAGGGCACCGCGGCCCACAGCCGCCCGAACCTGTCCATCACCTGGCCGCTCACATAGAACAGGGCGAAGTCGATGCCGCCGGCGATGCCGATGATGATGGCCGTTCTGGTGTCGCTGATGCCGATGCTCACCGCCCACAGGGGCAGGATCACCGCGCGGCTGGCCCGGAGGGCGCCGATGAGTGCCGCGCCCGTGCCGAGCCTCGTGAGAATCTGTCGAGATTCCCAGATTGTGCGGAACAGCCCGCGCACCTCCTCGGCAACGAACGCCTCGCCGGGAGTCGGGGCGTGGTGGGCCGCCCGCCCCGCTCCGAAGGTCGCTGCGGGATCCCGCAGCAGGAGCAGCACGGCGGCGGCTCCGACGCATCCGACGATGTGGATGAGGAACACCGCGGAGGTCGATCCCGTGAGCGCGATGACGCCGGCCGCGAGGAACGGGCCGATGAAGTAGCCGAGACGGAAGGTGCCGCCGAGGGTCGAGAGGGCGCGGGCGCGGTAGGGCTGCGGCACAAAGGTTGTCATGAAGGCGTGCCGGGCGAGGGCGAACACGGCCGTCGCGATTCCGACGATCAGGATGCCGAGGCCGAGCACGACCGGGTTGGGGGAGAGTGTCGCGATCCCCAGGCCGACGATGGCGACGAGGGCGGCGCCGATCATCGCGGGGCGCTCCCCGATGCGGGAGACAAGCCAGCCGCTCGGGATGTCGCCGATCAGGTGGCCGAGCATGATCATCGCGGCGATGAGGCCGGCGATCGCCAGCGTCGCGCCGAGACCGTCGGCGACGATCGGGATGATGGGGATGATGGCGCCCTCGCCGATCGCGAACAGCAGCGTCGGCAGGTACACGGGGAGGGCCATCTTGCGCCAGTCGAAGGGCGGCGCGGCAGTGGTCATAGCCTGGCCGATATTACTCTCCGGGCTCTCCACGCCGGAGCACCGGTAGGCTGGGGCGGACATGAGCGAGCTCGATATATCCGACCAGATTGCCGCCCTTCGATCGACGTTTGCGGACATCCGTTCCGTCGTCGACGTCGAACAACTCGAGTCCGACATCCGGGAGCTGAGCGAGCAGGCCGGCGAACCGGACCTCTGGGACGATCCCGCCGCCGCCCAGAAGATCACCAGTGCCCTGAGTCACCGACAGTCCGACCTCGCCAAGATCACGAGCATCGAGTCGAGACTCGACGACCTCGAGGTGCTTGTCGAGATGGCCAACGAGGCCGACGACGCCGACTCGGTGGCCGAGGCGCAGCAGGAGCTCGCGAGTATCCAGAGGGTGCTCGGCGACCTCGAGGTGCAGACGCTGCTCAACGGCGAGTGGGATGCCCGGGCCGCCGTCATCACGATTCGCGCGGGCGCCGGCGGTGTCGACGCGGCCGACTTCGCCGAGATGCTGCAGCGCATGTACCTGCGCTGGGCGGAGCAGCACAACTACGCCGTGACGGTGCTCGACACGAGCTACGCAGAGGAGGCGGGCATCAAGTCGACGACGATCGAGGTGGATGCGCCCTACGCGTTCGGCACCCTGAGTGTCGAAGCCGGAACGCACCGGCTCGTGCGGATGAGCCCGTTCAACTCGGCGGGCAAGCGCCAGACGAGCTTCGCGGCCGTCGAGGTGGTGCCGCTGATCGAGCAGATGGAGTCGATCGAGATCCCAGAGGGTGACATGCGGGTGGATGTCTTCCGCTCGAGCGGTCCGGGCGGCCAGTCGGTCAATACAACCGACTCCGCGGTGCGCATCACCCACCTCCCTAGCGGCATCGTCGTGAGCTGCCAGAACGAGAAGAGCCAGATCCAGAACCGAGCGGCGGCACTGCGGGTGCTGCAGTCCCGGCTGCTCGTGCTGCAGCGCGAGGAGGAGGCGGCCCAGAAGAAGGAGCTTGCCGGCAACATCACCGCGAGCTGGGGCGACCAGATGCGCTCCTACGTGCTCGCGCCGTACCAGATGGTTAAGGACCTGCGCACGAATCACGAGGTCAACAACCCCTCGAATGTGTTCGACGGTGACCTCGACGGCTTCATCTCGGCTGGCATCCGCTGGCGCAAGCGCGACCAGGGCTAGCCGGCGGGTGGGGCGGATGCCGCCGCGCCGCGCTTGACCGCCTCGAACGCGGCGAGGGCGGCCTGCCTGGTCTCGCCGAGGTCGACGATCTGCCGCGGGTAGGCAGCGGTGCCGAGCTCGGGGATGAACTCGTGCGCGTAGTCGCCGGTGGGGTCGAACTTCTTCTGCTGCAGCTCAGGATTGAAGACGCGGAAGTAGGGGGAGGCGTCGGCTCCGGAGCCGGCCACCCACTGCCAGCCCGCCGCGTTGCTCGCCGGGTCGGCGTCGACGAGGGTGTCCCAGAACCACTCCTCGCCGATCCGCCAGTCGATCATGAGGTTCTTGATGAGAAACGACGCGGCGATCATGCGCACCCGGTTGTGCATGTAGCCGGTCTTCCAGAGCTGGCGCATGCCGGCGTCGACGAGCGGGAACCCCGTCTCGCCCCGCTGCCAGGCGCGCAGGGCCCGCGCATCCGGTTCCGGCCACGGGAACGCATCGAACTCTGGGCGGAAGTTGCGGGTCGCGAGTTCGGGGTTGTGGAACAGCAGGTTGTAGCTGAACTCGCGCCAGCCGATCTCGGCGAGAAACTTCGTGGCGCTCGTCGCCCGCCGGGCAGAGGCACCGCGGCGGGCCTGCTCGGCGGCGTGATACACGGTGAACGGGCTCACCTCGCCGAAGCGGAGGTGGGGGGAGAGGTTACTCGTGGCGAGCACGGCGGGCTCGTCGCGGTGCTCGGCGTAGTCGTCGAGGGTCTGCTCGATGAAGAATGCGAGCCGCTCGATCGCTCCGTGCTCGCCCGGTGTCCAGGCGTCGCTGAGGCCGCCGGCCCAGTCCGGGCTGGTCGGCCGCAGAGCCCAGGAGGTGAGTTCGTCGCTCGCCACGGCGTCGTCGAAGGGCGTGATGGCGTCGGGGGAGGGGAGCGGATGCCGGGGCTCGCCCTTCGCCACGCAGGCGCGCCAGAACGGGGTGAAGACGGAGTAGTTACCGCCCTGCTGTGTCGTCACGGTCCAGGGCTCGTGCAGCAGTGACCCCTGAAAGCTGCGGGCGTCGATCCCGGCATCCGTTGCGGCCTGCTTGATCTCGGTGTCGACGGCGCGCTCGGCGCCGCCGTAGCGCCGGTTCCAGACCACGGCGCCCGCGCCCGTCTCGGCAACGAGGCTGAGGATCACGGCTGCCGCTGGGCCTCGCCGCAGCACGAGCCCGCCGCCGATCTCCTCGAGCGAAACGGAGAGCGCGAGGAGGCTGTCGTGTAACCACCACTTCGAGGCGGCCCCGAGTGGGCGGATACCGCTGCTCTCCTCGTCCAGCACGTACACCGCGACGATCGGCTCGCCCCGCTCCACAGCGGCCTGCAGCGCGGGGTTGTCGGCGAGGCGGAGGTCGTCGCGAAACCAGAGGATCGTGGGGCCGTCGGGGGAGTCGTTCGCCTCGCGCGCAGTCATCCGGCCAGCCTACGGGCGGTGTCTGGGCGCCACCGCACGCTGGGAAAGGCCGTCGGTGTTCGACCGGATGGGCCTGTCGATGAGCTGATAGCCAGCATTGGTGCCTAGGCTTGGTGGGTCATGATTCTTTTAGACCAGGTATCCAAGCTCTACTCCGGGAACGCGCGACCCGCCCTGAACTCGGTCTCACTCGAGATTCTCAAGGGCGAGTTCGTCTTCCTCGTTGGCGCATCCGGCTCGGGAAAGTCGAGCTTCCTGCGGCTCGTCCTCAAGGAGGAGAACCCGAGCAAGGGCCGTATCCACGTGCTCGGTCAGGATCTCGGCCGGCTCACGAGCCGCAAAGTGCCGTACTTCCGACGCAACCTCGGAGTCGTCTTCCAGGACTTCCGCCTGCTGCCGCAGAAGACGGTGTTCGCCAATGTCGCGTTCTCGCTGCAGGTGATCGGCAAGAGCAAGGGCTTCATTCAGGAGGCGGTGCCCGACGTGCTCAGGATGGTCGGGCTCGCCGGCAAGGCCTCGAGGCTCCCGCATGAGCTCTCCGGTGGAGAGCAGCAGCGTGTGGCTATCGCGAGGGCCATCGTCAACCGCCCCGCGATCCTGCTCGCTGACGAGCCGACAGGAAACCTCGACCCGTCGACGAGTGCGGGAATCATGACGCTGCTCGAGCGGATCTCGACGAGCGGGACCACCGTGATCATGGCGACCCACGACGCCGGCATTGTCGACCAGATGCAGCGCCGCGTGATCGAGCTCGTGAGCGGGCAGGTCGTGCGCGATGAGCGCGAGGGTGGATACCAGACGCAGGGCATCACGCTCACCAAGGGGTTCCCAGAGTGAGATTCGGCCTCATCATGTCGGAGGTCGGAAACGGCCTCCGCCGCAACGTCTCGATGGTCATCTCGGTGATCCTCGTCACCTTTATTTCGCTCACGTTCGTCGGTGCGGCGATCCTCCTGCAGTCCCAGATCGGCCAGATGAAGGGCTACTGGTACGACCGGGCGCAGGTTGCCGTGTACTTCTGCACCGATTCATCCGAGATCGGCAACTGTGACCTCGCCGAGGCGACGGAGGAGCAGAAGGGGCTCGTCGAGGCTCAACTGGCCTCGCCGGCGCTCGCCTCGCTCATCGATCGCTACGAGTTCGAGAACCACCAGCAGGCCTATGAGCGCTATCAGGAGCAGTTCTCGGACAACGAGTTCGCCGACTTCGTCACGCCCGAATTCCTCAACGAGGCGTACTGGGTGAATTTGAAAGACCCGACCCAGTCGGATGCCCTCGTCGAGAGCCTCTCGACCCTCGCAGGGGTAGAGGAGGTGAAGGACCAGCGCAAGTACCTCGACCCGATTTTCTCGGCGCTCAATGCCGCAAGCTTCACCGCGATCAGCATCGCCGGGCTCATGCTCATCGCGGCGGTGCTGCTCATCGCCACGACGATTCGGCTCTCCGCCTTCTCCCGGCGGCGCGAGCTCGGCATCATGCGCCTCGTCGGCGCCTCCAACCGCTTCATCCAGACCCCCTTCATCCTCGAGGGCGTGATCGCCGCGCTGATCGGATCGACCCTCGCGGCGGGCGCCGTGCTCGCGATCGTGCGGTACTTCGTGCAGGGCTATCTCGGATCCACGCTGGAGACGACCACGGCCGTGGTCGGCATGACCGACGCGCTCATCGTCGCACCGGTGCTGATCGTCCTGGGTGTCGTGCTGGCTGCGGCGTCCGCGGGAGTAGCGATCAACCGATACCTCAAGGTCTAACCGTGCAGGTTCCGACAGCTAGACTGATGGGCTGTTCGGGCGAAGCCGAACCACGATAACGGAGGCAATTGTGCCCAGGGAGCGCGGCCAGAAGGTAGTGGCGAGCAATCGCAAGGCCCGCCACGACTACACGATCGAAGACACCTACGAGGCGGGACTCGTGCTCACGGGCACCGAGGTGAAGTCGCTGCGCGCCGGGCGTGCGTCGCTCGTCGACGGATACGCCTTCGTCGAGTATGGGGAGGCGTGGCTGGATGCCGTGCACATCCCGGAGTACAACGAGGGCACCTGGAACAACCACCCGCCCCGGCGCAAGCGGAAGCTCCTGCTGCACAAAGCCCAGATCCTGAAGATCCACAACAAGATCAAGGAGGGCGGCTACACCATCGTGCCCCTCTCGATCTACTTCAGCGACGGACGGGCGAAGGTCGAGATTGCGGTCGCCAAGGGCAAGCGCGAGTACGACAAGCGCCAGACGCTGCGCGAACGTCAAGACAAGCGTGAGGCCGATCGCGCGATGGGCGCGCGCCGCCACCTCGGCGACTGACTACCGTAGGTGACCCACCGCGGCGACGCAGGGAGCGGGACGATCAGGTCGCGAGGAACCTCGCGTCGATGACCGCTGCGATCTCGATGTCCTCCGGCTTGAGGGAGAGCTCGGGGCCGGCCGACTCGGCGGCTACACCCAGGCGGAGGCTGCTCGCGGAGGGCCCTTGGCCGGCGCGCGGTGACAGGTCGCTCAGCATCCCCTCGTCGGCGAGGGCGATCGCCCGCACGGTGCCGAGGCCGATGCTCTGCGCGTAGACGGTCGCCTTCGCGACGGAGTCCTTGACGGCACGTGAGCGCACCTCGGCCAGCGCGCCGAGCCGACTGGTCTCGGTGAGCGTCCACTCGATGTGATCGACGGTGACACCCGAAACCGGCACGACGTCTTCGACGAAACGGGCGAGATGCACGAAGTCGCTGAACTTCACGGTGAAGCCGATCTGGGCGTGGAACACGGGGTCGAGCTGGAGGCCGTTCGCGTTCCACGGCTTCTCGGTCCAGATCTGCACGTTGTCGCTCGCCCACCAGGTGATCGGCCCGCTGGCGCGGTCGTGCGCCCCGGTGATGCGGCCGCGCACGAGGTCCGCCGACTCGTTCGTGGCCGAGAAGACCCCGTCGCGGTTGCTGCCCTCGAGGTGTACTCCGAGGAACAACGTCGCGCGCTCCGGCGGGTAGTAGGCGGAGAATTGTCCCTGCACGGTGATGACGGTCTCGCTCATAGCTGGTCGACCCTTCCTGGGTTGCCGGTGTTGCTCCAGCATCCTCTCACCTTCCTGAACGCTGGTGAATTCGGCGCGTGGGGCTTAGAATGGAGGGCTGCATCGTTTTCGGTGCAGCACGATTGACAACTCAATAGCGCGTGACTGTAACCACCTTGGGGATGATCGGTTTCGACATTGCCTGAGCAACTGTGAGAAGCGGGTCGAGGATGCAGGGTTATCTCGTTAACGATCTCTGCAAAATATAAGTGCCAATTCAAAGCGCACTGACTTCGCCCTCGCTGCATAAGCGAGCGCACTAAAGAAGTCCGTCGGTCCGGGAATGCTCTCTACCCGGTCACCGGCGCAATCTTAGAGAGCTTGTTCCGTCGTTCCGCCTTGGGGCGCCGGGAGACTTAAACCAGGGCTGGGCTTGTCGGAGTAGGTGCCAGTGGCAAATTCCGGAGCCGAGTAGAACGATTTCACTGGATACACCCGTAGAAGGCACAGAAACACAGCAGTGGACGGGGGTTCAATTCCCCCCATCTCCACCAACGGAGCAGTCACGCGCTATTGAGCCTCAGCGCCGGAGTTCTCATGACCGATGCGGCGCTCGGCAGCGACCTCCGCGATCCGCTGTCCCCACTCCCTGGCGCGATCCTCCTCCCCGCCGGCGAGTTCGTTGTGCATCGAGACGACGAAGCTCTCGGCGGGAACGATCGCCTCCATCCGTCGCCTGCCGAGCATGCGGTTGATCGGTGTCGACGCCGCGCCGGTGAACAGGCGGATCATGTCGGCCCTCGTGTCGAACGCGGCGTAGAGATGGGGAAGGGGAGGCTCGGAGTCCAGCCACTCCCGCACCCCGCGCCCGGGTGCATGCGGGTCGAGCTGCAGGTTCCGCTCCGGGTCGGCGGCCCACTCCTCTGCCTCCTTCCTCGACGACTGTGTGCTGAGGCTGTGTGCGTGCGTCGGAGCCCCGATGATGACGAGGTCGGCGTCGCCGAGCGGATCCATCTGCTCGCTGGTGACCGCGACGACCTCGACGCTCACACCCGGGCCCAAGCCCTCAGCGATTGCGCCCGCGATCCTGTGGGTGTTCCCGAACATCGACTCGTACACGATCACTGTCTTCACGGTGGTTCCTCTCGAGTGGCGCTGGCTGGTCGGTGGCGTGCACGATGATTGTGGGCCCGGCGATGTTGATGAGCACGTCGTGGCTGACCGAGCCCAGCATCATCCGCTCCGGCCCGGACCGGCGTGAGCTTCCGAGCACGAGGAGGGCGGCGGATGCGGCGGCGGCGGTGAGTGCCTCGGCTGGGGGCCGGTGCACCACTCGACGGTAGGCGACGGTGTCATGACCGGCGGTGAGGGCCGCTGTCGCGAGAAGCTCCTGAGCGACTTCGTCGGATCGATTGTCGTGGAGGCGCTGCTGTTGGTCCGGCTCTTTGCGGAAGCCCATGGACCAGCCCCAGGCGCGGACGAGCGTGAGCGGCTGCCGCGTGTGGCGCGCTTCGGCCGCCGCGAACTCGATCGCGGCAGAGGAGGCGGGAGACTCGTCGACGCCCGCGACGATTCCGTGCCGGGCGTTCACGGGGGATTCCGGGATGATGGCGACGGGCACGCTCGAGCCCCCTGCGAGCTGAAGGCTTCGCGAGCCGAAGACCTTGCCGTGCACGAAGCCGGTCTTGTGGGTTCCCACGACGACGAGTTCGGCTCTGGCCGACGCGGCGGACAACTCGCGCATGGGGCTGCCCACCCGCAGCTCGCCGCGCACCGCGACGCCGGGTTCGAGCGAACGTGCGTGCTCGACCTCGCGTTCGACGAAGAGCCGCGGAGCGGCGAGGCCGCCCACTATCGACCGGATCGCGTTCGGGTCGTCGTCCATGACATGCACGAGAAGAACGTCGGACCCGGTGGAGGCGGCGCGCCGCACGCCCCATTCGACCGCGCACCGGCTGGGCGTCGACCCATCCACCCCGACCACGATCGTGCCCATGCGTTTCTCCGTCCGACCTTTGCACCACAGTGACACCGCCGAGCAGGGTTCGACAGGCACCAAAGTCCCCAATTAGCGAGCGGCGGCGGATGCGGGAACGACACCTGCCTCACTGTCGTCGGAAACCTCGCCGGATCGGCGGTTATCGAGGTGCTACCACACCCCGCGGCTGACCGCCCGGGGCTGTCCGCGCTAGGGAGAAGCGAATAGGCTCTGGCCCTGATGGGCCGGACTTCGCGTGGTGTTCGGGACTACTCGAACTCTCTGGAGGGGTCTGATGGAGCAGGACGGTTTCCTGAGTTTCCCTGATGCCCCGCGAGACGGCCTCGACCGGGTGCTGGGCGAGCTCGTCGAAATCGCCAACGACGTGCTGACGACTCAGGGTCGGCTCCGCGCGCTGCTGCGTGCGAACCAGCTCGTCGTGCAGCAACTCGATCTTCCGATTGTGCTGCAGCGCATCGTTGAGGTGGCAGTCGAGCTGGTCGGTGCGCAGTACGGGGCGCTCGGCGTCATCGCCCCGCACGGCGGGCTGGAGCAATTCATCCACACCGGTATGCCGCCAGAGGCGGTCGAGCGGATCGGCCACCTTCCGGAGGGGCTTGGGCTGCTCGGCGCTCTCATCGATGACCCGCACCCGATCACCCTGCGCCACATCAACGACGACCCGCGATCAGTCGGGTTTCCGCCTGGGCACCCGCCGATGGACAGCTTCCTTGGCGTACCCGTGCGCGTGCGCGATGAGGTGTACGGCAATCTGTACCTCACGAACCGCACCTCGGAGGCGTTCACTCCCGAGGATGAGGAGCTCGTCATCGCGCTGGCCGCGACCGCCGGGTTCGCGATCGACAACGCGCGACTATTCGCCGAGACGAAGCGTCGACAGGCGTGGGCAGCGGCGTCGGCGGAGATCACCGCCGCGCTGCTCTCGGATGAGTTCAGCGACTCGATCGCGCTGCTGGCGACCCGGGTACTGACCCTCTCCGAGGCCGCCCTGGTGTGTGTGATGGTGCCGACCTCGGATCCGAGCCATCTCATTGTCGGCACGGCGCGAGGACAGGATTCCGAGCGTTGGGAGGGCGCGCGTGTGCCCGTCGCGGGCTCGCTCGCCGGGCGGGTGATGGTCGGTCGCCAGCCGCGCCTGGTCGAGGAGGGCGATGAGACGGTCTCCGTCGTGCACGAGGACTACCGATTCGGTCCGACGATGGCTGTGCCGCTTCTCGCGTCGGGGCGTGCGCTTGGGGTGCTGACCGTCACCCGCCGACTCGGCGACCACTCCTTTTCCGAGGCCGACCTCGGGATGGCGGCGGATTTCGCCGGGCAGGCGAGCGTTGCGATGGAACTCGCGACGGCGAGGGCGGACCGGCAGCTGATCATGATCCTCGAGGACCGCAGCCGCATCGCGCGTGATCTGCACGACCACGTCATCCAGCAGCTGTTCGCGACCGGGCTCGAGCTGCAGAGCGTCGTCGGCACCCTGCCCTCCGGGGCGAGTGCGGGGCGCATCGACTCCGCCATTTCGAACCTCGACAAGTCGATCTCGCAGATTCGCACCGCCATTTTCGCGTTGTCCGGCACGCGCGGGCATCAGCCCGACACGCTCAGGCATCGCCTCATCGACGTTGTCAACGAGGTCTCCGTTGGGCTGCCGGAGACGCCGCGCCTGAGCTTTTCCGGCCCCGTCGACCTCGTCATCACCGGTTCTCTCGCGGGAGACGTCGTGGCAGTCGTCCGTGAGGCGCTCACCAATGTCGCGCGGCACGCCGATGCCGAGCACGTCGCCGTCGCTGTTCAGGTGCTCGACGGCTGTGTCGGGGTCGAGGTAACCGATGATGGAGTCGGCATCACCGACCCACAGCACCGCAGCGGACTCGCAAACCTGCGCGAGCGTGCGGTCAGGCTCGGGGGAAGCTTCACTATCGATTCAGACGAGGGGCATACCGTCGCCTCGTGGAGCGCGCCCTACGGGGCCGACAAGGAGGTCAGCGCATGATTGGTGAGACGGTTCGGGTGTTTCTGGTCGACGACCACGAGATCGTGCGCCGCGGTGTGGGAGATCTGCTGTCGGCGGAGCCAGACATCGAGGTCGTGGGCGAGGCGGCCACCGCGGCCCAGGCCCGGTCGAGGGTCGCCGCGATCCGGCCGGATGTCGCGCTACTCGACGTGCGGCTCCCGGATGGCAGCGGAATCGACGTGTGCCGGGACCTGCTCTCCGCCGACCCCGGCATCCGGTGCATCATGCTCACCGCCTACGACGACGACGAGGCGATCTACGCCGCGGTAATGGCGGGTGCATCCGGCTACATCATCAAGGACATCCGCGGTGGCGGCCTCGTCGAGTCGGTGCGCAAGGTCGCCGCCGGCCATACCCTCATGGACCCGTCGCTCAAGCGCAGGGTCGTCGACCGGATGCGGGATGAGGGCCACGAGGATCCGCGGCTCGCGACGCTCAGCGAGCGCGAGCGTGAAGTGCTCGCCCTTATTGCGGATGGGCTCACCAACCGGCAGATCGGAGCGCGGCTCTCGCTCGCCGAGAAGACCGTGAAGAATTACGTCTCGAGCATGCTCAGCAAGCTCGGCCTGCAACGGCGCACCCAGGCTGTCGCAGTGCAGCTCGAGACCCGCGCCCCGCACCCGACGAGGCGCGGGTAGGACCTTCGGCACTTGAGCGGTTCGCTGCACTTCGGAACCGTGGGGGCACGACCGAGCAGAGGGTGGTAGAGCGATGATCGAGAGAACCATAGTGGGCGTTGACGGCTCGGCGAAGTCCAACGCCGCCCTCGAGTGGGCCCTCGGCCGCGAGAGATTCCGTCGTGGGAGCATCGTGCTCGTGCGGATTCTCGACGACACGATCATGTCCGGGGACTACCTCGTGACCGAACGCACGATCGATGCGGCGCGGGACGCCCTCGACTCCCAGCTCAAGGATGTGCGGCGTCGGCATCCGAGGCTCACGATCGGCAGCGAGCTCGTGCAGGGAGACCCGAGCGCCGAACTCGCCCGGTTCTCCGAGGCGACGTCGATGCTCGTCGTCGGCACCCGCAAGCGCAGCGGCTCACGGCGCCGCTACGCCTGGTCGGTCGGCACGAGACTCGCCACGAAAGCGAACGGCCCCGTCGCGATCATCCCGGAGGGCGACCTGCGCAGCTCCGCGGATGTCGTCGTCGGGGTCGACGGATCGGGTGGTTCCGCTGCCGCCGTTCAATTGGCCTCAGCAGAAGCTGCCCACGCTGGCGGCGTTCTCCGCGCCATCCACGCGTGGCAGGAGCCCTTGGCCTGGCAGGATGCCTACGCCCCGGAGGACGAGTTTCTGACATCGCTCGAGGACTCGCACCGCGAACTCCTCGAGCACTCGCTGCTCACGGTCGCTGCGCGCTACCCCGACCTGACCATCGACCGCCAGCTTGTGCACGGCACGCCCGCGTGGTCCCTGCTGGATGCGGCGAAGGAGGCGGGCCTGCTTGTCGTCGGCAACCACGGGCGCAGCGGCGTCTCCCGGTTCCTGCTCGGATCGGTGAGTCACACCGTCGTGCTCAATATCGTGTCCCCGACGATCGTGGTCCGGCAGGACACCGAGGAGTGACCCCGGGGGATAGGCGACAGCCAGCCAATGCCCCGGAACGCGGTATATAACTGGGTTAATCCCCATGTCTGATTCACGCCTCTCCACCGCGCCACCGACCGACCGCGTCCGCTGGCAGATCTTCGCCGTCTGCGTCGCCGTAGCGAGCCTCACGATCCTCGACCTCTCGAAGGTGAACGTCGGGCTGCCATCGATAGAGGAGTCGCTCGGCGCGGGGTCGAGCGAGCTGCAGCTGATCGTCGCCGGCTACGCGCTCGCCTTCGGGCTCGCGCTCGTCCCGGCAGGCCGACTTGGCGACATCCACTCCCGAAAGCTCATGTTCATTATCGGGCTGAGCACGTTCACGATCGCGAGCGTGCTCTGCGCGATCGCGCCCGACATCACCTCGCTGCTCGTCGCGCGCACCATGCAGGGGATCGCCGCCGGGATTCAGATGCCGCAGGTGCTCGGACTGCTGCAGCAGCTGTTCGTCGGCAAGGAGCGCGGGCGCGTGTTCGGCATCTTCGGGGCCACCATCGGCGTCTCCACCGCGATCGGCCCGACCCTTGGCGGCCTGCTCATCGCCATCGGCGGACCGACGGATGGCTGGCGGCTGCTGTTCTGGATGAATGTGCCACTCGGGATCCTCGCCCTCGGTTTCGCGATCCGGCTACTCCCCGCAACGGGGAGGAAGACCGGGGCGCGCACGGAACTCGACCTCGTCGGCATCCTGCTGCTCGGCTTGGCGACGTTCAGCCTCATGCTCCCGTTCGTGCTGACCACGGGCGGTCCGAGTGACAACCCGCTGCGTTGGCTCTGGCTCGCCTCCTTCGCGGCGACGACGGCGATGTTCATCGGCTGGGAGCGCCGCTACCGCCGGCTCGGCAAGTCGCCCGTGGTGCAGTTCTCGCTGTTCCGGGAGAGTTCCTATCGCAACGGACTCCTCGTCGCGACCGCATACTTCGGCGCGCTTCCGGCGCTGTTCCTGATCGCGACCCTCTACCTGCAGCAGGGTCTCGGCATCGAGCCGGTCTTCGCCGGCATGGTCGGCATCACCTTCGCCCTCGCAGCGGCGTTCACATCGTGGCTCGGCGGCCGTCTCGTCGACCGCTACGGCCGGCTGCTCGTTGTGGCGGGCCTCGTCAGCGTGATCGTGGGCTTTGTGCTCGTGATCTGCGCCGCGATCCTGTTGCCCCCGGACCTGTCGCCCTGGTACATGGCGGCGGCGATGACGGTCGCGGGCGCCGGTGGAGGCTTCGTCATCTCGCCGAACCAGACGCTCACGCTCGCACAGGTGCCGGTCGCGATGGCGGGCGTCGCCGGATCGATGAGCCAGGTCGGCCAGCGGGTCGGAACGGCGATCGGCGTCGCGGCCGGGTCATCGACGTTCTTCGCGACGCTCTACCGCGAGGAGGGTCAGGCCAGCTCGCTCTCGATCTACCACGACGGCTTCCGGAACGGCGCGCTCGTGTCGCTCGGGCTCGTGGTCGTGGCGCTCACCTTCGCGCTTCTCGACCTGCGCTCGCGGCGGCTGGCCGCGACAAGCGCCGCGCGGGTCGGCGCATCCGAGCTCGGGCGGGCCGCCGCCTAGTTGAGCAGGCGCAGCACGGCGTCGTGCAGGTGACCGTTGGTTGCGATCGCGGACCCGTGCCAGGGGCCGGGGATGCCGCTTGCCGACGTGAACGCGCCGCCCGCCTCCTCGACGATCGGGGCGATGGCGGCCATGTCCCACGGCTTGAGGTCGAACTCGCCCGCGATGTCGATCATGCCCTCCGCGACCATCATGTACGACCACATGTCACCGTAGGCGCGCGTGCGCCACACCTCGCGGGAGAGCTCGACGAGGCGGTCCAGCATGCCGTAGTCGTCCCAGCCCTTGAGGCTGTTGTAGCTCAGGGATGCGTCGGCGAGCTCGGTGACGCCGGAGACGAAGATGCGCCGTTCGCGATGCTCGTTCTGCGACACTCGCTCGCTCGTCCAGGCGCCCTGGCCGTGGGCCGCCCACCAGCGCTGGCCGAGCGCCGGGGCGCTCACCACGCCGAGCACCGGCACGTCGTCGATCGCGAGCGAGATGAGGGTGGCCCACACCGGGATCCCGCGCACATAGTTGGCGGTGCCGTCGATCGGATCGATGATCCACTGCCGCCGTGTGCCCGCGTCGGTGCCCGCCTCGCTGCCGAACTCCTCGCCGAGGATCGCGTCGTTCGGGCGGGAGTCGGCGAGCCCGCCGCGGATCGCGGCCTCGACCGCCTTGTCGGCATCCGTCACATGGGTCATGTCGGGCTTCATGGTGACGAGGAGGTCGTTGGCGCGAAACCGCTCGATCGAGATGGAGTCGGCCATGTCCGCCAGCTGGCGGGCGAGCTGTAGGTCGGACTGGAGCGTGTAGTCGGTCACGTCACAAGGTTAGGGCAGCTGTGCGCGCCGTCCCGACGACGTGGCTCCGGCGGGGCCGGCGGAGTCAGGCGAGCGTCGACAGCAGCCGCTGCAGCGAGTCGAGGCGGTACCGGCCGATGTCGCCGAGGCGACCGGCCCCGATCTGCTCGATCATCGCGCAGTCCGGGGAGCCCGGCAGGTGGGTGCAGCCGCGGGGGCACTCGAGCGCGATCTCGGCGAGGTCGGTGAACGATCGCAGGATGCTGTCGGGGTTCACATGCCCGAGCCCGAAGCTGCGCACGCCCGGGGTGTCGATGATCCAGCCGTCCCCGACCCGCAGCGAGATAGTCGACGACGAGGTGTGCCGGCCACGACCGGTGACCGTGTTGACCCGGCCAATGGCCCGCTTCGCGTCGGGGACCAGGGCGTTGACCAGGGTGGACTTGCCGACGCCGGAGTGTCCGACGGCGACGGTCGAGTGCCCGCTGAGAAGCGCACGGAGCGTCTCGAGCGGCCACTTGTCCTCGGCGCTCTGCACGACGATGATGTCGAGTCCGACGAAATTCTTCAGAAACTCGGTCGGGTCTGCGAGGTCGGTCTTCGTGATGCACAGGATCGGGGTGATTCCCGCGTCGAATGCCGCGACCAAGTACCGGTCGACGAGCCGGGGCCTCGGCTCGGGATTGGCGGCGGACACGACGATGAGCATCTGGTCGGCGTTGGCGACGATGATGCGTTCGACCTCGTCGCTGTCGTCGGCGCTGCGCCGCAGGAGGGTTTTCCGCTCCTGGATCCGCACGATGCGGGAGAGGCTGCCCTCGACCCCGCTCGTGTCGCCGACGAGGTCGACGCGGTCTCCCGTGACAACGGGCTGCTTGCGCAGTTCGCTCGCCCGTGAGGCGATCGCCTCGTGCTCCTCCGGGGTGCCCTCGCCGACGAGTACGAGGTAGCGGCCACGGTCGACCGTGAGCACACGCCCGGTGACGGCGTCCTTGTGCTCCGGACGAATCTTGGTTCGCGCCCGGTTTCCCTTGGGGTTCGGCCGCGACTTCGCCTCGTAGTCGGCGTACTTGTCTTCGTCCTCGTCATTGTCCTCGCTGAGCCAGCTCATTGTCAGAAGAGGTTCAGCGGGTCGATGCGGGCCGAGGGCGCGGCGCCGACGGTGCGCAGCCACAGTTCGGGAAACTCGGGCATCGTCTTGGCTGTCGAGCCGATGTCGTCGATGCGGATGCCGTGCACGGCCAGTCCGATGACCGCGCCGGCATGAGCCATCCGGTGGTCCTCCCAGGCTTTCCAGGGCCCGCCGACAAGCCTCCGCGGCTCGATCGCGAGCCCGTCGTCGAGCTCGGTGACGTCACCGCCGAGGGCGTTGACGTTGGCGGCCAGCGCGGCGAGCCGGTCGGTCTCGTGACCTCGAAGGTGACCGATGCCCGTGATCCGGCTCGGACCGTCGGCGAGCGCGGCGAGCGCGACGAGAACGGGCGCGAGCTCCCCGCCCTCACTGAGGTCGAGGTCGATACCGGGAAGGCTCACGCCGCCGACGACTCCGGCGCCTCCGTCGATGACCAACCCGTCGCTCGACCTCGCCACGGTCGCACCCCAGAGCGGCAGGATCGCCTCGAGGTGCGCGCCGACCTGCGTCGTCGTCGTGGGCCAGCCGGGGATCGTCACGGTGCCGCCCGCGATGATCGCCGAGGCGAGGAACGGTGCGGCGTTGGAAAGGTCGGGCTCGATCGCGACGTCGAGCCCGGCGATGAGCCCCGGCTTGACGACCCAGTGTCCGGGAGAAGGGGTGTGCACCCTGACCCCCCGAGCGCGGAGGGTCTGGATGGTCATCTCGATGTGCGGCATGCTCGGCAGCGAGTCGCCGACGTGGCGCAGGCTCAGGCCATTCGTGAAGCGAGGTGCGGCGAGCAGCAGGCCCGACACGAACTGGCTCGATGCGGACGCGTCGATCTCAAGTTCGCCTCCGGCGACGACACCGGTGCCGTACAGGCTGAAGGGTAGGGCGCCGCGGCCATCATCCGACACATCCACGCCGAGCGCGCGCAGCGACTCGATCGTGGTGCGCATCGGTCGGCGGCGCGCGCCCTGGTCACCGTCGAAGGCGACCGGGCCGAGCGCGAGCGCCGCGACGGGCGGGAGGAAGCGCATGACGGTACCGGCGAGCCCGCAGTCGATGGAGGTTCCGCCCGCGAGTTCGCCGGGCGTGACCCGGAGGTCAGGGCCGTACTCGCCCGCGCCGAGCTCGTCGATTCGGGTGCCGAGCGAGGCGAGGGCCTCGATCATCAGGGCGGAGTCGCGCGAGCGCAGGGGAGCGTGCAGCGTAGAGGGGGAGTCGGCGAGGGCCGAGAGCACGAGCTCCCGGTTGGTGAGTGACTTCGAGCCAGGCAGCCGCACGGTCGCCGAGAGTGCGCCGGAGGCGACCGGAGCCTCCCAGGGGCCGGGCTCATGGTCGGATGTCTCGCGCGCGTCGTCGTAGGGACTGAACTCGGGCCCGGAATAGTTGAATACCTGCATCGGTTACAGGATATCGAGGATTCACCCGAGGAACCGGAGGTCACGCGTGAGCATCAGCACCGCAGCGGGCATCAGCCCCGCATCCGACAGACGAGGGTACCGCGTTGCAACCCACGGAGCGCCGAAGGGAGGCGCCCGTTGCCGCAAACTAGACTTGATCCCGATGAACACGCCGAGTGAAGACCAGCTGGCCTCCGCGCCCGATAGCCCCGCGAACGAGACACCGGCCGCGGAGGCCGACGTCGCGCCGCCCGTTGCCGTGCCCGATGTGCGCGACCTGTTCGAGGAGCAGGCCATCCCGTTCATGGACCAGCTGTACGGCGCGGCGCTGAGAATGACGCGCAACCCGTCGGACGCCGCCGATCTCGTGCAGGAAACATTCGTGAAGGCCTTCGCCGCGTTTGGGCAGTTCCAGCAGGGCACCAACCTCAAGGCGTGGCTGTACCGGATCCTGACCAACACATTCATCAATACGTACCGCAAGAAGCAGCGTGACCCATACCAGGGCACCATCGACGACCTCGAGGACTGGCAGATCGGCGGCGCCGAGTCGATCACCCAGGGGCGTGCGACGCGGTCGGCCGAAGTCGAGGCCATCGATCACCTGCCCGACAGCGCGGTGAAGGATGCTCTCCAGGCGATTCCGGAGGACTTCCGCCTTGCGGTGTACTTCGCCGATGTCGAAGGCTTCTCCTACCAGGAGATCGCCGACATCATGAAGACTCCTGTTGGCACCGTGATGAGCCGGCTGCACCGTGGCAGACGGCTACTTCGGGGCCTGCTCTCCGGATACGCGAACGAACGCGGTCTGAGCGTTTCTGTGAAGGGACAAAAGAAATGACCGACTGGGGCTGCGAGAAGGCCAAGGCCGAACTCGAGGAATACCTGCACAACGAGCTGCTGACCGAGGATGCCACCGACATCGCCGAGCATCTCGCCAACTGCGGCGACTGCGACGGCGAACGTCGGGTCGGGCTCGTGCTCACCCAGGCGGTGCAGCGGGCCTGCAAGGAGATCGCTCCAGAGGACCTGCGTGACCAGGTTATGACGCGAATCCGCGAGATGCAGGCGCACTAACCCCCGACACACGAGAAAGCGGGCGACCCGAGGGTCGCCCACTTTGTTCGTTCGTCGTCGACGCCGGTCAGTTGGTCAGGGCGCGTTCGATGAGGTCGACCTGCTCCTGCGCGCTGCGCTTGGTAGAACCCGTCGCGGGCGACGCGGCTGCGAGGCGTGAGGCGACGGTGATCGACCGCCCGCCGAGCTCCGGTGCGAGCTCGAGAGAGATGAACGGCCAGGCACCCTGGTTCTCCGGCTCCTCCTGGGCCCAGACGAGCTTGGCGTTCGGGTACTCGTCGAGCACGGCGTGCAGCTGGTGGAGCGGAAGCGGGTAGTACTGCTCGAGCCGCACGAGGGCGACATCGCTCAGGCCACGCTTCTCGACCTCGGTGGCGAGGTCGTAGTGGATCTTTCCCGCATGCAGCACGACGCGCGTCACGGCCGACTTGTCGGCGACGCGCGCGTCATCGAGCACCGGCTCGAACTTGCCCGAGGTGAAGTCCTCGACCGGGCTCGTCGCGCCGCGCAGGCGCAACATCGCCTTCGGGGTGAACACGATGAGCGGACGACGAGGCCTCGCGTAGGCCTGGCGTCGCAGAAGGTGGAAGTACGACGCGGGGGTCGACGGCCTCGCCACGGTCATGTTGTTCTCGGCGCACAGCTGCAGGTAGCGCTCGATGCGGGCGGAGGAGTGGTCCGGCCCCTGCCCCTCGTAGCCGTGCGGCAGCAGCATGACCACACTCGAGCGCTGGCCCCACTTCTGCTCGGCGCTCGAGATGAACTCGTCGATGACGGTCTGGGCGCCATTGCCGAAGTCGCCGAACTGCGCCTCCCAGAGCACGAGGGCGTCGGCGCGCTCGACCGAGTAGCCGTATTCGAATCCAAGGGCCGCGTACTCGCTGAGCAGCGAGTCGTAGATCCAGAACCTGGCCTGGTTGTCGCTCAGGTTTGCCAGCGGCAGCCACTCCTGGCCGTTCTCCCGATCGTGCAGCACCGCGTGGCGCTGCACGAACGTTCCTCGACGGGTGTCCTGGCCGGCCATGCGCACGGGGGTTCCCTCGAGCAGCAGCGATCCGAGCGACAGCAGCTCGCCGAAAGCCCAGTCGATCGAACCGTTGCGGCTCATGTCGACGCGCTTGCGCAGCAGGGCCTGCAGCTTCGGATGCACCGTGAAGTTGGTGGGCGGGTTGTCGAACGCGTCGCCGATCAGGCTGATGACCGAGTCCGACACTCCAGTGGTCGCCGGCTCGCCGGTCGTGTCATCCTGCTGGGAGCCTGGGCGCCCGAGATCGGAGACCCCGTGAGGGTCCTGCACGATGATGGGCGTCGACGCTGTCTGCGCCGCGTGGGTCTCGGCGAAGGCCCGTTCGAGGCGGTCCTGGAAGTCGGCGTGCGCACCCGCGTACTCCTCCTGGGTAATGTCGCCGCGTCCGACGAGCGCGTCGGAGTAGAGGGTCCTGACCGAGCGCTTCGCCTCGATGAGGTTGTACATGAGTGGCTGCGTCATCGAAGGGTCATCGCCCTCGTTGTGGCCGCGTCGGCGGTAGCAGACCAGGTCGATGACGACGTCGCGGTGGAATTCCTGGCGGTACGCGAACGCGAGCTGCGCGACGCGCACGACGGCCTCGGGGTCGTCGCCGTTGACGTGCAGAACCGGGGCCTGGATCGTCTTGGCGACATCCGTTGAGTAGATCGACGTTCGACCCTCTCCCGGAGGCGTCGTGAAGCCGACTTGGTTGTTGACGACGAGGTGGATCGTGCCACCGGTACGGTAGCCGCGCAGTTGCGACATCTGCAGGATCTCGACCACGATGCCCTGCCCGGCCATTGCCGCGTCGCCGTGGATCATGACCGGGAGCACGTTGAAGGTTCCGACGGGCTTGCGGTCCTGCTTGGCACGCACGATTCCCTCGAGCACGCCGTCGACGGCCTCGAGGTGGGACGGGTTGGCTGCAAGATACACGGGGATCTGGTCGCCGGTGGCCCCGGTGAACGTCCCCTCGGTTCCGAGGTGGTACTTCACGTCGCCGGAGCCCTGCACGGTGCGCGGGTCCTGGGTGCCCTCGAACTCGCGGAAAATCTGGCCATAGGTTTTGCCGGCGATGTTGGTGAGCACGTTGAGTCGCCCGCGATGCGCCATGCCGATCGCGACCTCGTCGAGGTGCGATTCCGCGGCGCCCTGCAGGAGCGCGTCGAGGAGCGCGATCGTCGACTCGCCGCCCTCAAGGCTGAAGCGCTTCTGGCCCACATACTTCGTCTGAAGGAACGTCTCGAAGGCCTCCGCCTCGTTGAGCTTGCCCAGCACGCGCATCTGCGCGTCGTGGGTCGGCTTCGAGTACGGTTTCTCGAGGTGATCCTGCATCCATTTGCGCTGCACGGGATCCTGGATGTGCATGTACTCGACACCGATCGTGCGACAGTACGAGTCGCGCAGCACGCCGAGGATCTCGCGCAGGAGAGCCGAGCGGCGCCCGCCGAAGCCTCCCGTGACGAACTCGCGATCGAGGTCCCAGAATGTCAGGCCGTGGCTTGTGACGTCGAGGTCAGGGTGCGAGCGCTGCTGGTATTCGAGCGGGTCGATGTCGGCCATGAGGTGGCCGCGCACCCGGTAGGAGTTGATGAGCTCCTGCACGCGGGCGGTCTTGTTGACGGCGTCGGCGAGGTCGACGTGGATGTCGGCGGCCCAGTGGATCGGCTCGTACGGGATGCGGAGGGCGGAAAAGATGCCCTCGTAGAACCCGCGCTGTCCGATGAGCAGCTCGTGCACCTTCTTGAGGAACTCGCCGGACCCTGCGCCCTGGATGACGCGGTGGTCATAGGTCGAAGTGAGGGTGATGGTCTTGCCGATGCCGAGGTCGGCAAGTGTCGTCTGCGACATGCCCTGGAACTCGGCCGGGTACTCGAGGGCACCCGCCCCGATGATGCAGCCCTGGCCCCTCATCAGGCGGGGCACGGAGTGCTCCGTGCCGATGCCGCCCGGGTTGGTGAGCGAGATCGTGGTTCCGGCGAAGTCGCCAGCGGTGAGCTTGTTGTCGCGGGCCTTGCGCACGATGGCCTCGTACTCGGCGACGAAATCGGCGAAGCCCATCGTCTCGGTCTTTTTGATGCCGGGAACGAGCAGTGCCCGAGTGCCATCGGGCTTGGGCATGTCGATGGCGAGGCCGAGGTTGATGTGTGCGGGGGAGACGAGCGAGGGCTTGCCGTCGACCTCCTCGTAGAAGACGTTCTGGCTCGGGAATTCCTTGATCACCTGGATGATCGCCCAGCCGATGATGTGGGTGAACGACACCTTGCCGCCGCGGGCGCGCTTGAGGTGGTTGTTGATGACGATGCGGTTGTCGATCATGAGCTTCGCCGGGATCGTTCGCACGCTCGTCGCGGTCGGTACGCTCAGGCTCGCGTCCATGTTCGTCGCGAGGCTCTTGGCCATGCCGCGCAGCGTCTGGACGACGTTCTGGTCCTCGACGGGCGTCGCGGTCTCGCCCTTCGGGGACGGCTTGGCCGACCGGGGGGCATCCGCTGGGATCGGCTGGCTCTTCGCCACAACCGACGTGGTCCGTGCGACGGGCTGGCTGCCGCTCGCCGATGCGGCGGGCGCGGCCTCCTGTGCGCCATCCGCGGGGGCCGCGGCTGTCGCTGCCGGCAGTACCTCCTCGGGAACCTGCGGCTCCTGGCTCGGGTCGGCGACGGCGGCCTCAACCTTCTCGGCCGATGGTTCGGCCCCCGCGGGGGTCACCTCGGTGCGGTGGTAGTTCTCCAGAATGGGCCACCACGATTCGTCAACCGAGTTCTTGTCTGCGGTGTACCTCTCGTACATCTCATCCACGAGCCATTCGTTGGCCCCGAATTCGCCGGAGGAGGAATCCTCTGGCACGAGTCCGGTTACTTGGCTAGACACGGCCGACCGCCCACTTCCCTTGAGTTTTTGCATGTTTCGTCACTATTGGCGTACGGCCTCAGACAGGGTGTCCGCCGACGTTGGAGGCACACCGATCAAGCTTAATCGCATTCCCGGGAGGGTACGACCGGCGCGCGAGGCAATAGCGTGAAGATATGAAGTTCTACGATGCACTGCCGCAGCACGACCTGACCTACTCGGACGTGTTTCTGGTGCCCAGCAGGTCGGGCATCAGGAGCAGGCTCGACGTGTCGATCGCCCCGAGTGACGGGACAGGAATGTCGATTCCGATCGTCTCGGCGAACATGAGCTCGGTGACCGGGCCCCGGCTCTCGGCGACCCTCGCGCGCCGCGGCGGCTTGGGGGTACTCCCGCAGGACATGCACCTGCAAGATCTCGACTCGGCGATCCGCTGGGTCAAGGACCAGCCCGTCGCGTTCGACTCGCCATTGTCGCTCCGGCCGGAAAACACCGTCGCCGACGCCCTGCGCCAGCTGCCCGCCGTCGAGGGCCACGGGATCGTGCTGCACGACGAGCGTGACAAATACCTCGGCTGCATCTCGGCGGCCCGGCTGGGGACCGCGCTGCCCGACGCCCGGTTGGGAGACCTGCTGCACGGCCAGCTCGCCTCGATCGACGCCGACGATGTGCCGACGGCGCGGGAGGCCTTCGACCTGATGGTTGCCGCCGACCTGCAGTTCGCCCCGGTGCTCCGCCACGGACACGTGATCGGCACGCTCAGCCGCACCAGCGCCCTGCGGTCGACGATCTATACGCCCGCCGTCGACGCATCCGGCCGGCTCAGGGTCGCTGCGGCGATCGGCGTCAACGGTGACATCGCTCGCAAGGCGAAGGCGCTCGCCTCGGCGGGGGTCGACGTTCTGGTGATCGATACCGCGCACGGCCACCAGGACGGCATGATCGCCGCCGTCGAGACCGTAGCCGCCCTGGGGCTGGGGATTCCGCTCGTCGCCGGCAACGTCGTCTCCTCCGACGGCGTGGGCGACCTCGTGCGGGCCGGCGCGAACATCGTGAAGGTCGGCGTCGGGCCCGGCGCGATGTGCACCACGAGGATGATGACCGCCGTCGGGCGCCCGCAGTTCTCAGCGGTGCTCGAGACCGCCGCCGCCGCCCACGAGCTCGGCGCCCAGGTCTGGGCCGACGGCGGGGTGCGCTACCCGCGCGACGTCGCTCTCGCCCTCGCCGCCGGCGCATCCTCGGTCATGATCGGCTCCTGGTTCGCCGGCACCATCGAGGCGCCGGGCGAGCTGGAGACGGATGCCGAAGGACGGCTCTACAAGGAGAGCTGGGGGATGGCCTCCACGAAGGCTGTGCATGACCGGTTCGACCGGCTCGAGGCGTACGAGCTGGCTCGGAAGACCCTCTTCGCCGAGGGAATCTCGTCGTCGAGGATCTACCTCGACCCGCTGCGGCCGTCTGTCGAGGACCTGCTCGACATGATCACCTCCGGCCTGCGCTCATCGCTCACCTACGCGGGAGCGACGACGCTCGGCGAGTTCTCCGAGCGCGCGCTCGTCGGCATCCAGTCCGCTGCGGGGTATGAGGAGGGCAAGGCGCTCCCGGTCAGCTGGTGATGGGGCCGCGACAGGTGACCGGGTCGCACTAGTGCTCCGGCGGCTGGCTCCCAGCGGGGACCACAGTACAATTGGCCGAATAATGGATGACCCCCCCTCTAGTTACTCGTCCGGTGGCCGCCATGAATGAGTTCGTGCTGCTCGCCATCGGATTCACGCTCACAGTCGGTACCGGATTCTTCGTCGCCTCGGAGTTCGCCCTCGTCAACCTCGACCGCTCTGAGCTCGAGGCTCGCCACGCCCGTGGCGAGAAGAACCTCACCATGACGATCGCCGCTCTCAAGATCACCTCGACGCACCTCTCGAGTGCGCAGCTCGGCATCACCCTGACGACCCTGCTCACCGGGTACACCCTCGAGCCGGCGTTCAGCGCGATGCTGCGCGCACCGCTCACGGCCATCGGCCTCACCGGCGCGGCGCTCACGGTGATCGCGAGCATCGTCGCCATCACCTTCGCGACCCTGTTGTCGATGATCATCGGTGAGCTCGTGCCGAAGAACTTCGCACTTGCCCTGCCGAGGGCGACCGCGAAGGTCGTCATCCCGTTCCAGGCGGGGTTCACCCTGGTGTTCAAGCCCTTCGTGCGCTTCCTCAACAACACAGCCAACTCGATTCTCCGCTCGATCGGCATTGAGCCGAAGGAGGAGCTGTCGTCCGCGCGGACCGCGGAGGAACTCACGTCGCTATTGCGCCGATCCGCCCGCGAGGGCAGCCTCGACCGCGACACGGCCACGCTGCTCGCCCGCACGATCGCCTTCAGCGAGCACGTCGCCTCCGACGTCATGACGCCGAGGCCGCGCGTCACGAGCGTCGATCGCACCGCGTCGGCCCAGACCGTCATCGACCTCGCCCGGCAGACCGGGTTGTCTCGCTTTCCGGTGATCGACGACAGCATCGACGACATCGTGGGCCTCGTGCACATCAAGCAGGCAGTCGCGGTGCCGCGCGCGAAACGGTCGAAGGTTCCCGTGTCGGCGCTGCAGACGGAGGCGCTGCGCGTCCCCGAGACGATGAAGCTCGACACCCTCATCGGCGAACTCCGCCTGGATGGCTACCAGATGGCTGTCGTCGTCGACGAGTACGGCGGAACAGCGGGCGTTGCGACCCTCGAGGACCTTGTGGAAGAGCTCGTGGGCGAGGTCGCCGACGAGCACGACCGGGCCAGGGCCGGGGTCGTGCGATCGCGCGACTGGCTGACGTTCCCCGGCAGCCTGCGTCCGGACGAGCTGCTCGAGCGGGCGGATGTCACCGTGCCGGAGGACGGCCCCTACGAGACCGTCGGTGGTTTCATCATGAGTGAGCTGGGCCGGCTGCCGGTCGTCGGCGACATTGTGAGCGTCGAGGCGGGCATCTTCCGGGTCGAGCGGCTCGACGGGCGCCGGATCGACCGCCTGAGATTCACCCCTACCCCCGTGCCCAGCGAGACAACCCCAGTGAAGAGCGAGAAATGACCGACGCAGACTGGTGGGGACTCGCCTGGCTCGTGATCCTGCTCGCCGTGAACGCCTTCTTCGTCGGTGCCGAGTTCGCCGTGATCTCGGCCAAGCGATCCCAGATCGAGCACAAGGCCGAAGCAGGAAACCCCGCGGCGAAGGCCGCCCTGTACGCGATGGAGCACGCGACGCTGATGCTCGCGACGAGCCAGCTCGGCATCACGGTGGCGTCGCTGCTCATCCTGAACGTCTCGGAGCCGGCGATCCATCACCTCCTCGAGATCCCGCTCGCGCTCACCGGGTTGTCGGCCGAGGTGATCGGCACCATTGGATTCGTCTCGGCGCTGGCCATCGTGACGTTCCTGCACGTGGTTCTCGGCGAGATGGTGCCCAAGAACCTCTCTTTCTCCGTTCCCGACCGCGCGGTGCTCCTGCTCGCGCCCCCGCTCGTGTTCGTCTCGACGATCTTCCGCCCGGTGATCGTGTCGCTGAACGCGATCGCCAATGGCGTGCTGCGCCTGTTCCGGGTGGAGCCCAAGAGCGAGGCGACGAGCGCGTTCACCTTCGATGAGGTCGCGACGATCGTGGCGACCTCGACCAAGGAGGGTGTGCTCAACGACAGCATTGGCGCCCTCTCGGCGGCGTTCGAGTTCACCGAGAAGAAGGTCAAGGACATTTTCGTCGCTATGCCCGACCTCGTGTCGCTCTCGGAGGCGGCGACGCCCAAGCAGGTCGAGCGGGCGGTCGCGCGGCACGGGTTTTCCCGCTACGTGCTCGTCGACGACGCAGGCCTGCCGACCGGGTACCTGCACCTCAAGGACGTCATCGACCTCGAGGACGCCGAGGAATTCGAGGAGCCCGTCCCGCCCAAGCGCATCCGTCAGCTCATCGCGATCGATCGCGAGATGGACCTCGAGGACGCCCTGGCGTCGATGCGCAGATCCGGCACCCACCTCGCGAGCGTGTTCGACGAGTTGGGAGCAACGCAGGGGGTGCTGTTCCTCGAGGACATCATCGAGGAGCTCGTCGGCGAGGTCCAGGACGCGACGCGGCGCATCTAGCCGGCGCGCTTGCGCGGGCGCTGTGCGCTTGCGCGGGCGCTGTGCGCTTGCGCGGGCGCTGTGCGCTTGCGCGGGCGCTGTGCGCTTGCGCGGGTCGCGGAGTGCACCATGCGGCGTCGGCGTGGGAGAGCGATCCGCTTTTGCGGGCAGCACGCGCGAACGCGTGTGGTCTACCTCCCGCGCGAGCGCGTCTGGCCCGCGAAGCTCGCGTGTGCACTCAGAGTCGGACTTCACCGCGGGTACGGCGCGCTTCTGCGTGTCGTGCGCGTTCGCGCGGGCCCCGCGCGCTTCTGCGGGGAGCGGGTACGGCGCGCTTGCGCGGGTAGTGCGCGTTCGCGCGGGCGAGCGTGTCCTGCTTGCGCGGTATTCCGGGTGGACCACAAGGATGCGGCGCGGCGCTCTCGGTTCGCGTAGGTCAGCTGGCCGCGCTGCTGGCCCGGGGGACAAGGTCGTAGGTGACCCACGGGGCGAGCTCGGCGACACGATCGTAGAGCCGCCTCGCGGTGGCGTTGTCCGGGGCGGTGATCCAGCGCACGACGGCGATTCCGCGATCGCGCGCGACCTGCGCGAGAGCCTCGAGAAGCTGCTCGCCCGCACCCTGGCCCCTGGCCTCGGGCGAGACGAACAGGTCGTCGAGGAAGATCCCGGTCGACACCGACAGTTGGTCGGGAAACTCCCGCCAGTTCGCGAGCCCGACCACGACGCCGTCGTGCACCGCCACGAGACCCTCGAGGCGCGTGGCCGGGTCGAACAGCATCCGCCACGCCGCCTGCACCTTGGCCGGGTCGGCTGGCTCCCGGTAGAACTCGCGGTAGCCGGCATAGAGCCGGCACCAGTCGGCTTCGTCGGCGGGGGAGACGGCACGGATGCTCAGGGTCATCCCGCCAGTATGCCGCTCGGGGGGCCGTTGGCGCAGTGGCGCACCGGGCCCGCGGCCGCTAGCGCGGACGCGCGCGGTGGTACTGGACCGGCCAGTAGTCGATCGGCACCCCGAGCTCGTGGGCGGCGCGCAGAGGGAAGTGCGGGTCACGCATGATCTCGCGCCCCATCATGACCACGTCGGCCCTCCCGGAGCGGATGATGTCGTCGGCCTGCGCGGCCTCGGTGATGAGGCCGACGGCACTCACCTCGACCTCGGCGTCGCGGCGCACCTCCGCGGCGAACGGCACCTGGTATCCGGGGCCGATCGGGATTTTCGCGCCGGCCACGAGTCCGCCGGACGAGATGTCGAACAGGTCGGCGCCGGCATCCCGCGCCCACTCCGCGACGGCGGTCGTCTGGGTTACGTCCCAGCCGCCATCGGTGTAGTCGGTCGCCGAGAAGCGCACGAGGATCGGCACGAGCTCGCCGACCTCGGCGCGCACCGCGGCGATGATCTCCAGCAGCAGCCGGGCACGGTTCTCCAGGCTGCCGCCGTATCCGTCGTCGCGCCGGTTCGATAGCGGCGACAGGAACTGGTGCACGAGGTAGCCGTGGGCGGCGTGGATCTCGACAACGTCGAACCCGGCCTCGACGGAGCGGCGGGCGGCCCGCGCGAAATCGGCCACGATGGCGTCGATGCCCGCCCGGTCGAGCGCGCCTGGCTCGTCATAGCCGTCGAACGCGACGGCCGAGGGTGCGACGGTGGACCAGCCGCCGGCGCCGACCGGGCGTGTGCCTGATTCGGCCCCCCACTCCCGGAAGACCGACGCCTTGCGCCCCGCGTGGGCGAGCTGGATGCCGGCGGAGGCGCCCTGGGAGTGGATGAAGCCGACGATGCGCGACCACCCGTCACGCTGCTCGTCGGTGTAGATTCCGGTGTCCTCGGCCGAGATACGGCCGACCGCATTCACGGCCGTCGCCTCGGTCATCACGAGACCCGCGCCGCCGCGCGCGAATGAGCCGAGGTGCACCAGGTGCCAGTCGGTGGGCACGCCGTCCTCCCGGTCCACCGAGTACTGGCAGAGCGGCGCGACCCAGATGCGGTTGCGCACGGTCACGGAGCGGATGGTGTGCGGGGAGAAGAGCGTGGATTCAGACATCTCCAGCTACAACTGAGCACCGCGCGAATCTATGCCCGCAACCGGCATCCGATCCGCCCGCAAGCGAACTAGGGTCGAACAGTGACCTACTCCGAGTGGACGCCAGCGGATGCCGCCGGGCAGATGAAAGTTCCCACCGCGAGCGACGACAAGTACTCGCGGGGTGTGCTCGGAATCGTGACCGGGTCGACGGACTACCCCGGTGCCGCGGTCATCGGCGTCGAGGCGGCGCTGCGCACCGGTGTCGGCATGGTGCGCTACCTCGGGCCCGAGGTGCCGACGAGCCTCGCGCTCGCGCGCCGCCCGGAGATCGTCACCCGGCCGGGGCGGGTGCAGGCCTGGCTGCTCGGGTCGGGAATCGCGGCCGGAGCCCGCGACGCCGACACCGCGAACCGCCTCACGACGGCCATTGCGCAGGAGCTGCCGACCGCCCTCGACGCCGGCGCCCTCGGCCTCCTCGGCTCCGCGACAGGACCGACGGTCATCACCCCGCATCACGGCGAACTCGCGCGGATGCTGGGCATCGACCGGTCCGAGATCGCGCAGGATCCGGCCGCGTGGGCGGCGCGGGCCGCCGCCGACCTCGGGGTCACGGTGCTCCTGAAGGGGTTCCGCACGCACATCGCCGACCCCTACGGGAGCCGACTGCTCGTGACCTCCGCGACGTCGTGGACGGCGACGGCCGGAACCGGAGACGCACTCGGCGGCATTCTCGGGTCGCTTCTCGCCACCCACTCGGCCGAAATCGCGGCGAGCCGCGGTGCGCTTGCGCCGCTCGCCGCGACGGCGAGCGTGCTGCACTCCCTCGCCGCCGAGCGGGCGAGCGGGGGCGGCCCGTTCACCGTTCTCGACCTCGCCGCCGAGTTGCCGGGGGTCGTCGCCCGGCTGCTCGCCGCCCCGCGCGCGTGAGCCGGGTGATGCCGGTGTCCGTCGGGTCCGGCGGGGAGCAGGAGCAGCCGCGAGGGCTGGACGGTGGCCCCGCGGATGCCCCCTGGCGCCGCGCCGCCCGGGCTTCGCTGGTGCTGTGGGCGGGGTTCCTGCTCGTGCACGCCGTGCTCATCGCCCTGAACATCTTCGGCTACGGCTGGCCGCTCGGCGACATCACCGTCTACCGCTTCTGGACCGATCAGGCCACCGGTGCCGACTACTGGGTCGGCATCGACGCGCCATGGGTGTATCCGATCCTCGCGCTGGTGCCGATGCTCGCCGCGCAGCTCGGCACCCAGATCGCCGACGCGATCCCTGCACTATCACTCGCCACTGTCGGCCCGGACGCCTACGTGGCCGGCTGGCTCGTGACGGTGACGCTGCTCAACGCGCTCGCGTTCGGAGTGCTCACCGGTCGAGGCACGCGCCCGGGTCGCGCGGCAGCCGGCTGGTGGTGGCTTCTGTTCCTGCTGGCGCTCGGTCCGATCGCCCTCGGCCGCATCGACTCGGTCACCGTGTCGCTCTCCGTCGTCGCCGTGACCCTGATCGCGTCCCGGCCGCGCGTCGCAGCGTTGATACTCACGATCGCGGCGTGGATCAAGGTGTGGCCGGGCGCGATCGTTATCGCGATCGTCGCCGCGAGCCGGGACCGCTGGCGTGTGCTCGCGACGGCGGTCGGCGCGAGCATCGCGGTGGTGGCCGTGACGCTCTCCTTTGGCAGCGGCGCGAACGTCTTCAGCTTCGTGACCGAGCAGACCGGGCGGGGGCTGCAGGTCGAGGCGCCGGTCACGACCGCGTGGATGTGGCTCGCCTGGGCGGGCTTGGCCGACGCGAGCGTCTACTACGACGACAGCATCCTCACCTGGCAGGTGAGTGGCGAGGGCACCGGCCTGGTCGGCTCGCTCATGACACCGGTGCTGCTGCTCGCCGTCGCGGCGATCACCGCCGTCGCGCTGGTCTCACTGCGCCGGGGGGCGGATGCCGCGGCGCTGCTGCCGCCACTTGTGCTCGCACTGCTCACGGGCATGATCGCGTTCCAGAAGGTCGGCTCGCCGCAGTTCATCTCCTGGCTGGCCGTGCCCGTGATTCTGGGTCTGGTGACGCACTCCGAGCGGAGGGGAGCGCGCTTCGTGGTCCCCGCGGCGCTTGTGGTGTTGATCGCGGGCCTCACCCACGTGATCTACCCCTACCTGTACGGGTACCTGCTCGGGGTCTTCCCGGCGATGCTCCTCGTGCTGACCCTGCGCAACCTGCTGCTGTTCGTGGTGCTGGGCTGGGCTGTTGTCGCGATCGTGTCGAGTGCGCCTAGATCGGGGGAGCCGGGGGATCCTGGCCCTCGAGAGCGGCTTCGAGGCGCTCGAGCTTTCCGGTGAGCTCTCCCGACCAGCCCGGCCGGATATCTGCCTTGAGCACGAGGGAGACGCGCGAGCCGTAGGCGCCGACCGCCTCCGTCGCGCGCTTGATGACGTCGAAGACGCTGTCCCAGTCGCCCTCGATGGTCGTGAACATGGCATCGGTGTGGTTCGGCAGGCCGGACTCGCGCACGATGCGCACGGCCGCGGCGACGGCGTCGTGCACCGATCCGTCGTCGTTACCGGTTCCGGACGGGGCCACTGAGAAGGAAACGAGCATCCACCGATTATCCCACTGGACGAGCGCGGATCCAGGCGCGGCGAGCAGCTGGCGTACAGTAGCTAGCAGTTCGCCCCGGCGAGCGATGCCGGATGCTCGATGGCGAGCCGTTCCCCGTTTTCGTGACCAGAATGGTTCGCCGCTTCGTGCCTGCCCTCACCCCCGCCCGCGCACGCCTCGCGCTGCTCGCGCTCGCGCTCGGCGGCTTCGGCATCGGCGCGACCGAATTCGTGGCTATGGGGCTGCTACCGAATCTCGCCCAGGACCTCCTGCCGGGCCTCTACGCCGACTCGCCGACGGTGGCCAACGCGCGGGCAGGGTGGCTCGTCTCGGCCTACGCGCTCGGCGTCGTCGTCGGCGCGCCGACGATCGCGGCGCTCGCGGCCCGTTTTCCGCGGAAGAAGCTGCTTCTCGTGCTCGTCGCGGCCTTCACGATCGGCACGGTGGCGTCCTCGCTGCTGCCGAGCTTCGGCCTCGTGATCGCCGCGCGGTTCGTCGCCGGGCTGCCGCACGGCGCCTACTTCGGCGTGGCTGCGCTCGTTGCGGCCTCGATCATGGGGCCGGGCAAGCGAGGGCAGGGCGTCGCACTCGTGCTCTCCGGTCTCACGATCGCGAACGTGATCGGTGTGCCGACGATCACCTACCTCGGGCAGGTGACGAGCTGGCGCATCGCCTACCTCGCCGTCGCGGCCATCTTCGCGGCCACATTCGTGGCGATCGCGTACCTCGTTCCGTTCCAGCCCGGGGATCCTGACGCGACGATGCGGCGTGAGCTGCGCGCGTTCGGGCGCATCCAGGTTTGGCTCGCCCTGCTCATCGGCGCGGTCGGCTTCGGCGGGTTCTTCGCGGTGTACACGTTCATCTCCCCGCTCGTCACTGAGGTCACCCGGCTCGGCCCGGGATTCGTGCCCGTCGTGCTCGTCGTCGTCGGGGTCGGCATGACCCTCGGCAACTTCCTGGGCGGCTGGACGGCCGATCGCAACGTGATGGGATCGATCTTCACCTACTTCGGACTGTTCGTCATCGCGCTCACCGGGCTCGCCCTCACCGCCCAGACCACCGTCGGCCTGCTGGGGTTCGTGTTCCTGATCGGCTTCGCCGCATCCGCCCTCTCACCCGCCATCCAGACCCGGCTCATGGACGTGGCAGGCGACAGCCAGACGCTCGCCGCGGCCGTCAACCACGCCTCGCTCAACCTCGGCAATGCCCTCGGCGCGCTGCTTGGCGGAGTGACCATCGCCGCCGGGTTCGGGTATGTCTCGCCAACCTGGGTCGGTCTCACCCTCTGCGCCCCTGGTATCGCACTGGCCGTCACCGCGCTGCTGCTGCAGCGCCGCCGCGTGCCCGAGCCAGCGCTCGCGCCGGTGTAATCCCGCGCCCGGAGCGTCCGCACGCTTTCATCATTCAGGAGTCGGCTGCTGGTGGGTGTTTCATCATTCAGGAGTCGGCTGCTGGTGGGTGTTTCATCATTCAGGAGTCGGCTGCTGGTGGGTGTTTCATCATTCAGGAGTCGGCTGCTGGTGGGTGTTTCATCATTCAGGAGTCGGCGGTAAAGCTCGGAGCCAAAGTCCCGTCGCGGCCCCGCACGGCCACCGCGCCAGCCTAGATTTCGTCCATCAGGCGGATGCTGGCTGCCTCAGACTCCTGAATGATGAAGGTCAGTATTGCTTCAGACTCCTGAATGATGAAGGTCAGTATTGCTTCAGACTCCTGAATGATGAAAGCGGTTAGTAGCTTCCGGGCATCTCCGTCTGCAGCAGGATGCCGTCCTGAATCGCTCGCTTGCGCAGCGCCACCTTGGTGCCGACATCGATACCCGCGACTCGGTACTTCTCCCGGATCCGCTTGAGGTAGGACTTCGCCGTCTCCTCGGAGATGTCGAGCTGGTACGCGACTGTCTTCACGGGCTCGCCACCGCCGTACAGCGCCATGACGCGTCGCTCCTGGGCGCTGAGCTTCGGCGCACCGCCCACGTCGTCCGCGTTGAGCGCGAGATCGAGCTCGGCCGAGATGTAGGACTCGCCCTTCGCCGCCGAGCGGATCGCCTCGACGATCATCCCGGCGTCTTCGCTCTTGACCAGATAGCCGAGGGCGCCGGCCGCGAGAGCCTCACGCACGACATTGGGCTCGGAGTAGGTGCTCATGAGCACCGTTTTCACGCCGGCCGTCTTGAGGGTCGAGATTTTGAGCGAGATCGGGAGGTTGTCCTTGAGGTCGAGGTCGAGGAGCACGACGTCGACTGGAAACTGCGGGTGCGTCAGCAGCTCCGGCCACGATGCGCAGGCAGCGACCATGTCGATGTCGCTCGCGGCGCCGCGGATCCATTCGGTCAGCGCGCCGAGCAGCATCCGGTGGTCATCGACCAAGGCAAGGCGAATCCGGTTTTCAGTCATCGAGTGGTATTCCTGTTCTCTCTTGTCGAATGCTATTGGTCGGCGGGGTTCGGGACGATGCACTCAATGTCGACACGCAGACTCGAGTGCTCGGTGGAGTCAACGAACCGGCCAACCTTTGCGATGGCCGCCCACGCCGACGGGTCAACGCGGTTGCGATGAACGCCGGTGGTGGTGATGACGATCGGAATGGTGATTGTGCGCTTGGCGCCGGGGTCGATGCGTGGGAGCACGGGTCCGATGACCAGGCGCGCCGTGGCGGGGGAGCTCTTCTTCTTGTTCTCGACGACGAGCAGCCACACAGCCGAAAGCAGCCCGTCGCGCTGCTGCGGGTCGAGCAACCCGGCGAGGCTTCCGGCGTCCTTGAGCGTCGCCGACTTTCCGAGCTGGTTGGATTCGGTGATCGCGTGGTAGAGCCAGGTCTCCCGGCGACCTTCGATGAGGTGCAGGCGCAGCTCGGTCGCGAGGGATGCGGCGGTGGACGCGAGTTTGGGGCGGAGGGGGAGCGCGGTGCGTCCGCTCGCCACCGAGTCGAGCAGTTCCTCGGCGGCAAGGTCGAGCCGGGCGAGCTCCTCGGATGCGAGCATCCCGACGGCGAATCGTGGCGCCGACACCGTGCTCTGCACGAGCACGCGGTCGAGTTCGAGCTGCACCATGCGCCGGAACTTCCGCACAGCGAACACGGCCACGAGCGGGGGGAACACCGCGACCGCGACGGTGGTGATCTGCCCCGGGACCGTCTCGGCGGTGAGCGGTGTGGTCAGCACGATCGCGGCTACGAAGGCAATGAAGAGCGCGGCGACGGCCAGAATGAGTTCGCGCGCCGGGCGGTGCACGACTGCCGTCATGAGGCCGAAGCCTGCCGTGACGGATGCCGTCGCGTAGGTACCAATATCGTTCAGCGGCGCGATCGCGACGAAGTCCAGGGCGACGACGGCCGCGAGTGCCGCAAGGTAGGACGCGAAGAGCCAGGTGGGGAGCCGGTCCCCGCGCGTCGCGATCGACAGGCTCAACGTCGCGAACGCCGCGATGAACAGCAGCCAGGCGAGAACGACGGGCAGCACACTCGGGTAGGAACCGATGTTCGTCGCGAAGGAGACGAGGCCGTAGATCGCCTGGATGGCGCAGAGCACTCCCGCCCCGAGTGCGAGATGCGCGCTGCCGAGGGTCGAACCCTCGGCGTTGGCGTGCACGACCGCGCGCGCGGCGGTCGAGGAGGAAGGAACTCTGGTGAGCCGTCGCCGGCCGCGGGCGGAACCGAGGGTGTTCTCCTGGGTACGGGTCATGCCGCTCACCGGGGGACCTCGAGTACGACGGTCGTTCCGGCGCCCGGGGAGGAGAACAGGCGTGCGTTGCCGCCGACCTCCTTGAGGCGACCGACGACCGAGTCCTTGAACCCGAGGCGAGCGGAGTCGATGTCATCGAGGCTGAAGCCGACACCGGCATCCGTCACCATGGCACGCACCGTCGTCTCGTCGTCGGTGATCGTCACGTGGGCATCCGTCACCCCGGCGTGTCGGCGCACGTTTTCGAGGCACTCGGCGAGCGCGAGGAGGAACGCGTCGAGCACGTCGCTCGGCAGGAGCACCTGGCCGGTCCCGTGCCAGCTCACCTCGAGGCCCATCCGCCCGAATCGCTGCTTGACCGATTCGAGGGTGTGCCCGAGAGCAGACTCCTCGACGGGCTCGACGTTGAAGTGCTCGGACGACTGCGGAACGGGGGTGCCGCCGAGGCGGAGCTGGCGCAACAGCCTCGCGTCGTCGCCGGCCTGCTGCTGCAGCGCCGTGGGCGCGACCCCGACGCCGGAGTGGGCGAGAAGGGTGAGCGTGGCCAACACGGTGTCGTGCAGCAGCCGGGCGCCCTGTCGTCGCTGCGCCTCGGTCTCGCTCGCCTGGCGCTCCGCCCGGTGTGCCCGGCCGATACTGTAGATCTGCCGGGCCGCCCGCGGCACCGTCGCGCTCAACCAGTACGCGAAGGTCGCGCACAGGGCCCAGCCGAGAAGCACCGTCGCGCTCTGTGAGGACAGCACGCGAGCACCGGGGACCGCGAGCTCGACGAGCGCGGTACTCGCGATGAGGCCCGTTGCGAGGATCAGGATGCGCGGGAGGCTGCCGGTCAGCACGATTGCGAGGGCGGCGATGCCCCCACCCGCGAGAGTGACAAGCGAGGTCGCCGCCGCAGGCGTCGTGGTGCCGTCGAACGGCACCTGGACGAGGACGAGAATCGACAATCCCGCTGCAATGCCCAGAACCGGCCAGAGCACCGAGCCGCTCGAACCGAGTCGGACCAGGCAGAAGACGAACACCGCGAAGAGGGGGATCGTCGACAGGAGCGTGCCGAGCGGCACGACCCCCGGGATCGCCAGGCAGACGAGGCAGACGACGAGACTGGCGAGACCGAGTCCGCGCGCGGTGCTCCGAAGCAGGCGGTCGCGTTCGTGCGCAAATTGTTCCACAGTGATCTTGGCTGCCTCCGGATTCCGGGGGGTGGCGCCCGACAGCGCACCCGACTCCGACGGCCCCAATCCTAGGGCAGAGCTACTCGGGCGTGAGCCAACCTTCGTTAATGCCACGCCGTCGGAGAAGAACCTTTGTCCCCACGTCCACGCCGATCTGGAGGTATTTGCGGCGGGCCCTCTTGATATACGACTTGACGGTCTCTTCGGTCGTTCCCATGTGCTCCGCCACCTCTTTGATCGATCGGCCGGCCGCGTAGAGCACGATCGTCCGTTGCTCCTGCTGGCCGAGCCCGGGGTCGCGGCCGAGTTGCTGGCCGTCGAGTGTCGCCGAGGTGAGCCGGCTCAGGTAGCGCCGCCCGGTCGCGACAGTGCGCACTGCGCTGATGAGCTCGTCGGCGGAATCGGTCTTGGGCACGAACGCGAGTGCACCCGCAGTGAGCGAGCTGTGGATGGAGCCGGCGTCCGCGTGTCTGCTGATCACGACGGTCGCGGCGCCGGCGGCCGTCAACGCCCTGATCTTCGTGCCGATCGGGATACCGTCGTTGAGGTTCAGGTCAAGCACGACGACGTCGACGGGGAAGTCCGCGTGGGCAAGCATGCCGAGCCAGGTCGTCTCGTGGATGACGATCTCGATGTCGACCTGACGGGCCTCTACATGGGCCAGCAGCCCGTCGAGGACCATCCTGTGGCCGTCGACGATCGCGACGCGCGTGAACGGCTGGGGTGAGCGCAGTGTGCGTTCGGCCACGCGATGACACCTCCGGGCTCTCATCCCGGCTGAACCTCAACTGCGGTGCCGAGAGAAACCCAGCATAACTACAGTGAAAGGAACTCGTGTACCGCGTGCGATCAGGTCGCGAGAAGACGCTCGACCCACGGCGCGACGAGCGCGCTCTCGATGAGGAATCCGTCGTGTCCGAAGGGCGAGTCGATGACCACCGGCTCGCGGCCGGAGATCCCGGATCGAAGTCGACGGGCGATGACGTGCTGGTCGGCGACGGGGAAAAGCCGGTCGCTGTTGATGCCGAGCACAAGACTCGTCGCGGTCACCCGGTCGAGGGCGGCATCCACACCGCCGCGGTCACGGCCCACGTCGTGCGCGCTCATGGCGCTCGCGAGCGTCAGGTAACTGTTGGCGTCGAACCGTCGGGTGAACTTATTGCCGTGGAAGTCGAGGTAGCTCTCGACGGCGAACTTGCCGTCGCCCCCCAGCGGGTTGAGGCTGCTCTGCCAGCTCCGCTCAAACCGGTCGTTGAGTTCGCCGGGCGAGCGGTAGTTGAGCAGCGCCATCCGTCGGGCGAGAGCGAGGCCGCGATATGGCCCGTCTCCGTCGGCCGCATCGTAGTAGTCGCCGGCGGCAAACGCGGGATCCATGCGAATCGCCTCGAGCTGCACGGAGTTGACCGCGATCTGGTCAGCGCTACTGAAGGCCGGAGCGGCGAGCACAGCCACCCGGGCGACGCGGGCAGGATGCTCGATGGCCCACTCGAGCGCATGCATCCCACCCATCGAGCCGCCGATGACGCCGGCCCAGACGTCGATGCCGATCGCATCCGAGAATGCCGCCTGCGCCTGCACCTGGTCGCGGATCGTGAGAAAGGGGAAGCGCGCCCCCCATTCCCGGCCGTCGGGGGCGAGCGAGGCCGGCCCGGTGGTGCCCTGGCATCCGCCCAGCATGTTCGGCGCCACCACGAACCACCGGTCGGTGTCGACCGCCTTGCCCGGTCCGACAAGGTCACCCCACCAGCCCCTGGTGGGGTGGCCGCGTCCCGGCGCCCCGATCACGTGGCTGTCGCCGGTCAGGGCGTGCGGTACGAGCACGGCATTGGAGCGGTCCGCGTTGAGGGTGCCCCACGTCTCATAGGCGACGCGCACGGGGGGCAGGGGCGCGCCCGCCTCGAGCTGCATCGCTCCGATTCCGATGAACTGGCGGTCGCCGGGGTGATCGCCCTCTCGCCAGGCGCCGCTTGCCGGCGGACCGCCGATCATGGATCGGGTGTTCGCCTCGGTGACGAAGAACGAGGGGACCGTGTCTTCGGGTGTCTGCCAGTCCATGTCGTCTCCAGTATCGTCGACCGCGCCGGGCGA
Source organism: Marisediminicola antarctica (assembly GCF_009930795.1). GTDB lineage: Bacteria > Actinomycetota > Actinomycetes > Actinomycetales > Microbacteriaceae > Marisediminicola > Marisediminicola antarctica. Next base: position 1,627,245 of record NZ_CP017146.1, read on the forward strand.
AAGCTGTTTGTTACGCTTCCGCCCGCGCGCGAGCGTCAGGCCGCGTTGGACGCGGCGGCGGAGCGTGCAGCCTCGAGGCCGGCCGAGAGGTCGGCGAGGATGTCGTCGATGTTCTCGAGGCCGATCGACAGCCGCACGAGGCCGGGGGTGACTCCGGAGGTGAGCTGCTGTTCGGGTGTGAGCTGCGAGTGGGTCGTGGAGGCCGGGTGGATGATGAGGCTGCGCACGTCGCCGATGTTGGCGAGGTGGCTGAACAGGCCGGCGTTATTGACGAGCGCACGCCCGGCATCGACCCCGCCCTTGAGCTCGAACGACAGCACCGCGCCGACGCCGAGCGGTGCGTAGGTGTTCGCTGCGGCGTACCAGGGGCTGGACGGGAGCCCGGCGTAGAAGACGGTGGCGACGTCGTCGTGGCTGTCGAGCCACTCGGCGACCGCCTGGGCGTTCTTCACGTGGCGCTCGATGCGCAGGCTCAGGGTCTCGATGCCCTGGATGAGCTGCCATGCGCTTGCGGGAGCGATCGAGGCGCCGAGGTCGCGCAGCAGCTGCACGCGCGCCTTGATGATGTAGGCGATGCCGTCGCCGAGTACCGTTGTGTAGCTGGCGCCGTGGTAGCTCGGGTCCGGCTCGGTGAGCCCGGGGAACTTGTCGACGTTCTTGCTCCACTCGAACTTGCCGCCGTCGACGATGATTCCGCCGATCACGGTGCCGTGGCCGCCGAGGAACTTCGTGGCGGAGTGCACGATGATGTCGGCGCCGTGCTCGAACGGGCGGATGAGGTACGGCGTCGCGATCGTATTGTCGACGATGAGCGGAACTCCGGCGCTGTGCGCGACCGAGGCGACCGAGGCAATGTCGAGGATGTTGATGCGCGGGTTGCCGATCGTCTCGGCGAAGAAGAGCTTCGTGTTCGGTCGCACCGCGCGCTCCCACTCGGCGGGGTCGTCCTGGTTCTCGACGAAGGTCGTCTGGATGCCGAGCTTTGCGAGGGTGTACTTGAAGAGGTTGTAGGTGCCGCCGTAGATCGACGACGACGACACGATGTGGTCGCCAGCCTGGGCGATATTGAGAACGGCGATCGTCGTCGCGGACTGGCCAGAGGCGAGCAGCAGCGCAGCGGTTCCGCCCTCGAGAGCGGCGACGCGCTCCTCGACGACGGCCTGGGTGGGGTTCTGGATGCGCGTGTAGATGTTCCCGAATTCAGCAAGGGCGAACAGGTTCTTGGCGTGCTCGGCGTCGTTGAAGACGTAGGACGTGGTCTGGTAGATCGGAGTGGCCCGCGCGTTCGTTACGGGGTCGGGTGCCGCCCCCGAATGGATCTGCTTCGTCTCGAATTTCCAGGCGCTGGTGTCGCTCACGGGTGTCTCCTTCGTCGGGTGATCGGATCAGCCTAGAAAGGCCGTCGGGCGTGCATCAATTATCGGTGACACGCACCGTAATGTTTGCGGCTCAGCGGTCGCGGCGCGAGCCGGTCGGGTCGACACGAGACTGGCGCCGGGGCTTCCGCCGCGGCCGAGGCTCCACCCCGGGGTCGCGGTCGAGAAACAGCCAGCGCGGCTTGGGCTCGATGATCGGTCGGAACAGCCACCGGATGAAGGGGCTAGCGAGCACGATCGAGATCGCGATGCTGGCGAAGACCATGCCGAGCAGCCACGTGGCCGAGGAGTGGTCGCCGCGCAGCACGCCGGTTTCGCGAATCGGGTAGAGCACGAAGCTGTGCAGCAGGTAGATGTACATTGTCGACTGGCCGAAGCCGGTGAACCAGGTCTCCGAGCGCGGAATCAGCACGAAGAACGCGCCGCTCAGAATGACCGCGACCACGATGAGCGCGAGCCGGAAGAGTCCGGCCCACCACTGGTCCTCGCCGAGACCCGTGTAGGAGTCGTCATAGAAGAACCAGAACCTCAGGTCCATACTCCGCCAGACGTCGATGAACGTGACGACGATGGCAAGCCAGGCGGCGAACACGGCGATCGCCGCGCAGCGGATCCACCACGTTGTCGTGGTGACGAGGCTCCAGCGGTCGATGAGGCCCCACTCCCGCAGCTTCCAGCCGAGCACGAAGAAGGGCAGGATGCCGATCGCCCGCGACAGTGAGAATGTGCTGTCGACGTTGGACAGGTACCCGACGCCGAACGAGAACAGCAGAGCCCAGAACAGCGGCCAGCGCACCAGCGACAAGTAGGGGAGGATCACCCGGAAGATACCCAGCGCAAGCAGGAACCAGAGCGTCCACGACGGTTGGGACGGGTTGAACTCCGCGTAGCCCTCGACGAGGAACTTCACGAGCGTCCAGATCGTCTCCATGATGAAGTACGGCAGCAGGATGTCGGTGATGACCTTCTTCAGGCCACCCACCGTCGGCGGCCCGGTCTTCGAGAAGTACCCGCTGATGATGGCGAACGCGGGCATATGGAACGCGTAGATGAACAGGTAGAGGGCGAGCGCGTTGTCCGAGTCGGCGGTGAGCCGCTGGATTCCGTGCCCGATCACGACGAGTGTGACGGTGGCGAAACGGGCGTTGTCCCAGACCGGCACTCGCGGGCGCGGCGCCTTCGGGCGCGGCTTCCCTGACGGGTCGCTTTCGAGAGCCGCTTCGGACTTAGTCATATCGGTGCCAGCCTAAGTCACCCGCTGTGGGCACAGTACGGTGGACGCATCGGCAGAGGAGGATTTGTGGCTACACGGCGAGTGGTGGTGACCGGGGCGAGTTCCGGGATCGGTGCGGCGGCGGTGCGGCTGTTTCGCGCCCACGGTTGGGATGTCGTCGGTATCGCCCGGCGGGTTGATCGACTGGAGCAACTCGCGGCCGAGACTGGCGCGGAGGTCTTCGTCGCCGACGTGACGCAGGCCGCGGACGTCGATGCGCTGCGCGCGCATCTGGCGGCGGGCGGGCCGGTGCATGCGCTGGTGAACAACGCCGGCGGCGCCTTCGGGATGGCGTCGGTCGAAGACAGCGACGCGGACGACTGGCTGCGGATGCTCGACGTCAACGTCGTCGCGGTGAAGCGGGTCACCAGCGCGCTGCTTCCACTGCTGCGCGAGGGGGCAGCGGATTCCGGGGTGGCTGACATCGTGACCATCACCTCGATCGCCGGTCACGTTCCCTATGAGGGCGGCGGCGGGTACAACGCGTCGAAGTTCGCCGCGCACGCGCTCATGGGCGTGCTGCGCCTTGAGCTCGCGGGTGAACCGATCCGTGTGATCGAGATCGCGCCCGGCATGGTGAAGACCGACGAGTTCAGTCTCGTAAGGTTCGCGGGCGACCAGGCGAGGGCGGATGCCGTCTACGACAACGTGCCGAACCCGCTGTCGGCCGAGGACATCGCGGCGGCGATCGTGCACGCCGTCGAGTTGCCCTCGCACATCAACCTCGATCTCGTGACGATTAAGCCGGTCGCCCAGGCGGCCCCGCACAAGGTTGTGCGCGGCGCACTCACTCCGCGCCGGCCGCAGAGCCAGCAGACGCAGGGCTAGGCGTCGATCGCCTCCCCGATGAACCCCGACACGCCATGAGGCTTACGCCGATGGGCGGACTCGACCCGGGCTGGGCCACTGCGCTCGCGCCGGTCTCGCCGCAGATCGCCGCGCTCGAGGAGTTCCTTGAGGCGGAGACGGCCGCCGGTCGCGGGCTCCTGCCCGAGCCGGGCAAGGTGCTGCGCGCCTTTACCGACCCGTTCGCCGACGTGCGGGTGCTGATCGTGGGACAGGACCCGTACCCGACGCCCGGGCATCCGATCGGCCTGAGCTTCGCCGTCGACCCGCACGTGCACCCGCTGCCGCGCAGCCTCCAGAACATCTACCACGAGCTGCGCGACGACCTCGGGGTGCACACGCCGGAGCACGGCGACCTCGGCGCGTGGGCCGGGCGCGGGGTGCTGCTGCTCAACCGAGTGCTCACCGTGTCGCCCGGGGAGTCCGGCTCGCACCGCGGGAGGGGCTGGGAAACCGTGACCGAGCATGCCATCCGGATGCTCGTGGCCAGGGATGCACCGCTCGTCGCAATCCTCTGGGGGCGGCAGGCGGCATCGGTGCGCCCGGCTCTCGGCGCGACCAGGGTGATCGAGTCGGCGCACCCGAGCCCACTCTCGGCGAGACGCGGATTCTTCGGATCCCGGCCGTTCAGCCGCGCCAACGCGATGCTCGCCGAACTTGGCGCGGCCCCGATGGACTGGTCGCTGACGCCCGACTCTGCTTGAGTGGTCGCATGCCAACCGGGGTTCCTATCGAGATTCGCTCGCTGACGAAGTCGTTCGGTGCCGTCGAGGCCGTCACCGACCTCAGTTTCACGGTACAGCCGGGGCAGGTGACCGGATTCCTCGGGCCCAATGGTGCAGGCAAGACGACGACGCTGAGGGTGCTGCTCGGTCTCGTCGCCGCCAGTTCCGGCACGGCGACCTTCGCCGGCACCGCCTACCGCGACCTGACGCATCCGCTCGCGAGCGTCGGCACGGCCCTCGAGGCCGCGAGTTTCAACCCCGGTCGCACCGCCGCGAACCACCTCGCCGTCTACGCGGTCGCCGCCGGCATCGAGCGATCCCGCGTCGGCACCGTGCTCGACCAAGTGGGGCTCACCGAGTACGGCGACCGCCGGGTCGGCGGCTACTCGCTCGGCATGCGGCAGCGACTCGGCCTCGCGTTCGCCCTGCTCGGCGACCCGGGCGTGCTCGTGCTCGACGAGCCGGTCAACGGGCTCGACCCCGAGGGCATCCGCTGGATGCGCGGCCTGCTCCGGGCGCTCGCCGCCGAGGGGCGCACGGTGCTCGTCTCCTCACACCTGCTCACCGAGGTTCAGCAGACCGTCGACGAGGTCATCATCATCTCCCGCGGGCGCCTCGTCTACTCCGGCACCCTCGACGACCTCGAGGCCGGCACGACGGTCGTGGCGGATGCGCCGGACCGCGCTCGTCTGGGTGCTGCGCTGCGCGGAGCCGGCTCCCAGATCGAGCAGGGCCCCGACGGACTGATTGTCACCGGCGTGACCGCTGCAGAGGTGGGCGCGATCGCGCTCGCCGCCGGGGTGCCCCTGAGCAAGCTGACGGCGAGGCAGGAGGGGCTCGAGGATGTCTTTCTCGAGCTGGTCGGCGAGGGGGACCGCGCATGAGGTTCGCGAACGTCACCGCCGCGGAATCGCTGAAGCTCACCAGCACACGGCTCTGGTGGATCCTGTTGCTCGTCCTGTTCGGCTACGTCGCGTTTATCGCCGCCCTGCTCGCGGGACTGTTCGGGGCGATGGGCGAGCAGCTGTCGGCGACACCGGGATCCCCGCAGCTGCCAGATGCGACGCTCCCGCCCGTGGTGTACAGCACCGCGTCGGCCGTGGGCTACGTGTTCCCCGTGCTGCTCGGCGCCCTCGCGACGACGTCGGAGTTCCGTCACCAGACGCTCACGCCGACCTTCCTTGCCACTCCGCGCCGTGGCGTGGTACTGCTCGCGAAGATCGTGGTGCTCGCCGTCGCTGGCGCCCTCTACGGGGTCGTCGCGCTCGTCGCATCCATCGGCCTAGGTGCGCCGATCCTCGCCGCGACGGGCGTTCCGACTGCGCTGGGCGATTCGGAGACCTGGATGCTCGCTGCCCGCGTCGTGCTCGCGATGTCGCTCTGGGCGGTCGTCGGCGTCGGCCTCGGCGTGCTCGTGCCCAACCAGGTCGCCGCGATCGTGATCGTGCTCGCCTTCACCCAGTTCGTCGAGCCGATCCTGCGGTTCGGCGCGACGATCTGGGAGTGGACGGCGCAGATCGGCCAGTTTCTGCCGGGAGCGGCGAGCGATGCGCTGGTCGGGGCGAGCATCTTCACCTCCCTCGGCCCCGGACAGGTCGAGACGGTGTCGCTCGAGTGGTGGCAGGGCGGCCTTGTGCTGTTCGTCATCGCTGCGGTCGCCGCCCTCGCCGGGTACTTCGGTGCCTGGAAACGCGACGTGACGTGACGCGCTGCGGTGGGCGCGGGCGCGGCGGCGCAGGTGGCTGGACTAGGATTTCCCGCATGCTCCGACACGAGACAAGCGGGTTCTGATGCTCGAAGAGGAGTACCAGGCCAGCCACCGTCCGTTCGGCGCCCAGCGCAATCTGCCGCCCCTGCAGGTGCCGTTCGAGTACGAGATCCGCGCGGTCGAGGCCGCCGACCTGCCCGACATCCGCGAGATCTACAACCACTACGTGGCCAACTCGACCGTCACCTTCGACGAGAAGCCGATGACGCTCGCGCAGCTCCGCGCCAAGTTCGCGCAGCTCGGCAAGCTCGGCCTGCCCTTCATCGTGGCGGTGAGCCCCAACGGGCACGTGCTCGGCTACGCCTACGTGTTCCCGTGGAAGACGAAGGCCGCCTATCGGTTCACGGTCGAGAACTCGATCTACCTCGGACCGGCCGCGACCGGCAAGGGCCTGGGCAAAGCGCTCATGGGCGAGCTCATCACCCGGTCGAAAGCCGCCGGGCTCAAGGAGATCGTCGCTGTCATCGCTGACCGCGGCGCCGACGCATCCATCCGACTGCACGAGCACTTCGGCTTCAAGCAGATCGGCCACATGGGCAAGGTGGGCTTCAAGTTCAACCGCTGGCTCGGCACGATCCTTATGCAGAAGAGCCTGAAGTAGCGGACCTAGGTCCGCGGCGTCGCTCCTCGGATGAGCACAAGGCCGGCGACGGCCGCCGCGGTGCTCGGCACCAGGCTCCAGACTGCGACGCCCAGTGCCCCGTTCTCGGTGAACCAGCCACCGATTAGCGGCCAGCTCCCTGTGTCGGTTGCGAGCCAGGCGAGTCCGACGGTGATGAGGGCAAGCGCGGCGAAGAAAACGAGCATCCCTCTCGAGCGCCACCGCACGTAGACGGCGGCTGTTGCCGCGCCGACGAAGAAAAAGAAGAGGAAGGCAAGCAGGAACAGGGCGAAGCGCTGCAGCGGGGTGTCGGCATCGAAGAAGACCACGTCGAACATTGCCCCGCCGAGACCCCAGCCGCCGGTTGCCCGTTCCAGCTCCGCGAGCACGGTCATTCCGAGCGCGTAGTAGATGCTGAGCAGCACGAAGGTCAGTGATGATCCGAGGTAGAAGTCGCGCCGTGTCACGCCATAGCCGAGGGCGAAGGGGAATGCGGCATTGATTGCCTGCACCGCGACAACGAGCATGTAGACGAAGATGAACGTCGAAGCCCCGCTGAACTGCATCCCCTCCGCGGCGTCGACCCGGTCCGCTGGAGGCAATGCGCTCGCGAGAATCCACCAGATCAACAGATTCACGAGGAAAATGAATCCGAGAATCAACCAGGGGAGCACGAGGAGCGGTACCTTCTGGGTCAGGTGCAGCCGGGCGACGTTGACGATGCGCGTGACCGCCCCACTGGTCGCAGGTCGGGTTACCCGGGTGTCGATTGTCATGCGCTCTGCTCGAATTCTCTCGAGGACGAGTTCGTCCTGTGGACAATCAGTTGTTGGAGGGAGACAGGCGACAACTCGAGGCCGGCATCGCCGGCTGCGTGGCGCTCATCGGAGGTGAGTGCGTGGATCGTGACCGACGCGAGGCCGCCAACCCCCTTGCGGGACAGCGCCGCCCGGTCGCCGACAAACGCGTCGACGGCGCCTCGCGGGCCGACCACCGTGGTGGCGGAACTGCGCACATCATCGGCGGCGCCGTCGATGATGACCCGGCCCTGGTCGAGTACGATCACGTGCTCGAGCAGATTGCTGACCTCGTCGATCAGGTGGGTCGAGAGGATGACAGTGCGCGGATGCACCGCGTAATCCTCGAGGAGCCGGTCGTAGAAGGTCTGCCGCGCGACGGCATCCAGTCCTAGGTAGGGCTCGTCGAAGAAGGTCAGTGGCGCCCGCGACGCGAGGCCGACCACCACGCCGACGGCGGAGAGCTGGCCGCGGGAGAGTTTCTTCACCCGGCGGTTCGTCGGGATGCGGAAGTCGTCGATGAGCTGCTCGGCAAAGCTGGCATCCCACCCGCTGAAGAACCACGGCGCACTTGTGAACACGTGCTTCACGGAGAAGTCCTCCGGATACGTCTGGCTCTCCTTGATGAAGCAGATGCGTTCGAGCACGCTCGCTGTCTCGACGGGCGAGCGCCCGAATATTTCGATTGTGCCTGAGGTGGCGAATTGCTGACCCGTGAGGAGCTGCATGAGGGTGGTCTTGCCTGCGCCGTTGCGGCCGAGTAGACCGCAGATCTTGTTCTGGCTGACGGAGAAGCTGACGTCGTCGAGCGCGACAACCTTTCCGAATCTCTTGCTGAGGCCCTTGACCTCGATGACGGTGCTCATGCCACGCCCTCTTCCTTGTTCGTTTCGGACAGGATCATGTCGGCCAATTGGGCCCGCGAGATACCGAGACCCGTCGCCTCCGCCAGGAGGGGGCGCACGAATTCGTCGCGGAACTGCTCCCGCCGGTTCGCCCTGATCCGGGCCAGGGCCCCATCGGCGACGAACATGCCGATGCCCCGCTTCTTGTAGAGGATTCCCGCGTCCACGAGCAGGTTCACTCCTTTCCCGGCCGTGGCCGGATTGATCCGATAGAAGCCGGCGAATTCGTTCGTGGAGGGCACCTGGGTCTCCTCGAGCAGCGCCCCACTGAGGATGTCGTTCTCGATTCGCTGGGCGATCTGAATGAAGATCGGCCTCATCGCATCCACATGACTCCTCCGTCATTGTTCATTGGTTTGTTACTTGACCAGCTAACCCCTGAACATTGCGCCTGTCAAGGGTTTGTCGCCCAATCCGGGTTAAGGTCGTTGCATGTCCGAAGCTCCCCGTTTGCGGCCCGCGAAGCACACAGTGCTGCACACCTTCGCCGCTCACATCAAGGCGAGGCCGAAGGCGGTCTTCCTGGCGCTCGACGGGCGGCTCAACCCCGGCACGGGCGCCGGGAGCGCCTACCTCGCCGATCCCGACGCCTTCTTCATCGTCGCGCAGGGCGGCTGGTGGTACCGCGCCGAGTACCGGGTCGTGCCGGACGAATACGGCTCGAATCTCGAGCACGTGATTCTGAGCGTGGCACAGCGCGGCGAGAAGGCCGCGCTCGCGACAGGCCGTCGGGTCATCCAGACGGCGCCTCTGGTCTTTCACGACCTCGTGAAGAGCCTGCGCGCCGAGCTGGAGTAGGCGTCTAGGGAGCCGGGTAGAGCTGCTCGACCGCGGTCTCGGCCCAGTCGTTCACCTCTGCGAACCGGTCCGGCCCGCCGAAGGTGCTGTTCACGGTGACCCAGCCGTCGGGAAGCACGATGTGCACGATGGCGGGAAGCGTGCCCTCATCGCCCTCCTGACTGAAGATGACCCGCTCGCCGTCGGCGCTTTCGTCGAGGCCGCGGGTCGCGAGTTCGGCGAGCACGCCCTCGTGGGCATCGTTGGTCAGCGCTTGGGCTGCGAACTCGAACGAGCTCAGGTCGACTCCGTCCTGGCCGTAGACGCAGTAGAGCGGCTCGCCGCCGTCCTGCCCGACCGATCGCTCCTGCTCGTAGATGCCGTTGCCGTTGGAGTCGCTGAAGAGGACCACGTCGTTCGCGGCATACTCGGCAGCGAGGTCCGGTCCGACGAGCTCGGAGCAGTCGTCTGGCAGGGTGAACGCGGCGGGCGCCGTGGTGGGAGTCGGGGACGCGGATGCCGTGGGTTCGGTGTCGGTGGTCGGCTCGGGCTCCCCGGAGCCGGCGGTGGTGCATCCGGCGAGCGCCGCAACCATCACGGTGACGAGGGCAGCTCGGGAGGCGAGGCGGGGAGCAAGGCGGGTCATGGCATCCGATCTTCTGGCTGTGTGCCGCGAATCTAGCATCCGCTCGCGGTGAGCCCGTGACCACACCCGGCGCGGCCGCCGAACGCCTAGGCTCGGGACGTGTTCGAACTCCACCATCTCACCGCCCAGGAGCAGTGGGACTGGCTCCAGCGCGGCGAGATCACCCCGACCGAGCTGGCCTGGCACTACCTCGAACGCATCGAGCGGCTCGACCACGGCCTCGGTGCCTTCGTGACGGTGACCTCGGATGCCGCCCTCGAACGCGCGGCGCACGTGGAGTCGGCCGTACCGAGGTCCGCTCCGCTGTGGGGCATCCCGTTCGGCGACAAGGACCTCAACCCGAGGGCCGGGGTCCCCACCAAGTTCGGCTCGGCGCTCATGGCGGACTTCGTGCCGGATGCCTCCGACGAGCTCACCCTCGCCCTGGACGCCGCCGGGGGAGTAAGCCTCGGCAAAACCAATGCGCCCGAGTTCGGGCTCCCCTCCAACACCGAGAGTCGCGTCGCGCCGCCAGCACGCAATCCCTGGGACACGAGCCTCGGGGCGGGCGGATCGAGCGGCGGTGCGGCAGTCGCCGTTGCGGCGGGACTGCTGCCGTTCGCGCCCGGAACCGACGGCGGCGGCTCGGTGCGGATCCCCGCGGCGGCCACCGGACTCGTCGGGCTCAAGCCCTCCCGGGGCCTCGTGCCGAGTGGTACCGGAATCGACAAGCTCGCCGGGCTCGTCGTCCCCGGCCCGCTCGCCCGCACGGTCGCCGACGCGGCCATGCTGCTCGACGCGATGATCGCCGGGGGCGACTACCCGTTCACCCTGCGCGCGCCGCGCTGGGACGGCGGGGGACTGCTCAACGCGGCGGTGCGCGGCGAGGGACGCTTCCAGCTCGCCGTCATGACGACCTCCCCGTGGGACGACGCCTACGACGTGACGGTGTCGGACGAGGCATCCGCCGCCCTCGCGCTGGCGGTGCGCGAACTCGCCTCGATCGGCCACGGCATCGACGAACTCGCACTCGAGCCCGATCCCAGCTATTCGCCCGCGTTCCGCACTGTGTGGCAGGCCGGTGCCTCCGGGATCCCGGCCGAGGGCGCCGAGCTCGAGCTGCTCGAGCCGCTCACCCGCTGGCTCGTCGAGCGCGGCCGCGAGCTGTCGGCGCGGCAGCTCGCCGAGGCGCTCGCGCAGCTCGCGGCGTTCGAGCGGTCCGTCATCCGCCAGTTCGCGGGGGTGGATGCCGTGCTCACACCCGCCCTTGCCCTCACGCCCCGCCCGATCGGCTGGTACGACAGCGAGGACCCTGAGCGCAATTTTGCCCAGCAGGTGCAGTACACGCCGTTCACGAGCTTCGCGAACGTCACCGGGCTGCCCGCGATCACGCTGCCGGTCTACGAGGCCGCGGGAGGCATCCCGATGGGGGTTCAGCTCATCGGCCGCCCGGGCGGCGAACACGTGCTGCTCTCGATCGGCGCGCAGCTCGAGCGCCGGCTGGGCTGGCACCGCCGCCACCCGCCGCAGTGGTGACCACCGCTGACTCCGTGCCGACTCAGCCCGCGCGGGCCTGGCTGACGATCATCTCGAGCTCACTCTCGACGTTCGAGTAGAACCACTCGGGGCCGACGAAGAGGAAGCAGCTCTCCTCGCCCATCACCGACTGCTCCGGCGGAAGGCAGAAGAGCTCGCCGCCGAGCGCGGAGCGCGCGAAGTACCCGTCGGCGGTGAGCCGGGACTTCACCGCCTTCGCGTTGGCGCTGGAAATCGCCGAATGTCCGTAGGAGAAGGCGTCGCCCGACGACGGGTACCCCCACTGGCAGGCAACCCCGTTGTACTGAACGAACAGCCCGATCGAGTTGCCCTGGTCAATCATCCGTTGGCCGAAGTCGGGGATGAGTGCCCAGCCGTCGGCTGCACTGGCGGCGAACCGCTGTGTCGTCTCGCCGTCAAGCAGCGATTGGCAGGTCGATGTCGTTCTGAACTCAGGCGCGGGTTCGGGCGCGGCGGACGGCGTGGGAGTGGCGCTCGGCGCGGGCGCGGGCGCGGGCGCGGGCGACGCTGTGGCGTCGGGACTCGCGCTCGCACTCGGGCTTGCGCTCGCGCGAGGGGAGGCGGACGGGCTCGGGTCCCCGGCATCCGGCTCCGCTGCACATCCGGCCAGTAACAGGCACGCCGCCGCGGCGACGATCAGGCGGTGAACTCTCATGGCATTGCCTCCCACACAGGGCGGGCGGGCCCCATCCCCCTTAGCGTCGAGAGTACCGCGCCGCCTACCCGATCGGTACGGGCTGCTTCCGCGCGCCGAGTTCCTTGTTGACCTGCGGGGCCACCTCCGTCGCGAACAGCTCGATCGACTGCATCATGAGTGGCTGGGGAACGCCCGACCAGTCCATCTGCAGCCCGACCCGGTCGTTGCCGAGGTGGCCATGCGTGGCGATGATCTTGTCGGCGACCTCATTCGGGCTTCCACCGAAGATCGCGCCGCGTGGCCCCGTCATCTCGTCGTAGCTCTCCCGCGTCGGGGTGGGGAAGCCGCGCTCCTTCGAGATGCGGCTCATCGACGTGGCCCAGTAGGGGAAGAAAGCATCCTTCGCCGCCTTCGAGCCTGTTCCGATGAAGCCGGGGCCGGCGATCGCCGTCGTGAGCGTCGAGACGTCGTGGCCGGACTGCGTCGCCGCCCGGCGGTAGAGGTCGAACAGTGGGGCGAATCGCTCGGGGTAGCCGCCGATGATCGCGTAGCTTACGGGCAGACCCAGCATTCCGGCTCGGGCAGACGACTGGGGGTTGCCGCCAGTGGCGATCCAGATGTCGAGCTTGCCGGGGTTCTCCGGAGTACCGATCGGGCGGGGGAGGATGAGGGCGTCGTCGAGCGGCGGCCGGAACTGGCCCTGCCAGGTGATTCGCTCGCTCTCGTTGAGGGCGAGAAGCAGCTCAAGCTTCTCGGCATACAAGGCGTCGTAGTCGGCGAGGTTCGCGCCGAACAGAGGAAACGACTCGATGAAGGAGCCGCGCCCGGCGACCAGCTCGGCGCGACCGTGGGAGAGCAGGTCGATCGTCGAGAACTGCTGGAAGACTCGCACGGGGTCCTCGGTGCTGAGCACCGTGACGGCGCTGCCGATGCGGATGCGCTCCGTGACGGCCGCGGCGGCCGCGAGCACGGTTGCTGGCGCCGAGATCGCGTAGTCGGGGCGGTGGTGCTCGCCGAGCCCGAAGTAGTCCAAGCCCGCGCGATCGGCGAGTTTGATGCGCTCGATCGTGTTGGCGAGCTGCTGCTCGGCTCCGACGCCCTGGCTCGTGGTGGGGTCGAGGTCGATGTCGCCGAAGCTGTAGATTCCGAATTCCATACATAAGTATACAAAGCAGCGGCGGCGATAATTCCCGACGCCGGCCGACTGGACGCCAGGCTGTCGGGACGACAGGTGGCCCGCTCAGCGGGCCGGCACGCAGCCGACAAGCTCGGCGCTGCGCTGCCAGAGCGCGGCGGCCAGGTCCGCGTCGCCCGCGAGCCGGTGTCGACGACCGTTGCCGGTGAGGGTGTCGAAGTAGGTGCCGCTGGGGAATCCGGGGTCGAGCGTGGACGCGAGCTCGATCAGCGGCACGGCTCCGGCCTCGACCGAGATGCCGTACCGGCCACCGCTCATGAGGGCGATGAGCGCCATCAGAGGGGATCCGTGGCCGAAGCTCGTGGCGACGAAGCCGGGATGGAACGAGTACGCGCTGACACCGGTGCCGGCGGTGCGCCGCGCGAGTTCCTCGGTGAACAGGATGGTCTCGAGCTTGCTCGTGCCATACGCCCCCCAGCCGCCGAGCCACGGCCGCTGGGCCCAGTTGAGATCGTCGAGCCGCAGTCTCGCCCAGCGGTTCGCAACGCTCGCCGTGGAGATTACCCGCGCGCCGGACTCGATGAGCCGCGGAAGGAGCAGCTGCGTCAGCAGGAACGGTGCAAGGTGGTTCGACTGGAAAGTGCGCTCGTGCCCATCAACGGTGAGCGTGCGGGTCGGAACGAGGCCGCCGGCGTTGTTCGCGAGCACGTCGATGCGGTCGCACGCGAACAGCAAGTCATCGGCAAGGGTGCGCACGTCGTCGAGCCGGTCGAAGTCCGCGATGAACGCGACCCCGCCAACCTCGGCCGCGACCGCCTCGGCGCGTGCGCGGTGGCGTCCAACAACAGCGATCCGGGCACCTCGGTCGGCGAGCTCGGTCGCCGCCTGCCTGCCGATGCCGGAGCTCGCGCCCGTGATCACGACGGTCTTGCCCGTCATCGAACGATCGATGCTCGTCACCGATAGCCACCCTTCTCAAGCCCTGCCTCTACTTCGAAGCGGTTCTCAGAAGCGATTGGTCCGGCGGCGAGATAGAGCGGAACCAGGGCCAGCCCAAATCGGCGCCACTGGTCGCGGTGCACCGCCTCGTGCTCGAGAACGGCGGGAGAGACATTGTTTCGGGTGAGGAAAACGGCGCCGATCGTGGTGCCGCCACGGCCGAACGCCCAGTGCGGGCATCCACGCGCCACGATCACGCCACAGCTCTCCTCGAGGCGGCCCACGCTCAGGGCGCCACCCCACACGAGTCCGATCGCGGTTGCCGCGAGATAGCCGACGCGCACGACGCGGCGGTTGCGTGCGAGGCGCACGATCGCGGGCCGAGCTGATGCCGCGGCCACGACGGACAGCGCACCGCGTTGGAGGGCGGTGGGGATGCTCGCTCGCGTCATTATCCATTGGTAGCACGATCCGCCCAGCGTGATCCGCGCGTCCGGCAATACAGTGGGGGAATGAGGAGCACCGGAGCGCGCGTCGCGATGGTCTCCATGCACACCTCTCCCATCGCGGACGCCGGAACCCGCGATTCGGGAGGGATGAACGTTCTCCTGCTCTCGGTCGCCGCTCAGTTCGCCTCCCGCGGCGTGGAGGTGCACCTGCTCACCCGGGCGGAGGGCGAGCCGGTGGTGCGCGAGATCTCGGATGGCGTGCAGCTGCACGAGCTGCGCGCGGGGGGCCCGGGTCCGATCGACAAGCGGGCCCTCTCGGTCGTCGCCGATGAGTTCGGCGAGTCGGTCGCGGAACTGGGCCGCACCGGTGGCGGGTACGACGTCATCCACGCGCACTACTGGCTGAGCGGAATCGCCACCCTGCCAGTGGCGATCGAGCTCGGCATCCCGTTCGTGCAGAGCTTTCACACGGTCGCGGCGATGAAGAATCGCACGATCGCGCCGGGACAGGAGCCCGAGCCGGAGGCACGGCTGCGGAGCGAGATGTTCCTCGCCACCCAGGCGAACGCTCTCCTGGCCGGCTCGGCCTCGGAGGCCAGCGCCCTCATCGACGAGGTGGGGGCCCCGCCGGAGCGGGTGTGGGTGGTTCCTCCGGGCGTCGACCTCGGACTGTTCCGCGCCGATAGGGCGCCGGCCGCGAGCGAGTCGGTGCGGCGCGAACTCGGCATCGGCCTCGGACGCCCGATTATCGCTGCCGCCGGCCGTGTGCAGCCGCTCAAGGACCAGGCGCTCGCCATCCGCGCCCTCGCCGAACTGCACGCGCTGCGCGGCTGGGCGCCGGTTCTCGTCATCGCGGGGGAGTCCACTCCTGGGGACGCCGGCTACCTCGCGTCGCTGCGCGAGCTGAGCGTGCAGCTCGGCGTCGGTGACGACGTGAGGTTCGCGGGGGCGCTGTCGCGGGAACGGCTCGCCGACCTGTTCGCCGCGGCATCCGTCACGATCCTGCCCTCGCACAGCGAGACCTTCGGGCTGGTGGCCCTCGAGTCGGCCGCGAGCGGCACGCCGGTCGTCGGCTCCCGCAACACCGGGCTCGTCGAATCCGTCGCCGAGGGCGAGTCGGGCCTGCTCGTCGACACGCGAGAGCCGCGGGCATGGGCCGAGGCGGTCACGGTACTGCTCGATGAGCAGGGCGCGCGCGACCGTATGTCGGTGTCGGCGCGACACCACGCCGAGGGCTACACGTGGGCGGCAACGGCCGCAGCGATGCTAGGCGTCTACGCGAGCCTCGGCTAGCGGTGGTGCCTTCGTCCGTGGCGTCGTGATTTGCGTCGAGTACGTGGTTGTGGTCGTTGCGCGCGTGGCGGGAGCGACCATTACTGCGTAGTCGGCGCAGTACCCGGTGTCGCCTGTCCGTTGATCTGGGTGTGCTCGTGCGCGACGAACGCGCGCGAGCTGATGTCCTGCGCCTCCGTGGCGTCGTGATTTGCGTCGAGTACGTGGTTGTGGTCGTTGCGCGCGTGGCGGGAGCGACCATTACTGCGTAGTCGGCGCAGTACCCGGTGTCGCAGCGCGATCTGGCAGGTGAGACGAGCCGGTGGCGGGCGGAGTCCGCGCTGCGACCAGTCGGGTCGACTGCCCGTCAGGCGCTCGGCCGACCGTACTCCTCGAGCAGACGCAGCCAGATCTCGCTCATAGTCGGGTAGGCAGGAACCGCGTGCCAGAGTCGGTCGATCGGCACCTCGCCGACAACCGCAATGGTGGCGGCGTGCAGCAGCTCGGCGACATCCGGCCCGACGAACGTGACACCGAGCATCACCTGCCGCGACTCGTCGACGACCATGCGCGCGCGGCCACGGTAGCGGTCTGCGTGCAGGCTCGCGCCGGCAATCTGGCCGAGCTCGTAGTCGACGACGCGGATACGGTGTCCGGCCTTCTCGGCCGCCGCGGCGGTGAGCCCGACCGAGGCGACCTCAGGGTCAGTGAAGGTGACCTGCGGCACGGCGGCCTGATCTGCGGTGGCGACGTGGGCGCCCCACGCTTCGTCGCGCACCGGGGCGCCGGTCGCGCGGGCGGCGATGACGTCGCCGGCGGCCCTGGCCTGGTATTTGCCCTGATGGGTGAGCAGCGCGCGATGGGTGACATCGCCCACGGCGTAGAGCCAGTCGAAGCCGGGTGCCCGCAGGGTGTCGTCGACCTGGATCCAGTCGCCGGGGGTCAGACCGATCGAGTCGAGGCCGATGTCGCCGGTCACGGGCGTGCGTCCGGTGGCGACCAGCAGCTCGCTCGCGGAGACCTCGCTGCCGTCGTCGAGGTCCAGCACGAAGGCGTCGTCGCCGGAGCGGCGGACCCGCGTGGGGGACACCCCTGAGAGAATCGTCACGCCGAGCGCCTCCAGGCCGGTGGCGACGAGTTCCCCGGCGAACGGCTCGAGTGCGCCGAGTAGGCGGCCCCGTGTCACGAGGGTGACTCTCGTGCCGAAACTCGCGTAGGCGGTGGCCATCTCGGTGCCCACAACACCGCCGCCGATGATGAGGAGGGAATCCGGTGCGGAGTGTGCGCTTGTCGCCTCCCGGCTCGTCCACGGCCGGGACTCGGCGAGGCCGGGCACGTCGGGCATGAGCGCGGCGGATCCGGTACTCACGACGACGGCATGATTCGCGGTGATCTCGAGCTGGGTTCCATCGGCAGCGGTCACCCGCACCGCCTTCTTACCGGTGAGTCGGCCGCGACCGCGGAGCAGGTCGATTCCTGCCGACTCGAGCCAGCTCACCTGGCCGTCGTCATTCCAATTGCTCGTGAACTTGTCGCGGCGGGCGAATACGGCGGCCACATCGAGTTCGCCGGTGACGGCCTCCCGCGCACCGCCGACGCTCTTCGCCGCGCGAAGAGCGAGCCCGCTGCGGAGGAGGGCCTTCGACGGCATGCAGGCCCAGTAGGAGCACTCCCCGCCGACGAGTTCACTCTCGATGACGACTGCGCTGAGCCCGCCCTGCACGGCGCGGTCGGCGACGTTTTCGCCTGCTGATCCGGCTCCAATGACGATGACATCCCAGTTGGTGCGGGTCATGAGGTCCCTCCTAAGGTCGGGGGATAGGCGAGGGGTCCGCCCCATCCGTCGTAGCTGCCGTGGTTGCGCTCGATAACCTTGAACACCCGGCAGACCATGTCGTCGACCTCGTGTGCCTCGATCGTGGCGGTTTGCGTGACGCGCAGTTCGAACTTCGACCAGCCGCTGCGCTTGAGGCTCGTCGCGAAACCCTCGGCAGTGAGCTGCGCCCGCGCCGCGTCCGCCTCCTTGCGGCCGGTGAACAGGGCGAAGTGCTCGATCACCCGGGCGATATCGAGATGGTCGCCCATCTTGACTCGCTGGGCGAGCTGCTCCGAGTTCATCGCCCGCTGTGCTTCCAGGTCGCGCGCCATCGGGCTACCTGCCCACGAATTCGGCGGGACGACGGCTCAGGAACGCGTGCATGCCGATGCGCGAGTCTTCGCTCGCGGCGAGTTTCACCAGGGCGGGCTGCAGGCCGGCCTCGGCCGCCGCGTCTCCCTCGCGCACCGCGAGCCGGGCGCTGGCGAGCGCTGCCTGCACCGCGAGCGGTGCCTGCGAGGCGACTCGCTGGGCGAGCTCGAGGCCCCGCTCATACTGGGTGCCGTGCGGCACGACTTCCTGCACGAGCCCGATGCGGTGCGCCTCGGCGGCGTCGAACTGGTCGCCGGTGAGGATCCAACGCATCGCGTTGCCCCAGCCGACAGCGCGGGGCAGGCGGATCGTTGCGCCGCCGAACGGGAGGATGCCGCGCGACACCTCGATCTGGCCGAAGGTCGTCGAGTCGGCGGCCACGGTGATGTCGCTGGCGAGGATGAGTTCGATGCCGAGAGTGAGGCAGGTGCCCTGAACCGCCATCACGACGGGCTTGGAGAGCTGGGTGCCGCCGACCTGCCAGGGATTCATACCGCCGCCCGGCACGAGGTCGAGCCCGTCGGGGCCGATCCGTGGGCCGACGTCGGCGAGGTCGAGGCCCGCAGTGAAGTGCTCCCCGTGCGCGAACACGAAACCGGCGCGAAGCTCGGGATCGCGCTCGAGCTCACCGTAGGCGGTGGCCAGCTCGGTGATCATCCGGAAGTCGGCTGCGTTGCGCTTTTCCGGTCGATTGAGGCCGATGAGCAGCACGTGACCGTCGCGCTCGACGGTGATGAGGGGAGAGTTGGTGGACGAGTCCATTGCCAAAGCCTACGGCGACTCAGAGCTTCTTGGTGAGCGCGCCGATGACCCGGAGAATTACGGGAAGCTCATCGCTCGTCGCGGAGGCCGAGGCGGGCGCAAACTCGGTGACCCCGGCCCCGGCGAGGGGGAGCGTCCGGCGGGCGGCGGCGATGAGATCGAGCAGCTGCGCGAGGCTCAGCCCGAACGGTTCCGGGTAACCGACGCTCGTGAACTCCGACGGGTCGAGCACGTCGAGGTCGATGTGCAGGTATACGGATGCCGCGTCGGTGGCGAGGAGCGCTTCGACGAGATTCTCCGGGGTGATGTCGTTCGGTCTGAGCAGGTTGATTTCGGATGCGTCGATGAAGTCGCTCTCGGGATCGTCCAGGGCCCGGGTTCCGGCCAGCACGACCCGGGATGCCAGGAGCGGCGAGGCCGGGACGAGCTGCGCGGGACCGTCGCCCAGCAGTGTGCGCAGAACCATTCCGTGGAAGGCGCGGGAAGGGGAGGATGCCGGCGTATTGAGATCGGGGTGTGCGTCGAGCCAGACGACCGCGACGTCTCCCCGGACGTTCGCATGCTCGATCGCGGCGAGTTCCACGCCGCAGTCCCCGCCGATCGTGATCGTCGGACCGGTCGAGGTGCCGAGTGCCGCACGCATCCCCTCACGCACCCGCTCGATCGAGCTCAGCCGGTCCACGCCGCTGTCATGGCTCGAGCCGGCGCCGGAGGGCACCTCGACCGTCGTCGTCGACAAGGGCAGGTCGCCGCCGATTGCGATTGCACCGTCGATCAGGCGCATCGCGCGCGACGATCCTGAGCCTTGCCATTGGGGCACTACAACGAAAGAGGCGGTCACAGTGCAAGTGTGCCACGCACGCGGCCCTCGGCCACCTCGCTGTGAGGTTAGCGGCTGTTCTTGTCGCGAACAGCGTTGGCGATCGCCGCACGGAGCTCATCGGCGCTCTGCCGCGGGCCGTATCCCGGCTGGTCCCGCTCGATGCGCCAGCTGTCGTCGAGCGAGCCGACGTCGACGGCGTCGAACCCGAACCGGTCGTACAGGTCGAGGAGAACCGCCTTGGCCGTGTCGTCGTCGCCTGCGATCGCGAGCGCGCGCCGTCCTGGCGTACCCGGTGCCGTGCCATCGGTCGTAATCTCCGGCGCCGGGATGTGGTTGAAGCCCTTCACGACGCTGCTGTCGGCAAGATGGCTTTGAAGCAGCCCGGAGACGGTCGCCGATTCCGTGTCGAGAAGTTCGATGTTGCCGTCCCGCTGCGGGTAGTAGTTGTTGGTGTCGATTACCACCTTGCCCGCGAGCGGCGCCGCGGGAACCTGGTCGATGTTGCGCAGCGGAATCGTCACGACGACGACATCGCCGGCCTCGGCGGTCTCGGCGGTGGTGCCGGCCGTCGCCTGCGGGCCGAGTTCCGCGATCAGGTCGGCGAGCGTGTGCGGGCCGCGGGAATTGCTGATTACGACGTCGAAACCGTTTTGCACCGCCTTGCGGGCGAGTTGGCTGCCAATGTTTCCTGCGCCGATGATGCCGAGAGTAGTCATGGGGACTGCAACGTCGGCGGGCTCGGTTTCTTCCCGATTCACCCAGACCCCGTGCTGATCAGGCGGATACGCGGGACCGCGGCGACTGCGACAGCCGCGTCATGAGCCGCTCGAGCGGTCCGGCCCCGTAGATCGCGCGCCAGGCACTCGCGAAGACCAGCGAACCGACGATCAAGCCGATCAACAGCGGCCAGCCCGGGTAGGCGATCGCCCCGCCGCTGTCGTCGCTCAGCACGGTGAACGCGGCGAGGGTGACGATTTGCAGTGTGTAGAGGGTGAGGGCCATCGACCCAGCTGCTGCGATCGGCGAGAATACCGTGCGCGTCGCCCGGCTGATCGCCCGATCGTCGGCGGTCAGCCACAGCAGCATCCCGATCACCGCGACCGCGACGCCGCCGGACCCGAACACCTCCGCGGTGGAGTCCGAGTGCGCCTCGGCGGTCACGCCGGGCAGTACCAGAGCCGCCCCATAGCCGAGCAGCGCAAGAAGGGTGCCGCCGGCGACCATGGCACCCTGCGTTCTCGGGTTGCGCAGGTCCGAACGGGCAGCGATGAGCCCGACGACCAGGTAGGGCAGCCAGACCAGCGCGGGGTAATAGCCGGTGAGCAGGTACTCGGCGAACAGCGCCGCGACGGGTCCGGCATCCGCAGCCTCCGCCGCGATCGCGAGCCGGGGGGCAACGAAGGCGAACACGATCGCCAACGCAGCGAGCGCCCAGCGGGGCAGGAACAGCAGAGGCACCAGCAGCAGGAACATGATCCCGTAGTAGTCGAGGATGACCGCGATGCCGCTGTCGAGGGTGACCAGCATGATCCCGAGCAGGAACAGGATGAGCGCCCTCAGCACGATGCTGAGGGAGCGGTCGAGTCGCCGGACCCGGACGATCGGCCGCTCCGACCCCGTCATGATGCCGAGGGACACCCCCGCGAGGGTCGCGAAGAGGACCGAGGATCGCCCGTCGACCAGCAGCTCTGTGCCGCCGGCGCGGGGGACCGCGTGCGCGACGAACATTCCGAGAATCGCAAGGCCCCGCGCAACGTCGAGACCGACTATGCGCGGGGCAGCGGCCACGACGTGCTACTTCGCGATCGAGCGCGGCGCCGGGCTGCCCGCCTTCAGGGCCGCGAGTCGAGCGTCGAGTTCGATCTGCTCGTCGGATGCCTCGAGGGCCTCGAACTGCGCGTCGAGGCTTGAGGCGGCGAGCTCCTGCTGGCCGCGCACCTTTGCCTCCTCGCGGCGGATCTTGTCCTCGAACCGGCTGAGCTCGCTCGTCGGGTCGAGCAGATCGATCGACTTGACGGCATCCTGCACCTGGCGCTGTGCCTCAACGGTGTTCGAGCGGGCAATGAGTTCGTCGCGCTTGGAGGAGAGCTGCGCGAGCTTGCCGCGCATCGCGTCAAGCCCCGCCTTGAGCTGGTCGACGACGGCGGTCTGCGCTTGGATGTTCGGCTCCTCGGTGCGTGCCTCACGCTCGGCGGACAGCTGCCGACCGAGCGCGACCTTTGCGAGGTTGTCGAACTTGTCGGCGTCGGCGGAGTTGCCCGCTGCCCGCAGCTCGTCGGCTTTGCGGCTCGCGGCGAGCGCTTTGTTGCCCCAGTCGGCGGCGTTGTGCACGTCTTCGGCGTAATCCTGCTCGAGCAGGCGCAGGTTGCCGATCGTCTGCGCGATGGCGCTCTCCGCCTCGGCGATGCTGTTGGTGTAGTCGCGCACCATCTGGTCGAGCATCATGCCCGGGTCCTCCGCCTGGTCGAGGATGGCGTTGATGTTCGCCTTGGCGAGTTGCGCGATCCGTCCGAAGATTGACTGCTTGACCATTGTTGCTTCCTTCCGTTGTGGTGAGTGGTGTGTGGAAAGCGCCGGGCTAGAAGCGCCCGCGGCTGCTGCGCCCGGCCGAACGTCCGACCGAACGTCCGATCGAGCGGCCGAGGGAGCCGCCGCTGGAGCGGGAGCTTCCGCCGAAGCCACCCAGTGCGCCGAAGCAGCCCGAGCGGGAACGCCCGCCGCCGAAGCCGCCGCCGAAGCCACCACCGCGGCCCCCGATGAGCGCGCCGATGATGCCGCCGACCACGGCCTCGCTGACCCCGGGTCCCGTGAACATGCCGCGGGACGGTCCCACGGGCTGGTAGCTGGTCAGGTCGCTCTGGGCGGCGGAGATGGCCGCTCCCGCGAGCGAATTGGCCTGCTGGGCCTCGGCGAGAGCGGCCACGGGGTCGTCGCCGGCGAGCGAGACGGCCTGGTCCAGGCGCCTGTTCGCCTCAGCGAGCCTCGTCCGGGCGGTTTCGCCGACGCCGCCGCGGCGAGTGGTGATGAAGTCGCCCGCAGCAACGATTTGCCCCCGCGCGGTGGCGAGCGTGCCGTCGAGGGCGACCCGAGCGTTCTGGATGCGGGTGTGGGCATCCCTCGTGCGGCCAAAGGTTCCCTCGAGCTCCTGGTTCGCTGCGGTGAGACGCTCGAGCCGCGCGACCGGGTTGGCGAGGGTTGACGGGCTCTCTGCGACCGCGAGGGATGCCTCCGCAGCGGCGATGCCCGCGGAGAGCTCCGCCGACGTTGCCTCGGCCTGGAATGCCTTCGCCGCAGCGAGGTCGTGCCTGGTGTCGGCGACGACGGCGTCGAGAGACTGTGTCGCTTCGGCCAGCCGGTCGCCGAGAGAATCGATGGCGTCGAGCAGCTGACCGGCCTGAGCGACACTCGCCTGCACGGTCCGCAGTTGAATGGCAGCCGAGCCAGACTTGCCCGCCGCGATGGCGCCCTCCGCTTGCGACGCGGTGCGGCCCACGAAGGTGAGCAGCATCTCGGCCTGCTCCGTATTGTCCTCGACGGTCGCGACCGCTGCGGAGGAGTAGCGCTGCTCGAGCAGCCTGAGCGCCTCGATCGCCGCGCTCAGACGGGCCGCGGCCCTCTCGGCATCCGCCCTCACCTGCACCAGGGTCTGCGGCGCCGCCTGCTCGAGCGCCCGCAGCTCGTCGAACGCGTCAGCCTGCCGGTCGAGCTCGTCATCGGCCTGATCGCAGAGCTCGAGGATCCGGAGGAGCCCTGCGCGCGCCTGCTCGTCGGTCTCCGGCACGCCGTCGTCGAGGGTCTGCTTGATCCGGAACGCCTCGCCGACCTTGGTGCGGGCCGCCTCGAGCGCCTCCACAAAGGGTGCGGATGCCTCGGTGCCGAACTGCGCGACAGCGAACCCGAGCTCCTGCTCGCTCGTCGTGAGCGAGTCGTCGAGGTGGACGAGGGCGCGGCTTGCCCGCTGCTCGAGCTTGGTGAGGTCGGCGAGTTCTGCTGTGTGCCTGGCTGAGGCGCGCCGACGTCCGATCACAAGGACGATCCCGATCACGACTGCGCCGACGACAAGCACCCCGAGCACGAAGCCCCACGGAAATCCGGGGCCCTCGATGGCCTCGCGGTAGCCGTCGGCGGCGGCGAGTGCTGCGCCCGCCCAGTTTTCGTCGCTCAGCAGAGGCAGAAACTCGTTCTCGACCTCGCGGGTGGCTTCCGTATCCAGCTGGAAGTCAGAGGGATAGAAGATGTCGTAGATGCGTTCCTCGGTCGCAACCGCGAGCAGCACGTCGTCGGTGCCGAGCCCGTTCTGCTCGGCCGTGGCGGTCGCCCAGCTCTCGTCCGCGGCGACGCCATCGAAGGTCGCGACGTAGACGACGAAGAGCTGCGCCCCCGTGGCGTTGTAGAGCCGGTTGAGGGCCGACTCCACCTCCGCCTCCTGGCCGCCGAGGGCCCCGACGGTGTCGACGATCTGGGTGCTGCCGAGATTGACGGGCTGTTCGGCCTGTGCGGTCAGCGCCGGAACGACGACCGCCGCGAGGGCGAGCGCCGTGGCACAGAGCACCCGCATCAGGCGCGCGCGGTTCTGCTCCATGCGACTCACGAACTCCCTCAGCAGAAAACGACAAACCGTCGATGCGGCTCAGTCGGATTCTATCCAGCGGGGCTGTTGGTTCCGCGAGGGGTTGCGACGCGTTCGGCTTGATCCCCAGCCCGTTGACGTGCCGGCTGATCGGGCGCACGATGGCCGTCATCGCACTCTGAAGGAGTTGACATGCGCAGAAATCGAAGTGTCTTACTCGCCGCCGCAATGACGGCCCTACTCGCGCCGACGATACTGGCGCCAACGGCCGCGGGGGCCGCGCCGCCCCAACAGGAGGTCGAGGTTGAGCTGCTCGCCTCCGGGCTCGCGGGACCCAGCGGCGGTGCCATCGGGCCCGATGGTGCGCTGTACGTCGTCGAGGGCGCGGTTGGCCAGATCACGCGCATCGATCCAGGTTCAGGGGAGGCTACGACGTACGCAAGCGGCCTGCCACCAGCGGTTATCGGGATCGGTGGAGCAATCGATATTGTCTTCCGCGGCAACACGGCCTACGTGCTTGTCGCCATTGTCGGGTCCAACGTCGGCGGCGACCAGATCGACGGCATCTACCGGGTGGACGACGCAGACAGTTTCACGGTCATCGCCGACCTGGGCGCATGGTCCGCAGCGCATCCGCCGACCACACGGTTCGACCTGAGCGAGGGAGTCCAGTTCGCCCTCGAGACCAGTCGCAGCGGATTCCTCGTCACGGATGGGCACCACAACCGGGTACTGAACGTCAGCCGCTCGGGCGCCGTATCGGAGCTCATCCAGTTCGAGAACACCGTACCGACGGGTCTCGACGTCTTGGGCAACACCGTCTACCTGGCCATGGCCGGCGCGGTGCCGCATGCACCCGAGGACGGCACGGTTGAGGTGTTCGGGCTGAACGACCTCTCGCCGTCAACGGTGGCATCCGGCTACAGCCTGATTACCGACGTCGAGTTGGGACGCTGCAACGCGCTCTACGCGCTGTCCCAGGGTGACTCGCCCGGGGATGTCCCCGCCGGCTCCCCCGCGCTACCGGAGAGCGGCGAGCTGCTGGTCGTGAACAGAGACGGAACATTCTCTGTTGTGGCTGACGGGCTGAATCTGCCGACCTCGCTCCACATCGCGGGGGACACGGCATTCGTCGTCAGCCTGAGCGGTGACGTTCTGAAGATCTCGGGCCTGTCCGGGAACTGCGGGCAGAAAGTCTCCCGGCATTAGGGCGTGTTGCTAAACCCTTTTCTGGGTCGCGTGGGCGAGTCTTGGGTGGTGTCTCGTGATGTGGTTTCTGATGATGCTTGGGCTGTGATCGGGCCGTTGTTCCCGCGGGTGAAATCGACGGGGCGGCCGCCGGTGGATCGGTGCATGGTGGTCGAGGCCACAGCATGGCGGTTCCGTACGGGTGCGCCGTGGCGGGATATGCCGGAACGGTTCGGGAACTGGAACACGATCTACGAGAACTTCAACCGGTGGTCAGAGCAAGGTGTCTGGGCGCGGGTGCTTGAGATGGTTCAGTCATACGCGCAGCAGGCCGGCGACGTGGACTGGGTCGCGTCGATCGATTCCACGATCGTGCGTGTGCACCAGCATGGTGCGACACTTCCCCGGGTCACAGGGGGCATTACAGAATTACAAGAAATTCGGAGCGGAGCCGCTTGATCACGCGATCGGGCGCTCCCGGGGCGGATTGACGACGAAGAATCACCTGGTCTGCGACGGCCGTGGCCGTGCTTTGGCGTTCCTGCTCACCCCGGGCCAGTCAGCCGACACGAGCTGGTTGCAAGCCACTCTCGCTGAAATCCGTGTCCAAGGAGCCGCCGGTCGGCCCCGCACAAGACCGGACCGAGTGATGGCAGACAAGGGCTATCCCTCGAAAGCGAACCGGGCCTGGTTACGCGAACACGGCATCGCAGCGACGATCCCTGAGCGCGACGATCAGATCGCCCACCGCCGGAAGAAGCGTGGACGCCCCATCGAATTCGGTGACCACCAGAAGACCCGCTACCGCGGCCGGAACGTCGTCGAACGCTGCTTCGGGAAACTCAAACAATGGCGCGCATCGCCATGAGATCAGACAAGACCGCCCGCAACTACCACGCAGGACTCTGCCTCGCCGCGACCCTCCACTGGCTCACCAGCGGCTTTAGCAACACGACCTAGGGCCGCTCGACTCCGCTGACGACAGACTCGACCTTCATCGGCCTGCGCCTGAACCTCCGGATGAGGTGGGGAAGCAAGACCAGGAAGGCGATGAACAGAACCAACGCCAGCGCTTGAATTACCACCCAGAAGTGCCACCAGAACAGTGAATCAGACATGACTACCCCGCCCGTCTTTGTCGGTTTTCCACAGCTTATCCGTACGTGTACTGCGCGCCGCCAGATCCGACCGTGAGCTGGAGGAAGAAGGTGGTGGTGTACGGAACTCCGCAGACCTGCGCCTGCACCTCCAGCCGTGCTCGAGCGGGCCCGTAAACGTTCTCGTACTTCTTCTGGATGCCGAAGAAGTTCCGGTTGGTGCTGCAAGCACCGCCGATTGTGTACCTCGCCCCCCACACCTCGTCGATTCGGTCATACCCCGGGGTGACGTAGGTGAAGCTCGCGTAGAAGCTCATCGAAACCAACCCGTACCAGAAGTCGACCTTGCAGCCGGTGCGGCGAGACTCTGACCCGGAAGTCGACGAGGCGCAGCCAGAGATCGCCTGAGTGGAGAACCTTTCCGTCGACTGGTCAGCCGGCTGCTCAACTTTGAGCACGTTCACCGAGCCATCCGAGTAACGGTTCACAGTCACGTCGTTACCGTCCTCCTCGTACGTTTCGGTGGCCACCGGCGTGTTGTCGCTCGACGCCGCTTCCCATGTTCCGCCGGAGAGGTGCTTGGCGATGAGCTTCCCCTGCGCCCCCTTGCCGACCCCGTACTCGTCGAAGAAGTCCCTGAGCTCGGCGAGCTCCGGGTTCCCTGAGTTATCTGGCTGGAGCGCTGACGCTGGAGCGACTACTCCCATGGTGAGCACGAGGCCCACCACCAGAGCGATCACAGACCGTTGCTTGATCATTATTCTCCTTCGGCTTGTAGCTGACTGGTTGTCGCTATTCGCAACTTAGCGACTGATTCTCGGCTAAACAGTTCCCCTAAATGAGGACACCGATCCGGTCGATTTTGTGCATCGGCGGCCGCCTCGAACTTCGACCCCGCATAGTCACCGAGAGGAAGCACACCGCCGGGGTCACCTCGGCCGCACACCACACAGTCGACTCGCACCTCTGCCGAAACGGCCTCACACCCCAACCCGAAGGACACCACCATGGACATCACCCGCAACTCGCAGGACAACGTCGGCGGCTACGACATCCCCGTCGACCCGATGGACCTCCTGCAGTGCGACAGCTGCCAGTAACATCTCGCCGCAGCGTCCAGCTCGTCCAAAGCTGACACCAGACAAAGGCCCTCGCCTCCGCCACCTCCGGCACGGCGCGGGCCTTCGTTGTTGAAAGCATGAGCTGAGGTTCACTCGTTGTATGGCCCCAGTTCGGGGGGCACACTGCTAGAGACTGATTGAGCAATGCTTTGGACGTGGCGACGACGCCACGTTGACAAAGACGATGGAGAACTCATGACAACGCAACCCCGCAGATGGACAATGAAGACACTCGTCACCGCAGCAATCGTCGGAGCATTCATCGTCGGAGGAGCCGTGTCACCGGCCAGCGGCGCCGAAACGGACCTTTCCGCAACCGCACTTGAGTGGTTCCGGGCGAACCTCACCTCGACTACCGACATCGCGAAGTTCGACGGGTTGACGGCAGAGCAGCAGGCGACCCTCGCGAGCTACCTGCTCGGCGAGACGGACCCTCTCGGGAAGATGTCTAAGAACACGCGACGTGCCGGGGACTTCGAGCTGCGAACCAGCGCCGAGTCAACGCTCGCCCCGTCAAGTGCCACCACCTCAGAACTGTCCACGACCGCCGGCGCGACCAGAACTGTGAGTGCTTGGGAGTCGTTCCTGTTCGCCGGGATCACCATCTCCAAGACGACGGTAAGCGAGACGTACTACTACTCGGGGATCTATGCCTCAAGCATCGCTACCTACTCGTGCATCCTCAACGCGAACTATGACCCGTTCTCGTCGGTGACCACCTCGAAGTCCGGATCGTACATCAGCTCAGGAAGGGCAACCGCCGAGTGCAAGGTTGCTGTAAAGCGAGGGGTACCAACCCCTTGGGGCACCATCGCATGGAGCCCCGTGTCGAACGTTCAGTTCGTGACCGGAACAGGAAGTGGCTCAGTGTACAGTCACGGATGGCGCTGAGAGTAGGATCACGCACATGAACCCTCTGATTCCTGCAGTCAGCGATGTCCTCTGGGCGCTCGTCTTCATCCTGAACCTCGTTCTGGTTGTCGTGGCGCTTGTCTCCTTGGCGAGAGACAACGACAAGCGTGGATGGGTCACCACAGTGCTGATGATCTTCATCCTGCCGATAGTTGGGCCGATCGTGTCCCTGATCGCGGCACGGCTGCGAAGGGCGACCCCGGCGCGGTAACCTGATCCACTGAACGGAAGCAGATCCCGTCACGAGTGATGAGCACTTCGTGACGGGATTTTTGCAGCGTCCACAGTATCGCCGGGATGCTGGGCACAGCCCCAGCCGTTACCCGGCGACAGCCTAAACATGAACACCCCCGACCTTCTGATTTCCGACCCTGCCGGTCGCGTCAACGCCGAGAACCAGAGGTCGCAGGATCTAACCCAGACGCTGATCGACACGGTCCGTGTGGCTGTTCACGCTCTCGGGGACACAGCTGGGGTGAGCGTCCACGACGACAGCCCCGCCGGTGAGCTCTACGTCGAGTTTGCCGGCCAGAACTTCCTCATCCGTGTGGAGACTATGTGACCATCGGAGCCGCTGCCGCACACCCGTAGTCATGACCAACCTGAACCACTCTGAACTGTCAGAGAAAGCGAAGAACCAGACCCGCAACGACGATGTCGGAGTCACCGACGACACATCCCGTTTCGCTGTCGGGAAGAAGTCTGAGAACCCGCCCGGGCTCCTCACCCGCGTCGGCCAGGAAGGCGACACTGCGCCGTCCGTCGTCGAGTTCAACCGCGTCCGCAACGATGCCTACGGGAAGTACACCGGGGACACTGTTGAGGACCTGAGCCAGATCCGGGACGCGCTCAGAGAAGTTCTCTTCGATGAAGAGCACTATGCGACGCTGGCCGGCCCCGCCGGAGACGAAGCATGGCAGGAGTACCGCAAGGTCACCCTCACCACCCTGTGCGCGTGGACTGCGAAGTGGCACCCGACTGCGGCAATGATCCGGCTCGATGAGTCCGACGCCTCCGAGAACGTGTTCTTCTCCATCACCCTCATCGACAAGCTCGGGGACCCGATCGACACCGGCGACGACTTGGAATTCGAGCCGGTGACCGACGAGCCCAACGCCCCCGAGATCGGTGAGCTCGTCGCCTCGTTCG
Organism: Marisediminicola antarctica; assembly: GCF_009930795.1. Classification (GTDB taxonomy): domain Bacteria; phylum Actinomycetota; class Actinomycetes; order Actinomycetales; family Microbacteriaceae; genus Marisediminicola; species Marisediminicola antarctica. Next base: position 1,656,737 of record NZ_CP017146.1, read on the forward strand.
ACTGCGACGACTTCCATTCCGTCGCCCCGTACGCCATCCAAGCCCAGACCTCACGTTGGACGGGCTGGGAAGCTCTCATCGACCTGTCCGAGGCACCGCGAACACTCCGGTAACGGAACAGAAGTCGCCTCCGCAGAGAACATCTCCGCGGGGGCGATTTCTTGTGTCGGCTCCCCGCTCAGGCTTCGATTTCCCCAGCCGGCCTGCTGAAGTCACGCACCCTTCTTATATACTCGCCTATACACCGACCGGGAGGGGCATGATGGCCATCACGTCAATCGATATCGACCAAGACGAACTGAAGACAGCGAAGCAGCTGACCGGAGCCAAGTCCAACCGGGAGACTGTTGACCTTGCGCTCCGGACGCTGATAGCGGTTCGCCGGCAACCCGCAGCTGTCGAGCGGATCATCAGCCGCAGTTTCGAGCCCGAGCAGATCGACGCGCCCACCATCACCCCCGCAGGGACTCGGCGTGCCGAACGCCTATGACCACTTTCCTCATCGACAACAGCGTCTGGCAGAAAGCAGCCACGAGCCCGGCCATCGCTAAACGGGTTCGGGAAATCTCCCCTCAGCATCTCATCATCACCTGCCCGCCCCAAGTCTTGGAATACTGCCACTCGGCAAGATCACCTCAGGAGTACCGTGAGCTCCGAGAAGACATGGACGGTCTTCTCGCAGCGTGGGAGCACCCGACAGCTAAGAGCGCCCTCGACATCCAGCAGGCCCTGTGGGACAGCGGGCTGGTGCGCGCCGCGGCGGCCTTCGACTGCCTCATCGCTGCGTACGCCGTAGCCAACGACGCAGTCATCCTCAACTCCGACCACGACTTCAGCTACATCGAGGCCGCCACAGGCGGCGCCGTCCGCCAGGAGTACATCGGCTGACAGGGCTACGCGGTCCGGGGCGTCGCCATGCGATCTGAGAGCAGTCAGCGACGTTCCAGCGCTCCGGCGCAATATCCGCGGAACCTGCAGCGGCAGCTTATCGCGAAATCGCTGGCGCCTACGCATGGTGCAGGAGAGCTAGACGAGAGGCCTCGCCGTGAAACTGACCACCCTTGTGAAGATCCTGTTCCGAGCGATCGCGATCATCGCGCTCGGAGGGTTCTTCCTCCTGATGTACCTGCGTTCGGACGAGTTCCCGATCATGACCTACTGGCCGGTCGCATTGGTCCTCGTGGGCGTGTGGGGGCCGGCGTCATCGAAGGAGTCCCGTGTCTGGGGGACACTGTTCTCAGTGACCGGTGCGGTGCTGTACCTGTACAACCTGGACATTCTGACCCTTCAGGTGGTCATGCTCTACTGGCCGACGATCCTCATCACCGTCGGCGCGTTCACCCTCGCCCGCAGCCTGATCGCATGGATCTCCTGGAACCGGGTCATCGCTGCGGAGATCATCCGCACCCGGCAGAGCGCCCAACCGAGGACGCTGTTCAGCTGATCGGGGCTGTGCAGTAGTTGTCGCCGCACACCTCTTAGGTATGACCACGAAACGCGACGACCAGAACGTTCTCCGCCACGGCAACGGGACCTTCGCAACCGACCCGAAGGGTGAGAACACCCCGCTGGGTGCCACCGGCATCCGCCGACGCACCGCTGACGAGCTCGGCATCCACGAGTCGATCCTGATGGCACCGTGTGCGCAGCAGCAGACGTACGAGTCCCTCCATTCCAGCTTCGAGCCGTACCGGCGCGCGGTGGACACCGAGGGGTACCTCGCCCAGGCGAAAGCTGCCGGGGACACCGAAGCGATCGCCCGGTTCACCATCCCCCGGAACACGGAAGACGCGATGGAGATCTCCGGCGAGTTCTTCGCCGAGTCCCTCCCCCTGCTGACCCCGGATGAGATCGCACCGTACTGGGACCGGGCGTCGTCCGCGATCGAAAGCGGTGACACTTTCGAGCTGAACCGTGCACTGCTTGAGGCATCTCTCGCCAACGATGACGCTCACCCGGTGCGGCTTGACCCGAGCTGGCGTCTTCCCGGCGTCCGAGCCGAAGAGGGCTTCTACGAGTCGGCGAGGCTGGTGGGTGAGAAGCTGGCCACGCTCGCCGACCACAACATCGCCGCGATCAACAAGCTTGTCCGCTCCGACATCGACGAGGCGAAGAAAGCCGGCTGGCTGCCAGCGAACCTCGAAGTGTCCGTCCGCAAGAGCCAAGGCAGCATGAACATGCTCGTCACCAGTGTCCCGGATGAGCTCCAAACTGAGCCTCACCCGGCTGGTGAAATGTGGGTCAGGCAGAGCAAAGCAGCGAAAGAGATCGAGTCACGACTGACGCAGGTCGCGCAGCAGTACGGCACGTTCGAGAACGACACCCAGCAGGACTTCTTCAGCAACAGCTTCTACGTGAGGGTGACCTTCAAGTAGGAGGGCGTCTCGAGCTGCCCGCCGGCGATTCGTCTCCGGCTTCGTCCATGTCTACGCATGGTGTTCATCGACAGGACGCGGCACGACGCGACCTCGACGCCGAGGAGAAACACGATGATGCACAAGGCCCGCCGGCTCATTACCGCGATTGTTGAACGCGCTCGAGGTTTCACCCTGGTCGAGCTGCTGATCACGGTGGTCATCATCGCTATCCTCACCGCGATCGCTGTCCCCGCGTACATCTTCGTTGTCGCGAACGCGCAGGACTCAGCAGCGAAGCAGCAGCTGAGTTCGGTCCGCTCCGCTCAGCAGATCCACCAGACGACGAAGAGCGTGTTCGTCGGGGGTGCTCAGCTCGCCTCCTCCGGTCTGCTGAAAGTCCCTGCCACTGTGAGTGTCGCTGCAAGTTCTGCCGGCGACTGTTTCACCGCGATGTCGTTGTCTGATTCGAAAAAGATGTTCTGGGTCGACAGCTGGACCCCTTCCCCGACGCTTTACTCCCCCGGGGTCTCTGTTAGCGACTGTGTCCCCTTGGGCGGGATGGCGACCGACCTGAACCCGGCAGCACCGAACGCGCAGTCCGACTTCACGTGGACGACAGCCTCCGGGTTCGCCACAGTCACCGGGTACACCGGCACCCGCGCCGACGTCGTCATCCCAGACACCTTCACGAACGGGGCTGGCAGCTACCCGCTCCGCACCATCAAGAACAGCTCATTCACCGGCAATACAGTGATAAAAACGGTTGTCATCCCAGAGGGTGTGAAAACCGTGGGTTTCGACGCTTTCAGCTACACGAACCTCACTTCAGTAGTCCTCCCCGAGTCGCTGACAGGGATCCAGAGCTCGGCGTTCCGAGGGGCGAAGCTCAGCACCGTCAGCATCCCCGACTCGGTTACATACATTGATTACGGTGCGTTCAGGGACAACGCCCTGACCGCGGTCAAGCTCCCCGCAGGTCTCACCGTGGTCGCAGATCAGACCTTCATGGGCAACCTGCTCACATCGGTAGATATCCCTCAGACAGTGGCAAGGATCGGCATTTCCGCGTTCAGCACGAACGATCTCACTGGTGTAACCCTCCCGTCCGGGTTGACCATCCTCGACCAGAACTCGTTCTTCAGGAACGAGATCACCTCGATCGTGCTGCCGAACGGGCTCACAACGCTTGCACTGGCTTCGTTCGGAGACAACCTGATCTCCACCGTTGTCATCCCGCCCAGTGTCGCGGTCGTCGGCTCGTACGCGTTCAGCAACAATCCCGTAACCTCGCTCACCATCCCAGCGGGAGTCACAACCATCGGGTCGTATGCGTTCCAGTCCTCGATGCTCACCGCAGTCACCTTCCCGTCATCGGTGACCTCAATCGGCGCCGAAGCGTTCAGATCATCAACACTGGCGAACGCCTACTTCGAAGGCGGTGCCCCAGCCACATTCACGACCAAGGGCACTTCCGGGTCCCTCGGAAGTGCAGCGACGGTTCGCCACCGCTCCGGCGCGACCGGGTTCACCAGCCCCACATGGTTCGGGTACACAACCGCGGTCTACTAGGTCGTGTTGCTAAAGCCGCTGGTGAGCCAGTGGAGGGTCGCGGCGAGGCAGAGTCCTGCGTGGTAGTTGCGGGCGGTCTTGTCTGATCTCATGGCGATGCCGCGCCATTGTTTGAGTTTCCCGAAGCAGCGTTCGACGACGTTCCGGCCGCGGTAGCGGGTCTTCTGGTGGTCACCGAATTCGATGGGGCGTCCACGCTTCTTCCGGCGGTGGGCGATCTGATCGTCGCGCTCAGGGATCGTCGCTGCGATGCCGTGTTCGCGTAACCAGGCCCGGTTCGCTTTCGAGGGATAGCCCTTGTCTGCCATCACTCGGTCCGGTCTTGTGCGGGGCCGACCGGCGGCTCCTTGGACACGGATTTCAGCGAGAGTGGCTTGCAACCAGCTCGTGTCGGCTGACTGGCCCGGGGTGAGCAGGAACGCCAAAGCACGGCCACGGCCGTCGCAGACCAGGTGATTCTTCGTCGTCAATCCGCCCCGGGAGCGCCCGATCGCGTGATCAAGCGGCTCCGCTCCGAATTTCTTGTAATTCTGTAATGCCCCCTGTGACCCGGGGAAGTGTCGCACCATGCTGGTGCACACGCACGATCGTGGAATCGATCGACGCGACCCAGTCCACGTCGCCGGCCTGCTGCGCGTATGACTGAACCATCTCAAGCACCCGCGCCCAGACACCTTGCTCTGACCACCGGTTGAAGTTCTCGTAGATCGTGTTCCAGTTCCCGAACCGTTCCGGCATATCCCGCCACGGCGCACCCGTACGGAACCGCCATGCTGTGGCCTCGACCACCATGCACCGATCCACCGGCGGCCGCCCCGTCGATTTCACCCGCGGGAACAACGGCCCGATCACAGCCCAAGCATCATCAGAAACCACATCACGAGACACCACCCAAGACTCGCCCACGCGACCCAGAAAAGGGTTTAGCAACACGCCCTAGTCGCTGAGTCGAACCGGGCCAACGCAGCCCCCATCGCGCCCTAATCGAGCGTGATGGGGGACCGCGGCCCGGTCACGGTGGGCATCCGGCTTCCGTCGGCCGCGAGGAAGTCGATGGCCGCCGAGAGTTCGTAGCTTCCCGCTCCGAGGGCGGGGAGGTCATCCCGGAAGGATTCGGACGACTCATCCTCCTCGCCGCACTGAACCGCCGTGAACGAGGCCGGGTACTCGAGGGATTCGCCGGGTGCCAGGTCGACCTCCACGACCATCATGATCATCGGCCCGTTGCTGTGCCACAGCACCTCCCCGTCCTGCGAGAGCGTGATCGCCGGTGTCGCGGCCGTCGTGCCGGTGATGCTCTCCGTGCCGGTATTGGTGAGTGTCACGATGCCGTCGACGCTCTGCCCGCCAGCGGGCGCGGAGGGGGCAAACCGGGTCTCGAGCACCAGCCCGGCGCTCGGGGCGACGTCGGCGATGCTTCCGCCGCACGGGTTCACCTTGGAGGCTGGGGCGGGCTGGATGGCGCCACCGCCAGCCGCATCGCTCGCTTCCTCGCCGGGGAAGGTCTCCGGCGCGCTCTCGGCGGTCGCGTCGCTGACGCTCGCGCCCATCGGCACCCCGCGCAGCCCGGTGAAGCCCGCGACGCCGATTCCGGCGATTGCGAGCGTGAGGGTGCCGCCGGCCGCGAGCTGGCGGGGGAGCCGCCGGCGGCGGCTGCGGCGGATCACGCTGCCGGCATCCGCTTCCCGCGCCGGGGAGCCCAGATCGCCCTCGCGCAGCCACGCGCGCAGTTCAGCTTCGGTGGGCATTGACTCCTCCTTGGGTCGGTAGTGTCGCGGTCGGATGCGGCTCGGGGGTGAGGGCGACGGCCATTTTCGCGAGCCCGTCGCTCAGGTAGCGTTTGACCGCACCGGAGCTGATGCCCAGTTCGCGCGCGATGTCGTCGACCTTGAGGTCTTCGTAGTAGCGCAGCACCAGGCAGGCCCGTTCCCGCGGCGTGAGGCGCGCCAGTTGGGCCTGCAGGTCGATACGGGCCTCGGATGCCGGGGCCGGGGAGTCGATCGCGTCCGGAACGACCTCGAGATGCGCGATCCTGCGCCACCTCGTGCGCCGCCGCCCACCGTCGAGGAAGCCGGTGAGGATCGCCCGGCGCACGTAGGCCTCCGCGCTGGTCACCGTGAACCCGTTGCTGAGTCGCCCGAAGGTTTTGACGAGGGCGTCCTGCACAAGGTCGGCGGCATCATCCGCGCTGCCCGACAGCAGCCAGGCGTAGCGGGTGAGGGACTGGCCGCGCTGGCGCACAAGTGTCGTCACGACGCTTTCCCACTGCGCTGCCATCGCGCCTCCTCGGCCTCGATTGTCCGGTTACCTACTAAGACGAACGAGCGACCGAAAACGTTGGGATGCTCGTGGCCTCAGCGTATCCAGCGACGCCGACGATATGGGCCCTTGCGCTACTCCGACAGCAGTATGACGATCTGAACGATCGCCGCAGCGGATCCCACCCCGACGAGAAGCCAGCCGAGAATGCGCATGAGCCGCCCGTCGGCGGAGGGATGATCGAGGCGCCCGTTCTCGGGGTTCCGCGGATCGAAGTACACCTTGACCTCGTCGCCGAGTTCGAGGGACTCATCCGCGTCAAGCGAGACGGGCGCCGACTGCAGCTCACGCTGTAGGTCCATCCAGCGGAACCAGAGATGGTCGGTGCCGGCGGGGGACTGCACGATTACGCCCCAGGTTTCCTGGTATCGACTCGCCCACGCCTTTCGAATGTAGCCCGCGGCGAGCAGCACGATCCCCGGCAGCAGCCCCACCCAGGTGATCAGCTCGAGCACGAGGGCGAACGCGTCTGAGGTTGTCACCTACTGATAGTAGAAGAGTCGGCTGCGCTTAGTTCGCGCGTCGATTGCTAGAAGTGCGCGCCGCTGCGCCGGACCGCGAGCAGGGCGAGCGATCGGGTGACCGCAACGAGCTCGTCGATGCGCACCTGCTCGCGGGGGGCATGCGCGAACCGCACGTCCCCCGGACCGAAGTGCAGGCTCGGAATGCCGCCGATGTCGGAGTAGAGGCGCAGATCGCTGCCGTACGGCGCCGCCCGCCGCGGCGGAACCGACCCGCCATTCAGGGTCATGATCGCAGAGCTGACCTCGTCGATGAAGGTGTGGTCGTCGTCGATCCGCCCGCTCCCGAACTGGCCGCCTGGCCAGGTGACCCCGACCGGGTTGTCGCTCAGCCACGGGTCGGCGGAACTCGCCTCCGCGATTGCGATCTCGAACTCGCGCCGTGCATCCGCTGGGTCCTCCCCGAGCCGCACCCCGAGCCGGCCCTCGGCGACGAGCAAGTCCGGAACGCTGCTCGCCCAGTCGCCCGCGCGAACGGTGCCGATTGAGATCGGATAGGGCAGCGGGTAGTCGGAGAACAGCGGATGCGGGTCAACGTTGCGCCGCAGCTCGAGCGACTGGATCGCGGCCATGATCGGAAGGAACGCCTCAAGCGCGCTGACCCCCTCGAGACGGGTGCTGCCGTGCGCGGCCCGCCCGGTCACGTCGAGTTCGAAGGTGAGTGCCCCGGCGCACGCGGTGACGATCCGTCCTCCCGTGGGCTCGGTGAGCACAGCGGCGTCGCCGGTGTGCCCGCGGAGCATGGTGCCGAAGGCACCGAGACCGCCGTCCTCCTCGCCGACGACCGTGTGCACGGCGATGGGCCTCTCGAGCAGGACGCCGGATGCCTGCAGGGCGCGCAGCACGGCGAGGTTCGCCGCGACGCCGGCCTTCATGTCGCATGCGCCGCGGCCGTGCACCGCGCCGCCCTCCACGCGTCCGCAGAAGGGGTCGCCGTCGTGCCAGCGGTCGAGGTCGCCGGTCGGCACGACATCGATGTGGCCCTGGAGCACGAGCGCCGGCCGGCCGGGGCCGGTCACGCCCACGACCCCGTAGCCCTCGGTGCGCGGTGCCTCCGTGCCCGGGAATCGGGTGTCTGCACGGAGCGCGTCGAGATCGAATTTCCAGGCGTCGACAGACAGTCCCGCGTCGCGCAGCTGTGCCGCCTGCGCATTCTGCAACTCGGATTCCGCATCGGTTCCGGTGATACTCGGCACCCGGATCAGGTCGATGAGGTTCTGAACGAGCGCGGTTTCGTCGATGCTGTCGAGCACGCGCGCTTCGACGGGGGTGAGTTGCATTCCCGCATCATAAGCGCGGTGTATTTCGTATATGCGTCGGCGGGATGTGCAGCGTGTGCGTGTCGCGATGATGATGCGCCACTGCAGGGAAAAAGAGTGGTGCCGGCCACTCCCGGTCAGGGGGTAAGCGAGGTGGCCGGCCGGGTTATCGACCCGTATTCGGGGGGTGGGTCGGTAATCCGAGAGGTCGTCGTTGACCAAATTTGACACTAAGGCAGCGCGAACAATCTGTCCACCGAAAGGAGGACATTTCCCGATTGTGCTGAGCGATCCGGTTGTCCCTCCGCCAACGCGCCTGTACCCCAGTGACCTTTACCTCGGTCACGGCGGACTTCCGGTTAGGCGACCGCGAGGTCGCGCTCCCTGCCAGCGGCGCCAGATCCGACGAGTTCCCGATAAACAGCGATCAAAGTCTTCGCAGAGTGCGGCCAATCGAGTCCTTCGGCGCGATCGCGAGCTGCATCCGCCAGGCGACGGGCAAGTGCAGGGTGGGCCAGTACTTCGGCGATGGCCGCAGCCCACGCCTGCGGGTCGCGGGAGTCGAGCACGACCCCGGTAACGCCATCGTCGACAGCTTCGCGCAGGCCACCGGATGCCGCGACGATGGCCGGGACACCGCTCGCCGCGGCCTCGAGCGCGACAAGACCGTAGGTCTCGGAGTGGGACGGCACGAGCACAGCACGCGCGCCGCGGAACAGCGCAGCGAGGTCGGCCCTGGACTGCGGGCCTACGAACCGGAGGCCGTGTTCGATCCCGTGCCGGGCCGCGAGTGCCGTGAGCTCGTCGATGTACCCGTCGAAGTCGGAGGAGGCGTCGCCCGCGATGACGAGATCCGGTCGCAGTTCTGCCGGCACGGCGGCGACGGCCTCGATCGCGAGGTCGAGGCCTTTGAGCGGCTGCAGGCGGGCGGCTACAACGGCGTACCCTGTGCCGGCAGGGCGGTCGGGCTGTGGGCGGAAGAGCGCTCCGTCCACGCCGGGGTACACGATCCGCACGCGGTCGATCGAGCCGCCGAGCCTCATCACGACAGTGTCGGCCTCGGCGGCGCTCACCGCGACGATTGCATCCGACTCGCGAGCGAGCCAGGCCTCGCCGGCCATGCGTCCGGGGGACTCGGCGCGCTCGCCAGCAGCGAGGGGCGTCGCGTCGTCGGCGGCGATGCTGTGGAAACTTTGCACGTGTGGGGTTCCAGTCAGGCGGGAGAGGGGGAGCGCAGCCATGCCGGAGAACCAGTGGTGGGAGTGGATCACGTCGAAGGTGCCGAGCTCGGCGAGGCGCATCCGGAATTCATCGACGAATCCCTCATGCTCGCCTTTGGCGACGGGACGCGATGGGCCCGCGGTCAGAAATCGCAGGGTGACGCCGGGGGCGAGCGGCAGGCTGTCTGGCTGGTCGAGTGACGAACGGCGCGTCATGATCTCGACGGTGTGCCCGGCCGCGGCCATCGCCTCGGCCTGATGGCGAACGACCACGTTCATGCCGCCGGCGTCGCCGGAGCCCGGCTCGGAGCCCGGCGAGGTGTGCAGGCAAACGAGCGCGATGCGCAGGGGAGTCGACGCGGAGGGCACTGGACGAGCTTAATCGATCGAGCTGGGCGACCCCGGCGCGCGAGTCGCCCAACTATGTCCCCTCGAACGCTCTGAAGGCGACATAATCGGGCCGATCGCCCAGGAGTGGCCTACCGGCGGGAGGCCTTGAAGCGCCGCCCGGTGACCGACTCCGGAGAGATTCGCAGGTAATTCCACTTCGCGGTCGGGTTCAGCGACTTCAGCTCGAGAATTCCTGATTCCACGATCTCGGAGTCGAAGCCGAGCCTGTCGATATTGCCCTTCACGACTATGCTCCAGCGGCGGCGAAAACGCCGACCGTCCACTTCGAACGCGATCGAGGGGCGCTGGGTGATGCTGGCGAGCTTCGAGCCCGGCGCGCTTCTCAAGAAGATTTCCCGGTCGCGCACGAGGTAGTTCATCGGGAAGATGTCGACACCGGTTTCGGTTGCGACGGCCAGGCGGCCGAAGTCGTTCGCACCGAGCAGGTCCCAACACTCGTGGATCTCCAGGTGTTCGACGGCGGAGTCATGTGATTCGCTCATGTGGTGGTGCCCCCAATGTCATCAGCCATTAGGTTATGGCCCAGTGGAGTGGCATAGCTACCCCGCGGCATCCCCCAACCAGGAAAGTCAGGTCCGCCGAGACTGCGCCGGCAGTCTCGGCGGGCCGGTTGTGGACGGCCGTCGGCTACAGGTTGCCGGGGATGAGCACGCGGTCGATCGTGTGGATCACGCCGTTGCTCGCTTGGATGGGCGAACACCGAGAATGAGGCGTTCGGGTCGCCAAGCCCGCCCTCGAGCCCGGTGTACGGCACGGTCTGCACGAGGAGGTCGTGATCGTAGGGGTTGTTGCGGGGGCGCCTCCGCTCGATGCCGAATTGGCGACGAAAAGGAGGCTCAGTTCGCTCGGCGCAGGAGCGCGACGGCGGCGGCAGCCTGCCAGACGACGAAACCCTCCACGACGAGCGAAAGCAGACCGAGGGGCTCGAGCCAGTTGCCGATGTCGTCGGTCGCGCCTGGCATTCCGATCGTGCGGTTGACGACGAAGGCGAGCAGGATCGCGAGGCCGAGGCCGATCGCGGCGAGATAATCGACGAGAACCCCGCCCCTGAAGATGCGCTCCATGATGACGAACGCTGCCACGATGAGGAGCACGTATGCGACCGCAAGATACGGCACCTCTTCCACCTTGCCGGGCAAGTCGAGCACGTGGATCGCCGCAGTGACAGCCAGGGCGAGGCCCACCGCGATCCGGCGAGCGTCGAGCGTGGAGGCCACCGTCGTTCGGGAGGAAGCCTGGAGGCTGGGGGTTGTCGTGTTGGCCATGTGAGTCTCCGCTCTGGAGCGCACACGCGCTCACAGGGCGAGACTAGGGGGTGCGCGCAAGGTGATCATGAGTAAACGGTCGTTTGTGTGAGAACTCGAATTGTTATTGGCGCAGACTGTGTTGTGGGCATGAAACTCCCGAGAAACGGATGAGTGCATGGGGTCACCCGTTCGATCGCCGGGGACAGTGGGCAGGTCGATTCAACGCAAAGTGACACGGAAGGTCGAGGTTATGGGTGATCCGATACGCGACGGCGGATACGTGGACCTACGGTCATATGCGGCAATCGGTGACGGTCGCACCGTTGCCCTCATCGCACTGGACGGGTCGATCGACTGGCTCCCGATGCCTAACCTCGACTCCGCGCCGGTCTTCGCGCGCCTGTTGGATGCCGCTGAGGGCGGTTCGATCGAGCTCGCACCGGTAAGCGCGTTCACGATCACCCGCCGCTACGTGCCTCAAACCAACGTGATGGAAACGACCTACACGACTGCTGCCGGCGTTGCCCGGGTGACGGACGCCTTGGTCACCGGCCTGGCAGGACAGCTGCCCTGGGTGGAGCTCGCCCGTCGAATTGATGGTGTTGAAGGGTCTGTCGAGTTCGGCTGGCAGATTACCCCGGGCACCTGCTTCGCCACGACCACCCCGCAGGTAGAACAGACCGCGCATGGCACGATCATTCGGGCAGGCGATCTTATGATCGCCGTGGAGGGCAGCAACCATGGGCCAGACGCGGGCGACAGCATCCTTGCGGGGCGTTTCAGCGCAACAGCCCAATCGCGCCACATGCTTGTCGTCGCCGGCACCAAGAATGAGCCATTGCATGTGCCCATCCCGGACCTGACCGCGATCGGTCTCGAACGCACCATCGACAATTGGAAGAAATGGTCGGAAGCGTTCAACTACGAGGGTCCGTGGGGAGATGCGGTGCAGCGTAGCGCTCTGGCCCTCAAATTGCTGATCCACACTTCAGACGGCGCGATTGCCGCAGCTGCGACAACATCGTTGCCGGAAGACGTCAGCGGTGGGAAGAACTGGGATTACCGGTTCGCCTGGGTTCGTGACGTGACATACACCGTCCGTGCTCTCGTGCGCTTCGGCCTGCGCGAAGAGACCCACGAAGCCGTCTCGTGGCTGATCCGAGCGATCAGGAGGAGTGACTCAGAACTGCACATCTTCTACCGCCTTGATGGCACGACGCCCGGTGCCGAAGAGGCACAGGATCTGCCGGGCTGGCGCGGTATCGGACCGGTGAACGCGGGTAACGACGCGAGGGGTCAACTCCAACTCGGCATCTTCGGCGACTTTGTGACTGTCATGCTCGAGTATGTCGAGGCTGGCAACGTGCTCGACGCGCACACCCGCGTCTTGCTGGCATCAGTCGCCGATCACGTATGCGAGGTATGGCAACAGCGCGACTCCGGCATGTGGGAATTAGCCGAGCAACGCGACTACACGGCATCGAAAATGGGCTGCTGGCAGGCACTTGACAGCGCCCTGCGCCTCTCCGAACTCGGGGAAATCGCGGGCGAGCCGGCCCGTTGGCGAGTTGTTCGCGACCGCATCACGACCTGGGTGGCCGAGAACTGCTGGTCCGAAGCCAGACAAAGCTACGTCACCTTCCCCGGAAGCGAGCAGCTCGACGCCGCCGTTCTCCTGCACGCGACAAGCGGGTTCGACCGTGGCCCGCGCATGGCTGCGACCATCGACGCCATCCGGGCAGAGCTTGGCAGTGGCGCGCTGCTCTACCGTTACACCGGGATGGAGGCGGAGGAGGGAGCGTTCGTCGCCTGTTCCTTCTGGCTGGCCGCGGCCCTCGCCTGTGTCGGCAGGCATGACGAGGCGGTCGAGATGATGGACGAACTCATCGGTTTGTCGAACGACGTCGGGCTGTACTCCGAGATGATCGATCCGGCAGATCTCTCGTTCCTGGGCAACATCCCACAAGGGCTCAGCCATCTCGCGCTCATCAGCGCGGCAATCACGATCGACGAGCTCGCGCCGCGGTGAACTTCACCCGTCTGGTGAGATTCATCGAACGGGTGGCCCACCGTCCGCTCCGCGGGGTGGAAGGAGGCGACCGGAGCGGGCAAAGCGATTGTGGAGTTGCCCGACCCATCGGAGGGTGCTTCGACTGGACCTGTCATAGTGTGAATTGCATGGACTTGAGGATAGAAGACAAGAAAGCTTTGATTTCGGGTGCCGATTCGGGAATCGGGTGGCATACCGCCCGGCTGCTGCTGAATGAAGGTGTCACGGTCGTCATCACCGACCAGAACCAGCAGCAGTTGAACGATGCGGCCGAGCGGCTGGAGGCGAAGCCCGGCCAGCTGCATGCTTTCGCGGCTGACATCACCAGCGTCGAATCGCTGGCACAACTCCATGCGAGCGTGAAGGCGGCGGTCGGTGCCATCGACATCCTCGTCCAATCGGCAGGCATCACAGGTGCCCAGGGTCTGTTCCATGAGATCAGCGACGAGGGGTGGACCAACACGATCCTCGTCGACCTGATCGGTCCCATTCGTCTGGTGCGAGAATTTCTTCCCGACCTCCGCACCGGCGGCTGGGGACGTCTCGTGATGGTCGCGTCCGAAGACGCCGTGCAACCCTACGATGACGAGCTGCCGTACTGTGCAGCCAAGGCTGGAGTGCTGGCGTTCGCCAAGGGACTTTCTCAGACCTATGCCAGCGAGGGACTACTGGTGAATGCGGTGTCCCCTGCCTTCATTCACACCCCGATGACTGACGCGATGATGCAGAAGAGAGCCGATCAACTCGGCGTCAGCGTCACGGAAGCGATCGAGAGCTTTCTCGACGACGAGCGCCCGAACATCGAATTGCACCGCCGGGGAGATCCCGACGAGGTCGCGAACGTGATCGGTTTCCTCTGCTCCGAGCGGGCGAGCTTCGTCAACGGCTCGAATTACAGGGTTGATGCGGGCTCTGTAGCTTCAATCTGAATTTCCCCTCTCGTGTAGTGCCGACTAACCCAACTGGTCCAGCACGATCGCGAGGACGAGTCCCAACGCAGCGGCGATACCTGGTAGGTATTTCTCCTCTTTGAATGCCTTCGGGAATACTTCCGTGGCTAGCGAGGCGGTGACCGCGCCGCCCGCGACGCTTCGAATCAATCCCAGCGCGGGTTCGGGAACTCCGGCGAGGAAAAGGTGGATCCCAGCTTCGTCTTTACGGTTCGGTCGAGGCCGACGAACGCTGCGGCGCCGATAAGCACGCAGCCAGCGACCGCCCAGAGAGGCGCGACGTCGGTGGCGGGCTCAATGGGCTCGAGCACGGCGGACACCATGAGAGCGCCGCCAGCGAGAGCCGCGATAAAGCCTTCGAGCCCACTCGGTAACTTGCCGTCCGCGCGACCCAGAAGCGATTGGGTGGTACGAGCAGCACATCGCTGTTGAGCAAGATTCTGTGGCGCGAGAGATCATGCTCGGCTCACTCGGTGAGGAGCGCAAGCATTTCAGTATGGAGCTGGAGTTCCTGCTTCGCGCGAAACCGAAATGGCGCGAAATCGCTCAAGGGATACTGTTCACCGACGGCGATATCGTCTCGCACGGCGTGGAAGCCGAATCCGCGGCTGGCTGAGCGCGAGGTCGTTTGCCGCGGGGATTAGCGCGTAACGGAGTGCTCGGCCGAGGGGCGGCGGTTCGCGACGTTGTAGGCCAGCGATGTGAGTTCGAATTCGCCGTAAGTCCAGGCGCCCGAGTCGGGATGCCACCTCGCCTCGGCCTTCGTTGCCACCCGTGCCGGTCCGACCTGCGCATAATCGTGCAGCGGGGTCGACCAGCGCAGGGGTGTGAGGGTGTGGCCGTCGGCCGACATGCTCCCACGCCCATCGGCGACGAAGTCGACCAGATCCCCGAGATCGTCGAATCGCAACTCCGCGGTGATGGTGTTGGGTCCGAGGGTGAAGTGGGCTGTGGTGGTGTGCTCATCGATCGGCTCCCAGGTTATGTCGGGTGAGAGCAGGGCGCCTGGGGCCAGGCAGCACAGGTCATTGAATAGGGTCACCGTTTCAGCGTGGGTGAGTGCGGCGCCCTTCGCGTTGACCATCGAGCGTACGGACAACACTCGCACCCGCATCGTGGCGCCGTGGTGGTCGAATGAATGCAGAACATCCACCGGGAGTCCTTTCATCCTGGCGTTCATGATGAAGAAGCGCTCCGGGGTGTCGACGAGGTCGAGCTGGTCCGCGGTGAACGTCATCCACGCGCTGTCCGGGGCGCTGCGGATGCGGCCGGTCCAGGTTGCCCGGAAGTCCGTCACGGGC
Organism: Marisediminicola antarctica; assembly: GCF_009930795.1. Lineage (GTDB taxonomy): Bacteria > Actinomycetota > Actinomycetes > Actinomycetales > Microbacteriaceae > Marisediminicola > Marisediminicola antarctica. The sequence goes on from NZ_CP017146.1 coordinate 1,671,941, forward strand.
GGCTGGCCGATCACGCCGGACCGATGCAGGTACCGTTGCACCGGATCGGGTAGCGAGGCCAAGTCACCCTCGAGGATGGTGCCGCCGGACGCCGCCCGCACTGGCGGCCATACACGAGCCAGGTCATGCTCGAATTCGGCGCGAAGGCTCAGTGGGCCCCGCGAGACGAAGCCATAGGCGACTGCTCCAAGGAGCACCACGTTCGCGACGGTGCCCACCCTGGCATCCCCCCACGAGAAGACAATGACGGCTTGTGAGATCAGCACGGCACCGGCACCGACGGCCCACCACCACCGGGGGGCGAAGAAGAGGGCACCGGCGGCGACCAGGCAGAGCATGCCCGCGGTCAGCCAGAATAGCCCCGCGGGTTGTGAAATGGGTTGAACCAGTTGGGGGATTTCGGCGAGCTCGAAAGCTTTGGCGAAGCCGAAAAAGTGAATCAGGCCGTGCACCACGAACAACGCGGCGATAGTGATGCGGATCATGGTCCTGGTTCCCCTTCGAGCGGATGTCGTGATGGGTCCGCTCGTCAGCCTCCCCTGGCGGGGGCGGGCATGCCAGAGAAGAAAGTCCCGGCCACTGTGGCTCTAGCCAATCGCGTGCAAATCACCTCTCAGCCGACGTGGGCGCGGCAGGGATCTATGTGGCCGGCTGGCTATGCGCTGTCGTCGGTGAGGGTGGCGTAGACGACGATGTTGTCGAGGTGGGAGCCGGCGGTGTTGTCGAAGATGCCGCCGCAGGTGATCAGGCGTAGGGCGGCGTGGTCGGTGTTGCCGTAGACCTTCTGGGTGGGGAAGTCGGCTTTGGGGTATTGCTCGACCGCGTCGACGGTGAAGGTGGCTGTGGTTGCGTCGGCGCGGGTGATGGTGATTTCGTCGCCGGGGCGCATGTCGCCGAGGCGGTAGAAGACGGCGGGTCCGGCGTTGCTGGTGACGTGTCCGAGGATGATCGATGGTCCGAGCTCTCCCGGGGTGGGCGAGCCGCGGTACCAGCCGGCGGGGGAGCCCGGGGCGAGTGGGGGGACTTCGGCGGTGCCGTCGGTGTTGAGTCCGAGTTGCATCAGCGTTGAATCGACACCGATGGCGGGGATGCTGACCTGGGTGGGAGTTGTGGCGGGCACGCTCGGGCCGGTGGCCTGTGCCGCGGGGGGCGCGGGTGCCGCGGGTGGCGCGGGCGTAGGCGTAGGCGTAGGTGTCGGCGTGGGCGTGGGCGTGGGCGTGGGCGTGGGCGTAGGTGTAGGTGTAGGTGTCGGCGAGGGTGTCGTGGTGGTACCCGTCTGGGAGGGGCGGGCGGCGGATGCGGGTGGTTGTGGTGGTGGGTCGTTTGTGGTCAGTGCGAGGGCGATGGCGGTGCCGCCGCCGATGAGCAGTAGCACCGCCGCGGCAGCCCAGAGGCTACCGCGGCGGGACTTGCTAAGTTGCGCAGTCACTGATTCTCGATCGTGTCGATCCTCAGTTGCGTGCGGCGACGCGGCGACGAACGGCCACGACACCACCGGCGGCGAGCAGGAGTCCGCCACCGAGGGCGAGCATGCCCAGATCGGGACCGGCGGTGTTCACGCCACCGGTCTGCACGCCACCTTCAGGCATCTCTTCCATCTGTGAGACGGCGAGCGCTCCACAGAGGGCTGGTGCGGTGGCGGCCAGGGGCAGCTCGGGAACCAGGGAGCTCATCGCGTCCTGCGCCGCCTGGCTCAGTCCGGCCGGGTCCAGCCCGTGCACGACGATGACGCCGGTACCGGCCTCGAGGGCGGCGATGGTGTCGGCATTCATGGTGAAGGTGCGCTCGTAGGTGAACGAGCTGCCACTCGGGGCGACGGTGAGGTCGGTTGCCGTGGACGCGTCGGTTGCACCGTCCAGCGACAGCGTCGTTCCGATCCCACCGTAGAAGGGCTGCCCCTCGGGGGTGTCGATGACGCCATCGCCATTCGCGTCAGCATCCGCCGGCGGGCACACGCCCTGCGCGCCGATGTGGATGTGCTGCACGTGCGGGTACGGGGCATCGTTGAACGTCTCGGCGAGACCGCTCACCTCGCCGGTGACCGTGGCTTGGTCGCCGGACAGCTCGACCGTGTACGAACCACTGGCACCGCTGCCATTGATCGCGTCAAGCGTCGTCTGGTACGTGACATCCTCTGTTGCTGCGAACGCGGGGCCAGCGGCGGCGACCGCCACCCCCAGCGCCAACGCGGGAACCAGCAGGAGTTTCGTTGTGTGCTTCATCGGGATTCGTCCTCTCTGACGAGTTGCGTGGTCCCGTTGCGGGCCACATTTGAATGGACAGCTGTCTGTTGGAAGGTGGGTGATGGTTCGGTCGGGGAATTTGATTCCCGGACCCGAATTAGGTCAGAGGAGTTGTGCGATCTGGTGCCCCTTCCGCATCGTTCGTGCGCGGATTGTGGAGCCAGTCACGAATGACGCCGACTACCGCGTCGCTTCGTGTTTGCTCGGTACCTCCGGTGTTACCACGGGCGGCAACCGGGGCGAACGGGTGCAGCGCGCCGCCGACACGGGCGAGGGGTGAGTGCGGGAGCGAATTCCCCATTGCTTCTCCTGGGCAGAAAACGGAAGTGATCCGCTGCCAGGATCTAGAGCAACAAAACCAACCGTACCTTGCCGTGGGCCGTCTGTCATCACATCGCCGTGCGAGGCCTATTTGCGTGCCAATTTTGCGGTCGTTGCCGCGCCGCTGTTGGTGATTTCAAGGGTGCGGTCCATTACTCCCTCGCAGACTCCACTGAGCGTGAGGTTGTTGTCTCGGGCGAACTTCCGCATCACGGCGAACGCGTTCTCGGGACTGACATTCGCCGTCTGGGCTACGGCACCCTTAGCTTGTTCGATGAGCACACGGCTGTGGAGGGCTCGCTGCAATTGCTCAGCCACAATTCCGGAATCGCGAACAATTCGCTCCTGAATGATGCCAATCGTCGCCACATCGGCGAGAGCCTGTGCTACCGCGATATCCGCGTCGTTGAGCTCGCCCACAGTAGTGCTGAAGAGATTCATTGCTCCCAGCACCGTGCCGCGAAGCCGCAACGGCGTTGCGTGCACGGACTGAAACCCTTGCCCCAAGGCCGCCTCCCGAAAGACCGGCCAACGACTACCGGAACCGGCGATATCCCCGACGGTGACGGGCTTGCCGGTGGTGAAGCAGTCGACGCAGGGACCTACGCCAGCGTCAAGTTGCAGGATCTCCACCAAGTCAGCGCGATCACTGGTCGAGGCCACCAGCTGCAACTGCCCTTCAGAATTAGCGAGCAGCAGACCGCCGGCATCCGTTGCGAGGATGTCAGCACACACTTCCACGAGTGTCTGGAGAAGGGTGACCGTGTCGTAATCGTCGATGAGGGTGTCGGCGACCGTCACAAACGCCGCACTTACCTTCTGCTCTCTGGATTGATTTGCCACTTTGGATCTCCTGTCAACGGTGCAAGATTGTTTACTGCGAATACTCGTCGGGGTCGCTGAAGTCCAGATTTCGCTGGACTACATCAACCGCAACGTCGGATAACGGGCGGCCATCCGCGAATGCACGCGCCTGAAGCCTGGTGAACGCTTCTGTCGCCGATACACCGAGTTGCACGAAGATCATCCCGGTGGCTTGGTGGATTTCACGTCGCATCGCCGGTGAGAGCGAGGTTTCCGCTCCCACGTCGTCGTCGGCCGACACGGCAGCGTGTCGGAGGGCCTGCGCAGAAAGAGACTGTGCCAGGTCCATCCCCGCTGAAAGATCTAGCGGTCGAAGCGGGCCTGGCGTTGACCGGTACAGGTCGACCACGCCCACGGTGACGGCGCCCATTTTCAACGGCAACGCGAATATTGCCCCCACATCCAGTCCGGCGATAGCGGACCTGAACATCGGCCACATCGTCGCATCATCTGTGTGAATGTCGGAAACGAGCGCAGGCTGCCCAGTGCGCAACGCCTCCCAGTGGGGTCCCTCGCCCAGCTCGAACTGCAGCTGTTCTAATCGGGCGGCAATCGAATCGCTGATTCCGATGGTCGATTGTCCGCCCAACGCGCTCGATATCGAGATGGAAGCGCCGCTGACCGGCAGCAGTGCGACAAATCGGTCGCACAGCTCCTGAGAAGCCGCAACCATTTCCGAAGACCGCGTTCCGAGTTCGTTTTTCATGTAGACCCATGTCTTCGGCCAGTGTTATCTCTCGACTTGCTCCGCGAAGCGACCCGACGGTCTCTCGATTTCGCGCTTCTACGTCGGAAGTAAGCATCGTGCGCCGGGCTGCCGTCGAGAGGGGGGTAAATTCGACGATCTTTCGGGTAGAAAAGCACCCCGGCACACGATGAGATGATGGCTGCCGGGGTCTAGGGTGCCTGAACAGAACAATAGTCGACTGCTTCTGGCGCTGCAACGACATTTCCATAGCTCCGAAAATGGTTCATGAGCGCAGGGTGCGAAGCCGCGCGATGTTGTCGGGATCGATCTCCTCTTGCCCCAATGTCCACTTTCGGACAACTGCTGGATGGGTGCGCGCGACGGCGGCAACGAGATGCACTCCGTGGCGTTCGATGAGAAGCGAGACGAGTACATTTGGCGGCATTGCTTCTCCTGGGCAGGAAACGGAAGTGTTCCGCTGCCAGGATCTAGAGCAACAAGATGACCTTACCCCGCATTCGAGGGCCATGGCATGACCTGTTGACTTCTGATCGGCGAGGGGCGACGATTCGACTAGTCACTCGAGACCCCGGTGAACAAAACATTCGGAGAATCGAGCCCCCATGACTGTTGCGATGCCCAGACCGCTTCCCGTCACGCCCCCGACAGCAGAAGGTATGCGACAACCGCACGATCAACTTGACGAGGCACTCTTGCTCGAACAAGCTGGCCCCTCGTCGTGGCGCGTGTGCGACGGGCGAATCGCGCGCGGACAGGGCCGGTTCCTCGCATTCGTGGACCGAAAAGGCGACACCTTCGAAGTTATGCAAATTGCCGATGATTTCGTATGGGCATCGTTTCCCACGATGAGAGCCGCCTTGGACCACGTCGTTGAGACGTACAGCGCACGACTGTCAGAGCGACCTGCGGGGCAACTGGATTGCCTTGAGCGGGATAGGCCCGATCGGCCGCACCCGGTGCTGCCTTGACCATGTTGCGACGGTAGTTCCCGGTCGCGGAGTGTGAGCACGATCGAGCGTCCTACGCTCGACGAGGCCCATGGCCACCAATGTCCCTATCCGCGACCGTCGTTCGTCCATAGGGTAGAGCCAGCCACCCGGCTGGCCGACGGGGAGCGGCGGTTGATTTCAGTCGCGGCCGGGTGCCAACGAAGGGACGAATCGATGGCCACGAACGAGCACGAACAGGCAGTCTTCAGCGAGACCGAGCGCGCGGCGATGAAGCAGCGTGCCGCCGAGTTGCGCGAGCAGGAGAAGGGCGGAAAGGGTTCGGCGAAGAAGCAGCGCGGCGCAGGCATGCGTCGATGCAATCGAAGGACTCAACGGTTCCGACCGCGCCGTCGCTGAGCTACTGCACGTCATCGTTGCCGAGGAGGCCGCGCACCTCGACGCGAAGACGTGGTATAGCTTCCCGTCGTACGCGCGCGACGGCAAAGTCGTGGTCTTCTTCCAGCCGAAGTCGAAGTTCGACACCCGCTACGGCTCGATCGGCTTCACCGAGGATGCGCTCCTCGACGACGGTGTGGTCTGGCCCACGTCCTTTGCCGTAGTGGAGGTGACGGATGCCGTCGACAAGCAACTGCGCGCGCTCGTGAAAAAGGCGGCCAGCTAACAGCTCTTCGGCGACCGGCACGCGTAAGGCGGTGAAGGTCGGCGGCGAGGCCGATGGCATCTCGTTCGAAGCCACGATGATGCCGATGGGCGACGGCACACACATGGTTCCTTTGAAGGCCGCCCTGCGCAAGGCACTGGGATAAGGGCCTCGGCGACCAGGTCACGGTGAACCTCACCCGACGTCGCAGCTGACGGCCGCTCCCGCCGGCTGCTGCCGCCGGCCGCTCTCACCGGGGGGAACAGCCGGGGAGGGATCAGCCGGGGAACGCCGCGTCGTAGACGGCGCGGAGGTCGGTACTGTCGGCTCCCGTGACGCCGCAGCTTGTGATCGTTCCGTTGGATGCGCCGACGAGATAACTCTTGCCGACCTCGAAGGGCACGCCCGAGAAGTCGGAGGTGATCGCATCGACCTGCGTCACCTCGACGCGGTCGGCGACGTCGCCCGCGAACCTCTCTGTGACCTCCAGCACGACGGTGTCGCCCTGGATCTCCAACACTGTCGCGGCGAACGCCTGCTCCTGGGCGGCGACGGTCGCCGGCTCGAGCACGAGGCAACTGCCGCTCGCGAGGTCCCCGCCAAGGGGAGGCCGCAGCGCCTCGACGGTGGGCTCGGGGCCGCCGAGGGCGAGCGGCACGACTATTACGGCGGCGATGGCGAGGCCAGCGGCGACGCCGACCACCGGCATCCACCGCGTGAAGGCGGGTCGCGGCTTCTCGGGGGTGCCGGTCGTGGTGGAGGGGGACTGGTCGGTCATGATCTGCTCCATTCTGTGGTCGAGCCACGTCGGTGAGGCAGGGGGCAGTGCGCGAGCAGGATCGGCGGCGCGCAGCTCATCGCGCAGCGCACGGTCATCGTCGTGCATCGGTGCTCCCTTCCTCATGGGATACATGTCCGGTCGGGTTGTCGGATTTCAGCAGCTCCTGCTTGAGCCGCGCCTTCGCACGGTGCAGGCGGATCGCCGCGGCGTTCGCGCTGGTGCCGAGCACGACGGCAAGCTGCGGGCTCGTCAGCTCGTCCCACGCCCACAGTCGCAGGATCTCGGCGTCGTCGCGGCGCAGGCCAGCGAGGGCGGTGGTCAGGCGGGCGTCGGCGGTGGTGCCATCGAGCGTGGATGTTGCGGGGTTGTCGTCCGCAGCGGCCGGCGGCGGATCGATGGCGATGATCCGGCCGATGAGGCGGGTGCGGCGACGTTCGGCGCGCCGGGCGTTGCTGAGGCACTGCCGAGCGACGACGATTGCCCAGGGCAGTGCGTCGTCGGGCACGTCGTCGAGTCGGCGCCAGCACACCAGCAGGGTATCGCCGAGCACGTCGTCGGCGGTCGCGGCGTCAGTACGGCGGTTCAGGTAACGCCGAACGGGATCGGCGACGAGCGCGACGAGCCTGCGCATTCGCATCTCGCGCTCGGTGTCGGTCACAGACCTCATACTGAGCCATGTCCGGCAGGGGAGCGGGGATTTCATAGCCTGGCGCTCGAGACGCCCATCAACGCTCCGTGTCAGGCTCCTGCTCCAGCTTGTGTTTCTCGAGCCAGCGTTCGAGTCCGTCGAGGATGAGTTCGAGGCCGAGCGGGAATTCGTCGGCGTAGTTGTATCCGGGTTTGAGAACATGGTCTGCGGTGAGCTCGGCAAGGTAGGGATACTCGTTCGCTGGAAGCTGGGCGAGCATGATGTGTGCCCTCGCGGCTGTATCTTCCTCTGTGGTGAATGGCAGGTTTTTCTCTTGCATGGCAAAGCCGTAGATGTAGCTGTCGAGCGCTGAGAACGCGTGGGCCGTCATTGCGATCGAGAATCCTGCGTTTCGAAGAGTGCCGATTACGCGATCGTGATGTCGCAGCGTGGCTGGGCCGGGATTCGTTCCGGAGTCCTTCAGTCCTGTGGCCCAGGGATGGCGAGACAGCACGGCACGGAAGGAAACCGACCGCTTGCGCATCGCCGTCTTCCAGTCGTCGTTGTGCGACGGCAGCTCGATCTCGTTGAACACCGCGTCGACCATGCCATTGAGCAGATCTACCTTGTTCGCCACGTGGTTATAGAGCGACATTGCCTCGACGCCGAGCTCCTCGCCGTGCCTCCGCATCGTGAGCGAGTCAATGCCCGTGCGGTCGGCAAGCGCAATCGACACGCTGAGTACTCGCTCTCGGTTCAGTCGCTGGTGCCCCTCATCGTCCCGGGAGACGCGGTGCAGAGCGCGCAAAACATCTCTGGCGCTCCGCTACTCTTCTTCTCCGGCGTAGCGAGCTTCGCCGTCGTGGCGTTCCTCGACATTGTCGTGGCGGGAGCTCTGTACACACTGTTCAAGCCGGTGAACCGCCGTCTCTCCGCGGCGGCCGCCTGGATGAGAACCGTGTATGCCGTGCTGCTCCTCGTGGCCATCAGCCGGCTGGTGGTGGGATTCTCGATGATCGGCGATCCGGAAACCGCACTGCCGGTCTTGGAGTCGTTCACCACCATCTGGGTCATCAGCCTGGGCTTGTTTGGCGCGTCCCTCCTGCTGGTCGGCTATCTGGCATTCCGTTCCGGCTTCATAGCGAAGGTGTTCGGCATCCTGCTCGCCATCGCCGGCGCCGGATATCTTGCGGATGCTGTCGGCATGGCCGTCGTCCCCGACTTCACCGCTGTCTTCGCCCAGTTCCTGTTTGTGGGTGAAGTTGCGATTATCTTCTGGCTGCTGATCAGGGGCCGCCGTCGTGCCGCGAACTGATTTGCCGTAATCGACACGATGCATCAGCCCGCCGTTCGCGCCAGCCGCATCCAGTCGGCTGTCAGCATTGCTTTCTAATGTACATCTCGTCCAGAACTCACCGGCGCGTCGACGCGCCTCTGCCGAGAGGAATCCCTCATGACCGAAGCGTCCCCGCTCACCAGCTTCACTGCCGAGGCGGCGGACTTCCTCACCGGACTCGCCGCCGACAACAGCAAGTCCTTCTTCGAAGCGCACCGAGACCAGTACGCACGCGCCATCCGCCAGCCCCTTGAAGACCTGCTCGGGGCAGCCGAACCCGTGTACGGCCCGGGCAAGGTGATGCGACCGAACAGGGATGTGCGCTTCAGCGCAAACAAGGACCCGTACCGCACCGAGGCGAGCATGTGGGCCGGGACCGTCGGCGGCGTCTACCTCAATCTCAACCGGGAGCGATTGGAGGTCGGCGGCGGACTCTACGACCCCTCGCGCGACCAGCTCGAGCGCGCTCGAACCGCGATCGCCGAGCGCCCCGCCATCGCCGCCGAGCTCGAGTCGATCATCCGAGCTCTCGAGGGCGACGGGTTCACGCTGGCGGGACCGTCGCTCAAGACGGCGCCACGTGGCATGGACCCCTCGCACCCCGCGATCCAGCTGCTGCGACTGAAGCACTACGCCGCTCTGCGGGGCCTGCCGATCGACACGCCTCCGAGCGACGTGCTGAGCACCTGGCGCGCGATGGAGCCGCTCATCGCGTGGGTCGACACGCACGTCGGACCGGCTCTCACCACGCGCGCGCACTGACGTGATGCGCGGTCCCGTCAGCCGTTGCTTTTCACGCGGCGACCGGCCTGAGCTTCGGCGACGGTGAGCCCGATGCGTTTCGTGCGTGTCGGGTCAGTCTTGGCGCTCGCGACCCAGCGGAGGATGTTCCGTCTCGCCGACGGTGGGAAGGCCTGAAACTCGTCCCAGGCCGGCGCGGCTCTCATCAGCTCGCGTTGCAGATCGGCGGGGATGATGAGTGCATCGACTTCGGCCATTGCCTCCCACGCGCCTGTGGACTTCGCGAGGTCGACCGAGGCCAGCCCGGCAGGTTGCATCTGTCCCTCCTCGATGAGTCTCTCTGCACGATCGCGGTAGGTCTTCGCCCACGGCTGAGTGCGGCGCGGGCTGATCAGCTGCATCGTGCGCTCGTCGTCGACCGCCCGGCGAATGCCATCGATCCACCCCGAGGCAACGAGTTCATCGAGCACGTGGGCGGTCGTCAGATACTTGTGCGGCACGACCTTCTTGAACGTCACGAGCCACACCGCCTCGGTCTGCCGGTGATGAGCGTCGAGCCAGGCGTGGAGCTCCGCGACCGAGGCCACCTCGACCTTGACGAATCGATCGGTCTCAATCACGCTGCGCCAGCCCACGCATGACGATGTCGACCGCCGCGTCGAGCACCTCATCGGAGGGAGGCGTACCGTGCATGAGCACCGAGTGCGTCACCATTCCGGTCAGCATCAGGAGGGCGGCCTCGGCCGCCGGATCCTCGGCGAGCGCCCGGAGTGTGTGTCGCATAGGCCGCTCGCCGTCGGCGACGAAAGTGTTGCGAATCGGCGCAATCTCGGGGTTGGTCTGAGTCCTCTCGGCAAGAGTGGCGAGAGCACGATCGAGCCGGTGCTCCACCATCGCGCGGCTGAAGCTCGCGAGTTCGCCGCGAAGATCCAGCTCAGCGTCGCCGCTCGCCTCGTGATGGGGCATCTCGCTGAACTGGGCGAAAGCGTCGCGTAAAAGATCGATGCGCTCGGGCCAGTGGGTGTAGATAGTCGCGCGCGAGTAGCCGGCCTCTGTCGCCACTCGGACGGGCGTCACCGCCTCCCATCCCTCATCGAGGAGCAGCCTCAGCGCGACCGCTGGCACGTCGTTGTGAGTCCGAACGACGCGAGGGTCGCGCTTATCTGTGGTGGCCATCGTGCTTTCCTCCGATACCGACCGCGGGTGACTCTTGGCCGCTCTGTCGAGAAGTCGACACCGAGACCATTGCGTTAGTGTACGAGGTGCGGCTGACGGCCATGTCGGGCCTGTTGATTGTCCGAGGTTTTCCGCGTGTGCCGGGCGGTCACCGCTGTTCGTCGGCCGGGTCTGCTTCTCCGGGCTTGGGGTGTCCGGGGATCGAATCACCCGACAGATTCAGTTCATCGGGATCGACCTCGACGTCACCCACATCATCAGGCCCGCCCGTACCGGGGAGCACCTCGACTTGATCTTCGGTGTCGGCGTCGACAGCCTCGCTGTCCGCAACGGGAGTCGATTGCTTCGCCTCGGTGTCGCGCTCGCTGGTGGGACTCGTCACGCCGGTCGCGCCGTCGGGCAGGCCACTGGATTCAGGGGCGTCGCTCATATCGATCCTCTATTCGCCATCCGGGTCAGCCGAACGGCTGACGGTCTGCTCTGATGCTACGTGCACCGCCTGGCTTCGACGAGGGTTGACCGCTGTCGGGGTGATTGCGCCGTCCAATACGGAGATCGTTCACTCTACAAACGTGCCACACCTGGAATGCACGGACAACGGTCGGTGGGTCGTTCTACGATCGGAACTGCGTGGCCGGACGCTCCGAACCTTGGAGCGAAGTGGGCACGAGCAGGCGGTACGCGGACCGGATCGACCGACGGATGGGCGAGCGAGCAGAAGAGGCAGCCACCCGCGGCGTCGAGCCGAGCTCGCTGACCAACGCCGAGCTTGAACTCGACACTCTTCCACTGACGAAGACCCCCCGACCACCAGCAGTAAGAGCGTGGGTGCGCTAGGGTGCCCTCGCGATCCGCGTCGAGGCGCGGGCAGTGGCCCGGACCCCGCGGGCCGTGGCCCTCGAATGGACCAACACCGGGGGAGAGGTGCAGCGGGCATGGGTGTGGGCGAGCGCGGTGGAGGCGAATCCAGCGCCCGGGGTGCAGACATGAGGCATGGTGCGCTTTCGGCCGCGGTCACGGCGACACCGCGATCACGAGCTTGCCGCGCGCGTGCTGCTCGACGAAATCACGCAACGCCTGCGCCGTCTGCTCGAGCGGGTACACCCGCTCGACCTGAGGGCTGACCGCGCCCGAATCGATGAGCTCGGTGAGCGCATCGAGGCGCGCAGCGCTTGGCGTCGCGGAAAGCACACGCACCTGTTGGGAAACGAACGGTGCCGATACCAGTGCCCCGATGATGCGACCCATCGGGCCAAGGATGCGACCACCCCCGCCGCTCGCCAGCACGAGCGTTCCGGTGCGGGCGAGTGCGCGCCGCAGTGCGCGCACCGGGTGATTGCCGACGAGATCGAGGATCAGGTCGTGCTTGTCTCCGGCGCGCGTGAAGTCCTCGACCGCGTAGTCGATCACACGGGCGGCGCCCAGTGCGAATGCCTGCTCGGCGTTCCTCGCGCTGCAGACCGCAGTGACCTCGGCCCCAAGCGCGTTCGCGATCTGGATCGCGAAACTGCCGACGCCGCCAGAGGCGCCGTTGATGAGCACGCGCGCTCCACACCCACCCGTCCGTGCGTCCAAGCAGCCCACCTCGCGGAGGCCCTGCAGCGCCGTGCCCGCAGCGAGCGGAACGGTCGACGCCTGCTCGAAGCTGATCGTGCGTGGCATCATGGCGACGTCACCGGCGCGCGCGGCGACGAACTCGGCGAAGCTCCCGGCGGGGACCTCCGCGTACACCCGGTCGCCGGCACGGAAGGAGGAGACATCCGGGCTGACGGACTCGATGATTCCGGCGACATCCTGCCCGCGAACCGGCAGTTTTGGTCGGCGAACGCCGAACGCGGCGCGAGCGATGAGGGGTGTGCCGGTGGTGAGGAACCAGTCGGCCTGGTTGATGGATGCCGCGCGCACGCGAATGAGCACGTCGCCCGCGCCTATCGCGGGCACGTCGATCTGCTCGAGTTGCAGCACCTCCGTGGAGCCGTACTCGCGTTGGACGATGGCCTTCACGTGGCACGCGCCAGCAGCGTCATACGGCGGACTCGGCGAGCGGATTGGCGATCAGGCGGGGTGCCGGCACCGTCCATTTCGCTGCAATTCATCGTGGGGGCCTTTCGGTCGAAGTGAAAACGGACACTCAGAAGCATAGCCTTACAGGTGTAAGGGAAGCAACAATGGACTTATGACGGCGCGAGGCATGTTGAGTAGACAGCGAATAGTGGACGCTGCAGCTGCTGTCGCAGATCGCACCGGTCTCGCGAGCGTCAGCATGAGAAGCGTGGGCGCGGAACTTCGGGTCGAAGCCATGTCGCTGTACCACCACGTCTCGAACAAGGAGGCGCTGTTGGACGCACTGGCTGAATGGGCTTTCGTTCAGATTGACCTGCCCGAGATCGGAGATCCGTGGCGGGATGCCATGGTGCAGCGCGCGGAATCCGCGCGCACCGTCCTCCGAGCACACCCCTGGGCGCTCGGGATGCTCGAGTCGCGGCCTGTGCCGGGGCCCGCTCTCCTGCGTCATCACGACCGCGTTCTGGGGTGCCTCATGACCGAAGGTTTCAGTGCGGCACTTGCAACGCACGCATTCTCGACAATCGACGCCTTTGTCTACGGCTTCGCCCTGACCGAAGCAGGCTTGCCGTTCACGCCAGGGGAGGGGGCCGAGGCCGCCTTCGCATCCCAAGTCGCGCCGCCTCCAGAGGACTACCCCTACCTCGCGCGCTCACTCGCGGAGCTATTGCACGGAGGGGACTACGCATTTGAGGACGAGTTCCGAAACGGTTTGGAACTCATCCTGGACGGGCTCGCGCAGCGGCGCATGTCGATTGGGACGCCCTGGCAATAGCTGGATCATCCGCCGCGGGGCCCGTCGGCTCGCTCGCTCTACGTGGGCCGCCGATGGACCGGCATCGCGTCAGTGTGCAGCCCGAGGGCAGGAGTAGTGTTTCGAGCACACGCGGTCGCCGTGCGATCGACCGCAGGATGCGGGTCACGATGCCAACTCTCACCGACTACGGCCGTTCGCTCGCCGCCGTAACGGAGGCTCTGCGGCGGCTCATCGCGTCCCCGGATGCGGTGGCGACGGCGCGACCACCGGATGCTGCGCGACTGGGGGTTATCGGGGCATCCGTCAATCTCTTCCTCTATCGTGACAGCCTCGTCAGCTACCGCAACGGCGGCGACCCCGTTGGCGTGCGCTATCTCGCCGCGGACCTCCGGTACCTCGTCAGTTGCCACGCTGCGGATGACGCCGATGCGGATTCCGCGAGTCTCGTTCCCTATGGTGACGCTCAGGCCGCGATTGCTGCAAGCCCGGTGCTGACCGTGCAGGTCGCCGGGACGAGCATGGCCGTCCAGGTCATCATGTCGTTGATTCCGCCGGACGAGCTGGCTTCGCTCTGGCTCGCGAGCACCGCGCCGCTGCGATTGTCCTTCGGCGTGCGGGCCAATTTCGCCCTCGAGACCCGTTCGTGGCCCGACACCGTCGGAGACGTTGTAGCGCACGCGCGCACGCACGCACGCGCCGGGCAACTTGTCGTTTTTTCGGGGACGGATGCAGCGGCACAGGCCGAGGCTGCAGAAGCGGTGGCCCGCGAGCTCGGACAACCGATCGTGCGCATCGGGTTGGACCGGATCGTGAGCGACTTCATCGGCGAGACGGAACAGAATCTGCAACGACTGTTCGACAGTGCCGAGAACTCGGGCGCCGTGCTGCTCCTCGACGAGGCGGATGCTGTGTTCGGCAAGCGATCGGAGGTGCGCGATGCCCACGATCGCTACGCCGATGTCGAGACGGCACACCTTCTCGATGTCCTCGCAACGGCACCCGGGATCGTGATCGTGGCAGTGGCCGACCCTAGCGATTCGGAGCTGTTGCGTCGAGCAACGGCGACGGTGCATTTTCCTTCCGGCTAGGAGCATCCGGGGGTATCGAACCGTCGAACGCGAACCGTCTGCCCAAAATAGGTCATCGTCACCCAGGCTTGGGGTTTCCACGGTGACCATTTGCGCGATCACCCGTTCACGGTTGGGGTGGGGTGACGGGCTCGTTGCCCCGCTGGATCTTCACGCCGGTGAACTCCACGTCGACAGGCTGCGCGAAGCGCCGGCCGTTGATCTCGTCGTGGCGCATAAAGGTGGGCGGGTCGATGCGCACCCGCAGGGTGCATTCCCCCGTCTTCCGGAACCACCCAGTTGCGGGCGTAGTGGTAGAGCATCGGGTGCCACACCAGCTCATGTTCGTACGGCCCCAATTCCTGCCCGGTGGGCGTCACCAATGATGCAGTCACCGTCACGGCCGGCACGAACCGGCCGTCAGCCGTGTCCTGCACTGCGATCTCCACGTGCACGTTCTCTCCCTCGGGGTTCTGCCACGTGAGTTGACCGTCCTTGAAGTGATACAGGCCCTCAGCTTCTTCGATCGCGTAACCCACGGTGTACTCCCCGGCCTGCTTAATCCCGCCGTCGTGGGCGACCTCTTCCACCATGTATTTCACGGCTTGACCGTAGGCATCTCCCTGAGCGCGGGCCTTCTTCAGCTGCGGGCCGGTGGCCTCTGAGGAATTCGGGTCCATGGGCGGGTTGTGCTGCGTCATAGTGTTTCTCTCGTGATTTACGGTGCGTCCATACTTTCGTGGTGCCTATGCGCTGGCAAGCATGCTCACGGAATCCGGCAGTCTCCCATGCAAACTGCCGGGACTTGGTTATCGGGGATTTCGAGCTGGTCGGGCTCGACGAGGTGCCGCTGATGGATTTTGAGATAGATGTACGGCGGGTGTTCGTCCCGATCGTCAGGAAGGACGGAATCCGATCAGGGGCAGTTGGTCCACGACCCGTCGCCGGCCCTCATCCGTTCCGTCGTACCGCCAACTGAGGAGACGGCTGAGGACGCTGCGCACGAGCGGACGGGGTAGCCCGCTGTGGTGCTCGTAGTGCTCGAATACTTCCTGGGCCTCGTCCAGCCCGAGTCGACGCACGACCGGAACGTACCGCGAGGTCCCGATCCAGATCTCCTTCGCCAGACCCGCCTCGACATTTCGCAGCCATTGCGTCTGTGCGCCCCATCCGGCCATGACGATGGCCTCGTGTGAGCCTGGGTCGAAGTGGACGACTTCCAACGGAGTCTCGAACAGCCTCCCGGACGTCCGTCCGGTGTGGACCAGCATCAGGAAGCGGTGCCCGACAAGGAATCCCAGTCTGGCGTGAAACAGATGGACAGGGAAGTGGAGTGGCCACCGCACGACGCCGCGCGGCGGTCGCGGTTGGAGTGCGCGCTTGTCATTCATCTTCACATCGTCCCTCATTCATGGTTCCGATGAATCGAGCGTCGCAAACCCGTGAGGGTCGTGAGTTCGCAACACCACGCCAACGCGGCTCTTCCTTCGAGCATGACCCACGCGACCGAAGAAAAGGCCCGTGGTCAGCGGGTAATGGCGAACGTGTCGACGAGCACGCCGCTGTGGTCAATGGCCCGGCCGAGGAGCTTGTCGTCGTAAACCAGAAGGTCAAGATAGTGCAGGGTCGAGGCGCTCACTGCAGTGAAGTTCTCCTGTCCGGTCGGGCGCAATCTGGCAGCAGCTCCGGAGACGATGTAGGTCACCCCATTCTGAGGAGTGGAACGCTGATAATCGTGGTCGTGTCCGGCGAGGACGAGCGGAACGTTGAATTCGGCGAACAACGGCGACCACGCGTTCCGAACCGCCATGTCCGAACCGTGATTCCCGGCGGAGTAAGCGGGGTGGTGCATGGCGACGATCACCCACGTGCCCGATGTGACGGGTTCGGCGAGAGTTGTGCGCAGCCAATCGCGTTGCTGGGCGTTATCGGCCTGGTTCGAATCGAGCACGATCACTTTCGCGGGGCCGATCTGCTCGACGTACCACGGTGTGTGCTGGCCCAGTTTTTCGAGAATCTGTTGCTGTTGGTTGCTGCGGTAGTCGTGGTTGCCGAGCACGGGAAGCAAGGTCGCCCCCGTGTCGAGAATGGGGGCGAACGGGGAGATGACGCGTGCTTCGGTTTGCGCCGCCTCGCCATCCTCGTAGATGAGGTCGCCGAGCAGGAGCAGGGCGTCGTAAGGATCCTGCCGACTTTCGCGTCGCATCCGTTCAACGGTCGCCCCTACCGGGGCTGTGCCGGTTCCCGTGTCGCCCGCGACGGCAATGCGCGAGGCGGGCTCATCGGCTATTGGCGGGGCCGAGCTGCCCGCGGCCGGAGACGCCAGTCCGTGGGAAAGGGCCGCGGGGGCTAGCTCGGTGGAGATGACGACCGCGAAGCCGGTGGCGACGACGGCGAGGACGACGGCGACCACCGCCACAACCACAGCACCGGTGGGGCGGGAGGTCTGATGATCGGGCATGAGCCACCTTTCGTCACGCGTTCGCCGATGATCGAGCACGAGCGTCTGCGACCGTGCCGAACGCGGTGGGATGCCGGTCAGCGGCGGAAGCATGTCGCTTCCGCCACTGACCGGCTGTCGAGAACGGGTTAGTCGTCGTTCGTCTCAGTGTCGCTGTCGGTGTCCTGAGCCAAGACCTTGCCGTTGCCGGCGTCGACCTTCACGTCGGTGACGGTGCCGTCTGTCGCGGTGATCTCTACCCCATAAACCACGTATCCGTTTTCGTTTTCGAGCTCGGCGCTGCCCGCTGTTCCCGGAACCGCCGCGAGGGCTGCGGCGGTCGCTTCGTCGGCGGTCACGGTTGCCAGCGGCTGAAGGGCTTTGGACTCGTCCGCCTCGGCCGTGGTCGAATCTCCCCCTTCCGACCCGGAACCTTCAGACCCGGTGCCTTCCGCGGTCTCGGTGTCTTCGCCGGCCTCCTTCGGTGCCGTGACGCTGCCGACATAGGTGGGATCCTGTTCCTCCGTGGCGGTGCCGGTTCCTGTTCCAGGGTTCGCGGTACTGGTGGTGGCGGCCATCGCGACGCCCGTGCCGCCCAGGGCGAGTCCGGTGACGATGACTCCGGTGACGACTGCCCGCTTGATCGTTATCTTCATGGCGATGCTCCTTCTCAGTGCCGCCGACCGCCTCTCGGCGGGTGCGGTTTGTTTTTTCTGGCTACGGACGAGTGATTTCTTGACCGTGATATCAGGCTACGAATCAGACGATGAGATCAGTGTGAGATGCCCCAAAGCTGCGAATTCATCGCATCGTGAGCGGGAACCGTAGGGTGACGGTGGTGCCGGCGCCGCTCTGAGAGTCGATTGTGACCGACCCTCCGTGTGCGTGCATGATTTGTTTCACGAGGGCAAGACCGAGTCCGTGGCCCGGCGTCGCCCTGGCGTCATCAGCACGCCAGAATCGTTCGAACGCGTGGGACGCCTGTTCGCCAGTCATCCCGATTCCGTCATCGCGCACCTGAACGATCAATGTTTCCCCGACCGCAGTCGTGGTCACCGCAACGGCACCGCGGGGTTCGCTGAATTTGACCGAGTTGTCGACAACGTTCCCAATCGCGCGGGAGATCAGCTCCTCCGAGCCCCACACCCGCCCCTGTCGGCCCAGGTCGGCTGTCACAGCCGGGCCGAGGATGTGGGCGGCATCGGCCCGTGCCACAACTTCACGCACTGCCGTGTTGATGTCGACGGATGCGAAGGTCGCGGCGAGCTCCTCCCTTGTCGTGCGAGAGAGCTTGAGAAGGTCATCCGTGAGCCTGGTGAGCCCGATCGCCGCCTCCAGTGAGGTGGCTATGGCGGCCTGGTATTCAGTGGGAGTGCGCATCCGGGTCAATGCGAGTTCAAGTTCGCCCTGGATCACGCTGAGCGGGGTGCGCATCTCGTGGGATGCGCCGTCGACGAATTGTTGTTGGCGTTCGAAGCTGGCCTTGATGGGTTTGAGTGCAGCGCGGGCCATCAACCAGCTCGAGAGGGGAACGACAATGAGCAGGCAGGCGTAGAAGATGATGAGCGCCCTCCGCAGGAGCGCGAATCCTTGCTCTGCGCCGACGGCCGCTCCTTCTCCTTCGAATTCGACCGCATCGAAGTCGAACGTCCCCGTGACGAAGGTGTAGATCCCGATAGCGAATACCGCGAACAGGCCCAGTTGGATGACCGTGTAGGCGACCGTAAGCCGGATGGTGGCCTGACGGAAGATCACCCGTCTGCCGCGATCAGATAGCCGGCACCCCTGCGGGTCTGAATGATGTCTGGTTCCCCGGGCAGGCTGAGTTTCTGGCGGAGGTACCGGATGTAGGTCTGCACGACGTTGCTGAAGCCCTCATAGTTGCTGTCCCAGGCGTGATCGATGAGTTCGGTCGAGCTGATGATCGTGCCGGCGTTGCGCATGAGGTATTCCAACACGGCGAACTCCTTCGGCGTGAGGTCGATCGTCCTTCCCGCTCGCACGGCGGTCTGGGTCGCCGGGATCAATGTCACCCCCTGAGCTACGAGAGTGGGCGGTTGTGCCCGGGGGGAGCGCCTGAGTAGGGCGCGCACTCGCGCGAGCAGTTCGACGAGATGGAAGGGCTTGACCAGGTAGTCGTCGGCGCCGACGTCGAGACCTTGAACTTTGGATTTCATCGAGTCGAGCGCGGTGAGCATCAGGACGGGGACGTCGCTGTTGATCTCGCGGATGCGGCGACAGACGTCCATCCCGCCGCCAGGCAATCCCGGCAGCATGAGGTCGAGGAGAACGAGGTCGTACGTGTCGATCTCGAATGCGGTGATTCCATCGGGTGCGGTGGCTGCCAAGTCGACGGCGTACCCACTTTCGGTGAGTGTGCGCCGGATGACGTCAGCGATACGGGCATCATCCTCCACCATCAGGACTTTCATCGTGCCCACGCCCGCCGATCGGTCAATGGAACGCTGAGGCCATCGAGCGCCTTGTAGTGCCCCTCGGGCTGCATCATCTTCGCATCAGTCATCTCATAGTAGGTCTCGCCGTTTCTCGGCACTGCTGACGTCGCGTAAGACCCCGCATCATGCTTGCTGGTTTGGTCATGAAGAAGACGCTAATCGCACCTGTGTGAGACCACGATGAGAGGATCGACACCGCCGTCGTCGGTTTTTAGGCGAGGAGATCGGCCCGCGCATTCCCGCGGAAATGGCGGATGGCCAAGTATCGCTCAACTTACGAATGCCTTCGGTGAGTGGGGAGTCGGGCTCTTCACGTTTCTTGAGACCGTGTTCCCTCCGATTCCGAGTGAGGTGATCCTTCCGCTCGCCGGGCTCATCTCCCATCAGGGGTCGATGAACATTGCCCTTCTTGTCGTCACGGAGGCATCGGCCTTCACTACTCGATGACATTGTCGATGGTTCGAGCCAATCGACGGCGCGGAGCGGTCGTTACGTCGGCGCCAATTTGAGAGTGGCGTGGCAGCTCCCTCTCGAAGGGCACGCGAATTTCGACCTGAAGTCCTGAGCCGACGATATTGGTCAGTGTCATGGTCCCACCAGCCACCCCGACGATCCCGGAGACGATCGCCAATCCGAGCCCGGAGCCACCGGAACCCCGAGCTGGGTCGGCCTGGGAGAAGCGATCCAAGGCGAAGGGAAGAAATGCTTCATCTATTCCTCCGGCATCGTCTTTGACCGAAAGGGTTGAGCTGCTTGCGTGCTGCACAAGCTCCAGGGCCACTGTGCCGTGGGGTCCCATCGCTGCCAACGAGTTATTTACGAGGTTGTTGCAGAGTCGACCGAAGTCGGCGGTACTGATGGGAAGCCGAGTGTCCGGGTCGGTGAATGTGGAGTCGTACTCGATGCGAATATCCCGGCCTCCCAGGTGGCGCCGACCACGGTCAGCAGCATCGGCCAACTCAGCACTCAACTCCTCGAGAGTCGCCGAACCCGGTATCGTCTGCGCATCAATCCGCGAGAGCTCGAGCATGGATGTCGCGAGCGCAGCCAAACGTGCAACGGTCGCCTGGGCTGCCCTCACGTCGCCCTTCAGCTGAGAAAGCGAGGTCGCTTCCGCCTGAGCAAGTTCCAGCTGCGTCTGCAGGATCGCGATCGGGGTTCGAAGCTCATGGCTTGCGTCAGACACGATGTGGCGCTCCCGATCTGTTGAGTCGCGCAACTGCTTGATGAGTTCGTTGAGAGTCTCTGCCAACTCGGCTATCTCGTCGCGGGCGGGCCCGACCGGAAGCAGTTCCTTTCTCGGGGACCGCACCAGAGCCTCTGCGCTGCGCCGGAGCCGCGTCACAGGGCTGAGCACTGCCCCGCCGATCCACCACGACGCGGCTCCGAAAGCGAGGTTGATAGCCGCGATACTGAGGATCAGGAGGAGGGCCACTTGATCGAGCACGGATTGCTGAACGTCATCGGGGCTGGCAGAGATAACGGCCCACGTTCCCTGCGCTGTCGCAAACGTGGTCACACGCACGAGATAGGTTGCTGAATCAACTTCAATTGTGCGTGTGCCCGGCGATGAGGCGAGTTCCGTTGCTCTTCCGCCGAGAGGGTCGGGCAGCGTGTTTACCTTGGAAACCCCGGATGGATCGACTACTGCAACTAGTTGGCTGGCTCCCGGCGGATCTAAGGCCTCGGTGGGGTCGAGAGCCAAGGCGGTGAGGTATGGCCCTTCGACGTTCTCGAGCACAGCGATCTGCCCGTCGGCGACGATGCGCTGCACTTGGCTGAAAATCAGGATGCCCGCGACAACTGAAATCAGTGCTGCGATCAGCAGGCTACCGCCGGTTATCCGGGTTCGGATACCCAGGCGCGACCAGCTCATATTTTGTCCGCCGCCAATTGGAAGCCGATTCCGCGGGAGTTCACGATCCTGAGCGGCGCACCGACTGTGTCGAGTTTCTTGCGCACGTAGCTCACGTATTGGTCAAGAATATTTGCATTGATATGCGCTGAGGAGCCCCACAACGACTCGAGCATTTCTGTCCGAGGCAGAACTCGACCCATGTTCTCGGCGAGGAGCCTGAGAAGATCGAACTCGGTGCGACTCAGTCGCAGTTCTTTGCCATCGCAGGTGATCTCATGTCGCGTCATGTCGATGCGCACGCCACCGATGTCGATTCGAGTGGCACCGATCGCGTCACGGCGTCGTAGCGCCCTGAGCCTTGCGGCGAGTTCCGCAAACATGAAGGGTTTAGTCAGGTAGTCGTCTGCGCCGGCGTCAAGTCCCCGGACCCGATCGTCGACCGCGTCTCTGGCGGTCAATAGAAGAATGGCGATCCCGTGGGTCTGCTCGCGCAGGCGCCTGCAGAGCTCGAATCCCGACATTCCGGGGAGCATGACGTCGAGGATGGCGAGGTCGTACGAGGTGTCCTTGCTGAGCGTGATCGCGTCGATACCGTTGTCGGCAATGTCGACCGCGTAACCTTCCGCGTGCAACCCGCGGGACAGGAGAGCCGCCATGAGTGGCTCGTCCTCTACAACGAGTATGCGCAAGGGCACGCTGTCCGCCTTCCTTCGTCGGTGTGCTGAATCCTACGGCTACGCGGCGACCGGGATCAGCTCGCTCTGGGTCACCGCATCCCGACGCTGACGGCCGACCTTGATGCCGAGGTACGTCGCAATGCCGATGATGATGCCGAGGAAAAGGATGCTGGTGACCGTCGTGCCCAGCCCCAGTCCGCCGTCGGCGGGAGCCTGAGAGAGAAGGTCACCCATCGATGCTCCGAGCGGGCGAGTGAGGATGTACCCGGCCCAGAAGCAGAAGACTACGTTGATCTGGAAGGCGAACCGGGCGATTGCGATGATTCCAATAAGTGAGGCGAAGAGGATCGTCCCGACCAGGTAGCCCAGACCGAACCCTTCCGTGATGAGGTCCCCTGCCGCGGTTCCCAGCGCAAAAGTGAAGAGAATTGCGATCCAGTAGAACGCCTCACGTCGACGAGTGAAGATCGTGTGGATCGAAAGTGTGCGTTCGCGGGCAAACCAGATACCGAACGTGACGGCCAGGAGGACGGAGAAGGCGACGGTGCTGAGCCAGAGGGGAACTCCGAACACGTCGGTCAAGTTGTCGGTGAGGAGGGTGCCGACAATGCTGATGAGCACGACCACGGTCCAGTAGACGCCGGATGTGTACCTTTTGGTGGCGAATTGAGCGACAAGTGCGGTGACGAGCAGTGCCGTCATCACCCACGAGGTGATGGTGAGGCCGAGGCCCAGGGTCGAATTGAGGTAGTCGGCGGCAGTTTCACCGGAGGTCGTCGACAGGATCTTGATCACCCAGAACGCAAAGGTGATCTCGGGCACCCTGTTGAACAGGATCGTGCGGACATGGTCAGGAAGTGTATTGGTCATGACGACAGGCTCGCGGTGCCAGCTTGCTCATTGCCGGGAAAACTGGGGCCCGAGAGTGAGGGTTTTTTCAGGGAGTTGACTGTGGGCCAGCTCGCGATACGGGCCGGCCCGCTGCCCTACCTAGTCCTCGGTGCCATCTCCGACAGATAGGACGTCGACGTCGTGCCTCGGGCACTCATCGCCCGACGATTCGCCGTCATGAGTCAGCGGTCAGATGCGCCACCCCGCCAGTTCTCGTTCGATGGCCACCGAACGAGAACTGGCGGGTAGGTTCGGGCGGCTAATCGCTGTGGTGAATGCTGCCGTTCACCCCGTTCGGGAAGAATCCGCCAGCCTCGACGCTATCGGGGTTGAGATAGACCACGTTGAGCACCTGGCCGGTAGTGCGGCTGAAGGCGAGCCCGTTGGCATCCGTCGGTACCAGGTTGGCCACTGCTGCGGTGCCGATGCCCTGATCAAGGTCAGTGGCGCCGTCCAGACTGTCCCGAGCATCAGAGATCTTCTGCACGCTTGAGTACAGCGCCGGTGTCGCGACTCCCTGCGCGTACAGCGTGGTGCGGATGATGCCAGCGTGGTAGGCCTCCACCGCAAGAAGCCCTGCCGCGGCATCCAGGAAGGTCTTGTTCCTGATGAAGCCTGCAGCTCCCTTGTATGCCGTGACTCCGACGTCTTCGAAGATGAACGCGGCAAGAAGGAAGTTGATCTCGTTGGCGTAGGGATCGAAGACTTCGCCCGGTTGGATCAGCCCGGCGGCCGTCGCTGCCGCACTGAAGCTTGCGTCCAACGAAATCGAGGGACGAGAAACGGCTGCGCCTCCAAGAGCGCTTCGAAGGAAGGCGACGTGTGCCTTTTCGTCGGCGGCGATTTCTTCCGCGTACTTCCTGATCAACGGGGTCTGGAATTGCACCGCCCGGCCACCCGATACCGGGCCACGCTTGCCCTTTCCGGTGGTCATCCCATCCGCGAGACCAACGCCGGTCACCGCGCGAAGATAAAACTCCGCCTCGAGGTACTCGAGGTTGAGGGCGAAGTTGAGTATTGACGCATCGCTGGGAGCTTTCGACCCGTTGCCCTGTCCTTCTGATTCGTGGCCGGGGTGATCGGACTCGTCGCCCGGGTGTTCCGACTCGTGGCCCGGGTGCTCATGGTCACCCTCGCCATTCCACTTGCCGCGGCCGGAGGCTAATGCGGGCTCAGCAACCAACATCGCGGCAGCGGATCCCATGGCCCCAATACCCGCCATTGCAAGGAGCCGTCGGCGATCCACCTTCGTTTCGGCGCTTCGGGTGATGGCATCCTCAATGAACTTTTTCTCGAACATTCTTTCGTTCCAATCATTCTTCAGCGAATGACGGGGATAGATCACGGTTCGATGATCCTCGTCGCGGTGGAGGGACCACCGAATTCAGACGCTACCCCCGAACGGGGGGTGGATGGAAGATAGTCGCAAAAAGAGGGCGTGACCTGAGGCTGAATCGCGATGGATTTCCCTCTCAGGGTGGAAACATGGGCTGCTCCACGCCATTCGCGCGTGTTGGCAGCATCGACAACGACAAGGCGAGGCGGAAAGTCATGGATGGCGCGGCAGCCCACGGGACTGCCTTTCGCAATTGACAGCTGGATCGAAATCGCCCCTGCTACGGTCGAACACGAGCGAAATAACTGCACATCACAGAATTCTGCACAACGTCAACCTTCATGTGGATGACACCGGCGGTCCGGCCGTGCTGTCGTTTTGATTCACGCCTGGCCCCTCTCGGGTGAGGCCTGGAGCGAACAGATTCCGGTACTGACCGCAGCAGGCTCCTGCGTGATTAGCTACAATCGCCGCGGCTTCGGCCGCAGCGACAAGCCGAAGGGCGGCTACGACTACGACACGCTCGCCGAGGATCTGCAGGCGATTCTGGAGACGCTCAACGTCACTGACGCCACCTTCGTTGGCTTCTCGATGGGTGGAGGTGAAGTTGCCCGATACGTCAGCAGGTTCGGTGGGGAGCGCGTGCACAGCGTGGTCTTCGCGTCGGCAGTTCCCCCGGATATGGCAAAGGGGCCGGACAACCCTGACGGCCCCCTTACCGAAGAGGAGGCAGGCGAGATGACGAAGGGTCTCGATGCCGACCCCGATGCGTTTTACGACGACTTCACGACACAGTTCTTCACCGCGCACGGCGAGATGACCGTGACCGAGGCACAACGACAGGACGCCCTGCGGCTGGCGAAGCAGGCAGACAAACGTGCCGCACTCGAGACAATGGCAGCGTTCGGCTCGACCGACTTCAGGAATGGCCTCCCGAAGCTCACCGTTGCCACGCTCGTCATCCACGGTGACTCCGACGGCATCGTGACGTTCGAGGGCTCGGGCGCCCGCATCCACGCAACCATTGCGGGCAGCGACCTGCAGGTGATAGCTGGCGGCCCCCACGGCATGAACGTGAGTCACGCAGACGAGTTCAACAGGGCGCTGCTGGCGTTCCTCGACAAGTAGCCACATCGAGCGGCCACTCGTCACGTCAGGCGTCCAATTCGCATCGCGGAAGTCTTTGACGACGGCAGACTGACCTACGGCCGTTCGCTCGCCGCCGCTACGGAGGCTCTGCGGCGGCTTATCGCCTCCCCGGATGCGGTGGCGACGGCGCGACCACCGGATGCTGCGCGACTGGGCGTGACCGGGGCATCCGTCCATCTCTGTCTCTATCGTGACAGCCTGGTCAGCTACCGCAACGGCGGCGACTCTGTTGGCGTGCGCTCTGTCGCCGCGGACCTTCGGTACGTCGTCAGTTACTTTTGTGCTGGAGAGTTGCTGAGGGCCTGCCCGCCCGCCTCCGCATCGAGTCGAGAGAAGATCTTGCTGACGTTGGCGACCGCAGCGTTTTTCGGAACGCCTTCGGGCGGCGTCAGGTAGTCGGGATCGGCGTCGATGACCACGTGTCGTGCGTCGTCGGCTCAGAGCGCGATCCATTCGGACTGATCAACCTCGGTGCTGGCCTAGGGGTCACCGAACTGTAGCTTGCCCAGCGCACGACTACGGTCATCGGCATCCGTCATCTCGTCCATACCTGTTCATGTCAGTTGTGGGCCCAAACGTGACAAAGTCGTTCACCGCAGCCGAGGTGCGGGGTCGCTGACCGTGAAGATGGTGTGGTGTCCGGGCCCCGCGGAATCGCCGATCAGCGGCGACGCGCGAATTTGAGGTCGATGTACGGGAGGTGTTCGCGGGAAATCACTGCGGTCAGTGTCCCGCCGTTGGCGAGCTTCGCACCAATGGCGTAGACGAAGGGATCGGTGTCGATCTCCGCACCCATGACAGTCTCCCCACCGATGGCAACGTGGATACCCTGCCTGACGGTCCGCGTCGAGGTGAGTGCGGGCGAGTCCCAGTCGCCCAGGCCGAGTCCGAGTTCCTCTCGAAACTGGTTCATCAGGATGTAGTTCGCGTGCTGGGCGAGGAGGTGATCGAGCGTGGTGTACTCGGATTCTTCGCGATGCCAGGTCGTCTGAACTGCGTCCCACAGGAGCGGGTACCGCATGCGTTCGACTTGTTCGAGGAGCCATTCCGGGCGGGGCCAGTGAGGGACCTGCTCGATCGAGCGACGGGTCTCGTCGTCGAGATCAGCGAGGTTCACCGGGTCGGACCTGTCTTCGGGGTTGCGCCACAATGTCGCGGACACGCTCGCTGTCATGACGGAGAAGCCGGCGCGGTCAGTGCCGTAGTTGACACCGATGTCCGTGATCTCCAATGAGCGCTGAGCAGCAAACTCGATCACGGGGATCGGCATCGCCGTCAGCATCTCCGCGCACTCCACGCGAGGGTCGGGCGCGTCTTCGGGGAGGACTCCAGCGAACTGCATCTGCCTATCGTGATGTGTTCCGCAACAGCGGACAAGACCCCGAGGTCGAATCGTAGCCAAATCAAATGAAGTAGCTACACGCTGCAATATTCCATTACATAGAATATGCTTGTTTGCATGGCCTCCGTTGTGACTCAAACTTCGTTCTGGATTCTCACCGCTTTGGCTTCGGGCAGGCGTCACGGGTACGAGATTTTGCAGGAGACCGCTGACGCGTCTCAGGGTCGTGTGTCGTTGAAGGTGGCAACCCTGTACGCGGCGCTCGACCGGCTCGAAGCGGACGGCTTGATTCGCCCGGACGGCGAGGAGATTGTTGCTGGTCGCGCCCGGCGCTATTTCGTGATCACTGATGACGGGGTCACGCGGTTGTCAGCGGAGGTGGAGCTGATGGAGAGGTCGACGCGAGCTGCGCGAGCGCAGCTCGCGATTCACAAGTTCGCTTTGGTGCCGGATGCTGGTGCCGCGTGGTGAGCCCCGGCCGGGCGGACAGATTCCAGCGCTTATTGCGCTGGTACCCGGCCTTGTGGCGGAAAGCGAACGGCGAGGTCTTCGTGGGCAGCCTGCGTGACCAAGCTGACCATGAGCGGCGATCCGCCCCATCCGTTGCCGACGGTTTCTCTGCATTCGTCAATGGCGTAGCTCTCCGTCTTGATGCTCGCGTTTCGTTCTGGGCGGCATTGTTGGCGATGGGGTTGGGAGCCTGCGCGTGGATACTCATCCTGATCGGGTGGAGCGGAGCATCCGGGCCTGGGGGTGAGGTCGGGATGGTCATGGCCGGCGTAGCCCCTGCCCTCACTCTGCTGGGAGTGATCGCGCTCTTCAGAGAACGACGATTGATCACCCCGCCCCGCGCGCTCGTTGTTCTCGTGACCCTTCTTGCGGCGCTCGTCTTGGCGGCATTGACACAGCTGTCGTGGGCGCAAGGGTTCCGTCTGGCCGACGCAAACCAACCCCAGACCGGCCTGGCCGGCGCCCTGGGTGTGCTCTTCGTCATCGCCTGGGCTGTTGGCGCGGTAGGAATCGGACTGCTCGTCGACGGCGCGTTCGGTGGGGCCGGATTGCCGTCGGCTGCCCGCGTTCCTCTGGCGGCAATCGCCGGCATTCTGATTGCCCCTGCCCTCGGTGTCGGCCTCATCAATCCGGCCACGTCTACCATCATCGCAGGAGGCGTCGCGCTGGTGGCTCTCGGCACTCTCAACGGGCAACGCAACCGGACCTCACCCGTACCCGCGAGGGCAATCCGAGCGCGTTCGACTGATGTTCGCGGCGCAGTTCGCCTTCTCGCAGCCCTTAGCGCCGCAGTCGGTGTCGTTGGGGTTGTTTACGCACTCACCGGCGCAGGTTGGTCGGATGGTGCAGCCGACGGAACCATTGCTATGGCTCAGGGGATAACGATCCTTCTCGCCTCCGCCATCCCACTCCTGGCGGCATTCGCGCTCAGCGCTCCGCAACGCCACGGCACAGCGGCGGTCTGGGGGCCGACGAGCCTGATCGTGCTCGAGGTCACTGCTGTCGCAGTCGCCTACCAGGACGCGCCAGTGAGCCAAGAGATGGCTCCGTGGCTGGGAGTGTCTGCGGCTCTCGGCGGCGGAGCGATCGCATGGTGGACCATCCCACGCCTACGCGGCCCTCTCGGTCGCCGCATCGCGGTCGGGCTGGCGTTCGGGGGAGGGTATGCAGCGCTCTTCGGTACCACGGTGGTACCTCTGCTCGCCTTCCTAGTTCCGGTCGCTGCGCTCATACTCGCTTTCCTCCGAGCACGACCCACGCGACCGAAGATTCTCTCGGCGGGGCAAACTCCGCTGCCGGTGCAGAATGCGTAACGGGAGGGTCCGTGCTCACTGCGGTGAATCGAACATGCGGAAGGAGGCTTTTTCATCGACTGTGACCGCGGCGGACAGGGAGGAACGATCGGCATCAATCGGTGCGGTTTTGTAATTCACGAGCCCATCGGCGTCGCACGAATCCCCCCACGTGCGATCAACGATTTCACCGCCCGAGGTCAACGCGACCTCATACTCCGTCGCGTCGTCGCAGAAGATGGTGAGGACCAGCTGATCTGAGTCTGCGCTGAGGGCGGGGAGGGGGTACTCGGCGGGGCCGATACCAGCCTCCGCAAACAGGAAGGACCCAGGTAAGAGGTCAGGGTCAAAATGCCCAGGGTGTTCCTGCACGAACTCGCTAAGGAAGATCGCTCCCTCCCCGGACAGTTCTTGTTCGGTCGCTGCGGTAGGTGTCGGTGGCAGCGAAGGTGGCACCCGCTGAGTGTCAGATGCCGTACAGCCACTCAACGACAGCATCCCGATCGTCAGGACCGCCGTCGGAGTAAACTTCAGCATGTGGAATGTCCACCACAGCCGGAGATGATCGCCGTCGATTGACCTCACCGCAGAAGCAGCAAGCGCAACGGTCGACACGTGGTCCCACAGATCCTCGCAACGCATTCCTTCACCGACGAGCATCTCCTGTGGGGCAAATGCGAAAACGTGGCCTGCAAGCGCGGCGACGGGGAATTTGTCAAGGCGAATGAGGCCAGGGGGAGTTTAGGCGGCTAGTTTTTGCTCGGCTCTCTGGGCGGGATTGTTGATCCAGGCCGTTGTCGGAATGGCGAGGATCTCGGGGTCGTGATTCGTGGTGAAGCGTTAGGCGACACATTCGAGTCCAGATCAGAGGATGCTGGTGTCGTTCGCAGGTTTCGGCCGATTCGTCCGCTGACAGCCGTCATGGCTCATCGTCCGTCCGGCATCGCGAACGGTCAGTAATGGGAGTTTTTCCGTTGGACTATGGACGCACTCGAGGCCACACCGCCTGCGACAGCTACTCGTACCTGAGCGCGGTGATTGGGTTCTGGCGCGCTGCGCGCCGGGCCGGAATTGTTCCGGCGAGGAAGGCGATACCCATCACAAGAAGCACGACGGTGATCATGGGTATGGGTGCGAAGACGAGCACTTCAAGCCCCTGCAGGTCGGCAATCACCGTTTCGGCGAGAATCACGTTCGCGACGGCGCCGGCGCCCATCGCACCGAGTGCGCCGATCACGCTGCCGAGCAAGCCGATGAAGACCGCCTCAACGCTGAACAGCGTGTAAATCCGTCCGCCGCCCATGCCCATTGCTTTCATGAGCCCGATCTCGCGAGTGCGCTCCTGCACACTCATCAGCAGCGTGTTGACGATGCCGAACCCGGCTGCGATAAGCGCGATCACGGCAAAGGCGTTCAGCACACCGATGATGCCGCCGATGATGGACTGAAAGATGCCGATCTGGTCGGCAGCCGTCATAGCGTTGTAGCCGAGTTCTGCCAGATCTGCTTTCAGCGCGCTGAGCGCTTCTTCGCCAATGCCCGGATCGAATCGCGCAGTGGCGAGGAAGAAGCCGACTTCGGTATCCGCGGGACTGCCGATGGCCTGTGCCTCCCGCAGCGCGTCGGAGAGGGTCTGGTTGAGCCCAATCCCACTGTCGAACAGCGTCTCGTTCTGCACGCCGGAGATGGTCGCCTCACGTTCGTGTATCTCGCCGCTGTGGTCAGCAATGCCAATGCTCACGGGCTGACCGACGGCCGATTCCGCGTCGGGAAAGCCGAGGCTCTCGAGATAAGCGCTGGTGAGCAGAACATGATTGCCGCCTTCGGGCATCGGAGTGCCCGCGGCCAGATCTGGGTTGATCATCTGGATGTTGACATTGATGGCCAGCTCGTACTTGCCGGTGCCGTCGTGCTCGATATAGAGCGGATCAAGCCGGAGGATCGGATTCACCTCCAACACGCCATCCACGTCAGCAATGGCGTCGACATCTGCAGCGGTCAGGATTCCGCTCGAGAACTCCGACCCGTCACCCTCGAAACCTCCGCCCACCACTGCCGAATCCGGATCGTATGGCGCCGGCGCCGACTGCGAACCGGGGGCCGCATCCGATGCTTTCGTGATCGACAGCGAGTCAGGTGCCGCAACGGAGGAGATTTGGTTGTCGATGTAGGTGGAGACGCCGGTGCCGATGGCGCTGGTGATGGTGAGGGTAAAGGCGCCAATGACGATGGCGGTGACGGTGAGTGCGGTGCGGGTTTTGCTGCGGAAGGTGTTGCTGATGGCAGCTCGGGTGATGTCGAGGGGGTTCATGCTGCTTCTCCTGGGGTGTCGAGGGTGCGCACGGCGCGTCCGTCGCGGAGCGCACCACGCCCCGACACCCCGCGCTTCCGACGGCCGGACCGTCGCCGGATGATCAACTCCGCGACCACGCTGTTGATCACGAAGCCCGCAGCGACGAGCTGTGCCTCGCCGAATGCGTCGACCTCACCAAGGGGGATCGTCCACAGCGCGAAGACGAGCGCTTGGGTTCCGCCGGAGATAGCGATCGCGTAGGCGCGCGTCATCCAGGCTCCGTGCGTGGTGAAGTCGCGACGCGTGATCGCGATCACTGCCATCACAAGAAATATGATCATCGGCACGGCGAAGACGAGTCGAACCATCGCGAGTGCGAACTCATCAGTTGGGCCACCGAAGAAGACTGCGAGCCAGATGCTGGACAGTGCCGCGATGAATCCAGCGGGGATCAGTGCACGGCCGGCCGCACGGTGCCAACCGCGCCGAATTCGCAGTGCCGGAGAGAACTGGAATGCGCCGAGAAGGCAGAACACGGTCATCCCCACGATGTGCGCAACGATCGCCACTATTGACGTCCAGAGTAGGTCAATTTCAGTACCAGAACTCACCTCCCCCAGGCGGAGCACACCGCCGATCACCGGGAGTGTACCGAGCAGCAAGAGGCCGGTGATGGCAAGCCATCCACTTTCCGGTCGCTGCCGCTCGCTCGTCTGTTTCGCAATCGGGCGGGTGGCCGTCAGCCTTTGGTCGATCGAGATGCTCTTGTCGAGGGCGTTCATGCTGCTACTCCTGGGGTGTCGAGCGAGCGCACAGCGCGCCCGTCGCGGATGAAGAGCTGGCGGTCGCATCGCGTCGCCAGTTCGGGGTCGTGGGTGACGATCACCAGGGTGATGCCGTGGTCTCGGTTGAGGGTGAAGAGGATGTTTTCGACCAGGGCACCGGTGATGGTGTCGAGGTTGCCGGTGGGTTCGTCGGCGAAGATGACCTTCGGGTTGTTCACCAGGGCGCGGGCGATGACGACTCGTTGTTTCTGTCCGCCGGAGAGGGTGACTGCCTTGTTTTTGGCTTTGTCTGCCATTTCCAGTTGTTCGAGTACTGCCATGCCGCGGGTTTTGCGTTCCCGGGCACTAACACCGGCGATCTTCAGGGGCAGCACCACATTGTCGAGCACGGTGGCGTTGGGGGTGAGGAAGAACTGTTGGAACACGAACCCGAAGTCCTGGTTGCGCAACCGGTTCAGTTGCCGCACCGACAACTCATCGGCGTTGGTGTCGCCGACCATCAGGGTGCCGTCATCCGGTTGGTCCAACAACGCAAGCAGGTGCATCAGGGTCGACTTGCCCGACCCGCTCTTCCCCACAATCGCGATCGACTCCCCGGCATACACCGACAGCGACACACCAGCCAACGCATCGAACCGGGCGGTGCCCTTGCCGTAGGACTTACGGATGTCGTGGGCCGTTAGCAGGGGAGGATTCAGAGTTGTGGCGATGGGGTTCATTGCTGCTGCTGCTCCTCGGCGGTGTTCTGGTGGGTGGCGGTGATGGTGATCTTTCCCTTGACGTGCTCTTCAACGAAGTAACGGATTGCCTCAGGTGTTTCAGCGAGCGGGTAGCTGCGGTCGACCGCTGGCGTGATGGTGCCGGCCTCGATGAGCTCCCTAAGTGCCTCGAGGTCGGCGCCGCTGGCGACCGCGGTGAGGGGTCGAAGGTTCTGGGTCACGAACATGCCCAGCAGCACCGCTGCGAGCATGCGTCGGATCGGACCGAGCACGCGTCCCCCATTGCCCGACGCCAGCACAAGAGTTCCGTGACGAGTGAGGGCCCGCCGGCACTCGGCCAGCGATCGGTTGGCGACGAGGTCGATGACCACGTCGTAACGAGCCTCGCCCGTCGTGAAGTCTTCGACCGTGTAGTCGATGACGTGGTCTGCACCCAACGACCGCACGAACTCGAGATTCGCCGTGCTGCAGACGCCCGTCACTTCGGCCCCATAAGCCTTGGCCAGTTGCACGGCGAAGGAGCCGACTCCGCCGGACGCCCCGTTGATGAGCACTGTGTCGTCCGGCTTGATCTTCGCGACATCCCGCACCCCCTGCAGCGCCGTTGTTGCGGCGGTCGGCACGGCAGCCGCCTCGCCGAAGCTGATTCGCGTTGGTTTGTGAGCGAGGCGCTTCGCCTGGGCGACGGTGTATTCGGCGAAGCTGCCGGCATCCACCTCTGCATACACCTCGTCGCCCACGCTGAAACGGCGCACGTTGTCGCCCACAGCCTCGATCACGCCGGCCACATCCCTGCCCCGCGTCGAGACCTTGGGCCGCCGGAGGCCGAACGCCAACCTCGCAACGAAGAGTTCACCCCGCATGAGCAGCCAATCGGCGGCGTTGATGGATGCTCCCTGAACCCGGATGAGCACTTCGTCCTTCGCCGCTACGGGCCGGGCAACAGTCTCGTATTCGAGAGTGTCAAGTTCGCCGTAGCGGTGTTGGGTTATTGCCTTCATCGTTCCCGGCGCGGGCTGAGTGCGTGAGCTCACGGTTTTTCTCCCTGAATGGTTTTTCTCCCGCGGCTGCGGTGAGGCTTCACGATACTGTGCGACACACATTATCGCAACACACTGGACCTGGCAACCTGATTCACTATAGTGTGTGGCATACAGTAGTGCGCGACCAAGCGCACGCAACGAGACCGAAAGACGAACCGATGACCAACCGAACGAACACCCCGAAGCCGCTCGACAACCCGCCGATCCCCGTACAGGCCAAGCTCGCCGCCGCATGGACCAGCTTCATGTTCCTCTACATCTACGTCGACTACCTCGGCCTGTACAAGCCCGGGTCCATCGACGACATCCTCGACGGCGTCGTCTTTGTGTTCGACATCAACCAAGCCTTTGTCGTCATCGGGCTCACGTCCGTGGCCATTCCGGCCCTGATGGTGATGCTCTCCATGACGCTGCCCGCCCGGGTGAACCGCGCAACGAACCTCGTCGTGGCATCGCTCTACATCCCCTACTCGGCCTTCAACCTGGCCGGTGGGTCCTGGCTCTACTTCTACGGCCTCGGCGTCGTGCTCGAGGTGCTGCTTCTGGCTTTCATCCTGCGCTCTGCCTGGACCTGGCCTCGAGCCTCCGCTGTCGCAGCCGGTCCCGTGACGACCGACCTTCGACGGTCCGTGTAAACGCGCCTCGGAAAGTCCTACGGCGTGAAGCCCGCCGCCGCGGACACCGGGCCGACCGTGACCAGCTCAGTCGCGGTGTGCGCAGAGAACCTGCTCACGAACGGTCCGGTGCCCGCGCGGGGGCTCACTGGCCGGTGAAACAACGCCCGTGATCGGGACCCTGCTGCGGGCAACCATCCTGGGGTCGTCGCGGCCCCGGACCCAGCCCCGGCGTTCCGCCCCGTCTCGCCAGGGCAGCTGCACCCAGTTGTCGCGCGTGCTGCGCCGCACGATCAACCGGTGGGTCACCATGATTGCCGCCCCCGTCGAGCCTCAGGGCTCGGCGGGGGTTCGCCATGTTCAGCCAGCGGCCGTCTGCCGCCCGAACACCCGGACTGCTTCACGGTCATCCGGTCCGAAAGCGGGCCGGTCACAACCGAAACCGTGTACTCACTCTTCACGGTGAGGGAGACCTGTTGACCATTCCATATGCCCTGAGAATGCCGGTTCCCGGGGATCCCCGCCCACCAATTCAGCCGCCTCTTCGGGCAGCATGTCTCTTTCTGCTTGAGGAGCAGACAGGAGGCCGGGCGTGCTGCTGGCGAGCGCGTCATCCCTCATCAACCCTTCGATCACAGGGTCGATTGGCTCGAGGCTGAGCGAGCACCCGCTGAGCGTCGCGACCGCTGCAAGAGTAGAGGGACCATGGCCGGCGAGTTGTCGTCATGCGGCCAACCCATGTTTTCCTCCGCGGCATTTGCCAGACCCCAGAACGACTGGCCTGTCTACCTCTACCTCAGGAAAACTCCTCCGGCGCGAGGCGGTTGGCGCGAGGAGTGTGGATGTGCGTGGAGTGTGGATGTGCGTGGAGAAGTCCGCCTCCCAGTCCGCTTTTAGCGCGTACGCCTCTTCTTGCTCGCCCGTACCCACCCGCCGATGGCGTCGCTGGCAGTGATCAGCAGGACGAAAACGATCACGACCACCGCGATGACGTCCGCCCCTGCGGGCCATCCCACAGCACGGAAGTAATCGTCGCTGAGGAGGCGGCCACTGGCCGCGAGCCAGACGGCTGGCACAGCTAAGAGTGCGACGAAAACGGTGTTCGCGATCGCGTTCAACGTCGACCAGCCGGTGTAGTACGCAAGGAGATGGAAGGGGATGCTGGCGATCGCGATCAGGAGAGCGATATAGAAGACGCCGGACTCCCACAAGCCAGAATCGACAGGACCAACTCTGGCACCGTCCGGGCCCTCGACAGCGCCCACGGTCTGGATGAGGACAAGGGAGATCACGATGACCGCGAGGAAGATCACGCCGCCGATCAAGGCACTGAAGCGGTCGCGTCTGTCGCGCACTTCGGGCAGGGACGACGGATCCCAGGTGGCTGTGCGCTTCGTACGAACAGCCGACACTCGCTCGATGATGGCGAAGACGAGCGTGGTGAAGAAGGCGATGGACATCGCTGTCTCAAGAGCGCTGTACAGTGCGCCGCTGAACGCCACGTCAGCAGGGGAGCCGTCAGCGAAGGTCACCAGGGCAAAGATGACGAACCATAGAGGAACGAGAGTCGACAGCAGCAGCTTGAGTATCCGGACGTAGTCGAGATAGAACTCGGGGCCGATCAGGTGCAGGGATCTGTCGGAGTAGCTCGCGGCAAGGCGCGCGGGCGCGCCAAGTTCTGTGAGCACCTGGCGCTCTGCGGAATCGGCGTCCACCCCGGCTTCACGCCGGTCGTCGATGGCGTCGGCGATGAGCGCGCGCAGCTCCGCCTCGATGTCCTGGCGCTGTCGTTCCGGCAGGCTGCGGAGGGTTGCCGCGACGTAGCGGTCAGTAGGGGAAGACGTTGCAGTCATGAGTCATCCTTCAGGGAGAGAAGCGCTGTGTCCAGGTCGTGCCAGTCCCGTTTCAGGGTGTCGGCAAGAGCGGCACCCTCCTTGCTCGTTGTGTAGAACTTGCGCGGGCGGGAATCGTCTGTGTTCCACTCGCTGGTCAGAAGGCCCTGTTTCTCGAGCCGGCGCAGAAGTGGGTACAGGGTGTTGGCGTCGACTTCGAACCCGGATTTTTCCAGCGCGTCGAGCAGCGCATAGCCGTAGTTTGGCCGACTCAGGAGCAATAGGCAGGCGAGGACGATCGTTCCCCGCCGCAGTTCTTGGCGATGGGTGGCGAGCGCTTCTTCATTTAACACAGGTACACGATACTGTGCATCACACACTATAGCAAGCCGATCACTTCCTGAACCTACGACTAATACCACCACGGTGACTGGCGGCGCACACTTCTGTCATTCGCGGCTGAATTGGCGGCCGAAAGCAACCCCGAATCCATCACCCTGCGTGGCCTTGCTCGATAAGCAGGCGTGACGCACTCTGCGCCGGTTCATCACTTCGGCACCCGCGAAAAGCTGCTCACTGTATTAGCCACCGAAGGGTTCACCGCCCTCAACGAGGTTCTCGAGGCTCATCGTGACGACATACAGATCATGGGCAATGCCTACGTCGCGTGGGCTCTGAAACATCCCGGGCACTACGCCGTGATGTGGCAGCCGCGGCTTCTCGACGAGTCATCACAGGGGCTCAGCGACGCACGGGAGCATGCCTGGATGTTACCTTTCGATGGCCGTCGCAGTTGCATCCTCAGCCAAGTCACCTTCAGCGCATGAGGCGGATGCATACGCTGCGTTTGCCATCGTTCGCGGTCTCGCCAGTATCTGGCTCAGCGCCGCTCTCACTCGGCCGGCGGATACCTCCGCTCTCACAGCGCTGGTAGTCGAGAGACTCTCTGTAGCGAATTCCTGACGAGCCGCGAGCTCCCCGATGTCGAGGTAGTCGCCGCCACCCGACGTGTGCGTCACAGATCTACTCGCAGCGGTGTCCTACTTGCAGAGAACATTTTTGACCCCACTGCTTTAGGGGCCAGAACCGAGCAAGGAGACCACAATGGCAACGACAGTGCTGGGAGCCGGATACGCCGGACTCATGGCAGCCAACCGGCTTGCTGGGCAGGGGGAGAATACGACATTGGTCTCTCCCAATCCCTGGTTCGTCGAACGCATTCGCCTGCACACGCTCGCCAGCGGGCGCAGAAATCATGTACGCATTCCGCTCTCGACCCTCGTGCACCCAGAGGTCGATATCGTGACCGACACTGCCGTTCTCATCGGCGAAGACACAGTTCATCTTGCCTCGGGCGACCCTCTCTCGTTCGATGTATTGATCTACGCCGTCGGATCGGGCGCACCTTCTCGACCGGGTGTGCACTCAGTCGCGTCCGAGGCGGCGGCCGCACGATTGAAACAGGCGTTGGGTGATAGGCCACAAGCATCGGTCACGGTGATCGGTGCAGGGCTTACCGGCGTCGAGGTCGCTGGGGCGATGCTCGATGCGGGTCGCCGCGTGCGAATTATTAGCGCCTCAACGCCAGACAGGAAAGCAGCGCGCGCCCATCTGGACGAACTTCGCCGACGAGGTGCCATCGTGGAGACCGGCCGTCGCGTAGACCTTGACGATGAACTCGACGCCGACACCATCTCCATCGACGCGACGGGATTCTTCGTACCGGGCCTCGCTCGTGACTCTGGTCTCCCCACGGATGACCTCGGGCATCTCATAGTGGACGAGCAACTGACCGTGCCTGGCCACCCTCACGTACTGGGGGCCGGGGACGCAGTGCGGGTCGACTCGCCCTTCGCCGACCACCTGCGACCCGCATGTGCCACCGCGCTCCCCATGGGTGCGCACGCGGCTGACGTGATCCTCGCGCGTCAGCGCTCCGAGCCCGAACGACCCTTCGCTATGGGATACGCGCTGCAGTGCGTCGACCTAGGCCGTGGCCGTGGCCGAGTGCAGGTATTGCACCCCAACGACTCCGAGCGTGCAATCGCTATCACGGGGTTCGCGGGTGCACAGCTCAAAGAGGCAGTGTGCCTTATGACAGTACGATGGATGATGCAAGAACGCGATCGTTCTGGCCGTTTCAGTTGGCCTGCGCCGCCGACCAGCACGCCGCCAGCCGTTGCCGCAAGCACGAGGACTGCATGAGAGAAACGGCCCACGGTTCCGTCTTCACCGCCAATAGGCCCGTCATGATGGCGGCGGCGTTCCACATCACGGGATCGCGCGACGACGCCGAAGACGTTGTGCAAAGCGCGTGGGAGACGTGGTCACGTATCGACGTCGCGACGGTGCACAACCCGCCCGCTTTCCTTTCAGTCATGGCTGGGCGACTCGCGCTTAACGCCGTTCGCACTCAGCGACGTCGGCGCGAAACCTACCTCGGCCCGTGGCTGCCTGACCCCATCGTTGATGACGGCTCTCCGGAATGGGCGGTCCTCCATCGTGACGGCCTCGGGCAGGCGCTCGACTTCGTTCTCTCGACATTGACACCCGAGCAGGCGACAGCGTACGTCTTGCGCAAGGTGCTCGAGGTGGACTACGAGAGCATTGCCGAGGTCGTTGAGGTGAGCCCCGCCGCCGCGCGTCAGTTAGTGTCGCGCGCGCAACGTGCTGTCACGGCATCACTGGGAACGCTGCACGGTGACCAGCGTTCTCGCGACGGCGCTGCGTTGTCGGCTCTTGCCGACGCCGTTATCTCAGGTGACGTCATGTTAATTGCTGCACTGCTCTCTCCGGAGGCAACCCTCTACTCTGATGGTGGTGGCACCGTCAATGCCGCGCTCCGCCCGGTACACGGAGCAGAGAAAATCGCGCGATTCCTCGTCGGGATCGCTGCGCAGCCCGGCGTCGTGCTGGTTCCGTCGGTCATCAACGGCAGCGCCGGGCTTGTGATTCAGGAGGGGGCGAACGTCACCACCACTATCTCGCTTCGCGCCGGGCTAGATGGAATCGTGGCGATGTACTTCGTGCGCAATCCCGACAAGCTCCGTCGCGTGCAGCCCTGAGGTCATCCAACTTTGGGTGCTCTTGGCCGGCGCCGGGCTTGAGCTTCCCCCGATGCCATTCGGCCGGTTCGCTCGGCTACTGCGATCGTCAATGGGACGAGGAGCCGATACGGCCACCGTAGTAGTCGAGCTGGGATGCGACTATGGCGCTCCTCAAGAGCGACGCGTGCCCGGAGGTGTTCTTTTGGGCCGAGGGTGCCCGGTGGTTCGGTGAAGTGGATTTCGAGCGCACAGAAGTGCTTGACACTCTTGTAACCGTATTGCGAAGGGCTCACGAGCCGGAGAGGTGCCCCGTGGCGGATCTCGAGTGGCTGCCCGTGCATTGCACTGGCCACCAGCACGTCTGGGCCCAGCAGGTCGTCCAGTGTGTACACAGCGCGGAATTCATCCGCACCGATGGCGACAACGTACGCAGCGTGGTCCGGGCAGCGCGGAGCGATGAGCTGTTTCCAGACGGCCGTCATCGGCGGTCCCGTCCAGCGGACTTGGCGATGAGTCCACGTGGTCACACAATGAAAGTCTGAGGTCTGCTCGCGGGGACCGATTCTCGCAAGATCGTTGGCGGTAAGTGTGAACGGCGTGATTCCCTCGCCTCGAACTTCGATCCGTGCCGGGCCTACTGACAATGGTGGCCGGAGCAACGGGTTATCGCTGAATCTGGGAAAAATGTCGAGACGTCTCTGGCCGGGTGGGAGCCCTGGCGCACGGCGTGGCCACGTTGAGCGCAGCGAGGCTACCCAGTTCATCGGCGTCCACCGATCGCCGCGCATACGCCGAGAACTATGCACAGCGGCGAATACAGGCGACGGTCCCAGTGGCGGTATTCTGGGCTCGCTTTGCCCCCGGGTAGAGATGACCAAACAAGGCCGCTGGCGCCGCGTGCCAGTAGGGTGCCTGCCACGGCTTTCATGCCGAGCCGCACGAGCCGCGAGTGCGAAGGCGCCGGTCTACTTGCCAACACGGCGATCAAACTCGCACCCATGAGGGAGATGGCGACGATGGCTGTCAGCGGTCGGCTGGGGAAGGGTCCTCGGCCGACCACCAGATCGGCGAGCTCGTCGTAGTCTTTGGCCGGCCAGCTGGACCCTGACGCCCAGAGAATGTGGAGAGCCGCAGCGGCTGCCAAACCGGCTGCTGCAATCGCGCCGGCCACCAGATGAATTTCCGTACCCTGCCGTATGTTCATTCCCATACGATAGCGTATGGTGATGAACTCAAGCAATCGCCTCACCGCCGACGATTGGGCCAAGGCGGCACTAGATGTCATCGCTACCGCTGGAGTGGACCAAGTCACTATCGAAGGGCTGGGTCGCGACTTAGGTGTGACCAAGGGGAGCTTCTACTGGCACTTCGCAAACCGCCAGGCGTTGATCGCCGCCGCCCTCGACCTGTGGGAGCGGCGGGCGACTGTCGAGGTCATCGAGCAACTCATGAAGATCGTGGACCCGGTGGCTCGCCTTCGGGTCCTGTTCGAAATCAGCCTGGGGGATGCCGTGGATGGTCCTCTCGATGCTGCGCTGGTCGCGGCGGTAAACGACCCTGTCGTCGGGGTGACGGTGCGAAGCGTGACCCGTCGTCGTATTGAGTTTCTGGAGCAACTTTTCACCGATATGGCTCTATCGGCGTCTGAGGCAGCGATTCGGGCGCGTATCGCCTACTCCGCCTACGTCGGCCACTTCCTCGTTAGCCGAGCACTCGACGACGCAGTTGATCTCGATGGATTCTTGAACGGCTACATTGACCAGCTCGTCGCTTCGCTCGCCGCTGACAGTCCGGCGAGCGCGGCGGGCGACGGATCAGCTGTTGGGCTCGCCGATGACCGCGCTGGGCAGAAAGATCGCCGTTAGGGCGCTCTGCCTTCCAGCTACGTGAGAGAACAAGCCCCGCATTGTGTATGTGCAGCGGTCTTGCGAGGGGGAGTCGACCTCAAGAAGCTAACTCGACAAACGTCAATAGAGACGAGTCTTGTCTTGTTAGAGAACCATCGTGAGGGCCCACTTCAGCGGCTGAGGTGAAAGTCCAGTTCGAGCCAACACGTTGGGAAGCCGGGCAATGACCAAAGTGCGACGCCAGGGAATGCTTTGACGAGGCCGGTTGTCCGAACTAGGTGGCGAAAGTCCGAACTGTCGTGTCACGCGACAAATGTTGTCGCGTGCCACGGTAGTCCGGACAAATTGCCAACTCCGGACACCCGGGATTCCGGGGGAGTGGGCGTTCTCGCCTAACCGAGTTTTGCCACGGTACTTCGGACAAGCGCGGGCAAGGGGGTTTTGTTGTGCGCTAGGGGAGCTGCCTTCTGCGCGCCAGCACGATGAAGATGGCGATTCCAGCGACAGTGGCCGCTGTGCCAAGGATGAAGGGGATCGTTGCGCTCCAGTCAGGAAGGGCCGTGACAAAACCAAGGCCGTCGGCTCGCTCCCACGAACACGCACGTCCGAGGGGGATCCATGAGAAGTAGCCGCGGACTTCGACGGCTTCGGAGACGAGTGCGTAAGGGGGTGAGTCGCGGAATGGACCTTCGACGAGGCATTTGTATTGCACGCCCGACCAATAAGCAGTGATCCATCTCGAGCTGACCCATGTCACGGGGAACAAGCATCCACCCGCGAACAGAGTTCGCCCAAGGTTGAGCATGCGTCGATTCGGCGTCATCGTCCGACGTTAGCGGATCCGGAACTCCGACGAGATCGCTTTCTGTCGCACGGGGCTGGCCATATCGCGCGCCCTGCGAGTCGACGGCGTCGGCCTTTCGCAGGACAACTTCGGACAAGCGGGAGCGGGCGGGCTTGCTGATGCGCAGGCAGCACCTCTAGACGCGCGGTACCGCCTTAGGAGAACAAGGTTCTTCCAATGGGTGCCAATCGTATTGGGAGGGGCGCTGGTGATCGTTATCCTCATGACTTGGTGGTCCCGGCGCGCTGACTACGCGAACTATCGTGCATTCGGCTTGACTGCTCCGCAGATGATCTTGCTACTTACCACGGAAACGGCGCTGACTTTCTGGCTGCCCATCGTGGTGGGATCTAGTCTCGCCTGTCTCGCGCTTGCTCCCTGGATCAGTCCCGTGACGGCACGGCTGTTGGCGGGCGATTACGGGACACTTCTGCTGACAGTGAGCCTGACGCCAATGCTGGGCGCTTTGCTGCTCGGGCGTCGATCCGCGTTTGAAGTCGCTAAGGGCGGATGATCGTGTCGAGCGGCCAGGCCTGCACGAATGCTTACGGTTCGCGGAAGCAGAGTTGCCCCCGCGTTCTCGGGTTGGCTTTGTCAGATAAGTCTGAACGGCCACGGCAAGTCGCGGCCGACTTACAATAAGCCATGCCTGCTGAATTCTCACCCGCGGGATGGTACC
Organism: Marisediminicola antarctica; assembly: GCF_009930795.1. Classification (GTDB taxonomy): domain Bacteria; phylum Actinomycetota; class Actinomycetes; order Actinomycetales; family Microbacteriaceae; genus Marisediminicola; species Marisediminicola antarctica. The sequence goes on from NZ_CP017146.1 coordinate 1,713,872, forward strand.
CCGATCCTGGGAGCCCTGTCCGGCAACGATGGTGGGACGGTGTCGGATGGACGAACTGGTCTCGGGTAGTCAGCGATGATCCCTTCACCAGCCCGTCATCAGATGGTGTTCGAGTCAAGCCCGTGCAGGGCTCGACCTCTTTCGTTTGGTGGATAGCGACTTGTCCACTGTGGATCGCGATGAGCTTGTTCGTCACTTTCGGATTCTCGCTGGCGTCACCTCTCGCTGGGGTCGTGTTCTCGGGATTGCCCGTTGTCTTCGCAGTTGCGCTCTTTGTGCTCGCCGCGGCGGACCGCGATCAGCTCAGAGGTCGCGGTTGCTTGAGTGCTGCGTCGCCATTCTGGATACTGCTCTCCCCCATCGGCTATCTCGCTGTGCGCTGGCTGACCGTGCGGCAGTACGGCGGTAGTGGGAGCTCACCATTGATCGCTTTGGCAGCGCAGCTAGTGTTGCTTTCGGCGATTTTTATGGTGTGGAGTGGCCTGCTTGGTTTCGGGGACATGTCGAACTGAATGTAATGGCATCAATCGGCCGCCCGCAGGCGTCCTGCTCTTCGGTCCTGAGGCCCCCAATATTGCCCCGTGAGGGGACGATCACCGGGCGGCATTTGAGGAGCTCGCGAAAGTGTGATCGAGGCTGGATTTCGGTGTTGCCCAGGTGCCCGCAGGGGAACCTCTCCGGGGTTGTCCCCGGCGGTCGTGCTGTTGTCAGTGCTCATCGTGATCATCCGTTCTGTCAGGCGAGAGACCATGCGTAGATTTCAGGGGACCGTTCTATCACCGCAGCCGAATGAAGTGAGCGTGAGAGGCAAAGGTCCCGGTCACGGAAATCTCCATTCCGTCGATCGCGCACCGGCTCCCCGGCTTGCCAGGAACGCTTAGAATTTACCTGCTGGCTTGCTCGGTGGATGGGGAACTCCACGGGCAGGGAAACCTATCCCGCTTTAATTGCCGGCAGAACTGGGAGGAAGTTCATGCTGTCGATCGCCTATGTGAGCTCTGCCACCGGGCCGGTATCAGATGACGAAATCGCGAACGTGTTGATGCGCTCACGTGCCAACAACGAACGTGATGGCATCACGGGGGCCCTTCTCTATCATCGCGGCCGCTATATCCAGATCGTCGAGGGACCGGACGAGATCGTGCGGACCCGGTTCGAAGCGATCGCCGCCGACCCTCGGCATCACGTCGTCGACAAGATGCGCGAGCAGTTCATCGCGGACCGCCAATTTCCGGAATGGACCATGGGATTCCGTGCGCTATCCGACGAATCGGTGAAGGAGCTGGACGGGTTCGAGGACTTCTTCAACAGGAGCGGCAAAGCCCGGCTCGAGCATGCGGAGAACGAGGCCCAGCAATTTCTGGAATGGCTCGGCGAATACTGGCTTCCCCGGCGCTAGACCAGCGCGATCTGAGCAGAGACCGGCGTCATTTCACCGTCGCTACCGCGCGTGCGAGCAACCGGAGGAAATCTTCCGTCGGCTCCGAATACTTGGCCACCGTTCCCAGGGACACCACCCCTTCTTGAGCGAGGGCAGTCTGTTCTTGACCTTGGCTTTGCCGTTGACGGCCCGCCACGAGTCAGCACACCGAGTGGCCGAGCTCGCGATGCCCACCGACGAACTGAACAGTTCCCTCGCGGTCAGATACTTGTCGCTTCGCGCCCCCTCGGCGCCGACCTGAAGGGCGGCCCCGACGCAGTCGACGAGCGCCTTGCGTCACGCATCCAGGGTTGCAGAAGTTGAACTAAGGATCAAAGCCGCTGAGGCTGGCTATCGACATCGAAAGCCGCCCGCAAGCCGGTCGATCACCGGGCGGCTTTTCGGTCATCGCGAGAGCACGCTCTAGACCACTTTTCGCACGGATCGGCCGCCCGCAAGCCGACCCCTATGCGGGACGCATTCTGCCATGGTGTGTTCCGAGCGGGGCGTCGTCCTCACCACGGCGTCACGTCTTCTGCACGCCTCTTGATGGGGACCTCAGCGGGCATGAGGTCGCATTGGCTTGTTCTGGCATTTGTTACTGCGCGCATCTAAGCTTGATACAAGCTTGTTACAAAAGGGATGGTGTGCGATGGCTTTTGTCTGGGGAATACTCGCGATCGGAGGGGCGGCTTTCCTGCTGCAGCTCGTCTTTAAGCCGCGCCGGCGGCGGCGCGAGCATCTCGTCCTGGCATTCACTGACCGCTTCGATCTCCCGGTCACGTCCGCGGTCGTTGATGTCATTGATCGAAGGATTCGAAACCAGATAATTGGACAGGCCGTGGGCGGGCTCGCTGCAGTGCTGGGATTCGCGGTGGTGGTCCTGGTGGCCCCTGGACTCGTGCCCGTTGGCATTGCAGGATTCGCCACCACGGGCATCCTTGTGGCCGGGATGGCAGCCGGAGGTGCAGTGTTAGCAGCGCGCCAGTTCCCTGCCCCGGGAGGGCCCGACGCGACGCGGGTCGCTCGACTCGACGCACCCACCCTGGGCGACTATGTTCACCCGGCGTGGGTTTGGGCTGCAGCCATCGGGGCCGGGACTGCGGCAGCCCTGAGTGCCGGGCTGCTCACGGGAGCCATCCCCGGTGATGCTGGTGCAGCCGGAATACCACTCGCTGGTGTGGCGGTCTTGGCGGCCCTGGCAGTCGCCGGTGTCGCCTGCGCCGCGATCATGACTCGGCGGCTGTTGGCGATCCCCCAACCGGCCACCGATGAGGTCGAGCTTGAGTGGGATGATGCTCTTCGCGCTCACGCTCTGCGGGACGTCTGGATCGCATCCATCGGATTCAGTGCAGCCACCGTCGTTTCAGCATGCTCGTGGATGTTCAACGCCGCCTCGCCAGGGCTCTACGTCGGTATCCTGATCGGCATGGCGCCGCTACTGTTCCTTGAGTTTCGGGCTAGCAGCCGCTCGAGTATGCGCCTGTGGCGACATTCCGACGTTGTGAGCTGACCGATGCTGCTCAGTATCGACCCACACGCCGCCTCCCCGCCGTATGAACAGATCCGGATTCAGATCGCGGCGCTTGTGCGCTCCGGAGAGCTGCCTGCAGGTACTCGGCTCCCCACCGTGCGCAGACTCGCTGGCGACCTAGGGCTCGCCCCGAATACGGTTGCCCGGAGTTACCGGGTACTCGAGAGCGATGGAATCATCGAGACCCGGGGGCGAAAAGGCTCCTTTGTCTCCCGGCAAGGCAACGCGAACGAGCGACTTGCCCAGGCAGCCGCGGCAACCTACGCCTGTCGAACTCGACAACTCGGCATTCTCCCCGAAGACGGAATCCGTTACATCCAGGCCGCTCTCGAAACCGACACGGAAAGCTGAGGTCCAGAAGCAGCGGCGCGAGACATCAGTCCGTGTCGATCTGCGCAGCGGGAACGTGCTGCGGGCCCCGTGTGTCACGATGAGGCAGTGACCGAGGAATTCGAACCTGCACTCGTGCCCGAGCTGCTGGTGACTGATATCGATCGGAGCATCGAGTTCTGGTGTGGAACCTGTGGATTCGAGCTCCGCTATTCGCGACCAGAAGAGCGATTCGCCTACATCGTCCTCGGTAAAGCACACGTGATGCTCGAACAGGTCAGTGTCGGCCGGAACTGGGTGACTTCTGAACTTGAAGCACCTCTCGGCCGCGGTATCAACTTTCAGATCTCCGTTCCCGACACCGATGCAATTGTGGAGAGACTGGAACTTGCCGGGGTGGAACTCTTTATGCAACCAGAAACCAGGTGGTACCAACTGGCCGACGATGAAGCCGGCGTAAGCCAGTTTCTTGTGACCGATCCGGACGGCTATCTAATCCGATTCCAGTCATCGGTCGGACGGCGTCCAATCGTCCGGTAGTGGAACGGCTAGCGCGACAGAACTGTTTGTCTTGGCGCCTGCGTAAAGTGCTTCTGTGTTCAAAGCTTGTTATAAACCTCGCGACGGTGTGCGACCTCAACAATGAGGATGAGAATCTGATCGTCGTCGATAGTTGTGAGGATGCGGTAGTCACTGACCCGATAACGCCAGAACTCCTCGTTCACGAGCTTCTTGCCGAGTAAGCGCGGATTGTCGAGGCGAGCAAGTTTTTGCTCAAGAAATCTACGGATGCGTTTCGCTGCTGTCGGATCAAGTTTTGTAACCTGCTTCGCTGCCTTCGGAGTGAGTCTGATCGCGTAGCTCACGCAGGCCAGACCACGTCAGCAAGATCGATCGCATCGTCGTTGGACTGAGTGAATTCCTCCAGCGCATCTTTTGCCAGGAGGTAGTCTTCGTTCTCGTCCAGATACTGCGTCAACGCCTCGGTCGCATAAAAAGTTTTCGACCGGCCAGTACGCGCAGACAGGTACTGCAAACGACGCTCCGTTTCATCGTCAACGCGGAGATTGATTTGCGGCATGGAATCCTCCTCTGGATGCTATACAAATATAGCACCATCTAGGGCAATAAAGACCGATTTCGGCAGACCACCAGCCCGCAAGCGGTACGCCCCGCGAGACAGTCCCAGATCGTTGTGCCCACTCGTGGCCACCTACACGGTGCACTGGGGTACTTTGGTGGCGCTTGACCCGGAATGCACCGATCGAAGGTGGGGTACTTTGGTGGTGCCTGACTGAATAGCAGAGCACGGCGGAATCATCCGTCAATTGCGTCGCCATTCCGAAGCACACACAAGAAACGTATCGGAAGTCCGAACGACGAGAAATGATGGCTCAGCAGATGACTATCAGTGAGGTCTCAGAATTTAAGCTGATCAACCCTCTTATTTTGCACGTATCAGACTTTCCGGGGCACACACAAGGTGCATTAATGCCGATGGTTGTCGAAGATGTGGTGCTTGAGGCCGGAGGTGGACCCACCAGTCGCAGAGGCGGGCCCAGCAGCCGTTACAGCTATGAGACAGGCCAACGCCGTCACAGCGAATGCCTTGGTAGACCGAATGTTCACGTGCTTCTGCTTGCGTCATTGCCGGAGCCGCACGCCAGAAAGCGTCGCGGTGAGTCGAAGGCTAGGTCTCTACGCTCTCTTTCACAAGGAAAACTCTAAGGTTCCTATGCGGATGTCGCGGCTGAGCGTAGAGTCAACCAAATCGACTAGTGAAGGGCTCGCATGTCATTCTCCAGCAGCATTTTGCAAAACCGTTTGCGTATGTCCGACCGCGAACAAAGTGAATTCCTTGGGGTAATCGCTGTCGCCCTGGCAGTCTTTCTGCCGGTCGTGGGCCTTCCTGTCAGTGCGATCATCTACCACCGGTCAAAGCAGCGATTCGAACCCAACCGCTTAGCGCTCATCGCTGTGCAGATCGCATCCTTCTTTCTGGCGACACTCATCATTATCGCGATCGTCATTCCCCGACTCGGCTCCTGAGCTCACGGCAGGCCCGCTTCGCACCAGGGCGGCCCTCCCGGCTTTGAGGGCGCTGCTTCCGCGGCGAATCGAGATTCCGCCGCAGCGGAACTCGTCCAACGTGGAGCTGATCGGACGTGAGGTTTCCTTCGTTGGAACTCGGAGTGCTCGGGCGCCTGCCACTACTGGCCTACTTCATCATTCCGTCGACGATTCGCGCGTCTCTCGCGGGGCGCGAACGGAAGGGACGGAGATCACCTCTGAGGAAAGCGCGGCGGGATGGATGACATCCGTCGAACCTCATCGTGCCGGTGCCGCATCCATGTCTGTCCTCGCAGAGCCGGACAACGAACTCAGCCTCACGGTGGGACGAGCGTGGCTGGAGTTATGGGGGGGAAGGATGACCCGATCAAGTGGTTGCGTGAGGTCGTTGACGCCCGTCACGTCATCGCGGGCCAGGTTGGAAGAAGCCGCAGGGTCGCAGATTATGATCCACCCCCGTATCGGCATACTCGGCGGTGGCCAAGTGCGGTTTCTCCCGTGACGATGGCATCGCATCCGCAGATATGCGCCGTATCTGGAGACGTGAGAGGCGGCGACTGGACGCGAGGTGACTGAGGAACGACCCATGTGATTGCTTCACGGGAACGCTACTTCCAAGTGGTGGGCAGTATTCCGAGTGAAGAGAGAATCAAGAACCCAGCACCGACGACCGAGAGGATCACGCCGATCAAGCGGGTCTGCCAGACGGTCAACCGAGAAGAGCCACCGGTGCGGAGGAGGAGGGTGTGGACCCAATTGCTTCGGATGGCGCCGACGAGGCCCCACACCAAGGCGACCGCCCCTCCGATAGCGGAGATGTAATCGGCCGCATCTCGGCTGGCCTGCCTTTTCACGATCGTGACTGGTGCGAAGTGGAGCCAATTTACCGGCTCTGCTGTTGCCGGGTGTGGGCGAGGCGGTAGGAGTCGGTGCCCGTCTCGATGATGGTGCCGTTGAAGGTGAGCCGGTCCACAATCGCAGCGCAGAGCCTTGGGTCTGTGAACGTTTTCGTCCAGCCGGAGAAGGACTCGTTCGAGGCGATTGCGATGGAGTTGTTCTCCTCCCTCTCGGTGAGGACCTGGAACAGGAGCTCCGCGCCGTGGCGATCCAATTCCATGTACCCCAGCTCGTCAATCGCCAGGAGATCCACGCGTCCGTAGCGCGCGATGGTCCTAGCGAGGTTCTTCTCGTCCGCGGCCTCCACGAGCTCGTTCACCAGCCGGGTGGCGAGGGTGTACTTGACCCGAAAGCCCTTCTCCGCCGCAGCGGTAGCAAGTCCGATGAGGAGGTGGGACTTCCCGGTGCCGGAGTCGCCGATGAGGCAGAGGGGTTTCCCCTTCCGGACCCAGTCGCCGGTGGCGAGGGTGTTGATGGTCGCGGCGTTGATGTTCGGGTTCGCGTCGAAGTCGAAGTCCCCCAACCACTTGTCCCTCGGAAAGCCGGCGGCTTTCACCCGGCGGACGGAGGAGCGTCGGTCCCGGTCGTCGCATTCGGCGAGGAGCAGTTCGGCGAGGAACCCGTGATAGCTGAGCTGTTCCTTCTGCGCGGTCGCGGTGGCCTCGTCGACGACGGCGCGGATCGTCGGCAACCGGAGCCGCCGACAGGCCTGATCGATCGCCGCGATAGCGGCTTCCTCAGTTAGACCCCACCTTCGGCGGAGGGTGGTGGTTACGCTGGTGGTGACGGTCATGATGCTGTTCCTTTCTTCACCGCCGCCGGAACGGCCGCGGGAGTCTCGGTTCGTTCGGGCAGGCGGAGCAGTTGGTCGTAACCCGCAACCGACGGCAGCGGTCTGGTGTCTGCAGGGAGTCTGGCGACGACGGCGGCGGGGTCCTGAAGCCTGCGTTGGGTGAGGCTGATGACCCGGGGCCCGGCTGTTTGTCCGTCGCGTTGCTCGTGATCGTGTGCTTGAGCAACACGATGACGGCTAGAACTGGCCCCACCCGCAGCTTCATGTCGGCGGGCTTCCACTGCGACGACATCGGCGGTGACCGCTCCGACGAGAAGCGCCGAACGGATGCCGGCTTCGACATCAGCGGCAGCCATCGACCGGTGCAGGAGGAGGACATCGATCAACTGCCGGGTCGCGACGGAATCCCCGTCCGTCTTCCGGGCCGCCGCCCAGAACGCCTCATGCGCTGACGTGAACGTGCCCGCCGCTCGAGCTGCGGCCAGTGCCGTCGATCCGGGCAGAGCACCCGGCTTCTTCTTCAACACGTCGAGGTAATGATCGAGGTCCACCGATTCCCCGCCCCGAGCCACGACCCTCGCGTGCCGGGCCACCTCGAGACGACCGTCGAACACAACGACCTCGGCCGCCCCCAGGGAGACCCGCACTTGCCGGCCGATCAGGCGGGAGGGAACGGAGTACCTCGCCATCCGCACCGTGATCAGACTCGACCTGTCCACCCGCGGCGTCAGCGGCAACCCAGGATCGAACCGTTCCGCCGGCAGAACGGCCAGGAGCGGTCTCTCGACGGCGAAGTCCTCCCCGACCGACCGGAGTCGGGTGTCGATCCGGCGGGCATCGTCGGCTTCATCCCAGGCGATCAGCTTCTCGTTCAGCTGGGCGAGTGTCTCGACTTCGGGCATTGGGGAGAGACGGTTCCGGCGGAACCTGCCGACCTCGCCCTCGACCCCGCCCTTCTCGTGGGCACCTCCGATGCCGGGTTCGCAGTAGAACGCGTCGAAGCCGTAGTGGGAGCGGAACAGCACCCACCGGTCGTTCTCATCCCGACGCCTGCCGAACAGGACCTTCGTCACCGCGGAGGTCAGGTTGTCGTACCGGATATGCCTCGTCGGGACACCCCCGATGATGTCGAACGCGTCGATGTGGCCCTGCAGGAACGCTTCCTGCGACTGGGTCGAGTAGATCCGATGCACCGCCTTCCCCGAGTGGGAGAGCCGGAAGACGAACATGTGGCACTTCGTCCTCACCCCGGCAAGGACCACCCACACGTCACCGAAGTCGACCTCCGCCTCAGCCCCCGGCGCATGGCACTGCGGGATGAACGCATCGGCCCGCCGGCGGCCCGCCTCCACTTCGATCTCGACCCGGCGGGCCCGGGCGTAGTCCCGCACTGTGGAGTAGGACAACTCCGTCGCCTCGTGCTCCTCCGCCAGCCGGGCGAGGATCCGGGTGGCTGTGTGGCGTTGCTTCTTCGGGGCATCGAGATCCACCCGCAGCATCTGATCGATGGCCTCCTTGAACGGGGCCAGGCGAGGCGACACCCGAACCTGCACCTTCCGTGCCGGCGGCTCCGCCGACTCCAGCGCTGCCCGCACGGTTCGTCGGTGGACACCATGCCGGCGGGCTAACTCCCGTACCGAGAGTTCCTCGATCCGGGCGTCCCTCCGAATAGTTGCGAACAGATCCACCATCGACCTCATCGAGGGCCCTCTCGTCAGAATCATCCAGACGAGACCACGCTCACGGGCGGCCCACTCAAACCCGCGAAAGACCCCCGGCAAGTCCGAAACGGTGGGGCCACATGTAGCCGTCACCCCGGGGCCACATCAGGCTGCCATAGCCATCGCCCTGAATATACCGGTGGGCACTGTCCGCTCACGACTGAACCGCGCACGCCGCAAGCTGCGCATCGCGATCGATCCGGGCGCAGCCCGTGACGAGGAGGTTGAACATGAACGAGGTCTCGCTCCTGCGTCAGATTAGTAGTGACGCACCCGAACCCGAACGGGAGGCGGTCGATCAAGCGCGCGCTGCGCTGTTCGAGCGGATCCACGCCGACGCCATACCCGGCGCCCGGTCCGTTCCGGCGAAGCGTCACCGTCGTGCACGATGGGCTGGGCTGGGGGTGCTGGGCGCTGGTGCTCTGACCGTGGCGCTCGTTGCCACGAACTTGCTCGGCGTGGGCGACTGGCGGGGTGGTGCAGACCCTGCCGCCGCGAACGCTCTCAACCAAGCGGCACTCGCGTCCATCGACACGTCCGATCCGGCACTGCTTCCAGGTCAGTATCTTCTAGTGGAGTCCAACTCGGTGTATGGCAACACCACCCAGGTCGACGACGGCGAATATGTTTCGTATCTCACTCTTAATAAGGACAAGCTCTACGTACCCGCCGACCAGTCCGATGAATGGATCTGGGAACGCGGAGCCCGTGTTCCCTACCAGTCCTTCAACGCGGAGGGTGAAGCGCTCGCACAGCGCGAGTACGCCGCAGCAGGGCAAACGGGGGAAACACTTCGCGCGCCAAATGCCGAGTTCTACGGAAACTCTGTCATCCCCGACTTCGAGGCCTTGCCAAAGGATCCGCAACAACTACTCGACTACATCTACAAGACCACAGAAGGCCAGGGAATTTCCGCCGACTGGATGGCGCTGCTATGGATCACGGAGGCGCTGCGAACTGGTGTAACTCCCGCTGACGTGCGCGCAAATCTCTACCTAGCTGTCGCAGGCATCCCTGGCGTTGAGATCACCGAACAAACCGCGAACCTCGACGGCCAGACCGGCATCGCGATCGGCCGCTACGAAAGTGAGGACGATTCCCGGCAAGACATCATCATCGACCCCGACACCGGGACACTCATTGGAGAACGCCGCATCGACTACAGCGGCGATTGGGGCTACCCGGCCAACACAGTGCGAAGCTTCACCGCCATCAAAACCTCTGTCGTCGACTCGGCGCCGGGCGGCGGCACCCAGAACGGGCACCTCGACGGGGAAGGATGCACAGATCTGGGCAGCGGAGCATTCCAATGCTGAACCTTCCAGCACCCATCCCCCAAATGCAATCGACCTCCCGCCGACTTTGTCGATCCCGATTCCGGTCGAAGCATCTGAGAAGCGCTGAAACACAAACGGACGTCCACCGGACGGTATTTCCCGCCATCGCGAGATCTGTGAATTTGGCGGTTAGATGGTGGCGTTCTGTGATCGCGAAGTGGCGGCGTCCTATCTCAATAACTGACACCACACACCTGAAACCCGTACTTTGCGGTGCGTAGCTGCCAAATAGCCGGTGCTGCATTGAAAATTCAATCATGTGGCTCGCGCCCTGGCCGGGCTCTTCTAAGCCGAAGGCTATGGGGCTTCTCGCAATGATCGGCCAACCATCGGCTCCCATCTTCGGGCGAGGGCGTATGGTCGCGGTATGGACGTAGATGTCAGAGGTCTGCTGGGCCGTAGAGAAATCCTGAGCGCCTACATCAAGGTTTTCGAGCGTCCGGAAGAACTTCTGCAAGTTTGTGCACAGGTCGCGGGTGATTCCGACGCGGCGCGGACTGCGGTGGCCGTAGCTTCCGATTTGAGTGAAATTAGGGCGAGGGCCCTTCTCGACCTGGTCGACCCGTCCCGCTTTCTGCGTTGAAGGATTGAGAGAACAATTTGGTAAATTCAGCGGTTCGTCCTCGCCGCTCCTGGGGTCGAGTGCTCGTGGGGAGCCTGCTGCTTCTCTTGGCCGGCGCTGGTGTCGGGTGGGCGGGCGCTGCGGTCTTGGTGCCTCCCAGTAATGTACTGGATGCGACTCCGTTCACCTATGTGGATGTGGTGCCGGGTGAGGTCGGGTCGAGTATCAGCCTGAACACGGCTGCGGAGTGGTCTCTGGTTTTGGTGGGATCGAACCAGGCCGTTGGGACGGTGACGGGGGTAAATGTCACAGCTGGTCAGGAGGTGATAGTGGGCGCGACTTTGTATTCGGTCAATCTTCGCCCGGTGGTGATCGCACAAGGGGACGTGCCGGCGTTCCGTGCGCTGGCGCAGGACACGGTCGGCGCGGATGTCGCCCAATTGCAGCGAGCCCTGTCCTCGTTGAATTTGTACCGGGGGTCGGCGTCGGGGGCGTTCACTTCGGCGACGACGACCGCGGTGAAGGCGTGGCAGAAGGCGCTGGGTGTTCCTCAGGACGGGGTGGTACAGCCGGGGGATGTGGTGTTTGTACCGACGCTGCCGACTCGGGTGTCGTTGGACACCGAGGTTGTGACTCGTGGGGCGGTACTGATCGGGGGTGAACCGGTGGTATCTGGTTTGCCTGGTGCTCCCGCGTTCACGGTTCCGGTGACGGAGACGCAGGCGGTGCTGATGCCGACCGGTACCCGGGTGGAGATTACGAGCCCTGAGGGGGGCCTGTGGGAGGGGTACGCGACCGACCGGGCCGGTGACGATTCGACCGGGATCGTGGTGAACGTTCAAGGCAAAGACGGTGCTGTGCTGTGCGGGGACGGGTGTGCTCAGGTCCCGGTGGAGGGGCAGACGCTGTTGAGCTCGAGGATTGTGACTGTGGAAACGGTGACCGGTCTCACCGTCCCTTCCGCTGCCTTGCTGAGCAACGCGGACGGGACCGTGTCAGTCATCGACGCGGACGGTGTCGAGCATCCGGTGACTGTTTTGACCAGCGCCCGCGGCATCTCCGTGATCATGGGTGTCGACGAGGGACTGTCCGTCCGCATCCCCGCGACCGAGGGCTGACCGGTGCCGGTCGAGCCCCCCACCTCCTTTGTTGCCGCGCCCGTGGGCGGAGAGGTGGTCGTCGAGGCGCGCGGGATGTCGTTCGGGTACGACCCGACCATGCCGGTGCTGTCCGACTGGTCCGCGACGTTTCGGGCGGCTGAGGTGGTTGCGGTGACCGGTCCGTCCGGTCGCGGGAAGTCGACCCTTTTGTACCTGCTCGGACTGATGCTCCGCCCCACCAGCGGGCAGATCCTTGTCGAGGGGGTGGATGTGTCGAAAGCGAGCGACCGTGCCCGGTCTCTGTTGCGGGCGCACCGGTTCGGTTTCGTGTTCCAGGACGCAGCTCTCGATGCCACCCGCACTGTCCTCGACAATGTCACAGAGACCTCTCTCTACCGGGGCGCGTCGAAGACTGCGGATCGGCGGCGGGCGGTGGAGCTGATGGACCAGTTCGGGGTGAACCTCCGCGCGGCCGCGAAACCCGGACAAGTGTCCGGAGGGCAGGCGCAACGCATCGCCCTCTGCAGGGCACTTCTCAACAATCCCCGCATCCTGCTCGCGGACGAGCCCACCGGGAACCTTGACGCAGTCTCCTCCGACCTCGTCATCACCGCCCTCCACACCCAAGCCGCGACCGGGACGACCGTCATCGTCGTCACCCACGACCCGGCTCTCGTCGCTCGCTGTGACCGGAGAATCGACCTTTGACGACCCTCCGTCGGTGGAGCGCCGCCGTCCGGGAAGCGGTCGCAACCGGGTGGGCTCAACCCGTCGCGTCGATCGTCACCATTGTGGTGATCGCGGGAATGTGCACCGCCGTGCTCCTCACAAGCGGACGGACCGTCGGTGCGGAGCAAGCCATCCTCGGCTCCATCGACGCGGAAGGTACCAGGTCCATCATCATCCGAGCCGAACCAACCGCAGGCCTCGACCCGACCGTCCTCGACCGGATCAAACAAATCCAGGGCATCCAATGGGCAGGAGCCTTCGGTCCGGCATTGGATGTCACCAACGCGGCGTTCCCCGGAGCGACCCGTGTTCCCGTCCGCCTCGCGTGGGGTGACGACTTCCAGAGACTCGGCCTCCCGAACACATCTTCTGTCCCGGGAAGCAGCGTGTGGGCATCCTCGAGTGCCCTCGACTCCCTCGGCATGCCCGACCAGGTCGGCGGTGCGACCACCGGGGAGGGCCGCAACTTCGCAGTCGTCGGCACTCTCACCACTCCCGACTACCTGACCTTCCTCGAACCCCTCGCCATCGCCCCGCAGACCGACCGGGTCGGACAGGTGTCCGTTCTCGTCGTCGTCGCCGCACGACCGGATCTGGTTGCTCCCGTCTCCGATGCGGTCCTCTCAGTCCTCGCCGTCGACGACCCCACGCTCATTACCTTCAGCACCAGTGAGAACCTCGCGGAACTCCGCGCCCTCGTCCAAGGACAGCTCGGGTCCTTCGGGAGGAACCTTGTCATCCTGATCTTCAGTCTCACGGCCGTCCTCGTCGCCGCGATCCTCTACGGACTCGTCATGCTTCGCCGGAGAGACTTTGGCCGACGACGTGCCCTCGGCGCCTCGCGCAGCCTCATCATCGGACTGCTCCTCACCCAAACCGGGATCCTCGCCCTCACCGGGGCGGCGATCGGCAGCGCCACGGCAACGATCACCCTCATCACCACCGGCGATCCCCTACCGGGTCCCTACTACTTCGCGGCGGTGAGCATCCTCGCCGCCGCGGTCGGCGTCACCGCAGCAGTCCTTCCCGCGATCGCCGCCGCCCAACGCGACCCACTCAAAGAACTCCGCGTACCTTGAGGGTCCAACGCTAGCCGGAGTGCACCGCGGAGCTTCGGGCATACCGGAACGTCACCGCCGCGGAGAAAGAATTCCGGGTCAGATGCACCCTCGCCACTAGGCTCGAGATTACGCATCCCCGGTCAAATTCTGAAGAAGTGACTGACGTCCGTAGCGCTTCACGTCGACCTGACCTATGTGGAACCTCATCTAGCCGTCATCGGGGGGCCACTTTGGCTGACATAGCCGATCCACTAGCAGCAGCACATCGTGACCCGGTACGCGAGCTTCGTGATCCGTGAGTCTCGAGCTGGAGGCCCTCACCGGCACCCCGCCCCCCTTCTCAGTAATCGTCTAGTGAGACATTCGGCTGTGGGCAGGTTTCCTGGATCTGGATCCACTCATCTTCCGGCATTGCCGGGAGCTCCCCGTAGGCGGTCCAGCTTCCCCGTTCATCGATGTATGCCTGCAGGGTGGGAGGGTCACTAAGACCGTCGTAACCTTCTCCGCGCAAGCAGTCGAGGGTGTCCACCTGCAGCGCGTAGCCGTCATTCAGCAACTCGTCGGTCAGCACGACATCCTCTCCGTCGGCGACGTCGAAGCCGCATCCCGCCTGAGCGGCGTCGTATTGATCTTCCTGCTCAGAGGGAAATTCGGCAGCGACCCCGCCTCCGCGCCCGATTGAGACATCCCAACCTTTCTCCTGCATGCACACCAGCAGTTGCTGTTCTTCCGGGGTGCCCTCTTGCAAGTATTCCGAGGAACGCTCAATGGCACCCGTGGAGCAACCACTGATTAGCGCCACGCAGACGCTGAGCGTCAGGACGACAACCGACTTCGGCAACGACTGTCTCCAAGTTTTTGTCACGCGCACTCGTAGTTGAGGTAATAGATCGAGCCGCTTGTTGCAAGGCTCGAACTGCTAACACTGGGCCAGTTGGTGTAAGCCCTGCGAGTTTCGGGAAAGATCAGCAGACCGTTGAACGTTGTTGTCTTAATCACGCCGTTTCGCACGCTCTTATGGACGGCGTCAAGAGTCGTTTGCGACCTGGTGACAACCGTTTTAGCGCCACAGCTGGTGGAGCCGAGAGAGGTGGAGGCGGCGTACGCCGGCGCAACCGCAAGAGTGGCGAGCAGAACACCACTTGCCGCCGCCGCCACAGCCATGGGGAGCAACTTCCGCGAATTCTGCTGAGTACTCAGATGTGACTGCATAATTTCGTTGCCCTTCATCATTGAACAGAACGTGCTGGACGCCGGGTACGGGCTCATTGTGCGCTTGCTTCCCCCATGTGTCAATGAAACGCGTTGACTCATAAGAAACCTCCGCGTAGCCGTATTCGTTGCCTCATGTGAGAACCTCCGCTTCGGCGTGGTTCGAGTCGTGGGTGGTGGATGTGGGTTACGCCCGTTTCTATGGAGCTGACGATGACGCAGCGGCAGGCTGTGACGAAGAAGAAAGCGCTCGCGTACCGGAGCGCCGACCGGGCCGGCAAGTCCCGGATACTGACCGAGCTGGTGGAGCTGACCGGGTGGCATCGCGACTACGCCCGGGCCGCGTTGCGGTCGGCGTTGACGCTCAAGGCAGTCAAGCCCAGGGCGGGGCGGGCGCCGACCTACGGTCCGGCGGTGACGGGGGCTCTGGTGAGGTGCTGGGCGGTGCTGCGGGCGCCGGCTGGGAAGCGCCTCGCGCCGATGCTGCCGGTGCTGGTGCCGTTGCTGCGCCGCGATAACGAGCTCGACCTCACCGATGCCGAGGCGGCCCTGCTGGTGCGGATGAGCGCGGCGACGATCGATCGGCGGCTCGCGCCGGAGCGGGCGAAGCTGCTCTCTCGCGGTCGGTCACATACCAAGCCCGGGACGCTGCTGAAGTCGCAGATCCCGATCCGAACCTGGGCCGACTGGGACGACGCGGTCCCGGGGTTCGTGGAGATCGATCTGGTCGGCCACGAGGGCGGGAACGCGTCGGGCGAGTTCTGTTTCACCCTGACGGTCACTGACATCGCGACCGGGTGGACGGTGAACCGGTCGGTCAAGAACAAGGCCGAGAAATGGGTGTTTGAGGCGCTCATGCACGTGCGCCGGGTGTTCCCCTTCCCGATCATCGGCATCGATTCGGACAACGGGTCCGAGTTCATCAACCACCACTTGTTCGACTACTGCGTGGCGAACAAGATCACCTTCACCAGGTCCCGGGCGAGTCACAGCAACGACGGCGCCCACGTCGAGCAGAAGAACTGGACCCACGTGCGCGAGCTCGGCTACCACCGCTACGACACCCCGGCAGAGCTGACCCTGCTGAACGAGATCTGGGAACTCGACCGGGTGTTCACGAACTACCTCCTGCCGCAGCAGAAGCTCGTGTTCAAGCAACGCAACGGCGCGAAAGTGCCCAAACGGTACGACGTCGCGACTACTCCGCACCAGCGCGCCATCGCCCGCGAAGACATGCGGAAGATGCCGATCATCAAGATGAACGCGGAGTTCAAACGAGTCCACCCCGCAGCCCAGTCCCGGAAGATCCTCGCGCTCACCGGACAGCTCGAAACCCTCGCGCTGGCGAAGAAACCCGCGGCCGTGAAACCGCCCGTTAATCAGACATTCAGCGGCTGAGATCCACGGAGGTTTTCAACTGAGGCAATGAATCAACCTTCCCGGAGGTATTGACATGAGGCAACAGGTGAAAGATCGAGCCGTCTAAGCGAGCCGAAGGCACTACAAGATTCGGCAGCCGTCATCTGCTGGCCCGCTGCGCCCGGCGGAGGGGATTCGTCAATGGCTGTCGTGTCCGGGCAGCGCCCGTAAAACGGACGATCACCGGGCGGCTTTTCAGGTGCGCAGGACAGCGGGATCGGTGCCCGATTCCGACCGAGGGGGGTGCCCGGAAGGGGAACCTTCAGCGAGATGAGTCCTCGGAAGTTCGGCTAGCAGTCTGCGCCTCGAGTATTGCAAGCATCTTTTCGCTCGCGTCCCGAGTTCGATGAAGCGCACCGACGATGCTGATGCTCGCGAACAAGACGATGAGGATGAGGGCGACCAGCAGCCAGATGGGATCCATATTCTTATCCTTTCACCACCTCGCGCCACCGCCCGCATGCGCAACGGTCACCGAACGCCCTACGTCCGGTGGCGGATCCCTTGGCGGGCACCATCCGCCGTTTCCGGTGCGATGATCACGTTTATTATGCGAGCTAATCGGCTCGTCTTTAGGAGAGCCTTCGACCACGACGGTCGAGTCCCGTGCTGACCCTGTCCTCTGAGGGCAGCCCTCTTTCGGCTGTTCGGAGTTGGGTGCGACGCCGCGAGAGCAGTCGTGACAATCGGCTCAATCTGCTGAGGCTCGTCCACGGACCAGCAACCAGGCTCCAACCATCGCTCCCACGATAAGGAGGGGCGTGAGGAGGTATCCGATGGTTCCCAGGTAGCTGACAATCATGAGAGCGACTCTACCCGCTTCCACCTTCGCGAGGTAAGTAGCTAGAGCTCTTCCTGCTCGTTTCATCCCCCTTCCCAGCTCAAGTCTTCTTGGATGCACTACCTGTCAAGGCCAAGGTGGTCTACCTGAGTCCTTTGACAATCCAAGAAAGTTGCCCACAGCCCGGAAAAGCGCCCTAGAGCGATCGACTAACCTCCCTGCAGGACGCACGTAAGCGGATCCGGCAGTGGAAACCAGGGTACTGCCAGACACGGAAGGCTTGGGTGGCGTTGCGCATTCGTGGCGTCTTTGGCTGCTTCGTGAACTTAATTGGTTGGATTGAGCAATACCTACTGTGAGTAGTGACAGAGAGAACATCTTCCGGGCCAGGGATGACCCGGGCGCATTCGCGGCCGTGTTTGACAAGTATTCAGCGCTCGTCCACCGCTACGTCGCCCGACGGGTGGACGCTCAGGTGGCGGACGACGTGATGTCTGAGACCTTCCTCGTGGCATTCGAACGACGTGCGTCTTTTGACGGGTCTGAAGATGCGCGACCGTGGCTTCTGGGTATCGCGACGAATCTCATCAAGAAGCATGCCCGACTCGAAGCTAAGGCGTGGAAAGGTCTCGTCGCGGCTGATCTTGGCGAAGTGCGCCTTGATGCGATCGACGAGGCGAACGCTCGCCTTGATGCGACCGCGACCGCGAAGCGGATAGGCGCAGCACTTCGTCGACTCCCGGCGGGCGACCGGGACGCACTTCTGCTCTACGCATGGGGCGACCTCAACTATGAGGGTGTCGCTGTCGCCCTGAACATACCGGTGGGCACTGTCCGCTCACGACTGAACCGCGCACGCCACAAGCTGCGCATCGCGATCGATCCGGGCGCCGCCCGTGACGAGGAGGTTGAACATGAACGAGGTCTCGCTCCTGCGTCAGATTCGTAGTGACGCACCCGAACCCGAACGGGAGGCGGTCGATCAAGCGCGCGCTGCGCTGTTCGAGCGGATCCACGCCGACGCCATACCCGGCGCCCGGTCCGTTCCGGCGAAGCGTCACCGTCGTGCACGATGGGCTGGGCTGGGGGTGCTGGGCGCTGGTGCTCTGACCGTGGCGCTCGTGGCCACGAACTTGCTCGGCGTGGGCGACTGGCGGGGTGGTGCAGACCCTGCCGCCGAGAACGCTCTCAACCAAGCGGCACTCGCGTCCATCGACACGTCCGATCCGGCACTGCTTCCAGGTCAGTATCTTCTAGTGGAGTCCAACTCGGTGTACGGCAACACCACCCAGGTCGACGACGGCGAATATGTTTCGTATCTCACTCTTAATAAGGACAAGCTCTACGTACCCGCCGACCAGTCCGATGAATGGATCTGGGAACGCGGAGCCCGTGTTCCCTACCAGTCCTTCAACGCGGAGGGTGAAGCGCTCGCACAGCGCGAGTACGCCGCAGCAGGGCAAACGGGGGAAACACTTCGCGCGCCAAATGCCGAGTTCTACGGAAACTCTGTCATCCCCGACTTCGAGGCCTTGCCAAAGGATCCGCAACAACTACTCGACTACATCTACAAGACCACAGAAGGCCAGGGAATTTCCGCCGACTGGATGGCGCTGCTATGGATCACGGAGGCGCTGCGAACTGGTGTAACACCCGCTGACGTGCGCGCAAATCTCTACCTAGCTGTCGCAGGCATCCCTGGCGTTGAGATCACCGAACAAACCGCGAACCTCGACGGCCAGACCGGCATCGCGATCGGCCGCTACGAAAGTAAGGACGATTCCCGGCAAGACATCATCATCGACCCCGACACTGGGACACTCATTGGAGAACGCCGCATCGACTACAGCGGCGATTGGGGCTACCCGGCCAACACAGTGCGAAGCTTCACCGCCATCAAAACCTCTGTCGTCGACTCTGCGCCGGACGGCGGCACCCAGAACGGGCACCTCGACGGGGAAGGATGCACAGATCTGGGCAGCGGAGCATTCCAATGCTGAACCTTCCAGCACCCATCCCCCCAAATGCAATCGACCTCCCGCCGACTTTGTCGATCCCGATTCCGGTCGAAGCATCTGAGAAGCGCTGAAACACAAACGGACGGCCCGCGCAGCAGCGCGGGCCGTCCGTTTGGGAGTTGACTGTGCCGCGAACTTCGTGTGCTCGCCCCTGGGCTGCCTCTGAAGTCAGGCCTGCCCGTAAGCCGGACGGCGGATTCAAGCGGTTATTGCAACAGGAGTTCGCCGATCGCTTCGATCGGTTTCTGGAATTGTAGGCGTTTGCGTGGTCGGTCGTTGAGTTCCGCGGCGACCCGGTCGAGGTCTTCGGCGCTGTGAACGGTGAGGTCGGTGCCCTTGGGAAAGTATTGACGTAACAGGCCGTTGGTGTTCTCGTTGCTGCCGCGCTGCCAGGGGGCGTGTGGGTCGCAGAAGTAGATCTCAATGTCCGCGTCGATGGCGACCGTTTTCCAGTCCCGCATCTCGGGTCCCTGATCCCAGGTCAGCGACTGCCGCAGCATGGCGGGCAGAGTTTGGATCTTCGCCGCCAGGACTGGGGCGACCTGATCGGGCTTATACCCGTCGGGTAGATGGAGGAGCATCGTGGTCCCGGTGGTGCGTTCCACCAGAGTCCCGATCGCTGACAGGTTCCCTTTCCCGATGATCAAATCACCCTCCCAATGTCCGGGCACGGCGCGGTCCTCGGCTTCTGGCGGACGTTCGGCAATGTTGATCATTCCCGGGATCCGGTTCTTGCGTTGGCCGACCTTGCGGGACGGACGCCGCAAGGTCCGGCCGGTGCGTAACGACGCCGTCAGCTCCCGTTTCAGCGCGCCACGAGACTCAACGTAGAGAGATTGGTAGATCGTCTCGGGTGACACCCGCATCTCCTCCCGATCTGGGAACTCGCGCTTCAACCGTCCCGAGATCTGCTCGGGCGAGTACCTCTTCTTCAAGTCCCTCTCCACGATCCCACGCAGCTGCGCGTTCACGTGAAGCTTCGCCGGCTTCGGCCTCGAGGCCCTCTCAAAAGCCAAGGCATGCGCACTGGTCGCCCGATACCCAACACCGACCACAGCGTTGCGGCGCAACTCTCGGGAGACCGTCGACGGCGACCGGCCAATCGCCGCACCGATCTGCCGCAACGACTGGCCCTGGGCGCGGCGGATTGCGATCTCCTCGCGCTGACCGAAGGTCAAACATCGACCCTTTAAAGCCCGGCCGCGGCGGGGCCTGACACCACCAGCATCGACCAGGATTCGCCTCCCGGTCCGCCGACTCGTATCGATCAGCTCGACCGCTTCGGAGATGAAACCACCAGCCCGCATCCGAGCCCAAAACACCTGCGTCAAATCAGGCCGCACAAAAATCGAGTACTTCGCCATCACAACACCCATCCACTAAGTGTTGCAATCACCGCAAGAACCCAAGGGACGGCCAGCGGGCCGTATTCGAAGGTGCTCTCGGAGACGGATTTAGGGGCGCATTCGGACTTCGAGGGGTGCCCGCAGGGGAACCTCTGCTGGCACACATTCCGGCATTGATCGGATGCCATTTTGTCCATTCCCTTGATCGATGACCTTCAACCAGGAAAGGCCGCTTTGTAAAGCGGGGCGCTAGAGTCTCGGTCATGTCTGTTTCCGACCATCCCCTGATCCCCGACACAGAGACTCGACTTTCCGTACTGCTCAACCGAATCCACGTGCTCGGCAAGGTCGAGGGAGTAACAGTTGTTGCCGAACGGGTCGACTTAACGGGGGAGCGAGTGTGGCTGCACGCGCGCGCCGTGCCGAACAGCTCGACTGAGCAGCTGACCACTGAGTTCTGGAGTGCCGGCCAGCGCTGGCGCCACGTGCAACAGACACAAGGTTGGGAAGCCGCAGGGGAACCGCCGCGAGGGCCTGGTGAAATGATGACCCGCATCGAGGTCACGCTGACCAAAAATAGTCCGGGAGTGAACTTTGATCGCCAACTCTCGGTTGGGGGATCAGGGACCGAATGGTCAATTGAATGGTCGTGGCCGAGACCCAACGGCGGCTCAGTGACATTTATCGGAACATCACCGGAGGCAGGAGACACCGAACTCATCGTCGAGATGCCATCGCCCAAGTAAGACCCAACACCTGAACTCCGGACGCGGACGCCCGCAAGTGGAACCTTGACGGGACGCGAGTTCGAATCGGTGGCAGTGATCATTACCCGCTTGGGCGGGGCGGCCAGATTGCGCGGAACAGTCGGGTTGCTTCCTCAAGATCGATCTGGGCGCGGATGCTGGCGTCGGCCAGATTGCGGGCAGCATCCACCACGGTGCGCGGAGTGGCCGACGCGGTTGCGCTGACGCGGGTTCCGCCTCCGGTACGGGTGTGGAGGTAGTGCTCGGATTCGAGGGTTTTGTATGCCTTCGCTACGGTACCTGGGGCGACGCCGAGGTCCTTTGCAAGTTGCCGGACGGACGGGAGTCGTTCGTCGGCCGCGAGGCTGCCCGCGGCGATGAGTCCGCGGATCTGATCGCGGATTTGTTCCGCGGCGGGTGCCGATCCCGCCAGGGTAATCATCATGCGCGAATCAGGGCGCGGACTGTGCGGCGCGCGGGTATTGCGGTGAGCAGAACACCGACCCAGAACGCGTATCCGAGAGCCGTGACGGCGTCACCCGCGAGGGAGAGCGCCGGCTCAAGAGCCGCGATGGGGGTGCCGAACACCACCCATCCACCGTTTCCCGTCGCCACACCGCCGTTGAAAAACGCGGTTCCGGCCAGGGAAGCAAAGATTCCGCCGAGATGCATCAGGAGGGCACCGGATGCGACCGCAAGAATATTTCGAGTGCGCAGGCCGCGCAGCTGAACATCGTTGACCTGGTCGACTGCGACCGCGGGCCGAGCGATCAGCCACAGCGCGCCAAGGGTCAGTGCCGCGAGAACAGCCACCAGCGCCAAGGCCGGCCGAGAGTAGTACCACCCGTAGATGGTGGTGGAGCCCCCGCCGACGCCGGTGTCGACCACGAGGATGCGCCAGAATCCTTGCTCGTCTTCCTGGGAAGCCATGCCCGCAGCGACGGTGACGAGGAGGATTGCACCGACGATAATTGTGGCGCCGATGAACCACCATCCCTGGCCGAAGCTAAACGGCGTCCGGCGAGCCAAGCTAGCGCTCCCTCGTGGGGCGTGAGTAGGCAGCGGAAACGCGAGGATGATCACGGCACCGATCCCTAACAGAAGAGGCAACACGAAGCGCGCATCCACCAGCCACCGAGCGAGCTCGTCGGGCCGCGGGAGCCGGAGCGCCGACGTTCCACCCACCATCAAACGCACCAGGACATCCGCGAGCAAAGCGACGCCCACCCCAACCGCAGTGAGAGACGCGACCGGCCCCCACTGCAGTCGGTTTGTGCGGCCCCGAATCAGCCACCACGCCGCCCCGGCCAGCACACCGAGGATCATCGAGCGGAACACTAGCCAGACGAGCAAGAAAGACATTGCACCCTTTCATCGGTCAAGATGTACTACTTACGAAGTACATTACATGTATCACGGTACTAATACATCTTTGTGCCAGGGTTGATGGTTCTGACGCCCGCAAGCCGGACGGTTATCGCGACACTTTTATCTCTGCGAGGTAGTCGTCGCACTCCTCGTAGTCTTTGGCGACGCCGGCGAAGGCGGCGCTGCTACTCGCGAATTGGAACACCTGCTTTCGATAGGACCGGCGAAGCGGGAGCACGAGGATGAGAAGTTCGGGGAGTTCGAGAAGGACGGACAAGTCGGAGTCGATCAGCCGCGTGCCGGGTAGGCGAAGCTCGGCTAGTCCGGACAGGTCGCGAACCCAGTCCAGCGATCTGATCTTCACGTTCCTATCGGAGTCGATCGAGCCGCCACATACGAGTCGCGTGAGCGAGGTGAGCTGGCCCAGTGAAGACAAACCGTCGAGCAGATAGGTCTGGTAGAGCTCGAGGCTCTGCAGCCCCGGAAGTGATGTGAGCGGCTCAATCGATGCGACACGTGTCGCGGCACCAAGCGAAAGGCACTTCAACGAATTGAGTTTTCGAAGAACGTCGAGGTCTGAATATGGGCCCCACTTCAACTTCAGTGAGCTGAGTTGCGGTTGGCCTGACCCTACGTGTCAGGGTGAGTTGAGGCCAGTAGCTCAGAGCAAGTTCGCCGTTTGACGTAGGGCCTGGCTGAACTACTAGAACACCGAACGCATCCACACCGGCATCGGCAGCCCGCCGATCAACCGAGTGTCACCCAAGTGATGGCCGAGTACAATTGTAGGTCTCAGGACGGTAACAGTTCTGCCTTAGCAGATCGGTGACGGTTCGACTGTCTCGGTGGTGACACTTTTTCCTCGATGTTTCGAGGATGAGTCGCCTTGTACCTGTTGATCCTAGTGTCCGTCTCGCGATCACCCTGTGGCCTGATGATGCTCCGTGGGGGTCGGTGACGGCCTTCTGTCTTGAGCAGAGATCGCCAGGAAGGGAGTGAATCTTGAGCCCGAGCCCGAGCTCGAGCTCTTGGTCGGACGGCGACTGAGTTGACCAGAGGCCATGATGCGGGCAACGATACCGGCCGACATCCGCGCGTCGATCTGCGCGGCGTACCGTTAGTTCGTTCCCACCCGAGGCCCTCTCTAAAAGCGCCCGGCCGCGCGAAGATGATTCTATGGTCTGTCACTTCCTCGTCGCAGGAGCCAGAACTGGGAGACCCCTAGTGGGGGGTGCTAGTCTCAGAGAGTAGATGTTCGATTGTAGGAGACCGACATGTGGGGGCCCCCCACAATGATTATCGGTCAGTTGCACCTGACCGATGATTTACCGTGATGGTCGAACAGGTTATTCAGCGAAACGCTGGTAGTTCACGCAGGAGAGACTCCAGGACGTTATCGTTGCGGCGGATCCGGAGGCCCATTTTTGCCACCAGATTGTCGACACTCCGGTGTTGATGACGTTGTACCCCGTATTCAGTTGCCAGGGCCGTATGGTGTTTCCGGCGGCGGTCGATGAATTCCCGTATCCGACGATCACTCCGGGTCCGCTTGTGTAAAACGTCAGCTGGGCGATTGTCCCCGCATTGCAGTAGGAACGTACGGGGGTCCAGAAGGGGGTGGCGTTCGCTGCTACCGGGGTAGCTCCCACGGCGAACGCGACCCCAATAGCAACCGCAGCGGCCGCCAGTTTCTTCTTAAATACGCACGTTTGAACCATTTTGCTCCTTTTTATGGGTGGTTCCTTCGGAGGGATTGAAACCTAAAAAGACCGCAGCGAACCAGTGGGAGCTAGGGTGTCGGGCCAGACACGATAACCGAAATAGTGAGAACGAACTGGCCATCGACTGCACCCAGGTTCTTGAGACTGCTCGAACTCCCCAGTTGGGTGATGCTGACCTGAGTGCGAACGGGCTCAGCGGAGGTGAAGTCTGTGTATGTCTCGACCACGTCGCCGTCGGAACTGCCCAGCGTTTCTGGAAACCCCTTAGCTGTAAGGTCGCTTCCGACTGTCGTTCTGATGCTTGCCAAAGTTGCTTCGTCAGTTGAGGTCCACACGAGCGTGCGCGAGTCATAAGTGACATCACCTCTGGCGTCTTTGTTTTCGGACGTGCCGGTGAAGAAGCAGCTCGGGTCGGGAACTTCGGCGATCGGCCACGGCTCCATGAGAGTGGCATCATTAGATTCGATTTCCGAGTCGACGATGTACGCCGATCCGCCGATGATGTTGGCGACGAGACTCGCCGGGCAACCGTTGCTCTGTGGGGTGGCTGTGGCGGTTGGCGGGGGTGAGGTTGTTGTTCCTCCGTCGGCAGTGCAGCCGGCCAACAGCAGAGCGGTACTCACGGCGACTGTGGTTGCTATGGTTGATAGCTTCATTTCTACCTCTCCCGTAGTACGCGTAACTCTAGCGGGGGGTGGAACGCAATTACCGAGGTTTCGACAGTGCCTCAGTTTCTTTGAGCGCGTGGGTGTGGTTGGTGCCTCACATATTTTGAGCGCGATGCTTTCCGATATGGAAGGCAAGATTCCGATGGCCGCGAGAAGGCATGTCACTAATAAGCTCCGCTCTGCCTACCGTGGCGAGTAGCGCTTGATGGTAGCGGAATTTGTCAAGGTGGATGAGGCCAGCGTGAGTTTAGGCGGCTAGTTTCGACTCTTCTTCATGAGCGGCGGGTTTGTTGATCCAGGCCGCGTCGGGGGTGGCGAGGATCTTGGGGTCGGCGTCGCAGTTGATCTCGAGAGTTAGGGTGAACGTCGGCTGCAGGGCGGTAAGCACGCGCTCGTAGTTCGCGCAGTTCATCGTCCTCAGCCGCCCCCATACGGGAGACCCTCTCACTAAAGCGGACGACCGGTGAATCACCGCGCCGAACTCCGACGACCGCCCGTATGCGGGACGCTAAATGGTCATCCGCGCGCAGTGCAAGGGATGCGAACGTCCGCCTTGTGCGTCGTTTGCGTATCCCCCGCCCGATAGGGATTCTCACGTAGGTGCCTGAACTGCGACAAAGAGTAGTGCGGCGAAAGCGACAGGCAGGGACTCGAAAGAGGTTCGGCTGCCACGTTTGTCCGAACTAAGTGGCAACAGTCCGAACTGGCTTGTCACGCGACAAATGTTGTCGCGTGACACGGTATTTCGGACAAACGACCAACCCCGGACGTCCGGAATTCCGCTGGAGTGGCCGCTCTCGTCTGGCTGAGTTTCGCCACGATACTTCGGACAAGCGCGCAGTCGAGGAGCCGCCACGAAGTAACAGCTTGGCTAAAGCGTCGCTTCGATTGCCTCTAGAGGTCCGGCTCAGTCACGAACAGCCGGCTCAGCTTCTGACTTTCGATGCCGAAATTTGCGAATGGTAAGGGGAGCGGAAATGAGCAGGGCAACCAGCAACAGCAGCGTCAAGGTTTGGACAGTCACCGAGAAGTGCCACCAAAACAATGAATCCGACATGTTCGACTACCTTCCTCGTTCGACGATGCCTCACTCTATTCGCTTGGGCTCTTCGTCTACTAGACATGCGGCGAAGCGCGGGACGCTGTCGGTGGGAGCGACAATGCCTGAGGTGCTCGCGATCGCGCACTGAACCTGTGTCCGAACTACGTGGCAAAAGTCCGAACTGGCCTGTCACGGGACAAGTGCCCCCAGGCAGATTCGAACTGCCGCCCCTGCCTCCGGAGGGCAGTGCTCTATCCCCTGAGCTATGGGGGCCAGGGTGTGCTCAAGGTTATCAGGGCGCGGCACGTGCTCCCGACCCGCACAGGCGAGTCTGCCTAGGCTGGGACCATGAGCGACATCTCCTACCGCGACCTGCTCCGCAGCATCCGCCCGCCGAAGACCGAACTGCCCAGCTTTGACACGGCTGCCGCGCCCGACGACCCCATCGCCCTCTTTCTCGTGTGGACCGCCTCGGCGGTGGATGCTGAAGTGTCGCAGCTCAACGCCATGACGCTGTCGACCGCGACGCGAGGCGGGGACCCGTCAGCCCGCACCCTTCTATTGAAGGACGTCACCGACGCAGGTTTCTGGTTCGCGAGCCTCGCGTCGGCGCCGAAGGGGGAGGAGCTGGCGCAGAACCCGCGCGCCGCGCTCACTCTCTATTGGCGAGAGCAAGGGCGGCAGGTGCGCGTGTCCGGCGCGGTGAAGCCGGGGCCCCGTACTGTGAGCGAGCAGGACTTTCTCGCGCGGCATCCGCTGGCCAGGGCGCAGGCCATCGCGGGGGAGCAGAGCACCACTCTGCCAGGCGCGGAGGAGGTCGCGGGGCTCGTTGCATCCGCGAGCGAGCTGATCGAGGTCGACCCGCTCTTCGTCCCCGCCGACTGGACCGCCTACGTGCTCGAGCCGATCTCGGTCGAGTTCTGGCAGGCATCCGGGCACGACCAGATCCGGCTGCGCTACACCCGCTCGCCCGGCGGCTGGACGCACCAGCTCCTCTGGCCATGACCCGCCGAGCCAGGGTGACAGGATTGTCGCATGCGTCGTAACGTCTCCGCCCACCTCGAACTCGACATCTCGGGCCATACCAACATGGTGCTGAGCATTGCTGCAGCCCAGAGCAACCTACTGAATGCCGAGACGCTTGAGATCACTCTCGACGGCCGCCCCATCACGCCACAGGAGATCTCGGATCGCCACGGTACCCGCCTGCACCAGTTTCTCGGCGACAAGGGACGCATGACGATTGACTATCGCGCCGAGGTTGCTGGCACTGCGCCCCCTCTCGAGGTGAGCGAGCTCGACCCGATCGTGTACCTGCGGCCGAGCCGGTATTGCGAATCGGACACCCTCACGCCTACGGCGCGCTCCGAGTTCGCCGGACTCACCGGCCACGAGCTGCTCGCTGCTGTCGGCTCGTGGGTCGGCAGCAAGCTGCGATATGTTCCCGGATCGAGCATGCCGACGGATGGCGCGGAGCAGACGCTCCTGGCACGCCGTGGCGTCTGCCGCGACTACGCCCACCTGGTGATCGCGTTGCTGCGCGCGCTCGACATTCCCGCGCGCATGGTCGCCGTGTATGCGCCGGGGCTCGACCCGATGGACTTCCACGCGGTGGCAGAGGCGTGGGTGGATGGCGTGTGGCAGGTGGTGGATGCGACGGCCTTGGCCCCGCGGCAGAGCCTCGTGCGTATTTCGACTGGTCGCGACGCCGCGGATACCGCGTTTCTCACGAACCACTGGGCGGATTTGATTCTGCGCGAGCTCTCCGTTTTCGCGGTCGTGGATGAGCTACCGCGGGATGATGTTCGGGAGCTGGTGGTGTTGGCGTAGGTTCGCGCCCGCACTGACTGCTTCTGTACGGGGTCTTCTTTCCAGCAGCGTGTTCTCCTGCACGGGGTCTCTTCTCCTGCACGGGGTCTTCTCCTGCGCAGCCTCTTCTCCTGCGCAGGCCTTGTGGAGAAATTCTTATCCCCATCAGGCATTTCCTCTTTCGAAAGTGTGTTCGAAGTGGGAGAATTGTGGCATGGAACACCTCCCGAACACCCTCCGCGACACAGCTGACACCGTCGCCGGCCTCGGGGCGTGCGCGGGGGAGTTCACGGCCCTGGATGATGCGTCCCTGTTCGCCGCGCAACGCTCGGTCACCGCGCTGCGTCGTGCGGTGGACACCTACGCGGCGTGGATCGCGGCGGCGATCGCGAAGCACTCCGACCGGGCCCTCGGCCATGCCGGGATGGCGATCAGTGCCGGGTTCGTCAGCGCGGAGGCGTTGATCCAGTCGATCTCCGGCAGCACCAGGGCCGAGGCCGCGAAACTGGTCCAGATCGGCACCCTGCTCGCCGAGACCGAAGCCGCCGAAGCCCTCGCCGCGGCATTCGCCGAGGCGAACCCCGACTTGGACCGGTCGGGTGCTATCGGTACCGGCGACCCTGCGACTGACTACCCCGCCGCCCCCGGCCTTGATCCCGACGACCCTGCCGGTCACGGTTCCGACCCCGCTGGCCACGACCGTGCCGGAGCCGACCCGGCCACGCCGCGCGCTCCGGGCTACGCCGGCAATGGCCATCTTCCTCCGGGGATGGCGGTGTGGCAGGCGCCGATCGCCCGCGCGGTCGCTGCCGGCCTCCTCTCGGTCGACGGCGCCGAGGCCATCCGACGAGGCCTCGGCGGGATCGACGACGCGGTCACCGCCGAGCAGCTCACCGCCGCCGCCGAACAACTCATCGCCGCAGTGAACCCCGGCCCCACCGGCGCCGGCCGCGTGCTGGGTGCGGACGAGGTGCAGCGTCTGGCGCGGCGGTTGCGGGACGAGCTCGACAGCGACGGCATCCGCCGGCGGGAGAAGGAGCAGTACGACCTGCGGGCGGTCCGGAAGTGGCGCACCGCTGACGGCATGCACCATGGCATCTGGCACCTGCACCCCGAAGACGGCGCCCTGCTCGACGCCGCGTTCTCCACGATCCTGTCCCCGCGACGCGGCGGACCCCGATTCATCGATCCGGAAGAGAAAGCCAAAGCCCAGAAACTGGTCGAGGACCCCCGCACCGACGAGCAGATCCTCGCCGACGCCCTGATCGGCATGATCCGCATCGCCACCGACGCCGACCCCGGCACCATGTTCGGCTCCCGCCGCCCCGCCGTCCGAGTCATCATCACCAAAAAAGACCTCCACACCAGCACCGCGCCCACCGGCAGCGGCACCGGCGCGACGACCGAGACTGGCACCGGCGCGGGGGCAGGGGCGATCACCGCCACCCGCGTCAGCGCGACGACCGGCTCTCAACCCCGTCAACCTCTCTCGCAGCAGCCCCTGCCCGTGCTGCCCCTGCAGCCACCGCTGCCGCTGCTGCCCGGGATCAGTGCCGACCAGGGATGGATCGAGGGAACCCTCGACCCGATCTCAATCGAGACCATCCAGCGCAACCTCTGCGACACCGGACACATCCCCGTCCTATTCGACGACGACGGCCAATGCCTCAACGTCGGCCACACAAGGCGCCACTTCACCGCCCGCCAACGCATCGCCCTCGCCACCCGCGACGGAGGCTGCATGTTCCCCTCCTGCGACCGACCCCCCTCCTGGTGCGAAGCCCACCACATCAAACACTGGGACAGAGACAACGGACCCACCAACATCGACAACGGAATCCTCCTCTGCCGCAGACACCACCTCCTCCTCCACGACAACCACTGGGAAATCACCAACACCAACAACAACTACTGGCTCCAACCACCCACAACCGTGGACCCCACCCAAACCCTGATCCTGCTCCCCAGCAGAACACCCACCATCGTCGCCATCACCAGAAAGAACGCCAGGTGACCAGGAAACGCTCTACCGGAAGCAACACACCCCGGCGATCGATGCTCGGGGTGAGAAGCGGAAGCACACGCAGGATCCGGGCGCCGGAGGCAGGTGAAGTTGGATATCAACAGCGAGAGTGACGTCTCCGCCTCGGCAAGTTATCCGACCGCGACCGCAACTCTGCGAGAGCTGGATCAGCCCAGCGCCGACTTCACCGAATCTGTAAGCATGCGCGCGTCGTCCGGAGTACCGAAGTACTTCGACGTGGCGACGATCCAGTGCTTGTCAGTGAAGATCTGCACGGTGCCGACCCCACCCGACGACCTGAACCCGTCACCCGAAGCGCGCAGCTCCGCGAGCGTGGTGCGCGACGGCTGGGCGACCCCGATGACGATTCTCGAGCCATCCGTCGCCTGGACCCACGTGCACGCCACGCCGCCATGTGCGACCGCTGTCGCGGCGAGTGAGCCTGGCGCAGGCGCTTGCTCAACGAGACCGAAGTTCGGATTGAACTCGTACATTGTGTCGAGTGGCACCAGGTCGACGCAGCTCGCCGTGATTGGAATTCCCGGAGCGACAGGACCCGCACTGGCCGATGGCGACGGCGGCGGCGACGGTGGCACTGACGCTGACGGTGACGCTGACGGTGACGGTGACGCTGACGGTGGCGCTGACGCTGCGGGTGACGGTGACCCCGAGGTCCCGGGGGACACGGGAGAAGATCCAGAAGGAGACACGGACGGCGACGGCGACGCACTCGACCCCGCGAACGCATCCGCCGACGGAGTTCGCGCATCATCGGCCGAGCAGCCAGCAAGGCCAAGCGCCAGCGCACCCACACCCACGCCGACAACCGTCAACGCGAACCGGGAGACCACAACACCGCGCTTCAGCGACAAACCGACGACCTTTCTTCTTCAACTCTTCATGTCATCTTCACCCACAAGTCCGTCGGGACTGATCGCAGGCGCGCGGATCGGCCGGGATAGAATCATCGATCGTGACCCCCGCTGAACTTTCCGCTCTACTTCTCACGTCCGCCACCGATCTGCTGGCACGACGTGCCGGGCCGGATGCTCCCGTGATCACGGTCGCGGACATCTCGCTTGAACGCCCCAAGAACCGAGACCACGGCGACTGGTCGTCGAACATCGCGATGAAGCTCGCCAAGGCCGTCGGCAGCTCGCCTCGCGACCTTGCGGCCGATTTCGCCGAGGGTTTCCGCCTCATCGACGGTGTCGAGGCGGTCGAAGTCGCTGGCCCCGGCTTCATCAACTTCACCCTGGATGCCGCCGCGGCCGGATCCCTCGCCAAACGGATCGTGGAACTCGGCGACACCTACGGCCACACCGACACCTTCGCCGGCCAGACCATCAACCTCGAGTTCGTCTCCGCGAACCCGACCGGCCCGCTGCACATCGGCCACACGCGTTGGGCCGCACTGGGCGACTCGATCGCCCGCGTTCTCACGGCATCCGGCGCGAAGGTCGCCACCGAGTTCTACATCAACGACGCCGGCGCGCAAATGGACAACTTCGGAGCCTCGATCCTCGCCGCAGCACGGGGCCTTCCGACGCCCGAAAACGGATACCCGGGCGCCTACATCGCCGAGCTCGCCGCCAAGGTGCTCGACGTGCAGCCCGACCTGCTCGACCTCCCTGACGACGACGCGGTCGCCGACGCCCGGGAGCTCGGCTATCAGCTTCAGCTCGGTGAGATCCGGGCGTCGCTCGAACGCTTCAATGTGCACTTCGACGTTTGGTTCAGCGAGCGCACCTTGCACGCCGACGACCACTCCACCGGACGCAGCCCCATCGACGACGCCATCGACCGGCTGCGCGCACAGGGCCACGTCTTCGACGACGACGACGCCGTCTGGGTACGCACCACCGACTTCGGCGACGACAAGGACCGCGTCATCCGCCGCGGCAACGGCATCTTCACCTACTTCGCCGCCGATGCTGCCTACTACCTGAGCAAGTCTGACCGCGGCTATGAGCACAAGATCTATCTGCTCGGCGCCGACCACCACGGATACGTGCACCGCCTCAAAGCCCTCGCGGGTGCCGCTGGCGACGACCCCGAGCGTGACATCGAGGTGCTCATCGGCCAGCTCGTCAGCATCAATGGCGCGCGTCTGTCGAAGCGCGCTGGCAACATCATCGAACTCAACGATCTGCAGGCCTGGCTGGGGACGGATGCGCTGCGCTACTCGCTCGGACGCTATCCCGCCGACTCGCCGCTCACCCTCGACCCCGAGTTGCTCCGCAAGCGCACCAACGACAACCCCGTCTTCTACGTGCAGTACGCCCACGCCCGCACCTTCTCGGTCGCGCGCAATGCGGCCGACTCGGGCGTCGACCGCAGCGTCTTCGACGCCTCCCTGCTCACCCACGAGACCGAGAGCGCGCTGCTCGGCCTGCTCGCGGAACTTCCCCGCATCGTCGCCCAGGCGGCCGAGCTGCGCGAACCGCACCGCATCGCGCGGTATTGCGAGGAGCTCGCCGGCGCCTACCACCGTTGGTACGACAACTGCCGCGTCACCCCGCTTGGAGAGGAGCCCGTCGGCGATGTTCACCGCACCCGGCTCTGGCTGAGCGACGCCACCGGAACGGTTCTGCGCAACGGCCTCGCGATGCTCGGAGTGAGCGCTCCGGACCGGATGTAGCGGATGCCGTCCGACGACAGCCCCTCGATGGGCGACACTGTGCCAGTGAGTCCCATCGGAACGGAGTCCTCGTCGGCTCCCACCGCCACGCGGCGCCGCCCGCTTCTCGCGGCCGTCATCGTCGGCGTCGTTCTTGTGTTGATCGCGGTACTGCTGGTGATCGCCGACAACGTGGCGCGCAGCGTCGTGCGCGATGCGATCGCGAGCGAACTCGGCACTGCACTCCCGATCGAGCGCGGCAGCGACGTCGCGGTCGAAATCGGTGGGTCTTCAATGCTGGCCCAGATCGCGGTCGGCCGCCTCGAACGGATCGAGGTGACCGCCGACGCCGTCGACTTCGGGAAGATCTCCGGCGCCGCCGATGCCGTCCTAACCGGGGTGCCGCTCGATCGCTCCCAGCCCGCAGACTCGGTCACGATCGACTTCTCGGTTCCCGAGGACCAGCTGGTGAACCTCGCCGATAACCTGAGCGGCATCCCGCTCGACACAATCTCGATCGACGGCGACGAGATCCTCCTCGAAACCGACGTGCGGGTGTTCGGCATCCCGATCCCGATCTCCGTCGGTATCGCCCCCGGCGCCGCCGACGGCCAGCTGACCTTTGACCCGAACAGCCTCAGCGTGGGCCAGGCGACCGTGACCGCCGACCGGATGCGCCGCATGCTCGGCCCGGTGGCGGGCGCGGTGCTCGAGACCCGCTCGTTCTGCATCGCCGAATTCCTGCCCGAGGCCTTCACACTCGAGTCTGCCGACATTCGGCGTAATGAACTGGTCGTGCGGCTGGCCGCCGATACCGTGATTCTCAGCGATGAGGCACTCGAACAAGTGGGCGCCTGCCCCGCCTGAACGCCTCCCAGCCACCCATTCGCTAGAATTCACAAGGCCCGTAGCTCCGATCCGGGTTCGATCCCACACCCACTTCCCCCGCGAGGCATTCCTTTGGCCGACAACCCGCTCGCCCCGTCCTGGCTCGCCGAGCCCGACGACGCGAACGCGCTGGCACCGACGGTCTGGTCGATGGGAACTCGCCGCGCGGCATCCGGCACCATCGAGGTCGCGGGAGTCGCGGCGACCGACCTCGCCGCCCGATTCGGCACTCCTCTCTATGTGTGCGACGAGGCCGACGTTCGCTCACGCGCTGAGCGGGTCCTCGCGGCCTTCGACCGCGAGTTTGCCCGCATCGGCTCGAGTGCGAAGGTCTACTACGCCGGCAAGGCGTTCCTGTCGACCGAGGTCGCCCGCTGGGTCACCGAGGCCGGGCTCAACATCGACGTCGCAAGTGGCGGCGAGTTCGCCGTCGCGATCGCTGCGGGAGTGGATGCTGCCCGCCTCGGCTTCCACGGCAACAACAAGTCCCTCGCCGAGATCGACCGCGCCGTCGCGGCCGGCGTCGGCGTGATCATCGTCGACAGCGTCATCGAGATCGAGCGGATCGCGGATGCCGCGGCCCGCCACAACGCTGTGCAGCCGGTGCGGCTGCGCGTGAACAGCGGAGTGCACGCGCACACCCACGAGTACCTGGCCACGGCGCGCGAGGACCAGAAGTTCGGCATCACTCTCACCGACGCGCCGAGCGCGGTCGCGGCGATCCGCTCGCACCCCGGCCTGCGCTTTCTCGGCCTGCACTCGCACATCGGGTCGCAGATATTCGAATCCGACGGCTTTGCCGAGGCGGCCCGGCGGCTGCTCGCGCTGCACGCCGAACTCCTCGTCGGCGGCGACGTGCCCGAACTCAACCTCGGCGGCGGCTTCGGCATCGCCTACACCAGCGTCGACGAGGCAATGCCGATCGACCAGATCGCGATGACCTTCGCCGACATCGTCGCGGGGGAGTGCGCCCGCCTCGGCATCGCTGTTCCCGTCGTCGCGATCGAGCCGGGCCGGGCGATCGTTGGCCCGTCGACCTTCACCCTGTACGAGGTGGGCACCAACAAGGATGTGCTCGTGGAAGGTTCGGCCGTGCGCAAGTACGTCAGCGTCGACGGGGGGATGAGCGACAACGCCCGCACCGCCCTCTACGCGGCGGACTACGCGGTGCGGATCGCGAACCGGATCTCGGATGCCGCACCCGCACTCGTGCGCGTCGTCGGCAAGCACTGCGAGAGCGGCGACATCGTCGTGAACGCCGACTACCTCCCGGGCGACGTGGCCCCCGGCGACCTGCTCGCCGTACCCGCCACCGGCGCCTACTGCTGGTCGCTCTCGAGCAACTACAACTACCTCGGCCGCCCCGCCGTTGTCGCCGTGCGCGACGGGCAGGCCCGCGTGATCGTGCGCGGCGAGACCGAGGCCGACCTGCTATCCCGCGATGCCGGCCTCGATTCGTCGGCCCGGCATCCGAACACCGCAACGAATGGAGTCGAATGATCGAGTACCGCAACCTCCGGGTCGCGCTCCTGGGCGCAGGATCGGTCGGTGCCCAAGTGGTATCGCTGCTCCTGAAACACGGCGACGAGCTTGCCCAGCGCTCCGGCGCCGGCCTCGAACTGGTGGGGGTCGCGGTGCGTGACATTGACGCTCCGCGTTCGGCCGAGATTCCGAAGCACCTGCTCACGACCGACGCCGAAGGGCTCATCGTCGGCGCGGACATCGTGATCGAGCTCATCGGAGGCCTCGAGCCCGCCCGCAGCTACATCCTGCAGGCGCTGAACTCCGGAGCCGACGTCATCACTGCCAACAAGG
The DNA here is from genome assembly GCF_009930795.1 of Marisediminicola antarctica. Taxonomy (GTDB): domain Bacteria; phylum Actinomycetota; class Actinomycetes; order Actinomycetales; family Microbacteriaceae; genus Marisediminicola; species Marisediminicola antarctica. The sequence continues at coordinate 1,748,902 of NZ_CP017146.1, forward strand.
CGCTGCTCGCGACCCACGGACCGGAGCTGTTCGACGCCGCCGAGCAGGTCGGCGCCCAGCTGTACTACGAGGCAGCCGTCGCCGCGGCGATCCCGATCATCCGCCCGCTGCGCGACAGCCTTGCCGGCGACCGCATCCGCCGCATCATGGGCATTGTCAACGGCACCACCAACTTCATCCTCGACCGCATGGACACGGCGGGGGAGTCGCTCGAGACGGCGCTGAAGACCGCGACCGAGCTCGGCTATGCCGAGGCAGACCCGACCGCTGACATCGAGGGCTACGACGCCGCGCAGAAGGCCGCGATCCTCGCGAGCCTCGCGTTCCACACGACTGTGCCGATCGGCAAGGTGTACCGCGAGGGCATCACGTCCGTCACGCTCGAGCAGGTCGACGCCGCACGCAAGGCGGGCTACGTCGTCAAGCTGCTCGCGATCGCCGAGCGGCTCGTCGACAAGGAGACCGGTACAGAGGGCGTCAGTGCGAGGGTGTATCCCGCGCTGGTGCCCCGCACGCATCCCCTCGCCACCGTGCACGCGGCAAAGAACGCCGTGTTCATCGAGGCCGAGGCGGCTGGCGACCTCATGTTCTACGGCGCGGGCGCCGGCGGGATCGAGACCGCCTCCGCGGTGCTCGGCGACCTCGTCTCAGCGGCCAGGCGTCACGTTATCGGCGGGCCCGGACTCGCCGAGTCGACCGACGCCAACCTGCCGATCCTGCCCATCTCGAGTGTGACGACGAGGTACCAGATCTCGCTCAGCGTCGTCGACCAGCCTGGTGTGCTCGCGGCCGTCGCGATGTTGTTCAGCACCCACGGCGTCTCGATCGAGACCGTCGAGCAGACCGTGGCCCAGCCTGATCCGCTTACCGGAGAGATGGCGGGCATGCCCGGCGCTACCCTTGTAATCGGAACGCACGAGGCGTCCGAGTCCGACCTGTCGGCCACCGTTCTCGCCCTCGGCGAGAGCAGTGTCGTGAGTTCTGTCACATCTGTTCTGAGAGTTGAGGGTTCCGAGTAATGTCCAACACTGAGAAGGCCACGTCCCCCACCAGTCGGCAGTGGCGCGGAGTGCTGCGCGAGTACGCCGACCGTCTCGACATCAGCGCCGCTACGCCGATCATCACCCTCGGTGAGGGCGGCACCCCGCTGATCCCCGCGCCGGCCCTGTCGGCCCGCACCGGGGCGAAGGTCTGGGTCAAGTACGAGGGAATGAACCCGACGGGCTCGTTCAAGGACCGCGGCATGACGATGGCGATCTCCAAGGCCGTGGAGCACGGCGCGAAGGCCGTCATCTGCGCGTCGACGGGCAACACCTCGGCGGCGGCCGCCGCCTACGCGACGCACGCCGGCATCACCTCGGTTGTGCTCGTGCCGGAGGGGAAGATCGCGATGGGCAAGCTCAGCCAGGCCGTCGCGCACAACGCCGAGATCCTGCAGGTGCAGGGCAACTTCGACGACTGCCTCGAGATTGCCCGCGACCTCGCCGACAACTACCCGGTGCACCTGGTCAACTCGGTCAACCCCGACCGCATCGCCGGTCAGAAGACCGCCGCGTTCGAGGTCGTCGAGGTACTCGGTGACGCGCCCGACTTCCACATCGTGCCGGTCGGCAACGCCGGCAACTACACCGCCTACTTCCGCGGTTACAGCGAGGACCTCGCGCGCGGTGCAACCACCAAGCTGCCGCGCATGTTCGGTTTCCAGGCCGCTGGCAGCGCGCCACTCGTGCTCGGACACGTCGTCAAGAACCCCGACACGATCGCGAGTGCCATCCGCATCGGCAACCCCGCATCGTGGAAGTTCGCCCTCGAGGCGCACGAGACGAGCAACGGCTACTTCGGGGCCATCTCCGACAAGCTCATCCTCGAGGCGCACCGCATCCTCTCTGCCGAGGTCGGCATCTTCGTTGAGCCTGCCTCCGCGATCAGCGTCGCCGGCCTGCTCGAGCGCTCCGACGCTGGCGAGATCCCGCGCGGCGCGACCGTCGTGCTCACGGTCACCGGCCACGGGCTCAAGGACCCGCAGTGGGCGCTACGTCGTGCGGACGGCTCCGATGTTCAGCCGACGAGCGTTCCCGTCGACACTGCCGAGATCGCCAACGTGCTGGGGCTGCAGAAGGTCCCTGCGTGACACTCACGCCCGCGCCCGTTCCGGTCGGGCGCTCGGTGCAGGTCAAGGTTCCCGCGACGACCGCGAACCTCGGGCCGGGCTTTGACACGCTCGGCCTGGCACTCTCGCTCTACGACAACCTCACCGTGACGGTGCGCGACGCGCCGGGCGCGCGCGTCGAGGTCGTCGGGGTCGGTGCAGGGGAGGTGCCGACGGATGACAGAAACCTCGTCGTTACCGCGATCCGACACACCTTCGCAGAGTTTGGCTACGCGCTTCCGGGGCTCGATCTTGTGGCGCGAAACGCGATCCCGCATGGGCGCGGTCTCGGGTCTTCCGGCGCGGCGATCGTCTCGGGAATCATGGCGGCGAAGGGGCTCCTCGACGGGATCGTCGACATCGACTCGAACGCGCTCCTCGCGATTGCGACCGAGCTCGAGGGGCACCCCGACAATGTCGCTCCCGCGTTGTTCGGCGGGCTCACGATCGCGTGGACCTCGCATGATTCCCCTCGACACAAAAAGCTGATGGTGCACCGGGGCGTGTCCCCGCTGATGTGCGTGCCGGAGAGCACCATGTCGACGGAGCTCGCCCGCAGCCTGCGCCCAGCATCCGTTCCCCACGAAGACGCCATCTTCAACGTCTCACGCTCGGCCCTGCTTATCGCGGCGCTGATCCAGAGTCCGGAACTGCTGCTCGACGCCACGGAGGACAGGCTTCACCAGAGCTACCGCGCCGCGGCCATGCCGGGCACCGAGTCGCTCATCACCGAACTGCGCTCGCACGGCCTAGCTGCCGTGGTCTCGGGCGCGGGGCCGTCGATTCTCGTGCTGTGCAGCGATCCTGCGCAGCGGCTCGAGGCCGCCGAGTTGGTCGCGAAACACACCGCGACTCACTGGCAGACGCTCATGCTGGCTGTCGACTTCAAAGGTGCTACAGTGATTTCGCGCCCGGTGGAAGCGTTGGTCTAGCCAACAGCACTGACCTAATCTGCAGTTTGGCCTTGTCCGTATTTCGGATTTACGTCACTCCGCCCGGCGCAATCTCAACTAGCACTCGCTAATCGCAGACATCTCCTGCGCAACCCGCCCAGAACTGCGAACACGCGATCAATTTCCCCCCGGCAATCTTGTGTACGGGGCGAAAGGAACCTACTCAGTGACTGACGTCAACGTCCGTACTTCCTTGAGCGCACTGCGCCTCCCGGAGCTTCAAGCTCTCGCGGCCAGCCTCGGCATCAGTGGAATATCCAAACTACGTAAAGGAGAGCTCGTGGATTCAATCAACGAGATCCAGAAGACCACCGGAACAGAGCCGGCCAGCGACAGCGACGCGGTGACCGCTCCCGAAGAAGTCAGCGCTGCCGAGGCGCCCGCTGCCGCGGTGCCCGCCGCAGCCGCGCCGGTCGCGTCTGAAGCCGCCGCATCCGCGCCGACCGCCGCCCGCAAGCGCGCGCCGCGCCGCGCCAGTGCCGCCGCTGGCGTGATCACCGCGCCGCAGACGATTGTCGCCGAGAAGGCGTCCGAGGCTGCCTCAGCGCCCGCCGCCGCCCCAGTGGTGGATGCCGCCGCTCCGGTCGGCGAGTTCATCGCGACTGAGTTCGACCCCGAGTCCGTCATCGTCGACGAGGCGGCCGCGGCCGAAACCCTCGAGCCAGTGCCCGCGAAGGTGCACGTCAACCGCGGCCGCTCGCGCCGTGCCACGTCGTCCGGCGACGCGCCACAGCAGCTCGATGTCGTCGCCGAGGCCGAGGGCGCCGTCGACGAGGCTGTCGAACCCGCCCCGGCGACCGCCCGCAACTCGCGCAGCCGCAACGCCCGCAGCAAGGCGACCAGTGACGCCAAGGCTGACTCCGCGGCGACCAACGAGGCCTCGACCGACACGGGCTCGACCGACACGGGCTCGACCGACACGGGCTCGACCGACACGGCCTCGACCGACACGGCCTCGACCGACACGGGCTCGACCGGCACGTCGACTGATTCGGCCTCGACCGACTCCGGCGACGAGAACCAAGCCCCGCAGCGCAGCTCGCGCAACCGCAACCGCAACCGTGGCGGCGGAGACAATCGTCAGCAGGACAACCGGCAGCAGGACAACCGCCAGCAGGATGGCCAGGACGACGAGGACCAGGGTGACTCCCGCCAGTCCGGTCGCGGCCGCAATGGTCGGCGTGGTGACTCCAACGCTCAGCAGGACAACCGCCAGCAGGATGGCCGGCAGGACAACCGGCAGCAGGACAACCGCCAGCAGGATGGCCAGGACGACGAGGACCAGGGTGACTCCCGCCCGTCCGGTCGCGGCCGCAATGGTCGGCGTGGTGACTCCAACGCTCAGCAGGACAACCGGCAGCAGGACAACCGGCAGCAGGACAACCGGCAGCAGGATGGCCGTCAGGACAACCGCCAGCAGCAGGACAACCGCGGCGACGACCGCAGCGAGCGCCAGATGCAGGCGGATGTCGAGGGCGACCGCAGCGGCCGCAACCGCTACCGCGACCGCAAGCGCCGCGGCCCGGGCGCCGGCGATGACTTCGAGCCGGAGATCGCCGACGACGACGTGCTGATCCCCGTCGCCGGAATCCTCGATGTGCTCGACAACTACGCCTTCGTGCGCACGAGCGGCTACCTGCCCGGCAACAACGACGTCTACGTCTCGCTCGGCCAGGTCAAGAAGTACAACCTGCGCAAGGGTGACGCCGTCGTCGGAGCGATCCGCCAGCCGCGTGAGAACGAGAACACCGGTCGCCAGAAGTACAACGCGATCGTCAAAATCGACTCGATCAACGGGCTTCCTGTCGAGCAGGCTGCCGACCGCGTCGAGTTCGGCAAGCTCACGCCGCTCTACCCTCAGGAGCGCCTGCGCTTGGAGACCGAGCCGAACAAGCTCACCACGCGCATCATCGACCTCGTCGCCCCGATCGGAAAGGGCCAGCGCGGCCTCATCGTCTCCCCGCCCAAGGCCGGGAAGACGCTGGTGCTGCAGGCCATCGCGAACGCCATTGCGAAGAACAACCCCGAGGTTCACCTCATGGTCGTTCTCGTCGACGAGCGTCCAGAAGAGGTCACCGACATGCAGCGCACGGTGAAAGGCGAGGTCATCGCCTCGACCTTTGACCGTCCCGCCGAGGACCACACGACCGTCGCTGAGCTCGCGATCGAGCGTGCCAAGCGTCTCGTCGAACTCGGTCACGACGTCGTCGTGCTGCTGGACTCGATCACCCGCCTCGGCCGCGCGTACAACCTTGCAGCCCCGGCATCCGGTCGCATTCTCTCCGGTGGTGTCGACTCGTCGGCGCTCTACCCGCCGAAGCGCTTCTTCGGAGCCGCTCGCAACATCGAAGACGGCGGTTCGCTGACGATCCTCGCGACGGCACTCGTCGAGACCGGATCCAAAATGGACGAGGTCATCTTCGAGGAGTTCAAGGGCACCGGCAACATGGAGCTGCGCCTGTCGCGGCACCTGGCCGACAAGCGCATCTTTCCCGCTGTCGACGTCAACGCCTCCGGCACCCGCCGCGAGGAGATGCTCATGGGTGTCGACGAGACGAAGATCAACTGGAAGCTGCGCCGCGCCCTCGCTGGCCTCGACACCCAGCAGGCACTCGAGCTCGTGCTCACGCGACTGAAGGACACCAAGAGCAACGTGGAGTTCCTCATGCAGGTGCAGAAGTCGATGCCGTCCTCAGCGGGAACAGACAAGGACTAAGTCATGTTCGAGTCAGTTGAAACCCTGCTGACCGAGCATGACGAGCTTCAGGAGCAGCTTGCTGACCCGGCTCTGCACTCGGATCCGGCGAGGTCGAAGAAGGTCAATCGTCGTTACGCCGAGCTGGCACGCATCATCGCGGCGTACCGGGAGTGGCAGCAGCTGAACGACGACTTCGACGCGGCCACAGAAATGGCCGAAGAGGACGCGTCGTTCGCCGCTGAGATCCCCGGAATCGCGGTGGAGCTGGATGCCGCGGCCGAGAAGCTGCGACGCCTGCTCATCCCGCGCGACCCGCTGGATGCCCGTGACGTCATCATGGAGATCAAGATGGGGGAGGGCGGCGCCGAGTCGGCGCTGTTCGCCGCCGACCTGTTGCGCATGTACCTGCACTACGCGGATTCGAAGCGCTGGAAGACCGAAATCATCGAGCAGACCTCGAGCGACCTGGGCGGCATCAAGGACATTCAGCTCGCGATCAAGAGCAACTCGAGCGATCCGGCCGAGGGCGTCTGGGCGCACCTCAAATACGAGGGCGGGGTGCACCGAGTGCAACGGGTGCCCGCGACCGAGTCGCAGGGGCGGATCCACACCTCCGCGGCCGGCGTGCTCGTCTTCCCTGAGGTCGATGAGCCCGAAGAGGTCGAGATCAGTCAGAACGACCTCAAGATCGACGTCTACCGGTCGAGCGGGCCCGGCGGCCAGTCGGTCAACACGACGGACTCCGCCGTCCGCATCACCCACCTTCCGACCGGCATCGTCGTGGCGATGCAGAACGAGAAGAGCCAGCTGCAAAACAAGGAAGCCGGGATGCGTGTGCTGCGTGCCCGGGTCCTTGCGCGCCAGCAGGAGGAGCTCGACGCCGAGGCGTCGCTCGTGCGCAAGAGCCAGATCCGCACGATGGACCGGTCTGAGCGCATCCGCACCTACAACTTCCCGGAAAATCGCATCGCCGATCACCGCACCGGCTACAAGGCCTACAACCTCGACGCCGTGATGAATGGAGCTCTCGAGCCTGTTGTCGAGTCGTGCATCCATGCCGACGAGGAAGCCAGGCTCGCCGACCTCGGCGACCAGACCTGATTCGTGCCGCAATGACCGAGCAGAACCCCGTCGATAACAGGCGAGCTTCCTCCGCAACGGACGCAGGCGCATCCGCGTCGGGCGACGTCGCACTGCTGCGCGCGAGGGCGATCGACGCACTCGGCCGGGCGGGTATCGAGAACCCGGACGTTGACGCCGAATTGCTCATCGGGCACGTTCTCGGGCTGAGTCGTGGGCAGGTGCAGGCGAAGGCGATCACCGGATCGCTCGTCTCGATCGCGGATGCCGCCGTGATCGGCAGCGCCGTCGAGCGACGCGCCGGCCGCGAGCCGCTCCAGCACATCACCGGCACCGCGCCGTTCCGCGCACTAGAGCTTTCTGTCGGTCCGGGCGTGTTCGTGCCCCGGCCGGAGACCGAGACCGTCGCGCAGTACGCCATCGACGCCTTAGCAGCCGTCGGGGGAGGCACTCCGATCGGGGTGGACCTCGGCACCGGCAGCGGGGCGATCGCCCTCGCGATGGCGACCGAGGTGCCGCACGCCATGGTGCACGCGGTCGAGAACTCGGCCGACGCGTTCGTCTGGGCCACGCGCAACTTCGAGCGGCTCGGGGGAGACAATGCGCGGCTCGTGTTCGGTGACCTCGCGGGCGCGTTCCCGGAGCTCGACGCCCTTGTCGACGTCGTTATCTCGAACCCGCCGTACATCCCGCTGGGGGCGATCCCGCGTGATCCCGAGGTGCGCCTGTTCGACCCCGAGCAGGCCCTCTACGGCGGGGCAGATGGACTGGATGTCGTGCATTCGGTGTCGACAACGGCCCGCCGCCTGCTGCATGAGGGTGGCGCCCTCGTGATCGAGCACGGCGAGCTGCAGGGCGCCGCCATCTCGGCGCTGCTCGTGTCCGACGGATGGAACGCGATCGCGACCCACCGCGACCTGCTCGGCCGCGACCGCGCCACGACGGCGCTGCGCTAGCCGGATTCCGGGGCGCGCCTGGCGGGCTGGCGCGCCTGGCGGGCTGGCCCGGCCGCCGGAATGGCCCGGCTGCCGCTCACGCGCGTGCGAGCGCGAACTCCTCGATCGCCTGCAGCATCTGCTCTCCGCTCGAGAAGTGGTGTGCCGTGATGCCGATCGAGGCGGCACCCTCCACGTTCTCGAGCATGTCGTCGGCGAAGAACGCCTGCTCAGCAGGCACATCGTACTTCTCGAGCACCCGTGCGAAAACCGCCGGATCGGGCCTTCGCGCGCCGTAGTGGCTTGTCGTGAGCAGGTGGACGCCGAACAGGTCGGCGAGTTCGGGCGCGAGGGTCGCGAGATGGTCGCCGGCGAGTGCGTTGTTGTTGGTGAGGAGCGTGATCTGCCCGAGCTCGGATGCCCGCCGCACCGCCGCGATCGAGTCGGGCCAGGGCGTCATCGCCCCGCCGCGCAGGCGCACCCACTCGGTGACGTCGACCGCGCACCCCACGGCGATCTCGAATGCGGCCAGATACTCGGGCCCGGTGGCGAAGACGCCCGCCTCTGCCGCGCGTTCCCCGGTGTCGTGCCACCAGCGACGACGCAGTTCGTCGAAGCTGAGCCCGGTCAGTTCGGCCATTCCGCGCATCCGTTCGCGCCAGTCGTACGAGTACAGCACCTCGTCCATGTCGAAGATGAACAGCAGGCCCGAGTCGATTTCGGCTCGGACGGGAGCCCCCTGGGCTGGCAGCACCGGGGCGTTGGGGGAGGGTGTCATCACGATGATGCAAGCCTAGACGCTGGCCACCCGGGCATGGCCGCTACGATGGGGGACGACATGGCGACGATCTTCGACTGCTCGGACAGCTCCGGGCTCCTCACGGGCATGCGCCTCGCGAGGGCTGCCATCGGCCGCGGCGAGCTCGTGGTCTTTCCGACCGACACCGTCTACGGAATCGCCGCCGACGCGTTCAACCCCGTCGCGGTGCAGCGCCTGCTCGACGCGAAGGGTCGCACCAGGCAGGCCCCGCCTCCCGTGCTCATCCCCGGGATCCCGACGCTCGATGCTCTCGCCGAGGAAGTCCCCGATGAGGTGCGCACCCTCGTGCAGACCTTCTGGCCGGGCGGTCTCACCGTGATCCTTCCCGCGCGCAGCTCCCTGCAGTGGGACCTCGGCGAGACCGGCGGCACCGTTGCGCTCCGGATGCCGGCGAACGGGCTTGCCCTCGAGCTGCTCTCCGAGACGGGTCCGCTCGCCGTCTCCTCGGCGAACCTCACGGGGGAGCCTGCCGCGATGACGGTTGCGGAGGCCGAGCGGATGCTGGGATCGAGCGTCTCGGTGTACCTCGACGGCGGTGAGACCGGCTCCGACTACAGCGAGTTCGCCACGGCGGGCACCGGCTCCACCATCGTCGACGCGACCGGGCTGCTGCGGCCCGGAGGCGAACTGAAGATCGTCCGCGCCGGGGTCATCCCTGCCGAGGCGATCCACGCGGCGATCGCGGAGTCCAAGATGACGGCGGAGACGGCGGCGGGTGATCCGGCGGATGAGAGTCACGACGAGGCTCCTCACGCTGGCCCCGCTGAGGACCACGGCCAGACGCCCTCATGAGCATCACCTATTACGTGCTTGCCGCCGGTGTCGCCGCCGTCATCACGCTCACCCTCTCGGTTGTCATCCTCAAGATCAGCCAGCGCTACCAGCTGTTCTCCTCCTCGATTCGCGATCGCGACGTGCACACCAGCCCGACGCCGAGGCTGGGCGGCATCGCGATGTTCCTCGGCATCGTCACCGCCTTCTGGGTCTCGTCGCAGACCGCACAGTTCTCGCTCATCTTCGCCGACTCCGGCCGTGTCATCGCGATCCTCGGCGCCGCACTCATCATCGTGCTGATCGGCGTCGCCGACGACCTGTGGGACCTCGACTGGATGACCAAGCTCGCCGGCCAGATGATCGCCGCCGGCATTCTCGTCTGGCAGGGCGTACAGCTTCTCACTATCCCGATCGGCGGGGTGACGGTGGTTCCCCCCGTGCTCGGGCTCATCCTCACCGTGGTCGCCGTCGTACTCGTGATGAACGCCGTCAACTTTATCGACGGCCTCGACGGCCTCGTCGCCGGCGTCGTGCTCATTGCCAATGTCGTGTTCTTCATCTACAGCTTCATCATCACCGACCGCACGTACCAGTCTGAGTTCTTCAACCTCGCGTCCCTCATCAGCGCCATCCTCATCGGCGCCTGCGTGGGGTTTCTGCCGGTCAACTGGCACCCCGCGAAGATGTTCATGGGCGACTCTGGCGCGCTGCTGGTCGGCCTGTTGATGGCGGCATCCGCGGTCTCGGTCACCGGCCAGGTCGACACCGGTTCGGCGATCTCCGGCCGCCAGCTGCTCCCCGCCTTCATCCCCATCCTGCTCCCGCTCGCCGTGCTCGTCGTGCCCCTGCTCGACTTCGGGCTGGCGGTGTTCCGCCGACTGCGGGCAGGCAAGTCACCGTTCAGCGCCGACCGAAAACACCTGCATCACCGCCTGCTCGACATGGGTCACAGCCACTTCCAAGCTGTGCTGATCTTCTACGCGTGGACTGCGGTCGTCGCCGTCGGGTTCCTCGCGTTTCTGTTCGTTCCACCGTGGTGGGCGGTGGCCTTCATCGCCGTGGGCCTCATCGTCTGCTCGTGGCTCACGCTGTCGCCGCTCACCGGGCGCAAGGCCGTCGAGGCGGCCGTTCAGCGCGCCAGTGCCAGCCAGACCCTCGAGACCCACGGCAATCGCTACGACCCGCTCGACGCGGCATCCATCGACCTGCCCGACGACGAGCACATCCCGCCCGAGAACGCGGCAGAGCACGCGGCGATCCTCAGGGAGCTCGCCAGAAAGGAACGACAATGAGCGCAATCCCCATCCTCCGGAGGGCCCTGATCCTCGGCGGCATTTTTGCTCTCGTACTCGCGATCGTCGGTGCCCTTGTTGGCTTCTTCGTCGCCGACGGCATCGGCGTCGTCTCCGCCCTGATCGGTGCGGCGATGGCGTTCGTGTTCCTCGGCATCACGGCCATGAGCATCCTGCTCGCGAGCCGCTACGACGTGCTGGCGTTCTTCGGAATCGTCATGGGTGCATGGCTGCTGAAATTCATCCTGTTCCTCGTGCTCGCCGTCGCGCTGCGCGATCAGTCGTTCATCAACCAGACCGTGATGTTCGTCACGCTCGTCGTCGGGGTCGTCGGAACCCTCGTCGTCGACATGGTCGTCGTCGCACGGTCGCGGCTCCCGTACGTGAGCGACATCAGCCTTCCCGGCGATCCTCCGCAGAGGCCATACGCCGACTAACGATTGGTCAGTCGTGGCGGTCTCTTGCTAGAGTCATAACGAACAAATTCCCCCTTTTCTGTGCCGCGTGAGTTCACGCCCCGAGCTTGGAGATGGCGCTGCTACTCAACGCTCTCAATTCCGTCCTTCCCTTTGCCACTGATGGTGAAAGCGAAGAGGGAGTATTCGTCGGTCCTTCGATCGCCGAGTTCTTCCCCGAAGCAGTCCTATTCGTTGGCACTCCGTTCGAGATGAACCGGATCATGATGATCCGCATCGTGGTTCTGCTCTCGCTCATGCTGTTCTTCTACCTCGCTACTCGGCGGATGTCGCTCATCCCGAGCCGCGCGCAGTCCATCGCCGAACTCGGCCTCGGACTCGTCCGGGTCAACATCGCTGAAGACCTGCTGGGCAAGAAAGACGCAGCGCGATTCCTGCCGCTTCTCACGACATTCTTCTTCCTGATCCTTGGAATGAACATCACCGGGATCGTGCCCGCGATGAACATCGCGGGAACGTCGGTCATCGGCATTCCGCTGCTGCTCGCTGTCGTCGCCTACGTCGTCTTCATTTACGCGGGCCTCAAGAAGCACCCGGTGGCGTTCCTGCGCAACTCGCTCTTCCCGCCCGGCGTTCCGTGGCCGCTGTACATCATCGTGACCCCGATCGAGTTCGTGTCGACCTTCGTGCTCCGGCCGATCACCCTCACGCTCCGACTGGTCATGAACATGATCGTCGGCCATCTCCTCCTCGTCCTCTTCTTCCTGGCCACGTCGTTCTTCTTCTTCGAAGTCGACGGAGTCGCGAAGCTGTTCGGCGTGGGCACGCTCGCATTCGGGTTTGTCTTCACGCTGTTCGAAATCTTGGTCGCCGTGCTGCAGGCGTACGTTTTCACCCTGCTGACCACTGTCTACATCCAGCTCGCGCTGGCAGACGAGCACTAACTAACTCGACCGGGGCAAATGCCCCAGTCGTTCATCACGGAAGGAATCACCACGTGGACGCATCAACCGTCGTAGCTGAGCTCAACGGAAACATCGCGACCGTAGGCTACGGCCTCGCCGCAATCGGACCCGCCATCGGCGTGGGAATCGTCGTCGGAAAGACGATCGAGTCCGTCGCCCGCCAGCCCGAACTGCAGGGTCGCCTCACGGTGCTTATGTATATCGGTATCGCCTTCACCGAGGCTCTGGCATTCATCGGTATCGCCACGTACTTCATCTTCGTCTAAGGACCGCGCATGTCATCCGCAACATTCTCAGTGGTAGTGGCCGAGGAGGCTTTCAATCCTCTGCTGCCTGCGCTCCCGGACCTCGTCTGGGGTGCGGTGTGTTTCGTGGTGCTTTTGGCGTTCTTCTGGTGGAAGGTCCTGCCGACCGTCAAGAAGGGTCTGGACGCGCGCGCCGAAGCGATCGAGGGCGGCATCAAGAAGGCGGAGAACGCCCAGGCCGAGGCCGCAGCGGCCCTCCAGCAGTACAACGAGCAGCTCGCTGAGGCTCGTGCCGAGGCGGGACGCATTCGCGAGGCGGCTCGCGCCGACGGCGTGAAGATACTCAATGACCTCAAGACGCAGGCCTCGATCGAGGCAGCTCGCATCACCGCGAATGCATCGGCGCAAATCGAGGCGGAGCGCCAGGGTGCTCTCGTGTCGCTTCGTGCCGAGGTCGGCTCGCTCGCGATCGACCTGGCATCCGGAGTCATCGGCGAGAGCCTCAGCGACGACAAGCGGTCCGCCGCACTGGTCGACCGGTTCCTCGCCGACCTCGAAGCTGCCGACGTGAAGTCGTCCGGCGCAAATGAAAAGGTGAGCAGGTAACCATGGGTTCTGCGTCCAGACAAGCACTGTCGTCCTCGAGGGCGGAGCTTTCCGCGCTCGGAGGCACGGTCGATCTGGCCACTGCCGAGCAGCTCTTCGCTGCCGCGCGCGCCATCGGCGGTTCGCTGCAGTTGCGTGCGATCCTCGCCGACGCGTCCACCGCTCCCGAGGTGAAGAGGGCCGCAATCACTGCGGTGTTCGGCGCCTCTTTCGGTGCAACGGCACTCGAAATCCTGGCCTCGGCGGCAAGCAAGCGGTGGTCATCCGACGACGACCTGCTCAGCGGCATCGAAGAGCTCGGCATCCGTGCGGCAGCTGATTCGGCTGCGCAGGGAGTGAGCGTCGAGAGCGAACTGTTCGCATTCGGCCGAGCCGTGAGCTCGGACGACGAACTCGAACTCGCCGTTGGCAGCAAGCTCGGTGCCACGGCATCCAAGGTCACCCTCGTGGAGACTCTGCTCGAGAAGAAGGTGTCCGCGCAGACGCTCGCGATCGTGCGGCAGCTCGTGCAACAGCCGCGGGGGCGTCGCATCGGCGCACTCGTGCGCTACGCGGCGTCCGTTGTCGCCGACCAGTCCGGCCTCGCGGTCGCGACGGTCACGAGTGCGAAATCGATCGCGGCCGATCAGCTCGTTCGTCTTCAAAAGGGCCTCTCGGCCAGCTACGGCAAGGAACTCCGCATCAACGTGGTCATCGACCCCGCCGTCATCGGCGGGATCCGGGTGCAGGTGGGAGACGACGTCATCGACGGCAGCGTCTCCTCGCGCATCAAGGACCTGAGACTTCAGCTCGCGGGCTGACCACTGGGACCGCCGCAAGGCGAGCCCACCAGAAGTATTCGGGACGGAAGACCGTCCCGCCAGCAGACAGGAAGAACGATGGCAGAAGTAACGATCAGCCCCGATGAGATCCGCGACGCCCTCAAGGACTTCGTCAAGGCCTACGACCCGAGCCGGGCATCGACGACAGAGGTCGGCTACGTCACGGATGCCGGAGATGGAATCGCCCACGTCGAGGGACTCCCCGGCGTCATGGCGAACGAGCTCATCAAGTTCGCCGACGGCACCCTTGGTCTCGCCCAGAACCTCGACGAGAACGAGATCGGTGTCGTCGTTCTCGGCGAGTTCACCGGAATCGAAGAGGGCATGGAGGTCACCCGCACAGGCGAGGTGCTGTCCGTGCCCGTCGGCGACGGCTACCTCGGTCGCGTCGTCGACCCGCTCGGCGAGCCCATGGACGGCCTCGGCGAGATCGCCTCGGAGGGACGCCGTGCACTCGAGCTCCAGGCGCCCGGCGTCATGCAGCGCAAGAGTGTGCACGAGCCAATGCAGACCGGAATCAAGGCAATCGACGCCATGATCCCGATCGGCCGCGGCCAGCGACAGCTGATCATCGGCGACCGCCAGACCGGCAAGACGGCCATTGCGCTCGACACGGTCATCAACCAGAAGGCCAACTGGGAGTCCGGCGACGTCAACAAGCAGGTTCGCTGCATCTACGTCGCCATCGGCCAGAAGGGCTCCACGATCGCCGGCATCAAGGCCGCGCTCGAGGATGCCGGAGCAATGGAGTACACGACGATCGTCGCGAGCCCCGCCTCCGACCCCGCCGGCTTCAAGTACCTCGCCCCGTACACCGGCTCGGCCATCGGCCAGCACTGGATGTACGCCGGCAAGCACGTTCTGATCATCTTCGACGACCTGTCCAAGCAGGCCGAGGCGTACCGCGCCGTGTCGCTGCTGCTGCGCCGCCCGCCGGGACGCGAGGCATACCCGGGAGACGTGTTCTACCTGCACTCCCGCCTGCTGGAGCGTTGCGCGAAGCTGTCCGACGAGCTCGGCGCCGGCTCTATGACGGGACTCCCGATCATTGAGACCAAGGCGAACGACGTCGCGGCGTACATCCCGACCAACGTGATTTCGATCACCGACGGCCAGATCTTCCTGCAGTCCGACCTCTTCAATGCCAACCAGCGTCCCGCGGTCGACGTGGGTATCTCGGTCTCGCGAGTCGGTGGCGACGCGCAGGTGAAATCGATCAAGAAGGTCTCCGGAACTCTCAAGCTCGAGCTGGCCCAGTACCGCTCGCTCGAGGCGTTCGCGATGTTCGCGTCCGACCTCGACCCGGCCAGCCGTCGCCAGCTCGCCCGTGGTGCTCGCCTCACCGAGCTGCTGCGCCAGCCGCAGTACTCGCCGTACCCCGTCGAGGAGCAGGTCGTGTCGATCTGGGCCGGAACGAACGGCAAACTCGACGAGGTGCCGGTACCGGACATCCTGCGATTCGAGCGCGAGCTGCTCGATTATCTGGGCCGCAACACCGACATCCTGACGACCCTTCGCGAGACGAACGTGCTCTCCGACGACACCGTGAGTGCGCTGTCGGAGCAGATCGACAAGTTCAAGCTCGAGTTCCAGACGGGCGAGGGCAAGCCGCTCGCATCCGTCGGTCGCGAGGTGTTCGAGGAGCTCCCGGAAGAAGAGGTCAACCAGGAGAAGATCGTCAAGGGTCGCCGCTGATATGGGATCGCAAGTCCGCGTCTACCGGCAGAAGATCAAGTCTGCCCAGACGACCAAAAAGATCACGAAGGCCATGGAGCTCATCTCCGCTTCGCGTATCCAGAAGGCGCAGCAGCGTGTAGCGGCCTCCGGGCCCTACTCGCGCGCTGTCACGCGAGCGGTCTCGGCCGTGGCGACGTTCTCGAACGTCGACCACGTGCTCACTACCGAGCCGGAGGTCATCGAACGCGCCGCGATCGTGATCTTCTCCTCCGATCGCGGTCTTGCGGGAGCGTTCAACTCCAACGTGCTGCGTGAGGCGGAAGAACTCGCCGCACTGCTGCGCCACCAGGGCAAGGACGTCGTCTACTACCTCGTCGGTCGCAAGTCCGTCGGTTACTTCAAGTTCCGCAAGCGTGACGCGGAGCGTGAGTGGACCGGTGGGACCGACAACCCCGAGTTCTCGACGGCGCAGGAGATCGGCGATGCCGTCGTCTCCCGCTTCCTCCAGCCCGCGAGCGAAGGCGGCGTGGACGAGATCCACATCGTCTACAACCGCTTCGTGAGCATGATGGTGCAGGTTCCCGAGGTTGTGCGACTGCTTCCCCTCGAAGTCGTCGAAGGAGTCGAGGCTCCCGAAGACAACGAGCCGCTTCCGCTGTACGAATTCGAGCCGGATGCCGGCGATGTACTCGACGCGCTTCTGCCCGTATACATCGAAAGCCGGATCTTCAATGCGATGCTGCAGTCCGCTGCGGCGAAGCACGCCGCCACCCAGAAGGCGATGAAGTCGGCGAGCGACAACGCGGACAAGCTCATCACCACGTACACCCGGTTGGCGAACAATGCTCGCCAGTCCGAGATCACCCAGCAGATTTCCGAGATCGTGGGCGGCGCAGACGCCCTCGCCTCGTCCAAGAAGTAGAGAGAACGAGAAGAGAGAAGCCATGACTGACACCGCAATTGCGTCGGCCTCGACGAAGACCGCCGGCGTCGGGCGTATCGCCCGCGTCACCGGCCCGGTCGTCGACATCGAGTTTCCGCATGACTCGATCCCGGAGATCTACAACGCTCTGAAGACGACCATCACGATCGGCGACAGCTCGACCGAGATCACCCTCGAGGTCGCGCTGCACCTCGGTGACGACCTCGTTCGCGCCATCGCGCTCAAGCCCACAGACGGACTCGTCCGTGGCCAGGAGGTGCGCGACACCGGCGAGGCGATCTCCGTCCCCGTCGGCGACGTGACCAAGGGCAAGGTGTTCAACGTCATCGGCGAGGTGCTCAATGCCGACGCTGACGGCAAGGTCAACGGCGAGTCGTTCGAGATCACCGAGCGCTGGCCCATCCACCGCAAGCCCCCGTCGTTCGACCAGCTCGAGTCGAAGACGGAGCTTTTCGAGACCGGCATCAAGGTCATCGACCTCCTCACCCCGTATGTGCAGGGTGGAAAGATCGGCCTGTTCGGTGGTGCCGGTGTCGGCAAGACCGTGCTGATCCAGGAGATGATCCAGCGCGTTGCGCAGGACCACGGTGGTGTGTCGGTGTTCGCCGGAGTCGGTGAGCGTACCCGTGAGGGCAACGACCTCATCGCCGAGATGGAGGAGGCAGGCGTCTTCGACAAGACCGCCCTCGTCTTCGGCCAGATGGACGAGCCGCCGGGAACGCGTCTGCGCGTTGCCCTGTCGGCGCTCACGATGGCGGAGTACTTCCGCGACGTGCAGAAGCAGGACGTGCTGCTGTTCATCGACAACATCTTCCGGTTCACGCAGGCCGGCTCCGAAGTGTCGACCCTTCTGGGCCGCATGCCCTCCGCCGTCGGGTACCAGCCGAACCTCGCGGACGAGATGGGTGTGCTCCAGGAGCGCATCACCTCGACCCGTGGTCACTCGATCACGTCGCTGCAGGCCATCTACGTGCCCGCTGACGACTACACCGACCCCGCGCCGGCGACCACCTTCGCCCACCTCGACGCCACCACCGAACTGAGCCGCGAGATCGCCTCGCGCGGCCTGTACCCGGCCGTCGACCCGCTCACCTCCACGAGCCGCATCCTCGACCCCCGATACCTGGGCGAGGACCACTACCGCGTGGCGACGAGCGTCAAGTCGATCCTTCAGAAGAACAAGGAGCTGCAGGAGATCATCGCGATCCTCGGTGTCGACGAGCTCTCTGAAGAAGACAAGATCACCGTCTCGCGTGCCCGCCGCATCCAGCAGTTCCTCTCGCAGAACACCTACATGGCGAAGAAGTTCACGGGCGTCGAGGGGTCGACCGTTCCGCTCAAGGACACCATCGAGTCGTTCGACGCGATCGTCAAGGGTGACTTCGACAGTGTCGCCGAGCAGGCCTTCTTCAACGTCGGTGGCATCTCCGACGTCGAAGAGAAGTGGGCCCAGATCCAGAAGGAAAACGACTAACGTGGCCGATCTCACTGTGAGCGTCGTCTCGGCCGACCAGGAAATCTGGTCGGGAAGCGCGTCGATGGTCGTCGCTCGCACGACCGAGGGCGAAATCGGAATCCTGCCGGGCCACGAGCCGGTGCTTGCGATCCTGGCCAGCGGTGAGGTTCGCCTCACCGTGGCCGGGGGCGGCTCGGTTCGCGCGAAAGCGGACGACGGATTCCTCTCGGTCGAGCACGACACCGTGACGATCGTCGCTCGCTCGGCGGAACTCGTCGAGGGCTGACGGTTCGGCGGTGCTGATCGCGATGGCGGGACTGCCGGGAACCGGCAAGAGCACGATTGCCGGACACATCGGCGCTCGGCTCGGCGCAGCCGTGATCTCGGTGGATCCGATCGAGGCGGCGATCCTGACGGCGGGAATCGACAGCGACCAGCCAACGGGCCTTGCGGCGTACCTGGTCGCGGAGACGCTCTCCGAGTCGGTGCTGTCTGCCGGGCACAGCATCGTCGTCGACGCTGTCAATGCGGTCGATCCGGCCAGGGAACAGTGGATCGGGCTGGCCCAGCGGCAGGGCGTCGAGCTGAGATTCGTCGAGGTCATGTGCTCCGACCGGGGCCTGCACCTAGTGCGCCTCGCCGCGCGGGACGCGAGGCTGCCCCAGCTCGCTGAGCCGAACCGACATGCGGTGGAGCAGAGCCTCGAGGGCTACTCCGCGTGGCACGGGCAGAGCGCCGCGACCCCGCGGCTGACGCTCGACACCTCGCACAGCGTGGAGTCGAATGTCGCGACGGCACTCGCTTTCCTCACGAGCTGATGCTCGTACTGCTTCCGCCGTCGGAGACGAAGCGCGACGGCGGGGACGATCGTGCCCTCGATCTCTCCAGACTCAGCTACCAGGGGCTCACCGGGTCGCGCGTTGCGGCCCTCGCTGCGACGAGCGCTCTGGCCTTGGATCCGGATGCGATGGCCGCGGCTCTGCGGCTCGGCCCCACCCAGCGCGGTGAGCTCGAGCGCAACAGGTGTATCGCCCAGTCGCCGGTCATGGCGGCTATGGACCGCTACACGGGTGTGCTCTACGACGCGCTGGATGCCGCGACCCTGTCGCCCGGGGCGCGATCGTTGGCGAAATCGAGCGTGGTCATTCACTCCGCCCTCTTCGGCCTGCTCGGCGCCGGTGACTCGATCCCCGCCTACCGGCTCTCGCATGACTCCCGGCTGCCCGGGCTGAAGCTTCGGTCACTCTGGAGCGCGTCGATCGGAGCCGAGCTCGAACGGCACGACGGGCTCATCCTCGACCTCCGCTCCGAGGCCTATGTGGCGCTGGGACCGGTGCCGGACCGTGCCGAGAGCTACTTCCTGAGGGTCGTCGCCGCGGGGGTCGACGGCCAGAAACGCGCCCTCAACCACTTCAACAAGAAGGGCAAGGGCGAGTTCCTACGCGCCCTGCTCGAGGCGGGGCAGGACCACGCCGATTCGGCTTCGCTGATCGAGTGGGCGCAGAGCTGTGGCATCCGCCTCGCGCTCGGTGCACCGGGTGAGCTTGAGCTCGAGGTGGAGCAGGTCGTCGCGGCGAAGCGCTGACTGGTGCACAGCGCTCATGGGCCTGTTCAGTGACGCTGTTTTCTGACGCTGTTTTCTGACGCTGTTTTCTGACGCTGCCGAGTAGCCCTGCTCAGCGACTCGCTCGCCAGCAGCCCTCGACGTGGTCGTCGACCATCCCCGACGACTGCATGAGCGCATAGAGCGTCGTGGGTCCGACGAAGCGGTAGCCGAGTCGGCGGAGCGCCGTACTCATTGCGGTCGACTCCGCCGTCACCGCCGGGACTTCGCCTGTCTGGGGCGGCCGAGCGCGCGGATCGGGTGCGAAGGACCAGAGTATGCGATCGAGGGCGCCGGGGTCGTCGCGCACGAGCTCCAGCGTGATGCGTGCGTTGGAGATCGTCGCCTCGATCTTGGCCCGGTTGCGGATGATGCCGGAGTCGAGCATGAGCCTCTCGATATCGGAGGTGGTCAGCGCGGCCACCGCGTCGATCTCGAAATCCGAAAACGCGCGGCGGAAAGTCGGGCGACGGCGCAGAATAGTGATCCAGGACAGTCCGGCCTGAAAGCCCTCCAGACTGAGCTTTTCGAACAGCGGCCTGTCGCCATGCAGCGGAAACCCCCACTCCTCGTCGTGGTAGCGGCGGTACTCGGCGTCGTCGGCGCTCCACGCGCAGCGGGCTGTCCCCGACTCATCAGCGACGACACTCATGGCTGCGCGGATACGGGTCGATTGTTGCCGCTCATGCGCCCGAGGGGGTTGGTAGGTTCGTGCTGCTCACTGGTGCGGGATCGACTCATGGTCGAGCAGCCAGACCTTGGTCGGGATGCCGCGGCCGCCGCTGTAACCGGTGATCTTGCGGTTGGCGGCGAGAACCCGGTGGCATCCGATAATGATCGGGACCGGATTCGCCCCGATTGCGCCGCCCACCGCACGGCCCGCCGTCGGGCGACCAGTGGCGAGCCCGATCGCGCCGTACGAGGAGACATCACCGAACTTCAGCCGCGCGAGTTCGGCCCAGACCGCACGCTGGAATTGTGTGCCGGCGAGGTTCACGGGGAGGTCGAAGTCGTGACGCTCGCCGGCGAAGTACTCGGCAAGCTGGCCAGCGGCTGACTCGAGGACAGCGTTTGACGACTCCGTCATCTCGTCGTGGGGCAAGTGGCCGTCGCGCTCGATCGCGAGCGAGGTGATCGCGTGCTCATCGGCCGTGATCTCGATACGCCCGATCGGGCTGGCGACGCGCAGGAGGTGGACTGGTGCGGAGACCGCGGCGGGTGGGGGAGCGGCGGCCTCATCGAGCGTCGGAACGCTCGTGGTGGGTGCTGTGGTCATGAAACGACTGTAGCGGCGGCATCCGACCCGCTCCGGCGGCTTTCGGACATCAGGTGGAGCCTTCCCCGCTGCAGGGTCTGGGGAGGAGCACTCCACACGATCTAGTCTGGGAGAATGGCAGAAATCGACTATCGCAACCTCGGACGCTCCGGACTCATCGTCTCGACGATCGGACTTGGCTGCAACAACTTCGGTCGCCTCCGTACCGCCACCGAGACGCAGCAGGGAACCGACGCCGTCATCCACGCGGCCATCGACGCCGGCGTCACGCTGTTCGACACAGCGGACATCTACGGTGCCGAGCGCGGACTCAGTGAGACACTCATGGGCAACTCGCTCGGCAAACGCCGCCGTGACATCGTGCTCGCAACCAAGTTCGGCATGGACATGCAGGGGGCTAACGGGCCGGACTGGGGTGCGCGTGGCTCTCGCCGCTACGTGCGGCTCGCCGTGGAGGCGTCGCTTCGTCGCCTGCAGACGGAGTGGATCGACCTGTACCAGCTGCACGTGCCGGACCCCCTCACCCCCATCGAGGAGACTCTCGACGCCCTCGATGACCTCATCGCCGAAGGCAAGATCCGCTACATCGGCCACTCCAATCTCGCGGGCTGGCAGATCGCCGAGGCCGAATACGTGGCGCGGCTGCACGAGCATCCGAAATTCATTTCGGCGCAGCATGAGTACAGCCTGATTGTGCGGGATGCCGAGCAGGAGGTGCTGCCCGCGGTGCGCGAATACGGCCTCGGCTTCCTCCCCTTCTTCCCGCTGTACAACGGGCTGTTCACGGGCAAGTTCACCAGGCAGGGCGGACCCGCCGACAGCCGGATCATGCACACGCGGCCGCACCTGCTCGAAAGCGCCCCCTGGGATGCGATGGACCGCTACGCGCAGTTCTGCGGCGACCGCGGCATCGAGATGCTCGAGGCGACATTCGCCTGGCTGCTGGCCCAGCCCGGGCTCACGAGTGTCATCGCGGGCGCCACAAAGCCGGAGCAGATCGAGCAGAATGCCTGGGCCTCGACCTCGTGGTCCCCGTCCCCGGCTGAGGTCGACGAGATCACGGCAATGTTCGACTAGCCACTCCTCCCGAGGGCGCCGGCGACGGCGTTCTCCACCGCCGTGCCGGGCGGGCATCATGGCAAACCGCCCAGCGGAAGACTCCGTGCATGGCAACCGTCGTGAAGACCCAGCGTCCGGAGGACTTCCTCGCCCTCGTTCCCCAGCTGGCGGGATTTCGTCCGCGCAACAGCATCATCATTGTCGCGTTCCGCGGCAACCGCACCTGCGCAGCGATGCGGTTCAATGTGCCCGATGCGGATGCGGATGCGGATGCGGATGCGGATGCGGATGCGGATGCGGATGCGGATGCCGGCGAGAACCCGGAGACCAGGTCCGACACGGGTGCCGGGCTAGGCTACGGCACCGTCGCGGGCCGGCTCGTCGGGATTCTCTGCAAGGTGCGGGGAGCGGATGCCGTTGTGCCCGTCGTCTACACCGACGAGAGGTTCGCCGGTGCCGCGAGCATTCCGCACGCCGGGTTCGTCGAGGCCCTCGTGGATCACGCCAGAACCGCCGGGTTTCTGGTCCGCGACGCGCTGTGTGTCGCGGCCGACGGGTGGGGGTCCTATCTTGACGAGGACAGCCCGCGTGGGGGACGCCCGCTCGCGGCGATCGAGTCGTCCACCGTCAACGGCGCCATCCCTCGCGAACTCCGCAAGGAACTGGGGCTGGTCGACGCGGGAAGCGAGTTGCCGACGGTCGACCTCGCGACAAAGGAGCGGATCGCCCGTCTGGTGCTCGGATTCCGCGAGTATGTCGGAACCCTCCGCGATCGCGACGGCGCGAACGCAGTGGACCCTGCCGTGGTCGCTCGCGAGCTCATCGACCCTGAGCTCATCGACCCTGAGCCCATCGACCCTGAGCTCATCGACCCTGCGCTCATCGAACCGCAGCTCATCGACCCGGCGCTCATCGAACCGACGACGTTCGACCGGGAGCGTGGTGACGGCACAGGGTATCCGAGCGACAGCGGCACGGATGGGTTCGACGAGTTGTATCAGTTCAACGAGCCCGACGACGAAGCCGACGACCAATCCGACCACGACGCCGACCGGTGGGACGACGGCGACACGGAGCAGGACGAACTGTTCGACGGTGACGCCTACGGCGTCGACGACGACGACGTCGGTGACGCCGACGACGACGTGCCCAGATCCGGCTGGCTGCCCGGCTTCGCTGAAGACATGCTGCAGCTCCCTCCGGACTCGATCGACGACCGAGCCGCGGCGGTGCTCATCCTGTGTCTTCAATCGCCGATGATGCGCGACGTCGTAATGCTCCAGTGGGCCTTCGGGCTCGAGGTGGGCGAGCTCGCGCTCGATGAAAACCAGCGTTACTTCGCGGGAGAGAACCCGGCTGAGTTCCTCGCAGCTCCACTCATGTGGGGTGACGGACCGCGGCCCGACGTGCCGCGGGTGCGAGCGGCGATCGCGCTCGTGAAGGCCCTCGCCGCTCGCGCGCCCAGGTCGATGAGGCCACCGCTGCTGTGCCAGCTCGCGTGGTTCACCTGGGCGCTCGGCAAGAGTTCACTCGCGGGACGGTTCGTTGACGAAGCGGAGCGAATCGATGCGGCCTACGGTTTTGCGGAGCTTCTCCGGTCGATGCTCGAGGCCGGTCACCTCCCCGAGTGGGCGTTCGCCATCCCCGACGACGAGGGGACGCAGTGAGGCCGTCGTCGCGGAGGGCTGCCGCCGTCAGTGCCCGACGAGCGGTCCCATCACCCGGGCGGCGAGGGAGGGGCGCCCCGTGACCCGCTCCTCGACATCGGCGATGCCCATCGCGAGCAGGCCTGCGTTCGCCGCAGCGAAGCGAATCGGTTCCGGTTCCCACCGAGGTGACTGGTGACCCACCCAGGGCAGGCGCACCAGGCTCGAGTCGGTGCCGGTGATCAGGTCGGCGAGAGTGCGCCCGGCCAGGTTGGTGGTGCTCAGCCCGTCGCCGACGTAACCGCCCGCCGAGCCGAGGCCCGTCGCCGGATCGAACCGTACACTCGCGTGCCAGTCTCGTGGCACGCCGAGCGGACCGCCCCACCGATGCGTGATGGCGGCGTCCGCGGCCCCAGGGAACAGGTCGACGAGCGTGCGCCGCAGGTGCTCGAACACCTTGGGCGATCGGTCGTACTCGGCGCTCACGACGCTTCCCCAGTGGTATCTGGCGCCGCGGCCGCCGAATGCGAACCTGTTGTCGGCGGTGCGCTGCCCGTAGACGAGAAGGTGACGAAAGTCGGTGAAGGTCTGGCCGTGGGCGATGCCGGCACGGTGCCAGAACTCGTCGGGCAGCGGTTCGGTGGCGATCATGAGCGAGTAGAGCGGCAGTATGTCGCGGTGCGATTGGCCAATCGTCGCGCCGTACCCCTCGGTCGCCTGCACGATCGCGGGCGCAAACACCGCGCCGCGCGACGTGCGGACGACGCCCTGCGAATACGCCTCCACCTCGGTGCCCTCGACAATGCGCACCCCGCGCCGCTCGAGCGAGGCCGCGAGCCCCCGCACAAGCCGGGCCGGATGCACGCGTGCGCACGCCGGGTCGAAGACCGCCCCGAGCGCCCCGGCGGCGCCGAGCCGAGAATCCTCCGAGCCCGGGTCGCCAACGCCAGCCCCGCGAAGTTCGAGCGCGTCGACCCCGTAGCGTGCCGCTTCCTCGACCTCGGCTCTCGCGGACCGGAGCTGCGCGGCAGAACGCGCGAACGCGAGCGTGCCGCCCCTGACGAAGTGGCAGTCGATGCCCTCGGCGGCGGTAACTCTCCCGACCTCGTCGACCGTGTCGATCATCGCTTGACGCATCGCGATCGCCGCCGCGCGCCCATGAGCGCGCTCGAGCGACGCCGTCGACCGCGGGAACAGCGCGCTGCACCAGCCGCCGTTGCGCCCGGACGCACCGAAGCCCGCGATCTCCTTCTCGATCACCGTGATGGTGAGGCTCTCGTCCCGGGCCAGGAGGTAGTGCGCGGTCCACAGGCCGGTCAGGCCCCCACCGATGATGGCGACATCCGTGTGGATGTCGCCGTCGAGCGGTGGTCGCCGGTCCAGGCCGCCCGGGACGGTGTCGTGCCAGAACGAGAGGCCCCGGTAGTCGCGAGTCAGATGAGGGTCCATGCCTCGGTCAGCACGCCGCGCAGGATGCTCTCGATCTCGTCGAATTCCTTCGGCCCGATCGTGAGCGGGGGAGCGAGCTGCACCACGGGGTCGCCGCGGTCGTCGGCACGGCAGTAGAGCCCGGCTTCGAACAGCGCCTTCGACATGAAGCCGCGCAGCAGGCGCTCCGACTCGTCGTCGTCGAACGTCTCCTTGGTGGCCTTGTCTTTGACGAGCTCGATGCCGAAGAAGTAGCCGTCACCACGCACGTCGCCGACGATCGGCAGGTCGAGCAGTTTCTCGAGCGTGGCGCGGAAGATCGGCGAGTTCTCACGCACGTTCTCGTTGAGCCCCTCCTCCTCGAAGATGTCGAGATTCGCGAGCGCAACGGCGGACGACACCGGATGCCCGCCGAAGGTGTAGCCGTGGTAAAACGCGGTGTCGCCGTGCTTGAACGGCTCGTAGATCTTCTCGCTCACGATCGTCGCGCCGATGGGGGAGTACCCGCTGGTCATCCCCTTTGCGCAGGTGATCATGTCCGGCTCGATGCCGTAGGTCGTCGACGCGAACATGTTGCCGATGCGGCCGAAGGCAGTGATGACCTCGTCGGCGACGAGCAGAACGTCGTACTGGTCGCAGATCTCGCGCACGCGCTTGAAGTAGCCGGGGGGCGGCGGGAAGCAGCCGCCGCTGTTTTGCACCGGCTCGAGGAACACCGCAGCGACCGTCTCGGGGCCCTCGAAAAGGATCATCTCCTCGATGCGGTTCGCCGCCCACTGCCCGAAGACGTTCAGGTCGTCGCCGTGCTCGGGGGCACGATAGAAGTTGGTGTTGGGAACGCGGAACCCGCCGGGGGTGACCGGCTCGAACATCTCCTTCATCGCCGGGATGCCGGTGATGGCGAGAGCGCCCTGCGGGGTGCCGTGGTAGGCGACGCTTCGCGAGATCACCTTGTGCTTGGTGCCGCGGCCCTGAAGCTTCCAGTAGTACTTCGCAAGCTTGAAAGCGGTCTCGACCGCCTCGCCGCCGCCCGTGGAGAAGAACACCCGATTGAGGTCGCCAGGCGCGTAGTCGGCGATGCGGTCGGCGAGTTCGATCGCGGCCGGATGCGCGTAGGACCAGAGCGGGAAGAAGGCGAGTTCCTCGGCCTGCTTGGCCGCGACCTCGGCGAGACGCTTGCGCCCGTGCCCGGCATTCACCACGAAGAGGCCGCTGAGCCCGTCGATGTACTTGCGGCCGCGGCTGTCCCAGATGTGGTGGCCCTCACCCTTCACGATGATGGGAACGCCGTGGCCGTCCTCCATCACGGACTGGCGGGTGAAGTGCATCCAGAGGTGGTCCTTGGCCTTCTGCTGCAGGTCAGCCTCGACCGTCGGCAGCAAGGTGTGGACTCCTTCGGAGATCGGAGTTTCTGTTGTTGTCATGATTACCGAGTTCCCCAGTTATAGAACTGTTTCTGCAGTCGCAAATAAACGAAGGTCTCGGTGGACTGCACGCCATCGATCCCTCGGATCTCCTTATTGAGCAGGTCGATGAGCTGGTCGTCGTTCTCGCACACGATTTCCGCGAGGATGTCGAAACTTCCCGCGGTGAGTACGACGTAGTCGACGGCGGAGATCGAGCTGAGCGCCTCGGCGACACGCGTGGTGTCTCCCGTGACGCGCACGCCGATCATCGCCTGGCGGTAAAACCCCAGCTGCATCGGGTCGGTGACGGCGACGATCTGCATCACGCCGGAATCGGTGAGCTTCTGAACCCGCTGCCGCACCGCGGCTTCGCTCAGGCCCACGGCCTTGCCGATCTCGGCATAGGAACGCCGACCGTCGGTCTGAAGTTGCTCGATGATCGCCTTCGAGACATCATCGAGCTGCATCGCCTTAGCGGAGGTTGCTCTGCTCGTGGACATCATTCGCCGATTCTCTCAGCCAAACGCACTCTCGGCAAGTGGATCCGCACTGCAGGTTGTAAATTTCGACGAAATCAGTGGGAATCGTCGTCTAGTTTATCGTGAGGTCACTGGCTATGTTGGAGAAATGACAGCTTCAGAACTGCGCAATTTCATCGGTGGCCAGTATGTCGAGGCGAAAGCCTCCTCGGCGTTCGACGTGATCGACCCGGCGACTGAGATGAGCTACACCTCCTCTCCCGTGTCCGGGCGTGAGGACGTCGATACCGCCTACGCCTCCGCCTCCGCAGCCTTCGAGGAGTGGGGCGAGTCCACTCCCTCGCAGCGCCAGCTCGCGCTCTTCCGTATCGCGGATGCGATGGAGTCCCGTGCGGAGGAGTTCGCCGACCTGGAGTCGCAAGACACAGGAAAGCCCCGCGGCTCGCTCGTCGAGGACGAGATCATGCTGTCGGTCGACCAGATCCGCTTCTTCGCCGGTCAGGCCCGCAGCCTCGAGGGAAAGTCCGCCGGCGAGTACATGACCGATCACACCTCCTTCATCCGCAGGGAGCCGATCGGCGTCATCGGCCAAGTCACCCCGTGGAACTACCCGCTCAACATGGCGGTCTGGAAGTTCGCTCCCGCCGTCGCGGCCGGCAACACCACGGTACTCAAGCCGAGCGACACGACACCGCAGTCGACCCTGCTGCTCGCCGAGATCGCGGCGGAGTTCCTCCCGCCGGGAGTCTTCAACGTCATCACCGGCGACCGCACCACCGGAGCCGCCATGATCGAGCACGCCATCCCGCAGATGGTGTCGATCACCGGCTCCGTCCGCGCCGGGATGGAGGTGGCGAAGTCTGCCGCGAACGACCTCAAGCGGGTGCACCTGGAGCTCGGAGGCAAGGCGCCCGTCGTCGTCTTCAACGATGCCGACATCGAGAAGGCCGTCGAGGGAATCGGAGTCGCCGGGTACTTCAACGCTGGACAGGACTGCACGGCGGCGACGCGCGTGCTCGTGCACGAGGACATCCACGACGAGTTCGTGGCGGCGCTCGTCGCCTGGGCGAAGGACAACGCGAAGACGGGAGCGCCGAGCGCCGACGACATCCTCTTCGGCCCGCTCAACAACTCCAGCCAGTTCAACCGCATCTCCTCCGTCGTCGACGCGCTGCCCACCAACGCGAATGTCGAGCTGGGCGGACGGCGCCAGGGCGACCGCGGCTACTTCTTCGAAGCGTCGATCGTGACAGGGCTGATGCAGACCGACGACGCCATCCAGAACGAGATCTTCGGCCCCGTCATCACCGTGCAGAAGTTCACCGATGAGGTGCAAGCGCTCGCGTGGGCCAACGACGTGCAGTACGGCCTCGCGTCGTCGGTGTGGACGAAGGACCACGGTCGCGCCATGCGATTCGCCAAACATCTGGATTTCGGATGCGTGTGGATCAACACCCACATTCCGATTGTCGCGGAGATGCCGCACGGCGGGTTCAAGCACTCCGGCTATGGCAAGGACCTCTCCGCTTACGGTTTCGAGGACTACACCCGCATCAAGCACGTAATGAGCTATATCGGCCACTAGTGCCCCGGGCGAACGTAGGCTGTCCCCGTGGACAACGACGATCTCGCAGACACGGTCATCAGGCCGTCGCGTCCGCCTGTCGAGCCCTCCGCGAGGCCGCACGAGGACACGATCGTGAAGGCGCCGCCGCCGCTCGTGCTGCCCTCCGACCGCAGGGCGTCGAAGCGGTCCCGCGAGCGCGCCGTGGAGGACATCACCGCCCAGCCGGAGCTTTCCGCCCCGGCACGGTATCGGTTCAGTCTCAATTCGGCCGAGCCCATCCCGCTTGACGTTCCGGTGCTGATCGGGAGGGACCCTCGCCCGCCACGGGTCGCGACCGCCGTGACGCCGAGATTCGTGCGGGTGAACTCGCCGCGCCGGGAGGTTTCGGCCACTCACGTCGAGCTGCGCCAGGACGGTGCATCTGTCATCGTGACGGACATGCGGTCAACCAACGGTACGGTAATCACCGTGCCCGGAATGCCTGAGTTCACATTGCACGCGGGCGGGTCAATGGTGCTCGCCCCCGGCACCACCATTGACGTCGGGGACGACAACATCGTCGAGATCATGCCGATCGGGCGTCTGCTCGCCCGTGACCACGAACCATTTGAAAGGCTGTCCCCGTGACACAGATCGGTCGCAGCACAGCTCGGCGCTCCCTCAGCATCCCCGGCGAGCACGGGCAGAGCGTCGCCTTGTCGTGGGCCGCTGCCACCGATATCGGGCGCAAACGAGCCCTCAACGAGGACAGCTTCCTCGCAGAGGCACCCTTCTTCGTCGTCGCCGATGGCATGGGCGGGCACGCCTCGGGCGACGTCGCGAGCGCGGCGGTCGTGCAGCGCCTCGCGCAGGAGGGTTCCGCGGACTTCGTCGAGCCGGAGCAGATCATGACGGCGCTTCGGGTCGCGACGGCCGACATCACCCTCGCGGCCGACGACGACGACCTCGGGGTCGGCACCACGGCCACGGGCGCGGTTCTCACCCTCGTCGACGGCGCGCCGTACTGGGCTGTCTTCAACATCGGCGACTCCCGTGTCTATCAACTCGCCGACGGCGAGCTGACCCAGGTCACCGTGGATCACTCGGTTGTGCAGGAACTCGTCGACGCCGGCCTGCTGCCCCAGGACCAGGCCGAGTTCCACCCCGACGCGAACATCATCACGCGCGCGGTTGGCTTCAACGCGGAGCCGATGGCAGACCTCTGGATGCTTCCCGTCCGCACCGGCCTTCGTCTGCTCATCTGCTCGGACGGACTCACACGCGAGGTGAGCGATGTGGTGCTGCGCCAGATGCTCGGCGCCGGACTCGGGCCTCAGGAAACCGCCACCACCCTCGTCGACGCCGCCCTCGCGGCGGGCGGCCGCGACAACATCACGCTCGTGATCGTCGACGTCGTCGAGTCTCCCGACACGGCACCGCTCGAGAACACGCTCCCGCGTCGGGATGCCGCCACCGCCTGAGGCCGGCCCGGCTGCGACCACTATTGGGGGTGAAACGGGTGGCCGTGAGCCGCCCAGCCTCCGTGTCCCGGAGGGCACCCGCTGGTAGAATCACAGTTCTGAGTAGCGCACGGCGACGTCGCCACCCAACCGAATTGAGCACACGAGGGGGGGCATCATGGCCAGGCGCCTCCCGTCGCTCCCTCCGGTGCTTCCCGGCTTCGCTCACGTGCACGTCCTCGGCTCCGGTGGGTTCGCCGACGTCTTCCTGTACGAGCAGAACATGCCCAGACGGCAGGTCGCCGTGAAGGTGATGCTCAGTGAGGTCGTCAATGAGCAGGTCCGGCACATGTTCCAGGCCGAGGCGAACCTCATGGCCCAGTTGAGTGCCCACCCCTCGATTCTCACCGTGTACCAGGCGAGCGTGTCGTCCGACGGCCGGCCCTATCTGGTGATGGAGTTCTGCTCGTCCGGACTGAGCGACCGCTACCGCCGCGAGCGGATCCCCGTGCCCGAAATCCTGCGCATCGCCGTCAAAATCGGCAGCGCTATCGAGACGGCGCACCGCGCCGGGGTGCTGCACCGCGACATCAAGCCCTCGAATATCCTCCTCACGGCCTACGGGCATCCCGTGCTGTCTGACTTCGGCATCGCGTCGACGCTCGGCGAGGCAGAGAACCACGACGCGGTGGGAATGTCGATTCCCTGGTCGGCCCCGGAGGTGCTCGATGACGAGACACCCGGAACAATCGAGTCGGAGGTGTGGTCCTTCGCGGCGACCGTCTACACGCTGCTCGCGGGCCGGTCGCCATTCGAGGTACCGGGGGATTCGAACAAGTCCACCGACCTCATGGCGCGCATTAGCCGGGCCAAGGTACAGCCGATCGGGCGACCGGATGTGCCGGCAAGCCTCGAGCGTGTGCTGCAGCGCGGCATGTCCCGCCGCCCGGAGTCACGCCAGGGCACCATCCTCGAGCTTGTCCGGGAGATCCAGGCAGTTGAGACAGAACTCGGGGTTCTCCAGACGCCGATCGAGGTCGCGGTGGACGACTGGGCGCTGTCATCGATGTCGGATCTCGAGGAGCGCACGCGCGTCCGCGGGGTCGCGGGAGCCCCGTCCTCGACCGCAGCCCGGCGTCGGCGCCGCCGCTCGTCCGCAGCGGAGCCTGCCTCCGAATACGCCGCCGTCGGTACCATCCTGCGTTCCTCGTCGTCACAGATTGCCCGCAGCACCGGCACGATCCCCCTCGCCACGAGGCGCGCGTTCCGTTGGGTCGCTATCTCCCTGGTTGCCGCCGCCGTGCTCGTCATCGGTCTCGGCGCGATCGTCACGACCAGCCTCGTGCGGGCGAACGCGGGTGCCATCCCCGTCGTCGTCGACATCGACGCGCAGGCCACCACCGACTCGGTCGAGTTCTCCTGGCCGGACCCCGGGCTGCTGCCCTCCGACTCGTACCAGATCTCCGCGACCGACCGGCAGTCGATCATCCAGACCCGGCGGGAGTTCTCGATTACGGCATCCGACGGCGACCGGGTCTGCATCACGGTCACCGTCAATCGCGACGGCAAGACCGGCGCGTCGAGCATCGAGAAGTGCGTGGTTTTCGAATCGTGAGGTTTCGGCGTGTTTAGGCGCTGGCTGGCGAGCCACCGATCGCTCTTCGTGACCGCGACCAGCGCCTCCCTGATCGCCGCGGTCGTCGCGGGCCTCGCGGTGGTGTCCGGCGGCTACGAAGCCCAGCGGATCGACCTCGGCGACGGGTCGGTGTGGGTCGCGAATTCTGCCGAGCAGGTGATCGGCCGCGCCAACACCGAGATTCTCGCACTCGACACCGTCGTTGAGGGGAGCGGGTCGGAACTCGACGTCATCCAGGCGGGACGCACTGTGCTGCTGTTCGACCGCGCCAACAGCAAGGTCGATATCGTCGACGCCGCGACCGCCGAGGTCAGCGACAGCGTGCCCCTCCCGCCGGAGGCCCCCGAGCTGCACCTCGCAGGCGGTACCGTCGTTATTCACGCGACGCGCACCGGCGCCGTGTGGCTGGTCCCCGTCGGCGACCTGCGCGACTTCGACGCCGAGGCCGAGCCGACGCTGAGCCTCGGCACCGACTCGGCGGTTAGCGTGAGCCCCGACGGCACCCTGCTGCTCTACTCGCCGGACGCGGGCGAGGTGTACCGCGTGAACTCCGCAACTGGCGACTCCGTCGAGGAGGCGTATCCCGTCGACTTCGCCGAACCCGGCAGTGAGATCAGCGTCAGCTCCGTCGCCGGACGCTGGGTGTTGTTCGACGCGAACTCGAGTCGAATCTCGATCGAGGGGCGGATGCTGGACCTGTCGGAGCTTCTCGACGGCGCGCGAAACGCCGTTCTGCAGTCGCCGAGCGACACGGGGGACAGCGTGCTGCTCGGCTTCCCGGGCGGGCTTCTCTCCGTGCCGCTGACCGAGGGTGCCCCCTCGGTGGTAGCCAGCAGCACGGGGGGCACCCCCGCGGCGCCACTCGTGCTCGGCGACTGTGTGTTCGCCGCGTGGACCTCGGGTGTCGCCTGGCGGGACTGCGCCGGCGACACGGCACCGAGCGAGCTCTCGCTCGAATCCGTCGGCGGGAGCGCGGCGCGCCTTGCCTTCGCGGTGAACGGTGCCCGGGTCGTGCTCAACGATCCCCGCAGCGGCAGTAGCTGGGCGGTGCAGCAGCGGGGCGAGCTCATCGACAACTGGGACGAGCTCATTGTCGACGACGAGCAGCGGCAGGAGGTCGAGGAGAACAACGACGACGTACCTCCCGAGTACGAGCCCGACCAGCTTCCGCCGATCGCGATCGACGACGAATTCGGTGCCCGCGCCGGGCGGGCAAACGTGCTGTCGGTGCTTCTCAACGACTACGACCCGAACGGCGACGTGCTCGTTGTCGAGACGGTCGACCCGGTCGAGGAGAGCATAGGTCGGGTCGACGTCATCGACAGCAGGCAGCGCATCCAGCTGACCCTCCTGGATGACGTCACCGGAACGGTCTCCTTTGACTACACCGTCTCGGACGGCCGCGGTGGAACGGCTGCGGCGACCGTGACGGTGACCGTCCGGTCGCCAGGGGAGAACTCGCCGCCGGTGCAGGTCCGTACGACCCGCGCCGTCGTGGCCGAGGGGAACCGTGTCACCACCCCGGTGCTCGGCGACTGGATCGACCCCGACAGCGATGCCTTCTACCTCACCGCGGCGGCGACCACCCCGCCGGACGTCGTGACGTACAAGCCGAGCGGCACGGTGGACTTCCAGGAGGGCGGCGCGGCAAGCCAACTGCGCGCCGTGTCGCTTGCCGTCTCCGACGGCGAGGCGATCGGGGCGGGCAGCCTCACCGTCTCGGTGCGCCCGGCCGGTGAGGTGCCGATCATCGCCGACCCGTTCGTCGTGCTCAGCTACGCCGGTCAGGAGACGACCGTCAGGCCGCTCGAACACGTGCGGGGCGGAACGGGCGAGCTGCGGCTGAGCAGCGTCGCACCGCGGCCGGGGGTGACGATCGAGGCGAGCCTCGACACGGGCACGTTCCGGTTCGCGAGCGACCAGGTGCGCAGCCACAACCTCGAATACGTGGTCAACGACGGTGACCAGACCGTCACGGGAACGGTCCGGATCGAAGTTCAGGCCCGACCGGACGCGAACAGCACTCCGATCACGATCCCGAAGACCGTCTTTGTGAAGACGCTGAGCAGCGAGACCGTCGACGTGGCCTCCACGGACATCGATCCAGCCGGAGGGGTCCTGCTCGTCACCGGGGTCTCCAACGTGCCCGACGGGTCCGGCGTGAGCGCCGACGTGCTCGAGCAGCGCTACGTTCGGGTGACCCTCACCACCCCACTCGAGGGGACAGTCGCCTTCGACTACCGCGTCACGAACGGACTCGCCGGTGCGGACGGCGTGATCACCGTCGTCGAGATCCCCCGACCGACCACACTCCAGCCGCCGGTCGCCGCCGACGACACCGTCACGGTGCGGATGGGGGACTCGGTCGATATCCCCGTGCTCGACAACGACGCACATCCGGACGGCGAGCAGTTGACGCTCAACCCGGACCTTCCCTCGGGCCTGCGGAGTGTATCCGGGTTCCTCTTCGCCTCGGGGGACGTGCTGCGCTATCTGGCACCACAGCGCAGCGGCAACTTCACCGCCGTCTACGAGGTGGCCGGCCCCGACGGGCAGGTCGACCAGGCGGAGGTGCGGATCGCAGTGCGAGAACCTGTCGCGGCGACGAACTCGGCACCGGTTCCTGTCTCGGTGACCTCTCGCGTGCTCGCCGGCGAGACCGTGCGCATCAAGATCCCCCTGACCGGTATCGACCCCGATGGCGACTCCGTGCAGCTGCTGGGACAAGAAACGAGCCCGCAGAAGGGCGCCGTCACCGAGGTCGGCACCGACTACATCGACTACCTCGCCGGCGAGTACTCCGCCGGCACCGACACCTTCACCTATCGGGTGATCGACTCGCTCGGCAAGCGGGCGATCGGAACGGTGCGTGTCGGCATCAGCCCCCGCTCCGGCGACGCGGGAAATCCGATCGCTGTCGAGGACGAGGTGCTCATCCGGCCAGGTAAGACCGTGTCGGTGCAGGTGCTCGCCAACGACTCCGATCCGGATGGCAGCCCGCTGACCATTCTTAGCGTCGAGCCGAATAGCCCGGAGATCGGCTACGAGATCGTTGACGACATCGTCACTGTGACCCCGCCGGCCGACCCGGGCCGATACGGTCTCGTGTACACGATCGAGAATGCCTACGGCGGCACGAGCTCCAACTTCATCACCGTGGTCGTCGACCCCGATGCCCCGCCGGCCTACCCGGTCGCGAGGGATACCGTGCTGACGCTCTCCGACATCGTGGACCGCGACACCATCAACGTCGACGTGCTGCGGAACGTGTTCTTCGCCGACGGCGACGTGTCGTCGCTTGAGCTGTCGGTGCTGACGGGCTACGGCGACACCGCCTCGGTGGTGCGGGGCAAACGGCTCAACATCACCATTACCGACACGCGCCAGATCATCCCATTCTCAGTCGCCAACCCCGACGACCCGACGATTGTCGCCTACGCCTTCGTCTGGGTCCCCGGGTTCAACGACGCCCTCCCGCAGCTCGACCGCACGGCCCCCACGCTGACCGCCGTCAGCGAGTCGCGGATCGAGTTCGACCTCAACGACCACGTGCTCGCCGTCGCCGGGCGGGACGTTCGCCTGGTCGACTCGACAACAGTGCAGGCGACCAACGCGAACGGCGACAGCCTGGTAGTCGACGAGGACACCCTCGCCTTCACCTCGGCCGACGGCTACTTCGGTCCAGCCTCGATCTCGTTCGAGGTGACCGACGGGACGAGCGTCGATGACCCGAACGGTCGGCGGGCGACGCTCGTGCTGCCGATCAGTGTCACACCGCGCGAGAACCAGCCCCCCGTGTTCACCGGTGCCACGATCGATTTCGAACCGGGGGAGGAGAAGACCCTCGATTTGCTCCGCCTGACGACCTACCCGTATCCGGACGATATCGACGAGCTCACCTACAGCGCCGGGCCGACCCCGCCATCCGGATTCGACTACGAGATCCGCGGCACGAACCTCATCATCCGAGCGAACGAAGGCTCCCAGAAGGGCACCTCCAGCGGCCTGACGATCGGAGTGCGAGACGATCTCGCGGCGGGTCAAGCCGGACGCATCCAACTCTCGGTCGTCGCATCCACCAGACCGCTGGCGAAACCCGCAGCAGACTCGATCATCGTCGAGCGCGGCACGACAGCGAGCCTCGACGTGCTCGCAAACGACCAGGCGACCAACCCGTTCCCGGGAGGGGAGCTGACTGTCGTCGCGATCACCGGGCTCGACGGGTCGGCATTGCCCGCGGGCGTCACCGTCACCCCCAACGCCGCGAGGACGAGGCTGTCGGTGACGGTATCCGAGACGGCGGCTCCCATCGACACCAACCTGCAATATCAGATCGCCGACGCGACCCGCGATCCGAGCCGGTACGCTTTCGGCTCGATCACCATCTCGGTGCAGGACCGGCCCGACACCCCCGTTGCCCCAGCCCGGGCCGACGGCGGCTACGAGGAGGGGCTCCTGACCCTTCGCCTCACGGCCCCGCCCTCGAACAACTCGCCGATCGTGAAGTACGAGGTGGTGAGCACGAGCCACGGCAGCTACCGCAAGGACTGCGGGACCGCGTTGCGCTGCGAACTGACCGACCTCGATGCGGGACTCCGCTACCGGTTCTCGGTGATCGCCACGAACTCCATCGGCGCGTCGGCGGCGGGGCCGCAGAGTGCCGCCCTGTCGGCCGACTACCTGCCGGCGGCGCCGCGATCGGTGACGGCCCGGGCGAAGGCCGCCGAAGCCCGTCCCGCGCTCGATGTGGCGTGGTCGACCGTTCCAAACCCGGCGCTCGGCACACCGGTCTCTGGCTACGTCGTACGGATCTCCGGCCCCGGCGTCGACTTCCAGACGACGACGGGTCCCACCACGGCGTCCCTCACCACGACCGCATCGGGCGCCCTCGTGCCGGGTTCGCAGTACTCGGTCACGGTGTACGCGCGCAACGCGGCCGAGGTGTTGAGCGACGCCGACTGGCGCAGGACCTCCTCCGCGGCCGTCACCGTGATCGGCCCCCCGAGCCAGGTCAGCGTGGCCGCCGACGTGGTGAACGGGACCGCCGGGCAGATTCGGGTGACCTGGGGCGCGGGCGGGCCCAACGGCGCGCCCGGTGTCGTCTACTCGGTCGGTCGGTTCGACGCCGCCGCGACCATCCCGTCAACGTGCGCGCCGGGTGGAGCAAACCCGGGCGTCGCGTCGGGCGCGTCGCCTCCCGCCAGCTCTGGATGGATCGACGACCGCGCTACCGACGGTGTGGACTACCGGTACGTCGTGTATGTCGACAACGGGCTGTTCTGCACCCCGTCGGCATCCGGGTCGGTGCAGAGCAAGGCGCCCCCCGGCGCAGCCCTCGCATCGACGGTGGTCGAGCAGCGCGACGGCAAATTCGACCTTCGCGTCGGGTCCCTGTCGGTTTCCTCAGGCATCGTCAGCCGGTTCCAGGCGCAGCTGAACGGCTCCGGAACGTGGTTCAACGTCGCGGAGGGCGACTGGCTCACCTCCGCTGGGAATCTTGGCGTGTACGGCGCCCCCCAGTCGGTCGTCTACCGGGCCTGCCGGGACTCGTCGGATTTCTTCTGTGGTGTCGCATCGACAGGCGAGGTGCTGACGCCTGTGAACGCCCGCGGCTCGATCGTGTCGTGCGAGGCCGGGGCGACGCCGACGTCGAACCCGCCGGCCAATCAGGGCTCGCCGACCTACCGCTACCTCTACGCCTATAACGACGGTGGCCCGCCCCTCGACCGCTGGTCGGAGTTCGAACAGGATGCTGTGGCTCCCGACCCTGCGGCCGTGGGCTCCGGCGAGACCGGGGTGCGGCTGAAGGTCGTCGTGTCGCTCCCCGACGGTTCGACCTTCACCGATGATGGGTATGTGCAGTCCACGTGCTCACCGAGGCCCTGATCCGCCCGCCCGGCACGCCCCGGGCGGAAACCACCCAGCATCCGATATTCGAGCACACCGCGACCCGAGGGGCCACGACATGACCATGACACCAGAGCAGGCCGGATGGTTCTCCGCCACATTCAACCGACTCGTCGGCAACGTCGAACAGGTGATCCTCGGCAAGACCTTCGTGGTGCGGCTGTCGTTCGTGGCGCTGCTGTCCGAGGGGCACCTGCTCCTCGAGGACTTCCCGGGAACGGGCAAGACCTCGCTGGCCCGTGCGATCGCGCAGAGTGTCGCCGGAGTGAGCAGCCGAATCCAGTTCACCCCGGACCTGCTGCCCGGCGACATCACGGGCGTGAGCATCTACGACCAGCGCAGCGGGCGCTTCGACTTTCACCGCGGGCCGATCTTCGCGAATATCGTTCTTGCCGACGAGATCAACCGGGCAAGCCCGAAGACCCAATCCGCGCTCCTCGAGGTCATGGAGGAGGGGCACGTCACCGTCGACGGCACCACACACGGGGTCGGATCCCCGTTCATGGTCATCGCGACACAGAACCCGATCGAGCAGGCCGGCACCTACCGGCTGCCGGAAGCGCAGCTCGACCGGTTCATCATGAAGGCATCCATCGGCTACCCGGACCACTCATCCACGGTCCGCATCCTCGAGGGCGCCGGCACCAAGGCGCACGAGACGACCGTCCCCGCTGTCGTCTCCGCGAGCACGATCGTCGAAATGGCCGCCCTCGCCCGTACCGTGCACGTCGACCCGTCGATCAACGACTACATCTCCCGGCTCGTCGACGCGAGCCGCAGCGCGGTCGAAGTGCGGCTCGGCGTGTCGGTGCGCGGCGCCCTCGCCCTCGTCCGCGCGTCTAAGACCCTCGCTGCCGCCTCAGGCCGCCACTACGTGATCCCGGACGACGTGAAGCTGCTCGCCGAGCCCGTGCTCGCTCATCGGCTCATCCTCGATGCCGAGGCCGAGTTCGACGGCGTCACCGCTTTGAGCATCATCGGCCAGCTGCTCATCGAGACGCCGCCACCGAGCGACAGGCAAGCGGTGTGACCCTCAAGCAGGAGGACACCAGGAGCGCGGCGAAGCGGACGTCGTCGCTTCCCGCCTCGACCAGGACCGACTCCCGCACCGCCAACGGCCGCGAGTCGTACACGACCTCGGCCTCAGTGGCGGGCCCCCCGAATGCGCGAACGCGAATCGTGGGGGACCGCACGGGAATCCTCGCCGACATCGTCGTCGCGCTCGTCCGCGCCGGCCGAGCCATCCTCGGGCTCGTCCGCGTGGTCGCCATCCGCATCGGGGCCGTCGTCACACCACTCGGCTGGTCCACCGCGGTCGTCGTGCCGCTGGCTTTCCTGTTCGGTTACCGTTTCGGGTGGCTCGAGCTCGTCGCTGTCGCCTACGCGGGAGTCGTCCTCCTCGCCATCGCGGTGCTCTACCTCGTCGGCCGGGTCGCCTTCGACGTCGAACTGGTGGTTCCGCATCGCCACCTCGTCGTCGGCCAGCCGGGCACCGGGGTCGTCTCCTTGCGCAACCCCACGCGGCATCGGGTCTTCGGCACGCGGGTCGAGGTGCCGGTGGGCCGGAAACTCATCGACCTCGTCACCCCGAGCCTCGCAGCGGGTGAACAGTCCCGGCACGAATTCACCCTTCCCACTTCGCGCCGTGGAGTTCTCGACATCGGGCCTGTCCGCGGCGTACGCGCCGACCCCGTCGGAATGGTGCGCAGAGAGCTGGTCTGGACGGGAACGACTCAGCTGTTCGTGCATCCGAGAACGATCGACGTGCCGAGCACGAGCACGGGACTGATCCGCGATCTGGAGGGAAAGCCGACCCGCGATCTCACCAACAGCGATGTGTCGTTCCATGCGCTCCGCGAATACGTTGCCGGCGACGAGCGCCGCTACATCCACTGGAAGAGTACGGCGAAGACCGGAACCTACATGGTGCGCCAGTTCGAGGAGACGCGGCGCAGTCGGCTCGTCGTCGCACTCAGCCTCGCCGAGTCGGACTTCGCCAACGATGCCGAGTTCGAAATGGCGGTCAGCGCGGCGGGGTCCCTGGGCCTTCGGGCGATCAGGGATGCGCGGGAGGTGTCGGTGGTCGTGGGTGAGGTGACCCCCGAATTCGCCAAGCGCAAGGTGCTCGGGATCCGCCAGCTCGGCTCGCTCAGCCGTACCAGGCTGCTCGACGACCTCGCGGGCGTCGAGCGTGCGGAATCGTCACTTCCGATCGTGGATGTCGCGCGGGTGACGTCGGAGAAGCTCGCCGGGATCTCGGTCGCGTTCCTCGTGTGCGGGTCGCTCACGACGCCGACCCAGCTGCGCGCAGCATCCGTCCTCTTCCCGGTGGGGGTCGAGGTCGTTGCTGTCGTCTGTGACCCGGATGCGGTGCCGGGGTTTCGCCGCTTCGCCGGGCTCAGCGTGCTCACGATCGGCTACCTCGAGGACCTCGGCCGGTCCCTCGCCCGATCGGCGTCGGTATGAAACGACGACGCCCGACCGTGAAATTCACCGTCGCGACCACCGCGATGATGTGGCTCACCACCGCGATCGCCGCGACGGCCCTCTGGCCCATTTACGAGAGCGGAGCGTTCCTGCTTATGCTGGGCGTGACGACCGTCGTCGCCTCGGCACTGGCCATCACCGGGGCAGTATTCCGGTTTCCGGCGCACCTCGTCGCGCTGTCCGGGGTGCTCGCCTACGTCGTGCTCGGGGTTCCGCTCGCGGTGCCGGGCGAGGCCCGTTACGGTGTGCTGCCCGCTCTGCCCGGGCTCGCCGACCTCGGCTTCGGAACGATCGCAGGCTGGAAGCAGCTTCTCACCATCACCCTGCCGGTGGGCAGCTACGAATCCCTCCTCGTGCCCGCCTTCGTGCTCGTTCTGGGCACCGTGCTGGTGGGGCTCTCGGTCGCGCTCCGAACGCGCGTCCCCGAGCGTGCGGTGATCGCACCGGTCATCTTATTCATCACCGGCATCCTTCTCGGCTCGACCACCGCATTCGTCCCGGTGGCATCCGCCCTCGCCCTCACGGCCACGCTGCTCCTCTGGCTCATCTTCTTCCGCTGGTACCGCCGCCGCACGACGTCACGCAGATACGGCGGGGCGGGCGATGCCGGGGAGGCGAGTACCCGCGTCTCCGAAGACGCGATCTTCGTTGGGGCACGCTCGGTTCTTGCCGCCGCGCTCATCATCGCGATCGCCGCAGGCGGCGCGGTCGCGGCAACGGCATTCGTGCCTCCGGCGGGCGACCGCGAGGTGCTGCGGTCCGCGATTGTGCAGCCGTTCGATCCTCGCGACTATCCGAGCCCCCTCTCGGGATTCCGGCGCTACCACCAGGAGACCAACGTCGACGCGACGATGCTCACCGTCGATGGTCTGCCGGAGGGAGCCCGCATCCGCATCGCCACCCTCGACACCTACGACGGTGTCGTCTATTCGGTCGGGGCTGAGGGCCGTAACAGCGACTCCGGATCGTTCACGCTGCTCCCCTCACGTTTCGACAGGTCGAGCCTCGACGGCACCCGGGTCAGCGTCGATGTCAGCGTCGACGGCTATTCGGGCCTGTGGCTGCCGACCGTCGGCGCCCTCGAGAGCATCCGATTTACCGGCCAGGGGGCCTCCGGGCTGCGCGGGTCGTTCTACTTCAACGACAACTCGAGGAGCGCGGCTGTGCTCGGGGAGCTCGGCGCGGGGGACGGCTATCGGCTGTCCTCTGTGCTGCCGGTCGAGCCCACACCGGAGGCGCTCACGCGGGTCACCCCCGGCGCCTCACAGTTGCCGGCGCTCCCCGTGCTTCCGGAGGAGCTCACCGTCGCCCTCGACCGCTATTCGGGCCAGATCCAGGGACTCGGCGCGCGCCTGTCTGCGGCGATGACCGGGATTCGGGCCGAGGGATACATCAGCCACGGCGTCGCCGACGACGAGCCGACGAGCAGGTCGGGCCATTCCGCCGACCGCATCGCCGAGCTGTTCTCCGGCCAACAGATGATCGGCGATGAGGAGCAGTATGCGGTAGCCGCTGCTCTCATGGCGCGGGAGATCGGCTTTCCCGCTCGGGTCGTCGTCGGGTTCGCTCCGGCGGATGCCGTACCGGACGGCACGACGGTGGTCACCGGCGCCGACATATCGGCGTGGATCGAGGTCGATACCGCCGAGTACGGCT
Source organism: Marisediminicola antarctica (assembly GCF_009930795.1). Taxonomy (GTDB): domain Bacteria; phylum Actinomycetota; class Actinomycetes; order Actinomycetales; family Microbacteriaceae; genus Marisediminicola; species Marisediminicola antarctica. The sequence goes on from NZ_CP017146.1 coordinate 1,790,321, forward strand.
GGGTCACCATCGACCCGACTCCGCCCAAGCGGGAGATCCCCGAGCGGGCACCGGAAGAACCGACCCAGGTCGCCCGCCCGCAATCGCCCGTGCAGCCGCCGGCCCTGGATCGGGACGTGCCGGAGGACCAGCTGGCTCCGGAGACGGCGCAAGACGAGGGAGATACGGCCGACCCGCTTCTCGCGCTGGTGCTGCTGGTGCTGCAGGTCTCCGCGTGGACGCTGCTCGGCATCGCAATCCTGCTCTCGCCCTTCCTTGCGATCATGGGGGCGAAGCTGCGGCGGCGACACCTGCGTCGCTCCGCGCTCTCCCCGCTCGATCGGATCAGCGGGGGCTGGCATGAGTTCGCCGACGCCGTGGTCGACCACGGCTATGCGCCACCGGGCGGGGCCACCCGCGCCGAGTACGCCGAAACCGTCGGCGGCGTCGAGCCGTTGCTGCTCGCGGCAGCCGCTGACCGGGCCGTGTTCGGTCCGAGCGACCCGAGCGCGACCGAGGCCAAGCAGGTGTGGCGGTCGGTCGAGGTGCTCCGCCATTCCCTCGACAGGGGGCTCACGAGACGCCAGCGGCTGCGGGCGCGCATCTCGCTTCGATCGTTGGGGGGCAAGAGAACGACGTAAGGTATGTCGTGATGAAATGCCCGAACTGTTCACAATCGCTGCCAGCCCAGGCGCTCTTCTGCGGCGCGTGCGGCCAGGCGGTCGCGCCGCCCGTGCTCGCGCCCGCCCAGCTCCGCCCATTGGTCGACCCGCCAGAGGTGGTCCGCCCGGAGACTGTCACCGCTGAACCGGTCGGCGTCACCGAGCACATCGCCTGCGACGAGTGCGGTGCGGTCATGTCGGTCTCCGATATCTTCTGTGGTGACTGCGGACGCGTGTCGTCGACGGTGAGCGCGGCCTTCTCCAGCGCACGCGACACCGACTCCGTCACCGAATCGATCCTTTCGACTTCGCCGGAGCATCCTGTCGACGGGGCCGCCGCACCGCGGCTTCGCGGCCCGGAATCGACAATCGATTCCCGGACGGTGCGTGCGCCGGCGCCGGCGCCGGCGCCGTCAGCCGCCGGGGACGCCCACGATGCCCAATCGACCGGAATCGCCTCCGCGGGGGCCCAGGGCGAGCGTTTCGTGCTGCAGTTCAGCACGGGCGAGAGTGTCACGGTGAGCGGCACCGGACTCGTCGGCCGGAACCCGGTCTCCGAGCCGGGGGAGTACTTCGACGATCTGGTGCGGGTGCTCGACTCGACCCGTTCGGTGTCGAAGACCCATCTGGAGTTCGGACAGCAGGCAGGCGTGTTCTGGGTCGCCGACCGGTATTCCGGCAATGGCACGATCGTGCGGGAGCCCGATCGCCCGGGAATTCGCTGCGAGCCCGGCAAACGCCAGATCGTGTCGCGCGGGGGACGGGTCGTCATCGGGGAGCAGTTCTTCGTCGTGAGCTAGGCACGGCTCCTCGTTCCTTGCGTTCCTCCCCGTCCGCCGTTTCCCTCCTCCCCGCCTCGGGAGCGATCCCGCTTCGGCACCGGTGTCTCGCCGCCATCTCGCGCGGGCGGGGGACGTGGTGTGCTTCGCTTGTGGACTCGTTGCTTCCGCTTCCTCGGCATCCGGTTCGCACGGAGCGACGGCCGCCCTCGTTCCCTGCTGTTCCCGCCGAGCACCCGCCCTATTCGTTCCCCGTGATCGCGACGCTTGTGCCTGTCGCCGTCTCAGGCCTGATCTGGACTGTCACGCAGTCGCCCTTCGCGCTGATCTTCGCGCTGCTCGGCCCGGTGGTCGCCATCGCGAGCCTCGCCGATTCGAGGGTGCAGCGGCACCGGCGGCGCCGGGCGGAGCTGCGTCGGTTCGAGGCGGAGCTTGCGGAGACCTTCGGCGCAATTGTGGCGGGCCATGAGGCTGAGCGGGCGGAACTGGATTTGCGCTATCCGGGCGTGCACGCCCTTCTTCGGCAGAGCGCCGAGGCCGAGGGGTGGACAGTCGCCGACAGGTGGGCGGGTCGTGACGGGTGGGGCGGGTGGGACGGGCGGGCCCGGCGGGACGCACACACCGGCCTGGCCGGGCCGGCGGGGCGTGCCCTCCCGGTCACCCTCGGCCGCGGAAGGGTGCGGAGCACTCTCCCGCTCGAGGGAGACCCTCCACCGGCGGGGGTGGCCGATTCCCGGGTCGCGGCTTCCCTCCGCGAGGCGCGGGCGGCTGCCGCCGTGCTCGAGGACGCACCCGTTGTCGTCGATGCCCGGCTCGGAATCGGGGTGTGCGGGCCGCGCGCTGCGGCGGCGGCGGCGGCGCGAGCCGTCATCGTGCAGTTGGCCAGCACACTCAGTCCGATGACAGCGACCATTTGCTCGGATGCCTCATCGCGTGGCTGGGCCGGGGCCCTGCCGCACCGGCTCGAGCCGGGCGCGGGGGCGCTCCCTCCCGCGCAGGCATTCGAGTTCGTGCTGCGTGGCGCCGAGCTTGCCGATGACATGCGTGACGGCCGGCCCGAGGTGATCACCGTCGGCCTCGCGGGCCGGGCCGGTGACTTGCCGCGGCAGTGCGGCGTGATCGTCACGGTGGGCACCGGCGGCACGGCATCCGCTCGGCTCCGGGGGCCACGGGGCGAGGAGGGGGACGTGCTCGTCGACTTCGCATCGGAGCGCGAGGCCGCGTTGTTCGCGCACGCGCTGCGACGCCGCGCTCACTTGCAGGGGCTCTCGGTAGGGGAGCTGCCGGAGCGGGTGCTCCTGGCCGGACTCGAACAGCCGGATGCCGGCGGCGAGGGACTGCGCTGTGCTGTCGGTCGTGCTGGCGCTGAGCCCTGGTTCCTCGACCTCGTCGCCGACGGCCCCCACGCGGTCATCGGCGGAACGACAGGCAGTGGCAAGAGCGAGCTGCTGATCTCGTGGGTGCTGTCGATGGCTGCCGCCCACCCGCCGTCAACGGTCACCTTCCTGCTCGTCGACTTCAAGGGTGGGGCATCGTTCAACGCGATCAGTTCGCTTCCGCATAGCGTCGGTGTCATCACCGACCTCGACGCCGGTGCCGCGCACCGTGCGCTCGAGAGCCTCCGCGCCGAACTGCTGTTTCGCGAGCGCACCCTCACCAGCGCGGGAGCGAGGTCGATCGAGGAGCTGGAACCGCCTGGGCTGCCTCGGCTCGTCATCGTCGTCGACGAGTTCGCAGCCCTCGCATCGGAGTTCCCCGAACTGCACCGCCTGTTCGCCGATCTCGCCTCGCGTGGCCGGTCCCTCGGCATCCACCTTGTGCTGTGCACGCAGCGTCCGGCCGAGGCGTTGCGCGATTCGATCCTCGCCAACTGCACCCTCCGCATCGCGCTGAGGCTCAACAACCGTGCCGACAGCTCTGCTGTCATCGGGACCGGAGCCGCCGCCGACCTCCCGCGCCAGCCACTCGGTCGCGCGCTCGCCTCCGTCGCCGGCGAAAAGCCGCGTACTGTGCACGTTGCCATCTCGGATGCCGCCGACGCGGCCAGGATCAGCGCGCTGTGGCCGGGGGACGGGCGAGTGCGGCGCCCCTGGTGCGATCCGCTTCCGCTGCTCGTGCCGCACGCGGAGCTGGCCGCTGCAGTGAGTCCCGACGGAGGGGTGAATCGAGACGGCGGGCAGGGCTTAGACGGATTCGTCTTCGGGATCAGCGACTTGCCGCAGGAGCAGCGGCGGACACTCGCAACGTATCGTCCTCTCATCCACGGCAACCTGCTTGTCTGCGGCGCGCAGTCGGCCGGCAAGTCGATGGTGCTCGACGCGATCGTTGCGGGTGGTCCCGGCGGTGCGACGCAGCTGATTCCCCGCGACATCGAGGGAGCGTGGGACGAGCTCATGGCCCTCTGCGCCTCGCTCGCGACCGGCGCGCTGACGCCCCGGGTGGTCCTGCTCGACGACGTCGATTCGCTGTTCGCGAGATTCGGCCAGGATCATCAGCTCGGTTTCGCGGACATGCTCGCCGGGCTACTCCGGGACGGCCCCCGCCACGGCACGACCACCGTCATCGCGACACAGCAGCTGCCCACCGCGCTGCACTCCGTCACGGCGCTGTGCGGCTCGCGACTGTTGCTTCGCCTGCCGAGCCGGCACGACCACCTGCTCGCCGGAGGCCGCGGCGACCAGTACGACGAGCACCTCCCTCCCGGCGGTGGCGTGTGGGAGTCGAATCGGATGCAAGTCGGCCACCTGCCGCCCCGGCGGCCGCTGCCCGCCCCGGTGCCGCCGACTCTCGACCTGCGGCCCGGTGCTGCGACTGCTGTCGTGAGTGCGTCTCCCCGTGACCTCGCCAGGCGGGTGGCGGGCGTGCGCGGCATCCGCATCGTCGACATTGGGGCGGCGGATGTCGCACAGCTCGCAGATGTCGAACGGCTCGCGGATGCCGCACAGCTCGCAGATGCCGCACAGCTCGCAGATGCCGCGGTCCACACGATCCTGCTCGGCAACGCTCAGGCGTGGCAGGGGGCATGGACGACCCTCGCGGCCGTGCGGGGCCGCATCCCCCTCGTCTTCGATGGCTGCACCGTGGGGGATTTCCGCGGCGTCACCGGCTCACGGCGGCTGCCGCCGCCGCTGGCTCCCGCGTCCCGTTCGCTCTGGCTGCTGACCGCCGGCGACACACTCGAGCGGACCACGCTGCCCGGTTAGCCGCGCACGCCGCCATCTTCCGTGAGTCGCCCGCTTGTGTCGTGTCCGGGGCGCTCCAGGGGACATAAGTGGGCCGCTCGCGTGCTTTCTGCGCGCTGCCAAGTGAGGGATCGGTCCGACGGTGCCCGGTTGGTGGGCAGGCTCGGATGCGTGGAGCGGCTCGGATTCTTGGGGCGCTCGGATGCTTTCGGCGGCCCTGATTCTTGGGGCGGCCCGGATTCTTGGGGCGGCTCGGATGCTTCCGGCGGCCCTGAGCGCAGACTCGTACGACAGTCTGCCTCCGCGGCGGGGATCGGTCCGCACCGAGCGCAGGAGATGGTGCGCCACGCCGAGCTCCGACGCCCGAAATCACGCCGTGTCGCCAGAAACTCCTGAGTGGAGTCCGCGTGCGCTGGTCTGGTATTCGAGCACGCCGCCATCTTCCGCGAGTCGCCCGCTTGTGTCGGGTCCGGGGCGCTTCAGGGGACATAAGTGGGCAGTTCGCGCGGTATCTCGGCGGTCATGGGTGGGCTGAGCAGGTCCCTCAGGGTGTCGGGAGGGAGATCGTGACCCGGTCGCCTTCGTCGTCGACCGGTTCTGAGGGTACCGAGGGAATCCGCACTGAATTGGGTGAAAAGACGCTGATTTCGTGAAATCTATGTTTCGATATGGGCGATTTCCTCTCCGATGAGTGCAATCCGCGCCGCCTCTGTGCAAGTATCTATCAACGCGGATCGAGGATGATCCGCACCCGTCCCACCGTGGTTAGAGGAGAACGCCGACATGACCAGACCGCTTCCCAAAGACCCAATGATCCAGCAGTTGATCGCTCAGGCACGGCGGTCGCAGCTGTCGCGCCGCACCCTGATGAGCGGTGCCGGCCTCGGCGCCGCCGCCCTCACACTGGCGGCCTGCGCGACCGGCGATGGCGAAGCACCGGCACCCGCCGAGGACAACTCGGCGAACGACAAGACACTCAACTGGGACAACTGGGCCGCCTACATCGACGAAGACGACGACGGAAATTATCCGACCCTTGTCGCGTTCGAGGAGGAAACCGGCATCAAGGTCAACTACTCCGTCGCGGTCGACGACAACAACAGCTACTACGGCAAGGTCAAGGATCAGTTGGCCCTGGGCCAGGACATCGGGGCCGACCTCGTCTGCCTCACCGACTGGATGGTGGGGCGTCTCATTCGTTTCGGCTATGTGCAGGAGTTTGACCAGGCCAACCTGCCCAACGCAAAGAACCTCACCCCCTCGCTACAGAACCCCGACTTCGACCCCGGACGCACCCTGTCGCTGCCCTGGCAGGGTGGGTTCGCCGGGATCTGCTGGAACAAGGAGAAGGTGCCGGGCGGACTCGAGTCGGTCGCCGACCTGTGGAAGGCCGAGCTCAAGGGCCGCGTCGGGGTGCTGTCGGAGATGCGAGACACGATCGGCCTCATCATGCTCGACAATGGTGTGGACATCAGCGCTGACTGGTCAGACGACGAGTTCAACGCGGCGATGGAGATATTCGAAAAGCAGGTCAACGACGGTCAGATCCGCAACATCAAGGGCAACTCCTACCTCGAGGACCTCAAGAACGAAGACACCCTCGCGGCCATCTGCTGGTCGGGTGACATCACCGTCATCAACGCGGAGGCCGGAGACAAGTGGGAGTTCGCGATCCCGTCTGCCGGAGCGACACTCTGGAACGACAACTTCGTCGTGCCGATCGGATCCGGGCGCAAGGCGAACGCCGAAGCGCTCATGAACTACTACTACCAGCCCGAGGTTGCGGCTGAGGTCGCCGCCTGGGTGAACTACATCACGCCCGTCGTCGGCGCGAAGGAGGCCGCTATGGCGATCGATCCTGAGCTCGCGGAAAACCAGCTGATCTTTCCGAACGAGGACACGCTGTCGAACGCCTACATCTTCCGCACCCTGTCGGGAGCCGAGGAGTCCACCTACGGCTCGGCCTTCCAGGCTGTGGTCCTGGGGTCCTGATGGCAGCGGGAGGGTTCGCTGAGGCCGGTGCCGACCTCGAACTCGTCGGGATCGAGAAACGGTTCCCGGGCTTCACGGCGATCGAGGAGCTCAACCTCACGATCCCGGCCGGCTCGTTCTTCGCGCTGCTGGGACCCTCCGGCTGTGGCAAGACGACGACGCTGCGTCTTGTCGCCGGCCTCGAGGAGGCGACCGCGGGACGCATCCTCATCGGCGGCAACGACGTCACGTCGACGAAGGCGTACCAGCGCCCGGTGAACACGGTGTTCCAGAGCTACGCCCTCTTCCCGCACATGTCGATCATCGACAATGTCGCGTTTGGGCTGCGCCGGCGCAAGATCGACGACGCGACAGGGAAGGCCCACGAGGCGCTGCGGCTGGTTGAGCTTGATCACCTCGCCGCCCGCAAGCCGTCCCAGCTGTCCGGCGGCCAGCAGCAGCGGGTCGCCCTGGCGAGGGCGATCGTCAACCGGCCGGCGCTGCTGCTGCTCGACGAGCCGCTCGGTGCCCTCGACCTCAAGCTGCGCCGCCAGATGCAGCTCGAGCTCAAGAGCGTGCAGGAAGAGGTCGGACTCACCTTCCTGCACGTAACCCACGACCAGGAGGAGGCCATGACCATGGCCGACACGGTCGCCGTGATGAACAAGGGGCGGATCGAGCAGCTCGGTGCCCCGGCTGTTCTCTACGAACTTCCGCGCACGGTGTTCGTCGCCAACTTCCTCGGCCAGTCCAACCTGTTCAGCGGCCAAGTGGTGGCGGAGAACCCCGACAGCATCTCGGTCGACATCGAGGGCAATCGGATTCTGGTGCCGAAGGCGAGGGCGCACCGCACGAGCGGACACGTCACCGTCGGCGTGCGTCCGGAGAAGCTCATCCTCTCGCGCGAGGCGCCGACGGAGTCGGTCGACACCAACATCCTCGGCCCGGGCCGCGTCATCGACGTCTCCTTCAGCGGAGTGAGCACGCAATACCTGATCCAGATCCCCCTGATCGGCACGATCGTTCTGTTCGCCCAGAACATGGGCACCGGACCGATCGTCGGCGAGGGCGCCGAGGTGTGGGTGTCCTGGAATGTCGAGCACGGGTTCGGCCTCGACGACGAGGTCGAGACGGGCTCTCGGTTCCCAGCGGACACCGACACGGCGTCCCTCGCCCGGCAGAAGAGACACGCTCTCCTGTCGGAGCTCGGGGAGGACTAGCCGTGGCCTTCTCCGCATTCGCGACCGCGACAGCCGCGGAACAGGCGCCCCGACGTGCGAGCAAGGTCGCCCTGTTGCTCCTGCTCCCCGGCATCGCCTACCTGATGCTGTTCTTCCTCGTTCCGCTCTTCTCGCTCGTGATCACCTCGCTGCAGGCGCCGGCGGAGTTCGGTGACATTGGCGAGTACGACAATGCCTTCCGCTGGGAGAACTACACGACGGTGATCGGGCAGTACAGCGCCCAGATCCTTCGCTCGTTCCTCTATGCGGTGCTCGCGACGGTCTTTGCTCTGCTGTTCAGCTATCCGCTGGCCTACTTCATCGGGGTTCGGGCCAGGCCCTATCCGCTGCTGCAGAAGCTCATCCTCGTGATGGTAATCGCCCCGTTCTTCATCAGCTTCCTGCTGCGCACCCTCGCGTGGAAGCAGATCCTCTCCGACGAGTCGCCGGTGGTCGCCGCTCTCAAGGCGCTGTCGCTGCTCGCCCCTGACGCGTACCTGACCGGAACCCCGTTCGCGGTCGTGTTCGGGCTCACCTACAACTTCATTCCGTTCATGACACTGCCGCTCTACGCATCCCTCGAGCGGCTCGACACTCGTTACCTCGAGGCGGGCAGCGATCTGTATTCGACGCCGTTCACGACGTTCCGCACGGTGACGATTCCGCTGTCGATGCCTGGAATCGTCTCGGGGGTGCTGCTGACGTTCATTCCGGCGGCCGGCGATTACGTCAACGCGAGCCGGGAGTTTCTCGGCGGCACGGGAACGACCATGATCGGAAACGTCATCGAGAGCAACTTCCTGATATCGCTGAACTATCCGGCCGCGGCATCGCTGTCCATCATTCTGATGGCCGTGATCCTGGTGCTGGTGACGGCGTACGTGAGGCGAAGCGGAACGGAGGACCTGCTGTGACACTCCAGGAAGGTGCGGTGCTGGCCGAGGCGGTGACCACGCCGCAGCCCCGAAAGCCGAGGCAACGGCCCAGCTTCGCTCTGGGCAAGTGGCTGCTACCGCTCTACACCACGCTCGCGCTGCTGTTCCTGCTCATCCCGATCGCCTACACCTTCGTGTTCTCGTTCAACGACTCGGTCAAGTCGAACATCTCGTGGCGTGGCTTTACCCTCGACAACTGGACCGGCGTCTGCAACGCGCAGGACGTCTGTGAGGCGTTCGGCAACAGCATCCTCATCGCGTTCGTCGCGACAGTTGTGGCGACGACGCTCGGCACGATGATCGCGATCGCACTCGTGCGCTACCGGTTCCGGTTCCGGTCGGGCATCAGCCTGCTGCTGTTCCTCCCCATGGCGACCCCGGAGGTCGTGCTCGGCGCCGGCCTCGCGGCGCAGTTCCTCGGCGCGGGGGTGCAGAAGGGCCTCGGCACGATCATCATCGCGCACACGATGTTCTGCATCAGCTTCGTCGTCGTCACGGTCAAGGCGAGGGTGTCGAGCATCGACCCGGCGCTCGAGGAGGCCGGCCGCGACCTGTACGGCTCACCGGCGCAGGTCTTCTGGCGCATCACCTTCCCACTGCTCCTGCCGGGTATCGTCGCCGCAGCGCTCCTCTCGTTCGCTCTGAGTTTCGACGACTTCATCATCACGAACTTCAACTCGGGAGCCGCGACGACCTTCCCGAAGTTCGTCTACGTCGCCGCATCCCGAGGCATCCCCGCGGAGGCGAACGTCATAGCCTCGGCCGTCTTCGTGTTCGCCATCACGCTCGTCATCACCACGCAGGTGACGTCGACGCTGCGCGCGCGCCGCATGGCAGCGAAATCGTGACGGCGGAGCCGAACGCTCCCTACCCGCACCGCCGGCGCCTTGCCGAACTCTGGGAGGTGGAGGTGCAGCGGTTCCGCGCCGCACGGCCGCAATCCGATCTGCTGTTCCGCCAGGCGAAGGAGCACATGGCCGACGGCGTCCCGATGCTCTGGATGGCGAAGTGGCCGGGGCCCTGGCCTGTCTACGTCGACGTCGCGCAGGGAGCGCACTTCCGCTGCGTCGACGGGATCGACCATGTCGACCTCTGCCTCGGCGACACCGGCGCGATGTGCGGCCACGCGCCCCCGGCATCCGTCGCGGCGATCACCCACCAGCTGAGCCGCGGCTCGACCCTCATGCTTCCGACCGCGGATGCCGCCGCCGCAGCATCGATGCTCGCCGAACGGTTCGGCGTGCCGAGCTGGCAGTTCGCGCTCTCCGCGACCGACGCCAACCGCAGCCTCATCCGATACACCCGCCAGGTCACCGGGCGCCGCCGGATCGCCGTGCACGACTACTGCTACCACGGCACGGTGGACGAGGCTTACGCGACCCTCGACGAGAACGGCGCCGTCGTCTCCCGGCGCGGCAACATCGGACCTCCGGTCCCGCTCGATGAGACCACGGCCGTCGTGCCGTTCAACGACATCCCCGCCCTCGAAGAAGCCTTCGCCGCGGGCGACATCGCCGCATTCCTCATCGAGCCGGCGCTCACGAACATCGGCATCGTGCTGCCCGATCCCGGGTACCACGCCGCGGTGCGCGAGCTGTGCACCCGGTTCGGGGTCGTCCTCATCATCGATGAGACGCACACGTTCAGCGCCGGGCCCGGCGGCATGATCCGCGCGGATGCCCTCGAGCCGGATGCCGTCGTCATCGGCAAGAGCATCGGCGGGGGCATCCCGGCCGGCGCCTACGGGATGACGACCGAGTTCGCCGCCGCGGTGCGGGCGAGCCTTGACCTGGAGGACATCGACGTTGGGGGAGTCGGCGGCACCCTCGCTGGCAATGCCGTGTCGCTCGCGGCGATCCGCGCCACCCTCGGCGAGGTGCTCACCGCAGACGCGTTCGCCGGAATGATCGAGCGCTGTACCCAGTGGACGGCGGGCGTGCAGGCGGCTCTCGACGAGTTCGAGGTGCCCTGGCAGGTCACCCAGCTCGGCGCACGCGCCGAATACAGCTTCCGCGCCACAGCACCGACGACAGGCAGTGAGGCCGCCCACGCGGACGACTTCGAGCTGCAACAGTACCTGCACCTGCACGCCCTCAACCGCGGGATCCTCATCACGCCGTTTCACAATATGGCGCTGATGAGCCCGGTGACGTCGGCGGCCGATGTCGAGCGGCACACCGTCGCGTTTCGCGAGGCCGTCGAGAGCCTCTACGCCTAGCTCTGTTTGCATTATTCAGGAGGTTGACGGTGGAGGTGGGGCTGGCGCCCGCGACGCGGCCACCGCACAGCCGGGATTCAGTGCCCCGAGCCGGCAAATCGGCCGGATTCGGGTACTCAGGCCCGGTAAATGAGCCCGATCGCATGAGGGAGCGCGCGATTGCAGGCCGTCATCACTTCCCACTCCTGACACGTGAATACCGGTTTTTAGGCTGCGGTGGGGGTGAGGGTCACCTGGTATCCGAGGGTGCGGAGCTGGTTGATGGCGTTGGATTTTGTTCGGTCGGGGTGGCGGTTGGAGTAGTAGTTCGGTCCGAGTTCGGTGAAGGCTTCCCCGGTGGTGCCCATCTTCCAGACGGCGACAAGGATGCTGTGCTCGAGGGCGACGATCGCCTTGATGCTGCCGCGCCGAGCGGCGATCCGTCGGTATTTCACGGCGAGGTGCGTGTTCTTCTGTCGGGTGATGACCAGGGCGGAGATCCCGAGGGCGGCCTTCAGGTGCGCATTACCGGGGCGCGTTTTGGTCGATTTCACTCGTCCCGCGGACTCGTTCGATCCCGGACAGACCCCGGCCCAGGACGCAAGATGTCCGGGGCTGGGGAAAATATGCATGTTCCCGCCGGTCTCGGCGATGATCACGTCCGCAACACGAACAGAGACCCCCGGAATGGTGGTGAGGGTCTCTCGAAAGACCCGAAAGGGTTCCATCACCACCTCGATTCGGGCGGTGATCTCATCGATCAGGGTCGCACTGTGATCGAGTTGGGTGAGGTGCAGGTTCACCATGAACGCGTGGTGGTCCCTAAACCGTCCGGTGAGGGCTTCGACCAGTTCCGGGATCTTCGCCCGCAGCCGGCCCTTGGCCAGAGCGGCAAGTTTCACGGGGTCGCGTTCCCCGGCGACCAGGGCATCGAGGATGCTGCGCGCCGAGACCCCGTTCAGCTGGGACACCACCGAGGACAGCTTGATCCCGGCGTCCTCGAGGATCTTCTCGATCCGCTGGATATGCCGGCTGCGCTCCTGCACGATCGTGGCCCGGGTCCGGGTCAGATCCCGCAACTCCCGGATCGGTTCCGGTGGCACGAACGAGGCCCGCACCAGTCCGTGAGCGGCCAGTTGGGCCAGCCAGCCCGCGTCCGAGACATCCGTTTTCCGGCCCGGGAAATTACGCACATCCCGCGCGTTGACAAGCGTCACCGGCAGCACCGATTCCAACAGATAGTAGAACGGCTTCCAATAATCACCGGTCGCCTCCATCACAACCGTTGTCACCCGGTTCGCGAGGAGATGCTCCCGCAACTCCAGCACCTGCGACGTTGTTGCACCCCAGGTAGTAACTTTCTGCTCGAACGTCCCGGGCCGTTTCCCAGGCACTCGAACACAGACCTTCACGTCCCGCTTGGAGATATCCATCCCCGCAGCACGCTCATGGACCACGTCCATCATTTTCCTCCTCATCCCATATATTGACGGGCCCACCACGGAAGAGGTTAGGAAAAATCAGAAATCTGACACACGTGCTCGGAGCAACAATCCACAGTTCTCGTAAGAAAACCCCTCCTGCCACGCTGAATAACAAGCTCTCAGCATCAAGGAAAAACCGGCATCCCCGTGGCGAGCACCTCCATCATCCGTCCGAGCACGACGCCGCGCCAGACCCGCAACGCGACCCAACCCGAAATTCAGCAACCACCACGGAGGGGCAACGCCCCTGAGACGCTGAATAATGAAAGCGATGCTCGCAGCTCGCCGACCGCCACGCCGCCGCCGAGTACGCGCTCGGTGGTGTCGGCGATCACGGCATCCGCGAGTGCGCGATCCAGAGCGCCGACTGAGACGAGAAGTTCCAGCGCGACGAGGGTCGTCGCCCGGTTGCTGCCGTCGAGCGCCTTGACGGCGACGGCGGTGCCATCTGGTGCGCCGAGCACCATGACCCCCTCCGCGCCGTTCTTTGCGACGAGTCCGAGACGCTCGATCACGACGGTAGTGGCCCGGCCGGGGCCGTCGATCGCCCAACCGTCGACCAGGATCGCCGCCGCGAGCCGCGCCGCGAGCGGGTCGCCACCGGCTCGGGCCGCACCGGAGATGCGCCCGACGGCGCTCGCGAGGCCACGCAGGCTCGTGCCGAACACGGGAGCGCCGCAGCCGTCGATGCCGACCGTGCCGACGCCCTCGCCGGTGAGCTCCTCGATCGTCGTCCGGACGAGCTGCTGCAGTGGATGCGACGGGTCGAGGTAGCTGGCCGTCGGCCAGTCGTTGACCACGCAGGCGAGCAGGAACGAGGCGTGCTTGCCCGAACAGTTCATCGTGATGCGGCGCTTGCCGTCGCCGCGCCGGCGAGCGGAGTAGGCCGCCTCGCGATCGAGCGGCCAGTCGGCCGGGCAGCGGAGGTCGTCCTCGGTCAGTCCTGCGAGGGCCAGTATCTCGCTGACGACACGGACGTGCCCGTCGGTGCCGGCATGGCTCGCGGTCGCCAGCACAGCCCGCTCGCCGTCGAGGGTGGCCCCCGATCGCAGCACGGCGACCGCCTGCAGGAGCTTGAGCGACGACCGGGCGTAGATCTCGGCAGACGAGTCGCCGAGCTCCCGCAGCACCGAGCCGTCGGGCGCGACGACGACCGCGGCCCCGATGTGTCTGGATTCGATCAGGCCTGCGCGTTCGAGCACCGCGAGCTCGACGGAACCGTCGAGGTCGAGGGGGCGCCGAGTCAGCAGTGGTGGAAAGGACGTCACAGTGACGCGAACGCGTCGCCGAGCACCTCGAGGGCCTCCCGAAGCAGCTCGTCGCTGATCGCGAGGCTCGGCAGGAAGCGAAGAACGTTGCCGAGCGTGCCTGCGGTGAGGATGATCACCCCATGCTGGGCCGCGAACGTGGCGATCGCCGAGACGGCGGCGGGGTTCGGGTCGAGGGTGCCCGGCCGCACGAGCTCGATCGCGAGCATCGCACCGATTCCGCGCACGTCGCCGATGACGTCGTAGCGGCTCTTCAACTCGAGCAGTCCCGGCTTCAGGATGCCCTCAATGCGGGCGCCCTCAGCGAGCAGCCCGCGGGACTCGATCTCGTCGAACACGGCCACTGCGGCGGCGGCGGCAACGGGGTTGCCGCCGAACGTGCCGCCGAGCCCGCCCGCATGCGGGGAGTCCATGATCTCCGCACGTCCGGTCACACCGGCGATCGGCAGTCCTCCCGCGATGCCCTTGGCGCTGAGCAGCATATCCGGCACGATGCCGAAATGCTCGCTCGCGAACCAGGCCCCGGTGCGGGCCATGCCGCTCTGGATCTCGTCGGCGATAAAGACGATGCCGTTCGCATTGCACCACTCCTGCAGGGCGGGAAGGTACCCGTCAGCGGGGACAACGAAGCCGCCCTCGCCTTGGATCGGCTCGACGACGAGGCAGGCGAGGTCGGATGCGCCTACCTTCTTCTCGAGATAGGAGATCGTGCGCGCTGCGGCATCCGGCCCGCTCAGCCCATCGCGGAACGGGTAGGAGTTCGGCGCGTGGTGCACGTCGGAGGCGAATGGGCCGAAGCCGGACTTGTACGGCATCGCCTTGAACGTCATCGCCATGGTGAGGTTCGTGCGGCCGTGGTAGGCGTGGTCGAGCACGGCGACGCCGTTCCGGCCGGTGTGTTTGCGGGCGATCTTGACGGCGTTCTCGACGGCCTCGGCGCCGGAGTTGATCAGCATCGTCTTCTTGGCGTGCGCGCCGGGGGTGTGCTCGGCGAGAAGCTCGGCCACGCGCACATAGTTCTCGTAGGGGGTAATCGTGAACATCGCGTGGGTGAATTCGGCCAGCTGCGCCGTCGCCGCCGCGACAACCGCGGCATTGGTGTGACCGATCGTCATGACCCCGATGCCCGAGCCGAGGTCGATGAACTGGTTGCCGTCGACATCCACGACGATCGCGCCGTGTGCACGCTCCACATATACGGGAAGTGCCGACCCGACACCGGACGGCACAGAGGCGAGCCTGCGCTTCTGCAGCTCGGTAGATTTCGGGCCGGGAATGGCGGTGAGGATGCGGCGCTGCTGGGAAACCGGCGCGTCGGCGCGAGCGGAGAGGATGTCAGTCATGGTGGACTGAGTTTAGCCGCCATAGATAAGGGAACCAATGAATTCAGAGCACCACTACAGCGTGCGGATCCAGTGGCAGGGCAACCGCGGATCCGGTACGAGCGACTACCGCTCCTATAGTCGACAGCACGTGATCGAGGCGGACGGCAAGCACGACATCAGCGGCTCGGCGGATCGCGTGTTCCACGGCGACCGAGACCGCTGGAATCCGGAGGAACTTCTCGTCGCCGCCCTGGCCCAGTGCCACATGCTCAGCTATCTGCATGTCGCGGCGAGCCACGGCGTTGTCGTGACGGATTATACGGATTCGCCGGTCGGCACGATGGTGCAGACCCCCGGCGGCGGCGGGCATTTCACGCTGGTCGTGCTGCACCCCGTCGTGACCGTCTCGGCCCCACCCGGCGACGACGAGGCGATTGTCGAGCTGGCTGCGGCCCTTCACGGGGAGGCCGAACGCAAATGCTTCATTGCGGCATCCATGGGATTCCCTGTGCATCACGCGGTGACGACCATCGTCACCCCTTCTGCCTGATCCGTCGGGTACCCTCTATAGCTGGGCCGCTTCGCCTTCGCCGAGATCGGTGCGACACACTGGCGCCCGCCCCCCTCCCCCCACCAGAAAGCAGACTTTTGTCGAAGAAACTTCTCACGTCGCTGACGATAGCCACCGTCGTCTTCTCTCTCGTCGGGTGCAGCACGGGAACGAACGAGGCCGACGCCCCTAACTGCGCGGCCACCGAGTCGGGCGAGAGTTCCGAGAAGGTCAATGTCTCCGGCGACGTCGGCTCCGCGCCGAAAGTCGAATTCGACTCGCCGCTGAACGCGGAGACGACGGAGCGCACTGTTGTCGACGAGGGCGACGGCGACGTCGTGGCTGTCGAGGGCAGCATCGTCACCGTCGATTTCTCCGCCTACAACGCGACCTCGGGCGACGAGATCGAGACGACCACGTATGACGAAGCCGGCCAGCAGCAGTTCACCCTCGACGAGGCTCAGCTTCTTCCGGGCCTGCTCAAGGCGCTCCAGTGCTCGGTCACCGGCGACCGTGTCGTCGCCGTGATCCCGCCCGCGGACGCCTTCCAGGAGGCTGGACAGGCCGACCTGGGTGTCGCCGCCGAGGACTCGATGGTCTTCGTGATCGACGTCGTCGACATCTCGGAGCCCGTCGAGGCGCTGCCGCGCGCCGAGGGCGAGGAGCAGCCGGCCGAGGACGGCTTCCCGACGGTGGAACTCGCCGAGGACGGCGCGCCCACGATCACGATTCCGGATGCCGAAGCCCCCACCGAGCTCAAGATTGCCAACCTCATCACGGGTGATGGCGAAGAGGTCGCCGAGGGTGCCAACGTGACCGTGCACTACACCGGCATGGTTTGGGCGACCGGCGACATCTTCGACTCGAGCTGGGAGCGCGGCGAGCCGGCCACCTTCCCGACCGGCGGAGTGATTCCCGGGTTCTCGAAGGCACTCGTCGGCCAGAAGGTCGGATCCCAGGTCATCGCGGTCATCCCGCCCGCTGAGGGTTACGGCGACGCGCCGCCGGAGGGCTCGCCGATCGGCGCAACCGACACGCTCGTCTTCGTCGTCGACATTCTCGCCACCCAGTAGCACCAGAACCCGGTAGCACCAGCACCAGGAGAACCCCGACCGTGATCATCGCGGCTGGGGCTCTCCGCGTTGCGGCCCCTGTTGCGGTGGCAGGATGGGGCCATGCGTCGCGTCATCATCCTCGGTTCCACCGGCTCGATCGGAGTGCAAGCTCTCGATGTGATCCGGGCCAACCCCGACCGGTTCGAGGTCGTCGGCCTCGGTGCCGGCCGCAATCGGGCACTGGCGACCCAGCAGGCGGCCGAGTTCGGCGTGGAGCACATCGCGCTCGGTTCCGCCGAGGCGGAACAGCTCGTGCGCACGGTGTCGGCCGACGTCGTGCTCAACGGGATAACCGGCTCTGTCGGGCTCGGCCCCACCCTCGCCGTGCTGGAGACCACCGCGACGCTCGCTCTCGCCAACAAGGAGAGCCTCATCGTCGGCGGCGACCTGGTCACACGGCTCGTACGGCCCGGCCAGCTTGTCCCAGTGGACTCTGAGCATTCCGCGATCGCCCAGGCGCTCAGGTCCGGCGAGCCCAGCGAGGTGCGCCGGCTCGTGCTCACCGCATCCGGTGGGCCGTTCCGGGGGCGCCCGCGCGAGTCGCTCGCCGCCGTCACCCCACGCGAGGCCCTCGCGCATCCGACCTGGGACATGGGATTGGTCATCACGACGAACTCCGCGACGCTGGTCAACAAGGGGCTCGAGGTCATTGAGGCCCACCTGCTGTTCGACGTGCCATACGAGGCGATCGACGTCACAGTGCACCCGCAGTCGATCGTGCACTCGATGGTGGAGTTCGTGGACGGGTCCACCATCGCGCAGGCGTCGCCGCCGAACATGCGGCTGCCGATCTCGCTCGGCCTCGACTGGCCGCACCGGGTGCCTGGCGTCGGGGCACCGCTCGATTGGACGACGGCCAGCACCTGGACCTTCGAGCCGCTCGACGCGGAGGCCTTCCCCGCTGTCGAGCTTGCCAAGAGCGTCGGGCGGGCCGGCGCCACCTGGCCGGCAGTGTTCAACGCCTCCAACGAGCAGGCCGTCCTGGCCTTTCATGAGGGGCGGATCGGCTACCTCGACATCCTCGACGTGGTGAGCGCGGTCGTCGACGCGCACGACGGGGGAGAGGTCACCCTGCCTGGTGTGCTTGAGGCCGAGCGCTGGGCGCGCGAAGCGGCGGATGCCCGGATCCACGCCATCGGCTGAGGGGCACGGACCGGCGTCGTGTCAGTCGTTGTCGTTCTTGCCGGGCTTGCCCTCGCCGTCTTGTTTCTCCTGCTCCTTGGCCTTCTCTTCGGCGAGGCGTGCGGCCTCCTCGGCGGCGGCGGCCTCGTCAGCGAGGCGCTGGTCCTCGGCGGCGGCGGCCTCGTCGGCGAGGCGCTGCTCCTCGGCGAAGCGTGCGGCCTCCTCGGCCTCGGCGGCCTGGGCGGCGGCTTCGGCGGCGGCGGCTTCTGCTGCCAGCGCCGCGTCGATGTCCGACTCGACGAGATCGAGCGCCGACACGATCGCGGCGTGGCGCTCCTCGCTGAGCTCACCGCGAGCGAGGGCGTCGTTCGCCGCGACGCGGAGCTCATCGATCCGCACCTGGGCGGCCGCATAGTCGGCGCTCGCGGCGGCATCCGTCACGGCGAGCACGCGCTCCTGGAGGTCCTGCGCGGTCTCCTCCGAGTAGGCGGCCGGTGACGCGCACCCGGCAAGGAGCAGCGTGACGGCCAGCATGGTGGCAGCCAGCACGGTGGCGGTGCGTGCGCTGGCGGTGCGTGCGGTCGCGGCTCTGATCACGGGGTCACGCTTCCCTGGAGCTGTTCGAGGTGGTTGCCGAGGTCGCCGTCGACGGCCGGGTATTCGATAGTCGCTTGCGCGGGTTCGTTCGCCTGGCCCTGCACGACGAGCGCTCCGATCGCGGCGCCGACGGTGACGACCGCGGCGATCGCCGTGACCATGATCAGTCGTCGGCGGTGCGGCCGCGGCCCCGAAGCCGGCGTTGTGCGGGTCGCTCCGTGGTCGGACTCTGCGGACTCTGCGGGCGCTGAGGGCTTTGCGGGCGCTGGGGACTCTGCAGGCGCGGCAGTCTCTGCGGGAACTGCGGATGCTGCGGGCGCCGCGTACTGCGCCGTCGCGACGTTGGACCCGGCGAAGGGGGCATCCTCGACCGCGGCGGCCGGTGCCTCCGCGGTGGCCTGCGCGGCCGTCGGATCGGAGTCGACCGCCGCGAACTCCTTCGTCGCATCGACGGGTTCCGGTGAGTACTGCGCGGTGGGATCGCCGGCGGCACGGGGCGTGAACGGCATTGTCGGCGCATCATCGCCAGCTCCGCTCGGCGCATCGCCAGCCCCGCTCGGAAGGGAGAGGGCGATCTCGCGCAGCATCTCGCTTGCTTCCGCCGCGGTCGCACGCTCGCCGGGGGTCCGCCGCGTCATCCACCGCAGAGCCTCGATCCAGGCCTGGCTCAGACTGGCGGGGATCTCCGGGTCGCGGGAGATCCGCGCGGCGATCGCCTCGACGCCGGTGCCGCCGAACGCGCGGATGCCGGTGAGGCACTCCAGTAGCACGAGACCGAGCGAGTACACATCGCTCGCGGGACCAATCGGCGCGCCAAGCGCCTGCTCGGGGCTCAGATAGCCGACGGTGCCGATGACCGAGCCGGCGGCGGTCAGATGGGTGTCGTCGATGATCCGCGCGATGCCGAAGTCGGTGAGCTTCGCCCGCGGCCCGGTCGAGTCGGCACTCTGCACGGGGATGAGCAGGTTGCCAGGCTTGAGGTCACGGTGCACGATGCCTCGGGCGTGCACGTAGGCGAGCGCATCGGCGATGTCGGCGCCGATCAACGCGGTCGTGCGTTGGTCGATGGCGCCTGCGGCGAGCTCATCGCGCAGGTCGCGCCCCTCGATGTACTCGAGCACGAGCGCGACGCGGTCGGCCTCGTCGGTGATGGCGTCGTAGAGCGTGACGAGCGTCGAGTGGTTGAGACTTGCGAGCAGCTGGATCTCGGACTGCTGCCGACGGAGGTCGTCCGCATCGGCGAGATCGGCGCGGAACACCTTGAGGGCGACGGTGCGGCCGAGTGCGGCATCCGACGCCCGGTACACGGTCGACATTCCGCCTGTGCCGAGCACTTCCTCAATCAGGTAGCGGTCGGCGAGCGTGTTGCCCACCTGCTCGTCGGAGGAGGCGCTTCCGGCGGAAGAGGATCTCATGGTCGTCTATCTTAACGGCGGTGCCGTCGCGTTCGACCCGGCGGGGCGCATTGTCCCCCGCGTTCAGCACTCCCCGAGCGCAGCGAGCGTAATATCGAGCCGTGGAAACCGTCGTTCTCTTCAGTGTGGGCATCTTGATCATGGTCGTCGGTCTGGCCCTCTCGATCGCCCTCCACGAGCTGGGGCACTTTGTGCCGGCGAAGCTCTTCGGCGTCAGGGTGAGCCAGTTCATGATCGGATTCGGGCCCACCCTCTTCTCGCGGAAGCGCGGGGAGACCGAGTTCGGCATCAAGGCGATCCCGCTGGGCGGCTACATCTCAATGGCCGGGATGTTCCCGCCTGCCGCGGGGTCCGGCGCGCGCACGGCGAGCACCGGGTTCTTCCAGACCCTCGTTCAGGATGCGCGGACGGCCAGCGCCGACACCGTGACGGCGGGTGATGAGCACCGCACGTTCTATCGGCTGCCGGTGTTCAAGCGCATCATCATCATGCTCGGCGGGCCGTTCATGAACCTCGTCATCGCGATCGTCCTCTACGCGATCGTGCTCGTGGGTTTCGGGGTCGCGCAGCAGTCGACGACGATCGGCAGCGTCTCCCAGTGTGTTCTGCCCGCGACGAGCGAGCGTCAGGACTGCGTTGCGGGCGACCCGGAGGCGCCCGGGGCTGCCGCCGGAGTGCTCCCCGGCGACACCATCGTGAGCATCGACGGTGCGCCCATCGAGACCTGGGAGCAGGCGACGGAGGTCATCCGCGCCGCTCCCGACCAGGAGCTTGAGATCGTCGTCGATCGCGATGGCTCCGAGGTGGCCTTGACCGCCGTTCCCAGCCTCACCGAGCGGTACGTCGTCGACGAGGCGGGACTGATCGTCGAGGGCGCGGACGGCACCCCGGTCACCGAGGAGGTCGGCTTCGTCGGCATCGGCGCCGCGATCGAGGTCGTGCAGCAGCCCGTGAGCGCCGTCCTTCCGGCGGTCGGGGACAACATCTTGCGCGTCGGGAACCTCATCCTCAACCTCCCTCAACGCCTCGTCGACGTCGCGAACGCGGCCTTCGGACCCGAGGAACGCGACCCGAACGGGCCCATCAGCGTCGTCGGGGTCGGCCGCGTCGCCGGGGAGATCGCAAGCATCGACACGATCCCGATTCTCGAGCGCGCCTCGGCGCTCATCGGGATCCTCGCGTCATTGAATGTCGCACTCATGGTGTTCAACCTCGTGCCGTTGCTGCCGCTCGACGGCGGCCACGTCGCCGGAGCGCTGTTCGAGGGCATCCGCCGGTTCTTCGCCCGCCTGTTCGGGCGCAAGGACCCCGGCCCCGTCGACACCGCCAAGCTCGTGCCGCTCACGCTGGGGGTCGTCGTTGTCCTCGGCGCGATGAGTCTTCTGCTCATCTACGCCGACATCGTGAAGCCGATCAACATCTTCTGACTTGGCCGGCCGGCCCCGGCCAGTGGCGCAGCGGTCAGCGGCGCAGCAGCAGGGCGTCTCCCTGGCCGCCGCCGCCGCAGAGGGCAACGGCTGCCCGTCCGGTGCCGCGGCGAGCGAGCTCGTGGGCTGCGTGCGTCACCAGCCGGGCCCCCGAGGAGCCGATCGGATGCCCGATCGCGATAGCCCCGCCGTGGATGTTTACGATCTCCTCCGACAGGCCGAGATCGCGCGAGGATTGCAGCGCGACGGCGGCAAAGGCCTCGTTGATCTCGACGAAGTCAAGGTCCGATGCGGCCCAGCCCGCCTTCGTCAGTGCGGCGCTGATCGCGCGCGAGGGCTGCGAGTGCAGCGAGTTGTCGGGGCCGGCAACCTGGCCGGCCTGCTCGACGATCGCGAGCCATGGAAGAGAGTTGGCCTCGGCGTAGTCGCGGCTGGCGAGCACGAGCGCGGAGGCGCCGTCGCTCAGCGGCGACGAGTTGCCAGCGGTGATCGTGCCGTCAGCTGTGAAGGCGGGGCGGAGGCGGGAGAGTGACTCGACCGTGCTGTCGGGCCGCACGCCCTCATCGGTGGTCAGCACAGTGGTGGCGCCCTTACGACCCACGATCTCGACGGGCGCGATCTCTGCTTCGAAGAGTCCGGCCTGCGCGGCCTCGGCCGCCCGCTGGTGCGACCCCGCGGCGATCTCGTCCTGTTCGGTGCGGGTGAGGCCCAGCACGTTCACGTACCGCTCCGTCGACTCGCCCATCGACACGGCGTCGAATGCGTCGGTCAGTCCGTCGTTGGCGGCGTGGTCGAGAGCGGAGACCGTTCCGTACGCCCAGCCCGCACGGGAGCCCGCGAGCAGGTGCGGTGCGTTCGACATCGACTCCTGCCCTCCGGCCACGACGACCGTCGCCTCGCCCGTGCGGATGAGCCTCGCGGCGTCGATGATGGCGCTG
Source organism: Marisediminicola antarctica (assembly GCF_009930795.1). GTDB lineage: Bacteria > Actinomycetota > Actinomycetes > Actinomycetales > Microbacteriaceae > Marisediminicola > Marisediminicola antarctica. Next base: position 1,812,487 of record NZ_CP017146.1, read on the forward strand.
AGGCCGGAAAGGCACACGCGGTTGATGGTCGTGGTCGGCACGTTCCAGCCCAAGCCCGCCTTGATGGCGGCCTGCCTGCTCGGATTCTGCCCGGCGCCAGCCTGGAGCACCTGGCCGAGGATCACGAAGTCCACTGCGGTGGGGTCGATGCCTGACTGCGTGACGGCCGCGCGGATCGCGATGGCACCCAGGTCGACAGCGGGAAGGGTCGAGAGCTGGCCCTTGATGCGGCCCTGCGGGGTGCGTGCGGCACCGAGGATAACGACGTCGTTCGACATGAGTGGCTCCTTCGCCGGTTGCGTTCACCTTCGACAGTACCCCCGCCGGTTGACACTTTTTGCGAGGAACCCTAGAGTCGTGCTGAAACCTGAATCAACTGTCAGGTTAGCGAAATTTGCCCGCCCAGGAGAGTCACCGAATGAGCGCGACGGAGCCACGCACCGCCCGCGGCATCGCCACACGGGCGAAGCTGCTGCAGGCGGCCGAGACGGTTTTCGCGCGTGTCGGCTACACAGAGGCCTCGATCGTGCGCATCACCGAGGAGGCGGGCGTTGGACAGGGCACCTTCTACCTCTACTTCGACGGCAAGCTCGCCGTCTTCGAGGAGGTCGTCGAAGACCTCAACCGCACGGTTCGGCACAGCATGAGCGAGGCCGCCTCGAAGGGCACGACGCGCATCGAGGCCGAGCGGCTCGGATTCCAGGGGTTCTTCGAGTTCACGGCAGCGCACCCCGCGCTCTACCGCATCGTCCGCGAGGCGGAGTTCGTGTCGCCGCGAGCCCTGCGGAGGCACTACACCCGCATCGTCGAGGGCTACACCGAGGGGCTGGAGCAGGCCAAGGCGGCGGGAGAGATCGACGCCGACCCGACCGTCGCGGCCTGGATGCTCATGGGCATCGGCGAGATGGTCGGCATGCGCTGGGTGCTGTGGGGAGACAGGGCCGAAGGCACGGAGGACGGCCCGCTCGACGGGGCCCCGGGAGTCGTGCCTCCCACCGTGTTTGACGAGATGATGCGATTCATCCAGGCCGGGCTGGGCTCGCGCCCGCCCGGCTCTGGTTCCGAAACGAAGGAGACACCGCAATGACGAGGACACCCGAATGACCACGACACTCGCCGGCCGCAAGGCCCTCGTGACGGGAGCCGCGAGCGGCATTGGGGAGGCCGTCGCTCGCGCCCTCGCCGCGGCAGGCGCGCACGTCGTCGTCGCCGACCTCAACGGCGATGCCGCGGCGACCGTCGCGGCTGAGATCGGCGGCGAGGCCTGGCAGGTCGACCTGTCCGACACCGCGGCGCTCGCCGACCTCACCCTCGACGTCGACATTCTCGTCAACAACGCCGGCATCCAGCACGTGAGCCCGATCGAGAGCTTCGACCCGGCCAAGTTCCACCTCATCCTCGGCCTCATGCTCGAGTCGCCCTTCCTGCTCGTGCGTGCGGCCCTGCCTCACATGTACTCGGGCGGCTACGGGCGAATCATCAACATCAGCTCCGTGCACGGGCTGCGCGCGAGCGAGTTCAAGTCCGCCTACGTGGCCGCGAAACACGGGCTGGAGGGGCTGTCCAAGGTCACGGCGCTCGAGGGCGGCCCGCACGGGGTCACGAGCAATTGCGTCAACCCGGGCTACGTGCGCACGCCGCTCGTCGACCGGCAGATCGCGGAGCAGGCGATCGCCCACGGCATCCCCGAGTCCGAGGTGATCGAGAAGGTCATGCTCACCGAGAGCGCCATCAAGCGGCTGCTCGAACCGGCCGAGGTGGCCGACCTCGTGCTGTGGCTGAGCGGCGCGACCGCCGGCATGGTCACGGGCGCCTCGTACACGATGGACGGTGGATGGAGCGCACGATGAGCACTGCACCACGCACGAGCTACCGCACCGCGACCGTTCCCGTTCGCGGCGGCGACCTCGCCGTCGGGGTGTGGGGACCGGACGACGCACCGACGGTGCTCGCGATCCACGGGATCACCGCCTCGCACCGGGCGTGGGCCCTGCTGGGGTCCCTCGCGCCCGAGCTGCGCATCATCGCCCCCGACCTGCGCGGCCGCGGCCGCAGCAACTCGCTGCCCGGGCCATGGGGCATGGCCTCCCACGCCGACGACGCCACCGCGGTGATGGACGCGTTCGGCGTCGAGCGGTGCGTCGTGCTTGGCCACTCGATGGGTGGCTTCGTCGCCGCGACCCTCGCCGCGCGGCATCCGCCCCGGGCCGCCGGGGTCGTGCTCATCGACGGAGGGCTCCCGATTCCCGCCCCCGCCGGGGTCGCCCCGGAGGACCTCCCGGAGGCGCTCATCGGATCGGCGGCGCGGCGTCTCGCGCTGCGCTTTGCGACTGTGGAGGACTACCGCGACTTCTGGCGCGGGCATCCGGCCTTCGCCGGGCACTGGACGCCGACGATCGAGCAGTACGTCGACTACGACCTGCAGGGCCTGGCGCCGGACCTGGCCCCCTCCGCCGTGGTCGAGGCGGTCGCGGCGGACGCCGTTCAGCTCGCCGGCGACGAGGGCTACGCCGCCGACCTCGCGGGAATCCGTATTCCGTTGCACTTCATCAGGGCGCCGCGGAACCTGTCGGACGAGCTGCCCGGGCTGTACGCCGAGCGGACGGTCGCCGAGTGGGGGGAGCGGTTGCCGCAGCTGCGAATCCACGAGATCGGCGGGGTCAACCACTATACGATCGTGATGGCCGAGCATGGCATGCGTGAGGTGCTCACGATTGTGCGCCCCGTGATTGCCATGGCGACGCCGACACGAACGCCGACAGCAACGCCGACACGGGAGCGCGCGCTATGACAATCGACAAGACAGCGGCGAGCGCGGCGGACGCGGTCGCCGACCTCTTCGACGGCGCCACGATCGCTGTCGGCGGTTTCGGCCTCTGCGGCAACCCGATGGCCCTTATCTCGGCCATTCTCGACCTCGGCGTGCGCGACCTCGAGGTCGTGAGCAACAACTGCGGCGTCGACGACTGGGGCCTCGGCCTGTTGCTCGCTGCCCGCCGCATCCGCAAGATGACATCGTCGTACGTGGGCGAGAACAAGGAGTTCGAGCGGCAGTTCCTCTCCGGCGAGCTCGAGGTCGAGTTGACGCCGCAGGGAACACTCGCCGAAAAGCTGCGCGCCGGGGGATCAGGCATCGCCGCCTTCTTCACCCAGACCGGCGTCGGCACCCAGGTTGCGGAGGGTGGGCTGCCGCTGCGCTACGACGGCAACGGCGGGGTCGCCCTGTCCTCGCCGCCGAAGGAGGTGCGCGAGTTCGACGTGGGAGGGCGCGCGCTCGAGTTCGTGCTCGAGAATTCCATCTCGACCGACTTCGCGCTCGTGCACGCGCTGCGCGGCGACCGGCACGGCAACCTCGTCTTCAACAAGTCGGCCCGCAACTTCTCGCCCCTCGCGGCGATGGCCGGCCGGATCTGCATCGCCCAGGTCGAAGAGCTCGTCGAGCCCGGCCAGATCGACCCCGACCAGGTTCACCTTCCGGGCATCTACGTGCACCGGGTGGTCGAGGTCGGCGGCGACATCGAGAAGCGCATCGAGAAACGCACCGTCACGGTCGCTGGTGCATCGGACACCACCACCACCCCCGCATCCGCCACCGCTACATTCACCACCCCGGCATCCGCCACCGCTAAATTCGCCACCCCCGCATCCGCCACCTCGCACACCGAAGGAGCCTGACCATGGCGCTGACCCGCACCCAGATGGCCGCACGCGCGGCCATGGAGCTGACCGACGGTTCGTATGTGAACCTCGGAATCGGCCTGCCGACGCTCGTGCCGAACTATGTGCCGAGCGGAATAACGGTCGTGCTGCAGTCCGAGAACGGCATCCTTGGCGTCGGGGCGTACCCGCTCGAGCAACACGTCGATCCGGACCTCATCAACGCCGGCAAGGAGACCGTGACCCTGCTCCCGGGCTCGGCGTTTTTCGATTCGGCGATGAGCTTCGGAATGATCCGCGGCGGCAAGATCGACGCGGCGATCCTCGGCGCGATGCAGGTCTCGGCCCGCGGGGACCTCGCCAACTGGATGATCCCCGGCAAGATGGTGAAGGGGCCCGGCGGTGCGATGGACCTCGTGCATGGGGCCGACCGGGTGATCGTGCTGATGGAGCACGTCGCGCGGGACGGGAGCCCCAAGATCGTGAACGAGTGCTCCCTGCCACTCACGGGGCGGCGCGTGGTCGACCGGATCATCACCGACCTCGCAGTGATCGATGTCACCGACGACGGCCTCGTGCTGCGCGAGCTCGCTCCGGGTGTCACCGCCGAGGAGGTGGCCGCCGCGACAGAACCGGCGCTGACCGTGCCGGCGGGCATCGCGACCGACAGGCTGGTCGTGTCATGACCGCGACGCTGTTCGACGGGATCACCCGCCGCTCCGTGACGACGCCGAGGCTCACGGCATCCGTTCTCGAACGCCGGGGACAGGACGGCGGCCCGACCGTCGTCTTCATCCACGGCAACGTCTCGTCCTCGCTGTTCTGGCAGCCCAGCATGCTCGCGCTGCCCGAGGCGGTGCGTGCGCTAGCGATCGACCTGCGCGGTTTCGGCGACAGCGAGACCCTCGATGTCGACGCGACGCGCGGGCTCGGCGACTTCGCCGACGACATCGCGTCAGTGCTGGCCGAGCTCGGCGTGCCGAACGCGTACTTCGTCGGCTGGAGCATGGGCGGCGGCGTGGTGCTGCAGCTGCTGCTCGAGCGCGAGGGGCTCGTCGACGGGCTCACCCTCATCGCACCGGTCTCGCCGTTCGGGTTCGGCGGCACCGCCGGCTCGGACGGGCGGATGCTGTCGGCCGATGGCGCCGGCACCGGCGGCGGGGGAGGAAACCCCGACTTCATCGCCCGGCTCGCGGGGCACGACACGTCCGATGAAGCGGCCTCCCCGCGCGGGGTGTATCGCTCCGCCTACGTGAAGAGCCACGAGGGGCTCGACTTCGAGGACGTCTGGGTCGAGTCGATGCTGACGACCTCGACCGGGGTCGGCAACTACCCCGGCGACTCGGTGGCATCCGACAGCTGGCCGGGCTTCGCCGCGGGCGGCCGGGGAGTGCTCAACACCATGGCGCCGACGAACTTCAAGGTGGCGGGCATCGTCGACCTGCCGGTCAAGCCGCCCATCCTGTGGGTGCGTGGCGCCGACGACGTCATCGTCTCGGACACTTCGCTGTTCGACATCAACTACCTCGGGCAGCTGGGGGTGATCCCGGGCTGGCCCGGCGAGGATGTGGCGCCTGCGCAGCCGATGATCGCCCAGACGCGCGCCGTGCTTGACGCGTATCGGGCGGCCGGCGGTTCTTATGTCGAGCTGGTGCTCCCGGACTGCGGGCACTCGCCGCACCTCGAGCACGCGGCGGAGTTCGACGAGGCGCTGGCCGCAGCTCTGGCGGGGGAGGCCACGCTGACGGAGTGAGCGGCCGCTCGCGCGCCGGCGGCGGCGAGCTGGCCGGTGACCGCTCGCGCTGGCGGCCCCGCGGGCACCGGCGGCCCCGCGGGCACCGGCGGCCCCGCGCGCGCTGGCGGTGTCGCGCGCGCTGGCGGCCGCTCGCGCGTGTGTTGTTCACTCCCGCGCCGGTAATCGCATGCACGCGGTTGAACAACACCCGCGTGAGCTGGCGCTGGCGCGATCGCGCTGGCTGCCTCGCGCGCTGGCTGTCGCTCGCGCGTTGGCGGCCCCGCGCGCGTGTCGTTCACCCCCGCGTGAGCTGGCGCTGACGCGATGGCGCTCGCGCTGACGCTATGGAGATGGCGCTGGCGCGCTCGACCTGTCCCGGCCGCGCACTGCAGCACTGTCGGTGGCCCGGCGTAGCGTGGACGGATGAGCCGCACCGCCTGCGCGATCGCCTCCGAGACCGGGGGAGCCTGCAGTGCACCCGTCGCGCCCGGCGCCCCGCTCAACCTCTGCACCCAGCACCTGCTCGCCGCGCACGACTGGGTGGCGCGCGAGGTCGGCGTGACCGACACGCTTCCCTCGCCGTGCCTGGCCTGCGGATCGCGGCTCGGCGTCAAGTACCCCTCGGGCTGGCTCTGTGCCATCTGCGAGTGGAAGGTCGGCGAGATCCTCGACGACGAATCATCCGGGATCGGGGCGCGGGTCGACGTCGTGTACTACCTCCGCTTCCGGGATCGGATCAAGATCGGTACCTCGGGCAATCCGCGCCAGCGGCTGGCGGCGCTCCGTTACGACGAACTGCTCGCGTTTGAGCGCGGCGACCGCGTGCTCGAACAGCGGAGGCACGCGCAGTTCGCGGCCCATCGCATCCTCCGTTCCGAGTGGTTCGAGGTGCACGACGCTCTCGTGGCGCACATCCGAATTCTCAGAGACGGGGTCGAGGACCCCTGGTCGCAGCACACGCTGTGGCTGAGTCAGCGGCTGGCCCTCGGTCGCAGCGTCAGCCGGTGATGTGCGGACTGCCTGCCGGGACGGGTGCACCGCCCGCCGCATTGCCCGCCGCACTGCCAGCCGGGCCACCAGCGGGGCCGCCCGACGCACCGCCAGCCGGGACTTCCGCACGGCCCCGATGCCGAGCCTCGATGCCCTGCCCGACGTAGGTCGCGACGATGATCACGGCCGCGCCGACGAAGCCCAGCATCCCGAGGGCGTCGCCGCCGATGGCGACCCCCACGAGCACAGCCCACACCGGCTCCGAGCCGAGCAGGAGGCTCGCCCGCGATGCCGACGTCTTCTTGATCGCCCAGGTCTGGGCGAGGAAGGCGAAGACCGAGCAGGCGACGGCCAGATACGCCAGCGCGGCCCAGTCCGTCCAGCCGATCGTCGCAACGGCGTCTCGCACGCCCGACAGGTCTGCGGCGGTGAACACAAATCCCATCACCGCGAGCTGTACGAACGTGAGCGACAGGGGGCTGGACGACTGCGAGCGGGTGAGCCGCGCGATGACCGTGGTGCCGAAGCCGCGCACGAGGGCGGCCGCGAGGATGACGAGGTCTCCGGCGCGGGGCAGGTACGCGCCGCCCTGCGTGATGAGCAGGCCCACCCCGACGACCGCCGCTGCGGAGCAGAGGAAGTAGCCGCCCGGCAGCCAGCTGCGGTTCCAGAGGGAGTCGAACAGCGGTGTGAAGATGATCGCCAGGCTGATGATGAGGCCCGCATTCGTGGCGCTCGTGACGCTGACGCCGGCCGTCTCCAGTGCCATCACGGTACCCACGATCACGGCGATGACCGCCCCGGACGCGAGGTTTGCGACCGTGAACACCCGCTCCCGGCGGAGGAGGACGATTACGGCCAGCACGGTGGCCGCAATCAGGAAGCGCAGCCCGAGCGTGGCACCGATGCTCACCCGCTCGAGCACGATCTTCGTGACGAGAAAGCTGCTGCCCCAGAAGAACGCAACTGCGATCAGGATCAGGTCGGTGGGCTGGGCTCGGGGAAGGCGGAGGAGGAGACGCGGTGGCACAACTGAATCCTGCAGCACCAATGCCTAAGCAACAACGCCGGCTTGTGCACCGATGCTTTAGATTTACTTCATGGATTTGTATCAACTGCGGATCGTCCGAGAGCTATCGGAACTCGGCAGTCTGAGCGCGGTGGCCGCGAGGCTGTCGGTCACGACCTCCGCCGTGTCGCAGCAGTTGAGAGGGCTGCAGGACGAGATGGGCGAGCAGCTCGTCGTCAAGAGCGGCCGCAATCTCGTGCTCAATGAAGCGGGTCGGGCGCTGGCCGCGGCGGCCGTGCAGGTTCTGGCGTCGATGAGCGACGCCGAGCAGTCGGTGCAGCGCCATTTCTCCGACGGCCGCGGCGAGGTGACCGTCGCGGCCCTGCACAGTGCCGCGCTCGCGATTTTCCCGAAACTGCTCGGGAGAATGGATGCCGAGAGCGGCCCACGCGTGATCTGCAGCGACACGGACGTCACCGTCGACACGTTCGCCCGGCTCGTCGCCGACGTCGATCTCGTGATCGCCCACCGGCTGCCGTGGGGTAACCCCTGGCCCGCCTCCATCGCCGTCACACCCCTCGTTTTTGAGCCGCTCGATGTGGCGATGCAGTCCGGGCACCGGTTGGCCGGCGCTACCGAGGTGCAGCCGGCGGACCTCGTGAACGAGGAGTGGATCTCGGTGCAGGAGTCCTTTCCGCTCGCATCCGCCCTGCACGCCCTCGGCGCCGCCGCCGGCGCCACGCTGCGGGTGCGTCACCGGCTCAACGAGTTCCCCATCGTCGTCTCCCTCGTCGCGGCGGGGCAGGGCGTTGCGCTGCTCCCGCGCTACATGGGCAACCCCGACGCCCACCCGGGTGTCGTTCTCACGCCGCTCGCGGGCATTGAGATCGGACGTCAGATCGACATCCTCTCCCGGCCGGAGGTGCTGCGGAAGGAATCGGCGATCGCCGTCATCGCCGCCATCCGCGACGTTCTGAGCGTGCCGGCATCCGAGCGCGTTCCCGGTACAGGGCAGGTCGGCTACTGACAGCGCGCCGCCACCTAATCCGAGGTGGTGGCGGTCGGCACGTCGAGCCCGGCGAAGGGCGCGAGCCTGAGTTCGAACTCGGCCCACCCGCCTCGCGGCAGTGTGGTCGCACCGTAGGAGAGCGCGATGCTCTGCTCTGGCCAGTCGAAGTTGCTCCGCTCCGCGGCGGCCTCGCCCGAGTCGTCTTTAGAGACATCGGTCAGGGCGACGGAAAGCCACTGCGACGAGCCGTACGCGTCGCCCCACCATTGCCAGTACTCATCCGGGTCGTCGGTTCCGAATCGCTCGCCGAGGTCGTCAGCATCCGCCCCCTCATGATCGAGCTCATGGTCGAGCTCGACCGGGCCGAGGCCGCGCGACGCAGTGATGGTGGTCACGATGTCGACGACCAGGTGCCAGTCGTCGGCGCCGTCCGGCACGGTGTCACTCACATGGCTCTGGGAGTTGAAGACGACATAGGCGGATTCGGCACCGAAGCCGTTCCCGCCGGCCGGGAACCACTGCGCTTCGCCCTCGGTCTGCCAGTCGAGGTCGAACTCGGCGCCCAGTGCCATCTTGATGTCGGCGATCAGCTCGGCTTCGACCTGCTCGATGTCCTCCTGTGGCGGGGCCGCCAGCACGTCGTTCGCGTCGACGCCGGGCGAGCCGGGATAGTCGGCCCAGTCGACAGTAACCTCGGCGCCGGACGGGCTGACGTAGGTTGTCGTCGGCGACGATGCGCAGCCGCTCAGCGCGGCGAGGGCGGCGAGGGCGGTGAGCGCGGAGAGGGTGGCGATCGCCCGGCCTTGTCTGGTTTCCAGCGTCCCTGCTCGAGGCTTAGTCATTTTCTCCAGAGTACAGATCGGCGCACTTGTGCGCATCGATGCAGAGGAACTTTGCCGGGTCACTCCGCCACACTCCATGAGCGTTCTCGGGTCTGCCAGCTACCGGGCACCCGCCGGACGTAAGCTAGGGCCGTGCCTGCAGTCAATCTTGGAATGCCCAAAGCCCCCTCCGTTCTCGCCCCCCGCCGCAAGACCAGAGAAATCTCGGTCGGTAAGGTCAAGGTTGGCGGTGATTCCCGGGTCAGCGTGCAGTCGATGACAACGACCCAAACGACCAACATCAATGCGACCCTGCAGCAGATCGCGGAGCTGACCGCGAGCGGATGCGACATCGTGCGGGTCGCCGTACCTCACCAGGACGATGCGGATGTGCTGCACATCATCGCCGGCAAGAGCCAGATCCCGGTGATCGCCGACATCCACTTCCAGCCCCGATACGTCTTCAGCGCGATTGACGCCGGCGTCGGTGCAGTGCGTGTGAACCCGGGCAACATCCGCAAGTTCGACGACCAGGTCGGCAAGATCGCCGCCGCTGCGAAGGCCGCGGGCGTCAGCATCCGGATCGGCGTCAACGCGGGCTCGCTCGAGCCGAGCCTGCTGCAGAAGTACGGCAAGGCGACCCCGGAGGCGCTCGTCGAGAGCGCGGTGTGGGAGGCGAGCCTGTTCGAGGAGCACGACTTCCACGACTTCAAGATCTCTGTCAAGCACAACGACCCCGTCACGATGGTCAGGGCGTACCGCCTGCTCGCCGAGCGCGGCGATTGGCCGCTGCACCTCGGCGTGACCGAGGCCGGCCCCGAGTTCCAGGGCACGATCAAGTCGGCGACCGCGTTCGGCATCCTGCTTGGCGAGGGCATCGGAGACACCATTCGGGTGTCCCTCTCGGCGCCGCCCGTGCAGGAGGTCAAGGTCGGCCTGCAGATCCTTCAGTCCCTCGGCCTGCGCGAGCGCACGCTCGAGATCGTCTCCTGCCCGAGCTGCGGACGAGCCCAGGTGGATGTCTACAAGCTGGCCAACGACGTGACCGAGGGCCTAGAGGGCATGACCGTTCCGCTGCGCGTCGCCGTGATGGGCTGCGTCGTCAACGGGCCGGGCGAGGCCCGTGAGGCTGACCTCGGAGTTGCGAGCGGCAACGGGCGCGGGCAGATCTTCGTCAAGGGCGAGGTCATCAAGACCGTGCCGGAGGCCGACATCGTTGCGACCCTCATCGAGGAGGCCAACCGGCTCGCCGCCGAAATGCCGCCGGGTGCGCTCGGTTCGCCCGAGGTTGTCACGGTCTAGCTACGGGTCCGCTCGGACTCGGGCTGGGGCTCGGGCTCGGGCCTCGCCGAGTTCGACGAGTTCGCTGACATTGCCGAGTTCGCTGACATTGCCGAGTTCGCTGATATTGCCGAGTTCGCTGATATTGCTGAGTTCGCTGACATCGACGGGTTCGCTGACAACGCAGAGTTCGCCGACATCGCAGAGCACGCCATTCGTGGGTAGTACGCGTGAACGCGGGTGGTGTGCCTCCCGCGTCTGCGCGTGTGAGCCGCGCTTGCGGGGCGACTGCCGTGGGCGGCCAAGTTGCGCGGGTGCTGGGCTGTTTCGCGGGTGCTGCGCTCAAGTGCGAGATGTCCGTGTAAGCGCGGGCGGTTGAGTACCACGGTGGTCACAGCGTGACAGGGCCGAGTGCGCGATTCGCGGGTAGTGCGCGTGAGCGCGGGTGGTGAGCCACCCGCGTTTGCGCGTGTGACCCGCGCTTGCGGGGCGATTGCTGCGAGAGGCCACATGGCGCGGGTGCTGCGCTTATCCGCGGGTGCATCGCTGTTTCGCGGGTGCATCGCTGTTTCGCGGATGCTGCGCTCAAGTGCAGGAGATGCGCAAGAGTGCGCGCGGTCGAGTACTACGGTGGTCGAGGCGTGACAGCGGATGGTGAGCCTGCCCGGCTGGCTGCCCGCGTCCACCGCCCACCTGCCCCGCCGAGCCGCCGCGCCCAGCCCGCACCGCACCGCACGAGTCACCCAGCCCGCACCGCACGAGTCACCCGGCCCGCACGAGGCACCGCACGAGGCACCCGCCTCGTGCCCCACCGCACGAGTCACCCGCCTCGCACCCCACGGCACGAGTCACCCGAACCTCGCCAGTATTATGGGGGTTGTGCCAACTCGCCTCTCACAGCTCTTCGTCCGCACCCTCCGGGAAGACCCGTCCGACGCGGAAGTGACCAGTCACCGCCTGCTCCTGCGCGCCGGCTACATCCGCCGCCAGGCCCCGGGCGTCTTCGCCTGGCTGCCGCTCGGGCTCAAGGTGCGCCGCAAGATCGAGGCGGTCATCCGTGAGGAGATGGACGGGATCGGCGCCCAGGAGGTGCACTTCCCGGCGCTGCTGCCGCGCGAGCCGTACGAGATCACCGGGCGCTGGACCGAATACGGCGACGGTGTGTTCCGCCTCAAGGACCGGCACGGCGCCGACTACCTGCTCGCGCCGACCCACGAGGAGGTCTTCACTCTGCTCGTGAAAGACCTCTACAGCTCCTACAAAGATCTCCCGCTCTCGATCTACCAGATCCAGGACAAGTACCGCGACGAGGCGCGCCCACGCGCGGGCCTTCTGCGCGGCCGCGAATTCTCGATGAAGGACGCCTACTCCTTCGACTACACCGACGCCGGCCTCGACGTCAGCTACCAGGCTCAGCGCGACGCGTACGAGCGCATCTTCCAGCGCCTCGGCCTCGACTACGTGATCGTGCAGGCGGATGCTGGTGCAATGGGCGGCTCGCGCAGCGAGGAGTTCCTGCACCCGACCCCTATCGGCGAGGACACCTTCGTGCGCACCGACGGCGGATACGCGGCCAACGTCGAAGCCTTCCGCACGATTGTGCCGGAGGCGATCGACCACTCCGGCTTCCCTGCCCCCGAGGTAGTCGACTCGCCGAACACGCCGACCATCCCGACCCTCGTCGACCTCGCCAACGCTAGCCATTCTCGCCCCGACGGCCGCGAGTGGACCGCCGCCGACACCCTCAAGGTCGTCGTGCTCGCTCTCAGCCACCTCGACGGCAGCCGCGAGCTCATCGCGATCGGACTTCCCGGCGACCGCGACGTCGACCTCAAGCGCATCGAGGTTGCCTTCGCCCCCGCCGAGGTCGAGGCGGCCACCGCTGCGGACTTCGCCCGCACCCCGCAGCTCGTCAAGGGCTACATCGGCCCCTGGTCGGCCGACGGGGCGGTGCTCGGCCGCGGTGTCGTCGCCGAGGCCCCAAAGTCCAGGGCGGGCAAGTCGGGCAGGTCGAGCGAGCCCCGCACGCTGGATGCCGAGGCCCCCGCCGGTCACGAGTCGGCGTCGTCCACGGGCATCCGCTTCTTCCTCGACCCGCGCATCGTCGATGGCACCCAGTGGGTCACCGGAGCAAACATCGACCAGAAGCACGTCTTCGGCCTCGTCGCTGGCCGCGACTTCTCGGCCGACGGCTTCCTCGAGGTCGCCGAGGTGCGCGAGGGAGACCTCGCGCCCGACGGCTCCGGCCCGATCGAGACGGCGCGTGGCATGGAGATCGGCCACGTCTTCCAGCTCGGTCGCAAGTACGCCGAGGCGCTCGGTCTCAAGGTGTTGGACGAGAACGGCAAGCTCGTCACCGTCACGATGGGCTCCTACGGCATCGGCGTCACGCGCATCCTCGCCGTGATCGCCGAGGCGAACAACGACGGCAAGGGCCTCATCTGGCCCGCGAATGTGACCCCCTTTGACGTGCACGTGATCGCCGCGACGAAGGAGCCCGAGATCCACGCGGTCGCCGAGACCATCGCCGCCGAGCTCGAGGCGCGAGGCAAGGATGTGCTGTTCGACGACCGGCCCAAGGTGTCGGCCGGCGTGAAGTTCGGTGACGCGGAGCTGCTCGGTGTGCCGACGATCGTGATCGTCGGGCGCGGCGCGGTCGAGGGCAACGTCGAGCTCTGGGACCGTCGCACAGGAGACCGCCAGTCGGTTGCGATTGACTCGATCGCGGCGCTCCTCGCGCCCTGACCCACCGACGACTCGCCGAAGAAAGAGAACGTGACTGACGCTCCCCGCATCCGGATCAGCCCCGACGAACTCGCACGGGCGACGTCGATCCTGACGACGGTGACGTCGTCGTACGACGAGAAGGTCGTCGGGCAGAAGGGGCTCCGGACGAGCCTGCTGATCGCGCTCATGACCGGCGGTCACATCCTGCTCGAGTCGGTGCCGGGGCTCGCCAAGACGACTGCGGCGGAGGCCCTCGCCGACGCCGTGCACGCGAGCTTCAAGCGCATCCAGTGCACCCCCGACCTGTTGCCGAGCGACATCATCGGCACCCAGATCTTCGACTATGCCAAATCGAGCTTCGAGACCCAGCTCGGCCCGGTGCACGCGAACTTCGTGCTGCTCGACGAGATCAACCGTTCAAGCGCCAAGACGCAGAGCGCGATGCTCGAGGCGATGCAGGAGCGGCAGACCACGATCGGCGGCGTCATGCACGCTCTGCCGAACCCGTTCCTCGTGCTCGCGACCCAGAACCCGATCGAGCAGGAGGGCACGTACCATCTGCCTGAGGCTCAGCTCGACCGCTTCCTGCTCAAGGAGGTGCTCGACTACCCCGATTTCGCCGAGGAGGTCGAGATCCTCGACCGCATTCAGGACGGCGTGTTCGACCGGCCCTCCGCGCACGGCTCGGTGCACCTGGACGACGTGCTGTTCCTGCAGGATGCCGCGACGCGTGTCTATCTGGACCCGGCGATCACCAACTACATTGTCTCGGCCGTGTACGTGACCCGGCACGCCGCGACCTATATCGCCGCCGACCTCGCCGAGTGCATCGACTACGGCGCGAGCCCCCGCGCCAGCATCGCGTTCAGCCGGGCCGCTCGCGCTCTCGCCCTGCTGAACGGCCGCGACCACGTGATCCCGGACGACGTGAAGGAGCTCCGCCACGTCGTGCTGCGGCACCGCATCATCCTGAATTTCGAGGCGATCGCCGACGACATTGCCCCCGAGACGATCATCGACGCGGTGTTCGCCGCCGTGCAGGCCCCCTGACCCGACCGACCATGACGAGTCTGCTGCGCAAGGTCAAGACGCGACTGGCGATCCACGCCCACCGCAAGGTGCGCGGGATGCTCGAGGGCGAGTACACCTCGGTGTTCCACGGGCGCAGCATCGAGTTCGACGACCTGCGCCACTATGTGCCCGGCGACGAGGTCAAGGACATCGACTGGAAGGCGACGGCCCGCATGGGCACGCCGATGACCCGGCGCTACATCGCCTCGCGCAAGCACACAGTGCTTCTCGTCACCGACACCGGCCGCAATATGGCGGCGGTGGCCGCGAGCGGTGAGCAGAAGATCGACATCGCGATTCTTGCCGCGGGCGTCGTCGGCTACCTCGCCGCCCGGCATGGCGATCTCGTTGCGATTCTCGCGGGGGATGCCGAGCAGACCGAGTACCGAGGCCCCGAGTCGACCGACGCGCACCTGGAGCGGCTACTGCAGCTCATGGCGTCGCGCACGACGCTCGGCTCTGGCCGCAGCGACCTGAGCACGCAGCTGGCGTACGTCGCGCGAGGCTTCCGGCGCCGGATGATTCTCGTCGTGATCGCCGACGACCGGGTGATCGACCAGGTGCAGCGGCGGCTCCTGCGCCGTCTCTCCGCGCAGCACGAGATCCTCTGGCTGACTGTCGGCGATGCCGACCCGACTCGCGCCGACTGGTCGGCCGGCGGCATGTACGAGGTGGCCGACGGGGCTGAGCTGCCGAGGGCTGTGCGCTCCCAGCGGCACCTGCGCGAGGAGTTCGCAGAGGCGGCTCTCGCGCGGACGGCCGCCGCCGACGAGCTGTTCGACTCGCTCGCGATCAGCAGCGGTCGGGTTGAGGCCGAGACCGACGTCATTCCCGGCCTGTTCCGCCTGCTCGAGGGGCACCGGCATGCCCGGCGGTAACGGGTTCTTCCCGCCAGTGGCGTATTCGCCGCTCTGGGCGGCGCTCGCGGTCGTGATTCTGCTCGTGCTCGCGGCGTTCTACATCGTCGTGCCACTGCTCACCCGTCAGGCGCGCGTCGAGGAGCCGGAGGTCGATGTGAGCTGGATGCCGGTTGACGTGCCGGCCCTGCGCGGCAAGTACGAGGTACTCATCTCCGAGGTCGAGGCCTCTCACCGCCTCGGGGAGCTCAGCGTGCGCGCGGCGCATCAGCGCCTGAGCCTGCTGCTGCGCCTGTTCGCGTACGAGTCGAGCGGCATCCGCGCCCCGCACATGACGCTCGCCGAGCTGCGCGAGGGCCGGGACACCCCGCTCAGCGACGCCGTGGCGAAGCTGTACCCGGGCGAATTCGAGGCAATCGAGCGCGGCAGCGTGCTGGACGCCGCCGAGGTCGCCAGACGGATGGTGTACTCGTGGA
Source organism: Marisediminicola antarctica (assembly GCF_009930795.1). Lineage (GTDB taxonomy): Bacteria > Actinomycetota > Actinomycetes > Actinomycetales > Microbacteriaceae > Marisediminicola > Marisediminicola antarctica. The sequence continues at coordinate 1,828,120 of NZ_CP017146.1, forward strand.
ACTGATCTACTGGTGGATGCCGCTGCTGTGGGCGCTGCTGACAGCAGTCGTGGCCGGTGTCGCCGTGCTTGTCTACCGGCGAGGACGCCGCCGCGCGGTGGAGGGGCGCGCGATCGCCCACTCGGACCGCCTGACCGCACTGCCCGGCTACCGCACCGCCCTGGCCCGCTACCGGGCGTTGTTGCTCGCATTCGCCGGGCTCGCCGCGCTCGTGCTCGTGGCGGGGGTGATCCTCGCGTCGCGCCCTGTCGCGACGAGCATCGTCTACCCGCAGCTCAGCAATCGCGACATCGTGTTGTGCCTCGACGTGTCCGGGTCGATGGTCGAGTACGACACCGAGCTCGTCGAGGTGTTCGGGCAGCTCGTCGACGAGTTCGAGGGCGAACGCGTGAGCCTCGTCGTGTTCAACGCGTCCGCGGTCACCTACTTTCCGCTCACCTCCGACTACGGCTACATCCGCGAGCAGTTCGCCACGATCACGGAGCAGTTCGTGAACGAGGACATCGCCTATTTCGACGGCACCTTCTTCGGCGATGGCTCCTCTCTCATCGGAGACGGGCTCGCGGCGTGCTCTCTGCGTTTCGACACCCCTGAGGAGGACCGCTCGAGGTCGATCATCCTCGCGACCGATAACCTCACGGTCGGCGAATCGATCTTCAGCCTGCCCGAGGCCGGGGAGCTCGCGAGTGAGGCCGGCATCCGCGTCTACGGAATCAACCCGGGCGATTCGAGCGCCAGGGAGTATCTTGCCCGCTTCGCCGCCGAGTTCCAGGGAGTCGTCGAGGGCACCGGTGGCTCCTACTTCGGCATCGCAGACCCGCGCGCGATCGACTCGATCGTCGAGCGGATTGACGCCGAGCAGGCCACCATCTCTCGTGGCGCACCCCAGCTCGTCACAGCGGACCAGCCTGTGATCCCGGTCGTTTTCGCCTTCCTCGGACTCGCCGGACTCATCGCCCTCGCCTGGAGGCTGCAGCGATGACGCTCATTCCCATGCTGCCCATCCCGGTCATCGCCGTGCTCGGCGCCGTGCTCGGCGGCGCCGTGCTGTGGCGTCTCGCGCGCGCCCGGCGGTCGAGGGAGCGCCTCGGCTGGGCGCTGCGGCTGGCGATGGTGGTGCTGTTGATCGTGATCTCCCTGCGCCCCTCGATCGCCGGCGAGACCCGCGGGCCGGTCGCGTCGGGCGGTCTCGAGGTGTACTTCGTCGTCGACACGACGAGCAGCATGGCGGCCGAGGACGCCGCGGTCGAGCCGGCCGGCGACGCTCCCGCCACCCGGCTCGATGCGGTGAAGGCCGACATCACCGCCATGTCCGAGCAGCTGGTCGGAGCACAGTTCTCGCTCACCACGTTCGACGCGACCTCGGTGCAGCGCGTGCCACTCACGACGGATGCGGCGGCGCTCGCGTCGGCGACGACGGCTCTGACCTCCGAGATCACGTACTACTCGCGCGGGAGTGGCATCGACGCCCCCGTCGAATTCGTCGGCGAGCTGCTCGCGAGCGCGCGAAGCTCGCACCCGGAACGCTCCCGGGTGCTGTTCTACCTCGGCGACGGCGAACAGACCCGGGACGAGGTGCCCGGCTCGTTCGGCGCCATCGCCGAGCTCATCGACGGTGGAGGTGTGATCGGCTACGGAACCCAGGAGGGCGGGCGGATGCGCGTGTTCGACGGCTACTCCGCCGATGACAACCCCGCCGAGGTGTCCTACATCCAGGATCCGACCAGTGGCGCCGACGCGGTGTCCACGCTCGACCAGGCGAACCTCGCGGTCATCGCCGGCGAGCTCGGTGTCGACTACCGGCACAGCGACGAGGGTGCGGCGCGGGAGTTCGCGGACGGTCTCGACGTCGGGCCGATAACGGCCAGGGCCAGCAGCTTCGCCGGCCCCGTCGAGTTCTACTGGCTCCTCGCACTCCCTCTCGCGCTGTTCGCGCTCGGCGAGCTCGCCGCCGCGGGCCTCGCGATAGCGCGATCGCGCCCACGGTCCGACAACCCTCGCCAGGCTAAGGAGGCGCGCTCGTGAGCGTGCCGAACCCAGCGCTCCGCCGACTGCGCTGGATCCTGCTGCTCGGGTCGGTGCCGTTCGCGATCGCGGCGCTGATACTCGCCGGAAAGCTCATCGGTCTGCAGGGCACGGCGGGTCCCTCGCTCGACAGCTACGATCGCGGCAACTACGCCGCGAGCGCTGAGCAGCTCGATCCCCTGTTCGAGTGGAACGCGTTCGAACCGTGGATCGCCCACTTCGACCGGGGCACGGCGCGGGCCGCATCCGGCGACACGATTCCCGCGATCACCGACCTCGAACGCGCCTTCGCGCAGGCGCCGAGCGCGAAGAAATGCGATGTCGCCGTCAACCTCTCGCTCAGCTGGGAGCTGCTCGGCGACAGCTACGCCTCGCAGGGCCAACTGGCCGGTGCCGCTCGCCTGTACGCCACAGCGAAGGCTGTGATCGAGGCGGCTGGCCCCGAGTGCGAACCCCCCAACGCGCCGCAGAACAACCTGGAGGGACGCGACCCGGGGCAGGAGCTGTCGGACGCGAGCGATCGGCTCGACGCCAAGTCCGACCAGACCGCGCCGCCGAGGAGTGGCACTGGCGACGGCGACTCGCCCGGCGCCGAACAGGACCAGCTCGAGCAGCTGCGCGAGCAAAACGATGACGCGGCGGGGGAGAAGGCAGAGCGCGAGACGCAGAACCGCGGCCAAGACTCGGGGGGCGCTTTCACGGACCGACCCTGGTAGCGCGGCGGGGCCGAATCCACTGGTAACTTAGGTGTTGACTTCCCCGAGCACGTTCTGTTCGGGAGTTCCTATCTGAATAGTGGAGGCCCCTCAGTGGACATCGATCTGAGCGTGCTGCGGCTCCTTGAGCGCGAGCGCGAAATTCCGTTCCAGGAGTTGGTCGCCATCATCGAGCAGGCGATCCTGACTGCCTACCTCAAGCACACGGATGCCGCGGAGCCCGTCGACGGGGCCATCCCGGCCCGCGTGCACCTCGACCGCAAGACCGGACACGTCTCGGTGTTCGTCACCGAGTACGACGAGGAGGGCCTCGTCGTCGGCGAAGCCGTCGATAGCCCCAGCGACTTCGGCCGTATCGCGGCGTTCGCCGCGAAGCAGGTCATCAACCAGCGGCTGCGCGATATCGCCGACGAACACGTGCTCGGCGAATTCAAGGGCCGCGAGGGCGACATCGTCGCGGGCGTCATCCAGCAGGGCCCGAATCCTCGAATGATCCATGTCGACCTCGGCACGATCGAGGCGATCCTTCCCCCCGAGGAGCAGGTTCCCGGCGAGGAGTACAAGCACGGGTCACGCATCCGCGTCTATGTCACCGCGGTCGGCCGCGGACTCAAGGGCCCCCAGATCACCGTGTCGCGCACGCATCCGTCGCTCGTCCGCAAACTCTTCGCTCTCGAGGTTCCGGAGATCGCGAGCGGCGTCGTCGAGATTGTGTCGCTCGCCCGCGAGGCGGGCCACCGCACCAAGATCGCCGTCAAGGCGAACGAGCCCGGCGTGAACGCCAAAGGCGCATGTATTGGCGAGATGGGGCAGCGCGTGCGCGCCGTCACTGCGGAGCTCAACAACGAGAAGATCGACATCGTCGACTACCACCCCAACCTGGCGACCTTTGTCGCCAACGCGCTGTCGCCGGCGAAGGTGACCTCCTCGTTCGTGATCGACGAGTCAACCAAGGCCGTTCGCGCCCTCGTGCCCGACTACCAGCTCTCCCTCGCGATCGGCAAGGAGGGCCAGAACGCCCGCCTCGCCGCCAAGCTGACGGGCGCGCGCATCGACATCCAGCCGGATAGCATTCTCGAGTCGTAACGTGTCGATGTGCGCGCGGTACGGAACGACGCGTCAGCGTCGGGCCGGCCGGACTAGTGTCGGGCATCCAGCCGGATAGCATTCTCGAGTCCTGAGAGCGCCCGGCGTAATTTAATCGGGTCAGGTGTACCATGAACAACGTAAGAACCTGCCTCGGCTGTCGTCAGCGGGCCTCCAAGACCTCCCTTCTGAGGCTGGTGGCGCATGACGGCGCGATAGTTATGGATCGCTCCATGACTCTTCCCGGCCGAGGTGCTTGGGTGCATCCCTCCATTGATTGCCTCGAAACGGCTCTGACGCGCAAGGCCATCGGCCGTTCGCTTCGGAATCCCGCGGTGACGATCGACGGGGACGCACTTCGACAGGAACTTCGCAATCACACCATCGGCGTCGGTGACGGCGCCCTAGAGAACAGGCTGAACGGCCCAGTGAACAACTAATGAGCAACGAATAATGAGCGGCTCGAAATGAGTCCCGTACTCGACTAACGGCTTTTTCCTGTCAGGGAGAAGGCCCCAGACAGGAGAATTGTGGCTAAACCACGCGTACACGAGATCGCCAGCGAACTCGGTATTGATAGCAAAAAGGCCCTTGAAAAACTCAAGGAAATGGGCGAGTTCGTCAAGGGACCGTCCTCCAGCATCGAACCCCCGGTAGCACGCAAGCTCCGCGCCGCACTCGCGGCGGACGGCATCACCGCTCCGGCCAAGCCGGCCGCCGCGCCCGTTGCCCCGGCGGCTCCGCGGCCCGCCGCGCCGACGCCCGGGCCCGTTGTCGTCGCAGAGCCCGCACCCCCGGCGGCGGCGGCACTGTCCGCGGATGCACCGGCGGCAGAGGCACCGTCGGCCCCCGCGCCGAGTGCACCTGCCACCGCCGCGCCCGCAGCAGAAGGTGCTCCGGCAGCGCCGCCCGAGGCGGCCGCAGAGAAGCCCGCAGACGGCGGCTCGAGCATTCCTCGTCCCGGCGCCCCGCGTCCGGGTAACAACCCCTTCGCGAGCGCGCAGGGTATGCAGCGTCCCGGCGCCCCGCGTCCGGGCAATAACCCCTACGCGAGCGCACAGGGGATGCAGTCTCGCGCCCCCTCGAGCTCGACCGGAATCCCGCGGCCCGCGGCTCCGCGTCCGGGCGCACCGCGTCCAGGCGGACCGGGCCAGGGTGCCCGTCCGGGCGGCTTCGGCCAGCGTCCCGCGGCCGCGGGCGGATTCCAGCGCCCCGGAGGTGCGGGCGGCGCCCGTCCCGCCGGCGGCGGATTCGCCCGACCCGGGGGCGGCGCTCCCGGCGGTGGCTTCAGCGCGCCTCGCCCCGGAGGAGGCGGCGGCCGCGGCCGTGGCCCCGGCGGCGGAACCGCTGGTGCGTTCGGTCGCGGTGGCGGCAAGAGCAAGGCCCGCAAGTCGAAGCGGACGAAGAGAGCCGAATTTGAACTGAGGGAAGCCCCGTCGCTTGGAGGGGTGAGCGTTCCCCGCGGTGACGGCACGACCGTCATCCGACTGCGCCGCGGAGCATCCATCACCGACTTCGCCGACAAGCTCGACACGAGCCCCGGCAACCTGGTGACCGTGCTGTTCCACCTCGGCCAGATGGCGACGGCTACCGAGTCTCTCGACGAGGCCACCTTCGACATCCTCGGCAACGAGCTCGGCTTCAAGATCCAGATGGTCTCCCCGGAGGATGAGGACCGCGAGCTTCTGCTCGGCTTCTCGCTCGACCTGGACCAGGAGCTCGAGGACGAGAACGACGAGGACCTCGAGATCCGCCCTCCCGTCGTCACCGTCATGGGTCACGTCGACCACGGAAAGACCAAGCTGCTCGACTCGATCCGGAACGCGAACGTTGTCGCCGGCGAGGCCGGTGGCATCACGCAGCACATTGGTGCGTACCAGATCGTCGCCGAGCACGATGGCATCGACCGCGCGATCACCTTCATCGACACCCCGGGCCACGAGGCGTTCACCGCCATGCGCGCCCGTGGTGCGCAGGTCACCGACATCGCGATCCTCGTGGTCGCGGCCGACGACGGAATCATGCCGCAGACGGTCGAGGCGCTCAACCACGCCCAGGCCGCGAACGTGCCGATCGTCGTCGCCGTGAACAAGGTCGACAAGCCGGGTGCGAACCCGGCCAAGGTGCGCCAGCAGCTCACCGAATTCGGGCTCGTCGCAGAGGAGTACGGAGGCGAGACGATGTTCATCGACGTCTCGGCGCTGAACGGAACCGGTGTCAAGGAGCTGCTCGACGCGGTCCTCCTCGTCGCCGACGCCGGCCTCGACATGCGCGCGAACCCGAACAAGGATGCGCGTGGAGTCGCGATCGAGGCGAAGCTCGACAAGGGACGCGGCGCGGTTGCGACAGTGCTCATCCAGTCGGGAACCCTCGAGATCGGAGACCCCATCGTCGCCGGAACCGCCTATGGGCGCGTTCGCGCGATGTTCGACGAGAACGGCGGGACCGTCCAGTTCGCGACACCGGCACGTCCGGTGGCCGTGCTCGGGCTGACCTCCGTGCCCCGTGCCGGTGACACGTTCCTGGTCACCGACGACGACCGCACCGCCCGCCAGATCGCTGAGAAGCGCGAGGCTGTGGAGCGCAACGCTCTTCTGGCCCGTAGCCGCAAGCGCATCAGCCTCGAGGACTTCACGAAGGCCCTCGAAGACGGCAAGGTCGACGCGCTCAACCTCATCATCAAGGGTGACGTGTCGGGTGCTGTCGAGGCACTCGAGGAGTCGCTGCTCAAGATCGACGTCGACGACTCGGTGCAGCTGCGCATCATCCACCGTGGTGTCGGTGCCGTCACCGAGAGCGACGTCAACCTCGCCACGGTCGATAACGCGATCATCCTCGGATTCAACGTCCGGCCCGACACGAAGGCGCGCGAGCGGGCCGCTCGTGAAGGCGTCGACGTGCGCTTCTACTCGGTCATCTACGCCGCTCTCGAAGACATCGAGAACTCGCTCAAGGGCATGCTCAAGCCCGAGTTCGAGGAGGTGCAGTCGGGTGTCGCCGAAATCCGCGAGGTGTTCCGTTCCTCCAAGTTCGGAAACGTCGCTGGTGTCATCGTCCGCTCCGGCACGATCACCCGCAACGCCAAGGCGCGGGTCATCCGCGATGGCGTCGTGGTGGGGGACAGCCTCGCGATCGAGTCGCTGCGCCGCTTCAAGGACGACGTCACGGAGGTTCGCACGGACTTCGAAGCCGGTATCGGCCTCGGCAAGTTCAACGACATCCAGATCGGCGACGAGATCGAGACGATCGAAATGAAGGAAAAGCCCCGCGACTAAGCGGGATATCGCGCACGCGCCGGATGCGGCGGGGCGCGCGGGAGACGGATCGCTCGAACACGAGGATCCGTATTCCGCCGCCCCGCCCGCCCGGATCGCGCCGGCAGCACCACCACTGAATGACACGAAGAACAAAGGAACACTGAAATGGCTGATCCGGCACGCGCCGCAAAGATGGCGGACCGCATCAAGGTGATCGTCGCCAAGACTCTGGAGCGTGGCATCAAGGATCCGCGCATCGGCTTCGTCACCATCACCGACGTGAAGGTGACGGGCGACCTGCAGCATGCCTCCGTGTTCTACACCGTCTACGGCTCCGAGGAGGAGCGCGCCGACTCGGCCGCCGCCCTCAAGTCGGCGACCGGGATGCTGCGCAGCGAGGTCGGCAAGAACCTCACGTCGCGCCTGACCCCCTCGCTGCAGTTCATCGCAGACGCGATCCCCGAGAATGCCAAGCACATCGAGGAGCTGCTCGCCGAGGCCACCAAGCGCGACCTTGAGGTCGAGACGCTCAAGAAGACCGCGAAGTACGCCGGCGACGAGGACCCGTATGTGAAGCCGCGCGTCATTGGCGAGGAGCTCGACGCCGAGGACGACCTCGACGACAACGACCTCGACGACACAGCCAAGGCCTGAACGTCGCGCGTGCGGTCAGTGTCCGGGTAGGGCGTAGCCCGCATCCGTCCGCACAGCCAGACCGTCGCTGAGCAGCCCGGCGATCGCGCGGGAGCGCTGGGTGCCGTCGGCCCAGACAGCGGTGAGCTCGCTTGCGGGAACGGGCACGTCCACAGCGCGCAGCTCCGCGAGGATCAGCCCGCGAACCTGGCGGTCGGAGCCCTCGAACCTCTTCTGCACCGGCTTGCGCGCGCCGAGGTAGACCGGATACCCCTCGGCACGCCAGGCGCAGGCATCCCGGATCGGGCACTCATCGCACTTGGGCGCGCGCGCGGTGCAGACGATCGCGCCGAGCTCCATCGCCGCGGCATTGAACACCCGTGCGTCGGTGAGCGTCACCGGCAGCAGTGCGTCCATCGCCGCGAGGTCGCGCCGGGTCGAGGGGGGTGCCGGCTCGCCCAGCCCGTCGACGGCCCGCGCGAGCACGCGGCGCACGTTGGTGTCGACGACCGGATGCCGGTGGCCGTAGGCGAAGACCGCGACCGCGCGTGCCGTGTACGGCCCGACCCCAGGCAGCGCGAGCAGCTGGTCGACATCCTCCGGCACGACTCCGCCGTGGAGCTCGGCGATCGCGACGGCGCATGCGTGCAGGTTGAGGGCGCGCCGAGGATAGCCCAGGCTCGCCCAGGCCCGAACTGCGTCACCGGGCGGCGCTGCGGCGAGGGCGCTCGGACTTGGCCAGCGCTCGAGCCACTCGGCCAGCCGGGGGATGACGCGCGCAACGGGTGTCTGCTGCAGCATGAACTCGCTCACGAGCGTCCCCCACGCAGTGAACCCCGGTCGGCGCCACGGCAGGTCGCGGGCGTTGGCGCGGAACCAGTCGCTGAGGTCCGGGGCGATGCTCACCCGTCCAATCTAGGACAGCTGGCGGGCCCCGGAGTTCAGCGGCGGGAGTCGCCGGCCGGCGGGCTGTCCTCGCCCACGGCGAGATCCGCCTCGTGCCCTCGGCGCGTCGGCGGCTCGGTCTCGGCATCCCTGTCCTGCTGGTGGACATCGTCCTGCTGGTACACGTCATTCTGCTGGTACACGTCGGGGATCCCGTCATGGTCGGCGTCGACGGCCTCCTCGGCCTCGATGCGGCGGTAGGTGCGGTTGCGCGCCCGCAGGATCACCGACGCGAGCAGGGCTGCGAGCACGGAGGCGAGCAGGATGCCCACCTTGGCATGATCGTTCGTGGTGCCGTCGGGTGTAAAGCTCAGGTCGGCGATGAGCAGTGACACCGTGAATCCAATGCCCGCGAGGATGGCGACGCCGATGAGGTCGATCCAGCGCAGTGAGGGGTCAAGACGAACCCTGCTGATCTTCGACATGAGCCAAGTGGTTCCGACGATTCCGATCGGCTTGCCGACGACGAGGCCGAGGATGATGCCGAGCGCGACCGGGTCGGTGACGGCGGAGACCAGCCCATCCCAGCCGCCAATGGTGACCCCAGCGGAGAAGAATGCGAACACGGGCACGGCGAAGCCGGCCGAGAGCGGGCGGAAGCGGTGCTCGAAGACCTCCGAGAGGCCCGGCCCGTTGGTGTCACCGCCGCCGGACCTGCGGTGCAAAACCGGCACAGTGAAGCCGAGCAGAACACCGGCGACGGTCGCGTGGATACCGCCCGCGTGCACGAGTGCCCAGACGACGAATCCGATGGGCAGGAGAACGAGCCAGGCGGCCGAGGCGCGGCGGTGGAAGAACAGGCGGTACTTCTGGGCGAGGAAGGCGTAGAGGGCGAACGGGATCAGAGCGAGCAGCAGGGGTGTCGACTGCACATCGTCGGAGTAGAAGATGGCAATGATGGTAATGGCGATAAGATCGTCGACCACCGCGAGCGTCAGAAGGAAGATGCGCAGTGCGCTCGGCAGGTGCGACCCGACGATCGCGAGCACCGCGACGGCGAACGCGATGTCGGTGGCGGTGGGGATCGCCCACCCGCGAAGTGTTTCGGGGCTGAAGATGTTGACGGCGGTGTAGATCAACGCGGGAACGGCGACCCCGCCGGCGGCGGCTGCGACGGGCACGATGGCACGGTTGAACGTGCGAAGGTCCCCGGCGACGAACTCCTTCTTGAGCTCTAGACCGATGAGGAAGAAGAAGATTGCCAGCAGGCCGTCGGCCGCCCAGGCTCCGAGACTCAACTCGAGGTGCCACGGTTCGTAGCCGATGCGGAAGTCCCTCAGCGCGAAGTAGCTGTCGGAGGCGGGGGAGTTCGCCCAGATGAGAGCGATCACAGCGGCAACGACGAGCAGGATGCCGCCGACGGTCTCCCGGCGGAGGACGGCGCCGATTCGGAGGGCTTCGCGGTAACTCCCGCGGGCCGGGATCGTGTTCTGCGGAGCGCTCGGGGGAGTGCTGGATGTCATGGATCTCCTGGGGGATTGGGGTACAACGACGAGAATGCCGACCAGACTTCCCAGCTCACCTTCGCGAGAGTCTACCGGCGATCGAACCCGTGCGGCGCTCGCTCCGGCTGGTCCTGAGCTGACTTATGCTTGCGCCCATGGCGAAATGGACACCCGCGCGAGCCGACACCCTCGAGGCTCTCGCACGCGAGATCCTGCACAACTACTCCCGCGGTCGCGCGCTCGTTGCCGTGGACGGTGTCGATGGGCAGGAGACCGCACGATTCGCGAACGACCTCGCGGACGCGTGCCGGGCGCTCGGCAGCCACGTCGTGCGCGCGTCGATAGAGGAGTTCCTTCGGCCGGCGTCGGAGCGGAGCGCGCGCGGGAGCGACTCGGCCGAGGTCCTCTACCGAGACTCGTTCGATTACGACGAGTTCCGCCGTGTGCTCGCGCATCCGTTCCGTTCCGGCGAGACCCGGGAGCAGGAGCAAACGGTCCCCGCAGACGCGATCCTCCTGGTGGATGGGGTATTCCTCAACCGGCCAGAGCTCGCGGGACTGTGGAGCTACTCGATTTGGCTGGACTCCGCGCCGGGGCTCGCCGCCGACAAGCTCTATGCGGCCGAGGCGCACCCGCGAGCCGCTGCGGTGGCGATCATCGACAATACCGACCCCGAGCATCCGCGCCGGGTTTTCGCTGACGCCTGCTAGCGCCGTCCCGAACGGCCAGTTCGCGCAAACACCTCGGCCGGGGCCAGGAATCTGCCTCTGGCCTCCACTTCGTGCACGAGGGCGACGAGTGCCGAGTTGACCGGCGCGGCGCGGCCCGCCGCCCGAGCGGCTTCGACGACCGCCCCATTGAGGTAGTCGACCTCGGTTCGCTGCCCGCGACGGATGCTCTGCAGGGTCGAACCGGGGTTGGGGACCGCGCCCATGCGCCGCGCAAAGAGGAGCGGCAGGAGCTGGGCGACCGCGAACGGCACCCGCCCGAAGGTGATCAGGATCGGGTGGGAGAGCCCCTGCAGCGGCGCGAACCGCACGCCGGTCGCGAGGGCGACCCGCACGGTCTCCTGCATGCCGTCGGTCATGATTCTCCGGAGGCCAGGGTCGGCGATGACGGCCTGGGCGCTCATCCCGGTGATGGCCGGGAGGGCGTTGATCTGGTTGACAACGAGCTTCGTCCAGAGTGCGCCGGCGAAATCGGGCGTCACGACCACGGGCAGAACATTTCCGAGAACGCTCTCGGCGAGAATAGCCGCGCCGCCGGCATCCGCCCCGAGATACACCGACCCGGTGGCCGTCACGGCGACATCGCCGGGGGACAGGTACGACGCGGCGAAGAGTGCGAGTGCCCCAACCACTCGTGCGCGCGGGTTCGCCGTGCTCGCGACCGACATCCCGCCCAGCCCGTTCTGCACGATGACGACGGGGATGCCGTCGAGCAGGTCTCCGGCGTCGCTCACCGCGGCCGCGGCGTCGTGGGCCTTCGTGGTGACGAACACGATGTCGGGAGCGCCCTGCAGTCGCTCCGACGCGGTCACGTGGGCGACATGCTCGCCCCACGCGCCGGAGAGCCGGATGCCGCGGTCGGCGATCGCCGCGAGGTGCTCGCCCCGTGCGGTGACCTCGACCTCGTGCCCGGCGCGGTGCAGCAGCGCGGCGATGGTTCCCCCGACGGCGCCCGCGCCGATCACCGCCACCTTCATGTCATCCAGCCTAGGGCGCGCGGGAGCCAGTCCGACTTCTCGTACGCTTAGTGGGTGACCCTTTCCCTCCGCGGCGGCCTGACGCGCACTCCGGCCGGCTCGTGAGCGGCACCAGCGGCATCCTGCTCGTCGACAAGCCCGCGGGCATCACGAGCCACGACGCGGTCTCCCGCACCCGCAAGCGCGCGGGAACGAAGAAGGTCGGCCACGCCGGCACCCTCGACCCGATGGCGACCGGCCTGCTCGTGCTCGGCATCAACAGTTCGACCAGGCTGCTCACCTATGTGGTCGGCCTCGACAAGGAGTATTTCGCCACGATTCGCCTCGGAGCGTCGACCGTGACCGACGACCGCGAGGGCGACCGGCTCGATCAGGCCACCACCGAGGACATCGATGCCATCAGGCCGCAGGCGATCGTCGCCGAGATCGCGAGGCTCACGGGCGACATCGAGCAGGTGCCGAGCACCGTGAGCGCGATCAAGGTCGACGGCAAGAGAGCCTACGCGCTCGTCCGGGCGGGGGAGAGTGTCGAGCTGCGTTCGCGCGCCGTGACAGTGTCGGCCTTCGAGCTCCTCGGCACGCGTCGCGTGGAAGTCCGGGCCGAGACCGAGGCCGAGACCGAGACCGAGACCGCGGCGAACACGGCGAACACGGCCACGGACACGGCAACGGACACGGCAACCGCCGCGGCAACCGCCGCGGGCCAGACTGCGGACCAGGCCGCGGGCGCCGCGACGATCAACCTCGACCTCGATGTGCGGGTCGAGTGCTCGTCCGGCACCTACATCCGCGCGCTGGCCCGCGATCTCGGCGCTGCACTGGGCGTCGGCGGTCACCTCACCGCGCTGCGCCGAACGCGCATCGGCCCCTTCCGGGTCGAGGATGCGGCGGACCTCGCAACGATGGTTGTCGCCGAGCACCTGGTCGCACCGGCGGATGTCGCGTCGGCGTTGTTCCCGACGATCGCGCTCGACGCGCAGCAGGTCATCGACCTGACCCACGGCAAGCGCATCCGGTTCGCCGACGCTGCGGATGCCGCGCCCGTCGCCGCGCTCGCGCCGGACGGGCGCCTTGTGGGGCTGCTGACGATCGACTCGGGCGTCGGCAAGCCGCTCGTGAACTTCCCGACCGACGAGGTGACGGCATGATCGAGTGGTTCACCTGGCTGCAGGTCGGGGTCGCCGTCGCCGCCGGTCTGCTCTGCCTGGGCCTGGGGCTCGCCGGTCGCGCTCCAGCCGATCTCACCCTGGGCGCGACGCTCCTCGTGGAGCTGCTGCTTCTCGCCCAGCTCGTGGTCTCGCTCACCGCTCCGCTCGTGGGCAACGTGCCGACGGGCAGCCTGCTCGAGTTCTACCTGTACCTCGTCTCGGCGATCATCCTGCCCCCTCTCGCGGGGCTGTGGGCCCTTGTCGAGCGCAACCGGTGGAGCACCGTCGTGCTCGGGGTCACCTGCCTGTCGATTGCCGTGATGCTGTACCGCATGAACGAAATCTGGTTCGTGCAGCTGGCCTGACGCCCGCCGCGCCCGGCGGGCGGACCCAGCCGATTGGCCTAATCTTGATGCTGATGGTTCAGACAGGTTCTCCCCGCACATCCGGCATCGGCCGGGTTCTCGTTGTCGTGTACGCGATCCTGGCCCTCGCCGCGACGGGGCGCTCGGTTTTCCAGATTCTGACGAAGTTCGACACCGCGCCGATCGCCTATGTGCTGTCCGCCGTCGCGGCGGTCGTCTACGTGGTCGCCACGATCGCCCTCGTCGCGCGTGGCCCCCGCTGGTATGCGATCGCGTGGGCAACGATCGGGTTCGAACTGTTCGGCGTGCTTGTCGTCGGAACCCTCAGCGTGGTCGACCCGGTGCTGTTCCCCGCTGATACGGTGTGGTCGTTCTTCGGCCGCGGCTACCTCTTCATCCCGCTCTTCCTCCCGGTGCTCGGTCTTCTCTGGCTGTATCAACGGCGCCCGTCGAAGCGGGAGCAGATCGAGGAGGGCGTCGCGGGCTCGCGACGCTAGACCATGCGATTCTTCGACTCCCTCAACTCCATTCCGGTCGGTTTCGGGCCCACAGCCGTGACCTTTGGCAAGTTCGACGGCATGCACGTCGGACACCGGCACGTGCTCGACGCGCTCCTCTCGGTCGCGCGCAAGCGCGCACTCGAGCCTGCGGCGATCACCTTCGACCGCAATCCGCTCAGCCTCCTCGCCCCCGAGCGCTGCCCCGAGGCGATCGCGAGCAACGACCAGAAGCGCGAACTGTTTGAGAGCACCGGGGTCGGCACCCTCGTGCAGCTGCCCTTTGACCCGGCGCTCAGCTCGATGACCGCGGAGGAGTTCGTGCGCCGGGTGCTCGTCGTCGCCCTCGATGCGCGGGTCGTGCTCGTCGGGCCCGGTACGCGCTTCGGCGCGGGAGGCACGGGAGACTTCGCGCTGCTCACCCGACTCGGCGCCGATCTCGGCTTCGACGTGCGGCAGCTCGAGCCGCGGCTCGACGACGGCGACGGCCGGGTCTCGTCCACTCGCATCCGGGAGCTTCTCGCCGCCGGCGACGTGGCGGAGGCCGGACGCCTGCTCGGGCGGCACCCCTCAGTGCGCTCCATGGTCGTGCACGGCCAGCAGCGCGGACGCGCGCTGGGCTACCCGACGGCGAACCTGTCGCCTCAGCTTGAGGGGTTCATTCCCGCGGACGGCGTCTATGCCGGACGCCTCACCGTCGACGGAGTGACGATGCCGGCCGCGATCTCGATCGGCAACAACCCGACGTTCGAGGGGGTGCCGGAGCGCCAGGTCGAGGCGCACGTGCTCGACGAAGACCTTGACCTGTACGACCGGATCGTCGAGGTCGAATTCGTCGAACACATCCGTGGAATGGCCAAGTTCGACTCGCTTGACGAGCTCATCGCCCAGATGGGCCAGGACACCCTCGACGTGCGCGGAGTGCTCGCCCGGGCGAACGCCGTCGGCTAGCAGCAACCGGCACCGCACGGGGCGGATGTCGGGACCGCGTCACAGCCCCGGGCGTGACCGTGCTCTCACCTCCCGCGAGTTGCCCAACTAAGTTGTGTCGTGGCCCGTTGGGGCCGCACGTGCGGGTCAGTCGCGCAGGGTTTGTTGAGCGGCTACTCGTCGAACGTGTTCACCATTGCGTGGGCGGCGCGCTCGAGGTAGTCCCACAGCATTGCGTCGTCAAGCGGTGCGAGGTCGAGGCTGTCGACGGCAACCCGCATGTGCGCGAGCCACCGGTCGCGCGCCTCCGGATTCACCCGGAACGGCTGGTGCCGCATGCGCAGGCGCGGGTGGCCCCGCTGCTCGCTGTAGGTGCCCGGCCCACCCCAGTACTGCTCGAGGAATCCCGTGAGGCGCTGGATGGCCCCTTCGAGGTCGGATGCTGGGTACATCGGCCACAGCTTCGGATCCTCGCGCACGCCGGCGTAGAAGGCGCGCACGAGCTTCTCGAAGGTCGCGCGTCCGCCGACGTGGGTGTAGAAGTTCTCGCCGACCGCGGCGCCGTGCTCGGCTCCTCGCAGGGTCACCGGGAGGGCGCCGACTGGCGTCGGCACGGCGCCCTCAGAGGCCGCTCCGTCTGAGGGGCCGGCCGGGGTGATGTCGATCACGTGGCGCTCCGATCCTTGGGTACCGTCTTGACCGGGGCAGTGCCGTGGAGCGCTCCATCGCCGACAGGCTGCGAGGTCTCCCTCTGGCCGTCGAACACGACGCGGTTGAGCGCGGGAAGGTTCACTCCTGTGTCGTCGAGCGCCTTCTTCAGCCGGAAGCGCAGCTCCCGCGCTACGTCCCACTGGTCGGCCGTGCGCGTCTTCATCACGAGCCGGATCACGAGAGCCTCGGCGGAGATTGACTCGAGACCCCAGATCTCTGGCTTCTCGATGATCTTGCGGCGCCACTGCGGACTGTTCGCCATCTCATTTGCTGTGGCGAGCAGGGTCGCCTGCACCGCCTCGACATCCGAGTGGTACGGGGCAGGGAGGTCGATGATGACCCGGGCCCAACCCTGCGACTTGTTGCCCACGCGTAGGATCTCGCCGTTGCGCACGAACCAGAGCGTGCCATCGATGTCGCGCACCTGGGTGACCCGGATGCCGACGTTCTCGACGATGCCGATGGCCTCGCCGAGATCGACGACGTCGCCGACACCCAGCTGGTCCTCGGCGACCATGAACAGGCCGTTGAGCACATCCTTGACGATGTTCTGAGCGCCGAAGCCGAGGCCGGCGCCGAGGGCTGCGGTGATGAGGGCGAACGAACCGATGATGTCGGTGTTGATCGCGGTCACGATGAGAAGCAGCGCCACGATAACGATGACTACGCTGACGACGTTGTTCAGAACCGAGCCGAGGGTTCTGGTGCGTTGCACGACTCGCACGGCAGCGAGCGGCGACGCGGTGATCGACTGCGTGTCGTCGACGTTCTGCCTTTTCTTCACACCGGAGACGACACGGTTCACGACTCGGCGAATCACGAAGTGCAGCGCAATACGGAGAACGATGGCCCCGATGATGATTCCGAGAATCTGGAAAAGCCACTCGAATTGCACCACGAATGAACTCAGCGAGGCACGAAAGGCGTCCCAGTCGAAGGGGATCTGGTCAGGAGCGGGAGCAGTCATATCCGCCCAGTGTATTCGCGCGCCCTCCGCCGATGCCCCGTGCCCGCGTGAGCGTGGGGGCTAGGCATCCCGGCGCTTCATCAGTACGGCGGCGACCAGCACAAGCGCCGCGTCCCAGGCGAGCAGCACGAGGAGGCCCTGCCACGGCGCGAGACTGTTGGCCGAGGCGACCTCTCCCGCGGTGTAGGCGGACATTCTGGAGCCGGCGGCGTCGGGGAGGAAGGCGGCGGCGCGCTGGATCCACTCCGCCTGCGTGATCGCAGAGAGGATGAGGACCACCGTCGGAAGTACCAGGATCACACCGAGCGCGGATGCGATGGCGCCCGCGCTATGGCGCACGATGGCCCCGATTGCGAGCGCGAAGACGCCGACCAGTGCGAGGTATCCCGCCCCGCCCACGAGGGCGAGGAGGTAGGCGGGATCGGTGAAGTCGGGAGTGACGCCGATGCCCGGCAGCATCGGCGCAGTGACCAGCGCGGTACCGAAAATCGTAACGAGCCCGACCACAAAGGTCGTCACACCGAACACGACGATCTTGCCGAACAGGGCGGGGAGGCGGGTCGGCACCGCAGCGAAAGTGGAGCGGATCATTCCGGTTCCGTACTCGCCGGTGATGACGAGGGCGCCGAGCACGACGCTCGCGAGGGCGGTGAATCCCAGAGCGAGGGTGGCCACCTGCACCGCGGTGGACCCTTGAATGGCATCCGGAACCGTTCCCGTGGTCGGAGCGGGGGAGGTCAGCGCGATGAGCACGCCGAATCCGACGCCGACGACGACGATGAGGGCGTAGCACCAGATGGTGGAGCGGAGGCTGACGAGCTTGATCCACTCGGATCTCAGGATCCCGCCGAAAGTGAGCCCGCTGGGCCGGTCGGGCCGGTCCGCCGAGACGGAGTGTTGTGTGGTGGTGCTCATTGGGACGCTCCTTCAGACGCCGACGCGGTTCCGCCTGCGTGGTACTCGACCTCGTTCTGGGTGAGGGACATGTAGGCCTCCTCGAGAGATCCCGCCACCGGGGTCAGCTCATGCAGTGCGAGGCCCGCGGATGCCGCGAGTTCGCCTATCCGGGCGGCGTCGAGACCGCTTACCTGAAATACGTCGGGTTCGTTCGTGCTCGAGCCGGGATGCACCTGGACCTGGGTGCCGAGCTCTGTGCTGGCGAGCAGTTCGCGCAGCCGTGCCGCGTGCGGGGTGCGAACCCGCACGAGGGTTCCACCGGAGAGAGCGACGATGTCGGCGACGGGCGCGTCGGCAATGACCCGGCCGCGGCCGAGCACGATGATGTGGTCGGCGGTCAGGGCCATCTCGCTCATCAGGTGAGATGAGAGGAAGATGGTGCGGCCCTCGCTGGCGAGCTGGCGCGCGAGGCTCCGCACCCACATCACGCCCTCGGGGTCGAGTCCGTTCACGGGTTCGTCGAGCACAAGGGTCGCGGGGTCGCCGAGCAGCGCGGCGGCGATGCCGAGGCGCTGGCCCATGCCGAGCGAGAAGCCGCCGACGCGCTTGCGCGCGACGGAGTCGAGCCCGGTCAGGCCGATGACCTCGTCGACGCGCGTGCGACCGATACCGTGGGTCGCGCCGACAGCGAGAAGGTGATTCACGGCGCTGCGGCCGGTGTGGATCGCCTTCGCGTCAAGAAGCATTCCGACCTCGCGCAATGGTGCACGATGGGCGGCGTAGGGCTTGCCGTTCACCGTGACCGATCCGGAAGTGGCCCTGTCGAGTCCCACGATGAGGCGCATCGTCGTTGACTTTCCCGCGCCGTTCGGCCCGAGGAATCCGGTGACCATGCCGGGGCGCACAGTGAAGCTGATGCCGTCGACCGCCTTCTTGCTCCCGTAATGTTTGCTGAGCTCGCGCGCTTCAATCATGAAATTATCCTCATCTAATCAGTGTGACGCGCAGCGCGGCAGCCGCGGATCGCCCCTACTCGGTGTCCTTCGCCTGCACCATGAGGGCACGCTCGACGCCCGCGAGATTCTCGATCACGAGGCGACGGAGCGCGGGCGTGTCGGGATTCGCGGTGAGCCAGCTCGTCGTCGCGTCGCGCAGTGCGGCGTTGGCGAGGCCGGCGGGGTACAGCCCGACGATGAGGTTTTCGGCGATCGAGTGCGAGCGCGACTCCCAGATGCCGCGGATGCTGTCGAAGTAGCGCGCGACGACCGGCTGGAGTGACGACGGGTCATTCGTGTGCTGGAAACCGACCGTGGTCTGGCGCACGATGGCGTTCGGCAGTTCGTCGCTGTCGACGAGGGAGGAGAACGCCGCGAGCTTGCCCTCGGTGGTCGGGATCGCGGCGGTCACGCGAGCAGCGGCCTGCTGACCGTTGGCGGTGTTGTCCTTGGCCAGTGCCTGGCGAATCTCCTCGAGGCCGGCGGCGCCGTTGAGTACGAGACCTTCGAGCAGCTCCCAGCCGAGATCCGTGTCGACCTCGAGCCCGTCGAGCGGCGTGGAGCCGTCGAGCAGACCGCGCAGGGCCGCGACATGCTCAGGCGTGTTGGCGAGGTTCGCGAAGAACTTGACGAACTGGAACTGCGCGTCGGATCCGGCATCCGCCGCCCTGGCCAGCTCGAGCAGCTTGTCGGCCACGTTCTTCAGCGTCTCGGTTCTGGTTGCGGGGTCGACGTAGATGCGCACCACTGTGAGCAGCTGGGTGAGCGTCGTGCGGATGGTGGTCGACTCCGACTCGGTCGCGATGTTGCCGAGCACGAGGCGCACATAGTCGCTGGCCGTGGACTCGCCGTCGCGGGTGGAGTCCCACACCGAGCCCCAGACGATTGCTCGCGCAAGCGGGTTGTCGATCGCGGACAGGTGGTCGATCGCGGTTCCGAGCGACTGCTCGTCGAGGCGCACCTTGGCGTAGGCGAGGTCGTCGTCGTTGACGAGAATGAGCGCGGGGCGTTGGCGGCCGACGAAGCCCGGCACCTCGGTGCGTTCGCCGTCGACATCGGTCTCGAGCCGGTCGTCGCGCACGAGCTTGCCGCCGGCGAGGTCATAGAAGCCGATGGCGAGGCGGTGCGGGCGGATCGTCGGGTAGTCCGGCGCCGCAGTCTGGAGGATAGCGAACGAGGTGATCTTGCCCGCCGCATCCGTCTCGATCTCGGGGCGCAGCGTGTTGACGCCGGCGGTCTCGAGCCACAGCTTCGACCACTCGGTCAGCTCGCGGCCGCTGGTCGCTTCGAGCTCGGTGAACAGGTCTCCGAGTTCGGTGTTGCCGTAGGCGTGCTTCTTGAAGTACGCCGCGACGCCGGCGTAGAAGGCGTCGATGCCGACCCAGGCGACGAGCTGCTTGAGTACGGAGCCGCCCTTCGCGTAGGTGATGCCGTCGAAGTTGACCTGCACGTCTTCGAGGTCGTTGATCGTCGCGAACACCGGATGGGTGGAGGGCAGCTGGTCCTGCTTGTAGGCCCAGCTCTTCTCCATCGCCTGGAAGGTGGTCCAGGCCTCGGTCCACTCGGTCGCCTCGGCGGTGGCGATCGTGGAGGCCCACTCGGCGAAGGACTCGTTGAGCCACAGGTCGTTCCACCACTTCATGGTGACGAGGTCCCCGAACCACATGTGGGCGAGCTCGTGCAGGATCGTGACGACCCTGCGCTCGCGCACGGCGTCGGTGACCTTGCCACGGAACACGTAGGTCTCGGTGAAGGTCACCGCGCCAGCGTTTTCCATCGCGCCGGCGTTGAACTCCGGCACGAACAGCTGGTCGTACTTCTCGAACGGGTACGCGTAGTCGAACTTCTCCTCGAAGTACGCGAACCCCTCGCGGGTCTTCGCGAAGATGTAATCGGCGTCGAGGTACTGGCTGAGCGACTTGCGGGCGAAGATACCGAGGGGGATCACCCGACCGTCGCTCGAGGTCAGCGTCGAACGGGTCTCCTGGTACGGGCCAGCGACGATGGCGGTGACGTAGCTGGAGAGCACCGGGGTGGGGGCGAACCGCCACGTCGCACTGGTCGTGCCCTCGATGGGTTCGGGCGTCGGGGTGGGCGAGTTGCTGACGACGGCCCACGCGGCCGGAGCGGTGATCGTGAAGGTGAAGGTGGCCTTGAGGTCCGGCTGTTCGAAGACGGCGAAGACGCGGCGGGAGTCGGGCACCTCGAACTGCGAGTAGAGGTAGACCTCGTCATCGACAGGGTCGACGAATCGGTGCAGTCCTTCGCCGGTGTTGGTGTACTCCGCGTCGGCGACGACGGTGAGCACGTTGAGGTCGGCGAGGTCGTGGAGCTGGATGCGCACGCCGTCGTTCACCGCGGCCGGGTCGAGCTCGCGGCCGTTGAGGTGCACTGAGTGCACGGTGCGGGTGAGGTGATCGATGAAGGTCGACGCTCCGGCACTCGCGGAGAAACGCACCACGGTGGTGCTGCGGAAGGTCTCGCTGTCGGTCGTGAGGTCGAGGGTGATGTCGTAGTTCTCGACCGACACCGTGGCCTTCCGCTCTTGCGCTTCGACCCTGGTGAGGTTTTCTCCTGGCACAACTTCTCCTTCGTGACGGCGGGTCGGCTCGTGACCGACGACCCCACCCTATCCGTCACGCGGATCAGGTCAGGCCGGAGTGAGCGACACCGTTCGCTGCCGCGACTGGTCCGGCGTGCGCAGCAACCGGTCGCAATCGTCGATCGCCGTCTGCAGTAGTTTGCGGAGTCGCTCGTCCGGGTTGTCGATGCACGCCTCGCCGATTCCGGCGACGGCGACATTGACGATGGCGTCGTACATCGGTGCGAACGCCTTAGGCTGGCGCCTCATCAGCGAGGCGAGTTGCTGGGTCGCCCACAGTTCAGCCAGTGGGGCGCGGTTCAAGGCGGCACGGACGATCAGGTTCACCCCGGCGGCACCCTCCGGGTCGACCTCGGCGAGCCTTGCCTCGCAGCGGATGAGTCCGACGGCGAGGGCGCGCTGGCGGGCTTCGCTCGCGACGGGAAGCGCTGCGGATGCGGCGCGGACGGCGATGGTGAGTTCGACCCGCTCGTCATCGCCGACCAGGCCGATGACCGACGGGATCATCTCACCGAGCCGCGAGCGGCTCGCATCCGTCGTCCAATCGTTCACCAGCCGGGAGAGAGAGGCGAGGGCGGGATGCGTGCACGTCGGGTGGTCGGTCCACCGCTCGCCCGCGAGGAACGATGCGAACTCCATGAAGCATGCTCCGCGTTTGGGGCTGCGATGCTTGCCGCGTGACAGCACAGGCATCATGTCGGGTGAAAGGTTACTGATTGCTGCCATGAGACACCTCCAGAGAAACCGGAATCCATCGGGATTAAAGTCTCCTACTGCTGGCCGGGCGGGGCCAGTCCCAATGCCTGTTAATTCGGTGGGTTGACCTCGGCGGTTCTGAGCCATGCGAATTCGTGCGGCCGCAGTCGCAGCCCGCCCGCAAGCGACACGTCCTCGCCACGGGTGAGCTCGTGCGCGCTCGGGACGAAACCCGACAGCGTCGCGGCCGAGACGAGTTCGTCAGTGTCGGCGAAGTTCGCCAGCACGAGCACGGTCGTGCCGGCGCCCGGCCGCTGGTAGCCCAGAACGTGCGGGTTGTTCGTTTCGAAGCCGATCAGCTGCCCGCCGGCGAGCTCCGGCGCATCGCGACGCACCTCGATGAGACGGTGCAGGCCCGCGTAGATCATGCCGGCATCGGTGCGCGGGTCATCGCGTTCAGCGTAGCGGTCGGCCGGATACGGCGGTCTGTTCACCCAGCGGCTGTCGAGGGCATGGTCGGGGTTGTCGGTGTAGCTGTAATCGTTGAGCTGGCCGACCTCGTCACCGAGGTAGATCAGAGGGATACCACCGGTGCTCAGCACGATGGAGTGGGCAAGGTGGATGCGGCTGATCGCGCCCGGGTGGTGTTGCCCGAGACCGACGAGGGATGCCGTGGTGCCGGCAATGCGGCAGTCGCCCGTGCGCGGGTTGTCCTGGAACGGCACCCCCCGGGCGAAGCTGCCCTCGAACCGGTTCACGAAGAAGGCGTTGAGGAAGCGCCGGTGCTCAGTGCCGTCGAGGCCGAGCTCCGCGGCATCCTCATCTGAGAACGTCCAGCCGATGTCGTCGTGGCTTCGCACATAGTTGATCCACGCGGTGCCCGCCGGCAGGTTGTGCCGCCGGTCCAGGGCTTGGGAGAGCAGCCCGACGCTGCGTGTCGCAAGCGACTCCCAGATCAGCGCCATCTGCAGCGGGTTGTATGAGAGCTGGCACTCGGCCGGATCGATGTACCGCACCACCTCATCGGGGTGCACGATCGCCTCCGACTTGAACAGCAGTGACGGAGCCGCGATTCGGCAGACGGCGTTGAAGGCCTTAATCAGTGTGTGCGCCTGGGGGAGGGACTCGCACACGGTGCCGAGCTGCTTCCAGATGAAGGCGACGGCGTCCATGCGAAGGATGTCGATTCCGACGTTGGCGAGGAACAGCATCTCTCCCGCCATCGCGCGGAAGACCGCGGGGTTGGAGTAGTTCAGGTCCCACTGGAACGAGTGGAAGGTCGCCCACACCCAACGCCCGTCCTCGAGTTGCACGAACGAGCCCGGGTGGTCGTCCGGGAAGATCTCGCGCACCGTCTGCTCGTAGGCGTCGGGCATCTCCCGGTCAGGGAACATCCAGTAGTAGTCCTCGAAGCCGTCGTCGCGCGCGATGGCGCGCCTCGCCCACTCGTGCTCGTTCGAGGTGTGGTTGAAGATGAAGTCGACCACGAGCGAGATTCCGGCGGCACGGAGGTCTGCGGCGAGCACGCGAAGCTGGTCCATGTCGCCGAGTGCCGGATTGACGTCCCGATAGCTGGACACCGCGTAGCCGCCGTCGGAGTTGCGCTCGGGCGCGAGGAACAGCGGCATGAGGTGCAGGTAGGTCAGGCCGAGTTCCTGGAAGTACGGGATCTTCGCCCGCACCCCGTCGAGGTCTCCGGCGTACCGGTCGACGTAGCAGACGCCGCCGAGCATGTCGGCGGACTGGAACCAGTCGGGGTTCGCCTCCCGGCGGGCGTCGAATTCTTTCAGCTCCGGCGCCCGGTCCTGCCACGAGTCGGCCATCTGCTGCACGAGGAGGGCGAGTTGCTCGTCGCAGTCGTCGCGTTCGCCGTATACCTCGGTGAAGAGCTCCCGAAGTGTCGGGTACATCGCCGTGAACCGCGCGGTGAGGTCGTCGAGGTCGGCGGCTGTGCCCGACCAGAGTTCCGACACGTTCTTCCAGAGCCGGGATGCGTGGGCGCGGTCGTCGTCAGTAGGGGGCGGCACGATTCAAGTCTAGAACCGCGCTCAGCAATCGCGCGTCGCGACGCGGATAGGCTTGAACAATGACTTCTGTTCCTGCTGCCGCTTCTGACACCGTTCGCGTCGAATTCTGGTTCGACCCGTCCTGCCCGTGGGCGTGGATGACCTCACGCTGGGTAGACGAGGTGGCCAGGCACCGCGACATCGCGGTCACCTGGAACATTATGAGCCTCGCGGTGCTCAACGAGGACAACGACGTCGATGACGCCCACAGTGCATTCCTGCCGAGGGCGCTCAAGTACACGAGGCTCGTCGCGGCGGCGAAGGAGATCCACGGCCAGGAGGCGGTGAAGGACCTCTACGACGCGCTCGGCACCCGCATCCATCTGGAGGGCGACGCGGATCCGGATTCGGTGATCCCCGCGGCGCTAAATGAAGCGGGCCTTCCCGCCGACCTCGCCCGCTTCGCCGACACCGACGAGTACGACGTGCAGATGCGCGCGTCGCACTTTGAGGGCATCGGCCGGGTGGGACAGGATGTCGGCACACCCGTGATCGCCGTGAACGGCGTCGCGTTCTTCGGACCCGTCATCTCGCCGGCGCCCAAGGGCGAGCGGGCACTCGTGCTCTGGGACGGCGTCGTCGCCGCGGCATCCTACGACGGCTTCTTCGAGCTCAAGCGATCCCGTACCCGGGGCCCCATCTTCGACTGATGATTGATCACGCCGAAGCGCTCGCCGCAGTGCTATCCCATGAACCGGTTCCGGCGGAGCAGGTGGTAGCCGGCCAGCCGACGACCGGCTCGGTCGCGCTCGGCACCTTCGCCGGACGCGAGTACGGCGTATGGGAAATGTCGCCGGGTGCGATGTCGGATGTCGAGGTGGATGAGCTGTTCGTCGTCGTCGCCGGGGGCGGACGGATCGAGTTTGCCGACGGCTCGGCACGGGTCGAGCTGCTGCCGGGGTCGGTGGGCCGTTTCGACGCTGGCACCGCGACCGTCTGGACTGTCACAGAGACGCTGAGGAAGATCTACCTCGCCTGACTGCTCCTAGACTCTGGGTCATGCGAATCCATATCGCCACCGACCATGCCGGGCTCGATTTCAGCCGCGACCTCCGGGCGCACCTCCGTGGTGCAGGGCACGAGGTCGTCGACCACGGTCCGCAGAGCTACGACCCGCTCGACGACTACCCGAGCTTCTGCATCAACGCGGCGATCGCGGTCGTCGCCGAGCAGGCGGCCGGGATTCCGTCCCTCGGCGTCGTCTTCGGCGGATCCGGGAACGGCGAGCAGATCGCGGCGAACAAGGTGACCGGTGCGCGCGCCGCACTCGTCTGGAGTGACGCGACGGCTCGGCTCGCCCGCGAGCACAACGACGCGAACGTGATCTCAATCGGAGCCCGCCAGCACACGGTCGAGGAGGCAAAGGCGTTCATCGACGCGTTCATCGAGCAGCCGTACACGAACGAGGAACGCCACGCGCGCCGAATCGCGCAGCTCGCCGAGTATGAGCGCAGCGGGCGCATCGCCGGGCACCGAATCGACTCGCCCGCGGCGCCAGAGCCCGGACGCGTCTAGCCAGATGCCTGAAGGTCATTCCGTCCACCGCATCGCCCGGCAATTCCGCCTCCACTTTGTGGGCAAGCGGGTCTCGGCGTCGTCGCCGCAGGGCAGGTTCGCGGCGGGGGCCGCGGAGCTCGACGGGCACGTGATGACCGATGCGCGTGCGGTCGGCAAGCAGATGTTCCTCGAGTTCGACCACGAGCGCTGGCTGCGCGTTCACCTCGGCATGTATGGCGCCTGGGACTTCGCGGGCGACATCACGGCGGACGCGACTGTGCTTGCCGCGAACGGGCGCATGGGGCAGACGAACCAAAAGGGCACCCCGGAGCAGAGCGGCACGCCGGGGGAGCTCGGCACGCCGGGCCAGCCCGTCACGGTTGACGCCGCGGGGGAGGACTCGCTCCACAGCATCGGCGCGCCCCGCGTTGCGCGCCTGCGCATGGCGGAGCAGGAGAAGCTCGGGCCCGGCGCCGACACCTTCCCGCCCGAGCCGATCGGCGCCGTGCGGGTGCGGCTGCTCACCCACGACACCGTCGCCGACCTGCGGGGTCCGACCGCGTGCGAGGTGCTGGGCGCGGAAGAGGTGCAGGCCGTGATCGCTCGGCTTGGCCCTGACCCGCTCGTTGATCCGGGCAAGCGCAGCGAGGACCGCTTTGTCGAGGTCGTGCGCAAGAAGCCGACGCCAATCGGGCTGCTGCTCATGGACCAGTCCGTTGTGAGCGGGATCGGCAACGTGTACCGTGCGGAACTCCTGTTCCGGGCGCACCTCAACCCTCACACGCCCGGCCGGGATGTGCCGGAGGAGACGGTGCGGGCGCTCTGGCGGGACTGGTCGAAGCTGTTGAAGCTCGGGGTTCAGCACGGGCAGATGATGACCATGGACCGGCTCGGTGCTAAGCAGAAAGCGGCTGCGCTCGCCCACCGTGAAGATCGGCACTGGGTCTACCATCGCGCGGGCCTCCCGTGCCGGGTCTGCGGAACTCCCATCGCTGTCGAGATGGCTGCGGGGCGCAAACTCTACTGGTGTCCGAAGGATCAGGCCTGACCGGGCGGCACGATGAGCGTGCCTTGAGGGCAAGCCGCCGCAGTGAGAGAGGATTGTCGGATGCGCAACACTCCCCAGTACGTGCTTGATGATCCGGATGAGGTCCGCCGGCTCATCCGCGAGAACCCGTGGGCCACGATCGTTTCGAACACCAGCACAGGCCTCGTCGCATCGCACTACCCGGTCATCCTTGAAGAGGGCACCGACCAGATCAGCATCGTTAGCCACGTTGGCCGCCCGGACGAGCAGCTGCATGAGCTCGGTCGGCACGAGGTGCTCGTGATCATTCAGGGGCCGCACGGCTACATTTCGCCGAGCTGGTACGCATCCGACGACTTCGTGCCGACCTGGAACCACGTGACAGCCCACCTCTACGGCACACCCGAGGTCCTCAGCGACGAGGAGAATTTCCGCGTGCTCGGCGAGCTCGTCGACCACTTCGAGGCGCCCCTGCCCGAACCGATGAGCCTCGATATCGACGAGGCTCAGGCGCGCCGCATCGCCCGCGGCACGGTCGGCCTTCGGCTCGTCGTCACGAGGTTCGATGCGCGGCTCAAGCTGAGCCAGAACAAGCCCGGCGCGGTCGTCGACCGCATCGTCGAGCAACTCGAGCACGGCAACCACTACGCCCAGCCAGCCCTCGCCCGCGAAATGCGATTGGTGCAGGGCGAGTGAGCCTGCTGCTGAAGGGCGCGCGCATCGTCGGCGGTATCGGCGCGAGCGCGCCCGTCGACATCCTGCTCAAGCACGGCGTGATCACCGGGATCGGAACGGGGCTCACGGGCACAGCGACGATCGACCTCGACGGCCGCTACGTCATGCCGGGCCTGTGGGACGGGCACGTGCACCTCACCCAGACCGCTCTGACGCGTCGCCGGGTCGACCTCACTGCTGCAACCTCGGCGACCGACGCGGCGGCGATTATGGCCGCCGCCGATCGGCCGGCCGAGGGGCTGCCGCTCATCGGCTTCGGATTCCGTGACGGCATGTGGGCGGCGCCACCGACCAAGCACGACCTCGACGCGGTCGTGGGCGACATTCCGGTTGTTGTCCTGAGTGGCGACCTGCACTGCGCTTGGCTTAACAGCGCCGCGCTGGCGGCGTTCGGCATGGGGGGGCATCCGACCGGCCTTCTTCGCGAGGAGGACGCGTTCAAAGTCACCACCGAGGCTCAGACGGTCCCCGCCGATGTGCTCGACGATTGGGTGGCGGCGACGGCGACGGATGTCGCGAGGCGCGGCGTCGTCGGAGTCGTCGATCTCGAGATGGCCGACACCGTGCAGGACTGGACCCGGCGATTCGCGGCGGGGTTCAGGGGTCTGCGGATCGCGGTGGGCGTCTACACGCCGTGGCTGGACTCGGCCATCGAGGCCGGACTGCGTACGGGGCAGGTGATCGAGGGCACAGACGGTCTGCTGAGCGTCGGACCGTTCAAGATCATCACCGACGGGTCGCTCAATACCCGAACCGCGTTCTGCGGCGAGCCCTATGAGGGGCTCGTGGGGCCGGATGCAAGCGGGCAGCTCAATCTGCCGACCGTCGAACTCGTTGCGCTGATGCGCAAGGCATCCCGCGCGGGGCTCATCCCGGCGGTTCACGCGATCGGGGACGAGGCGAATCGGCTCGCCCTCGACTCGTTCGCGGCGGCGGGCTGTTCCGGACGTATCGAGCACGCCCAGCTCGTCCGCGACGTCGACTGCGCGCGCTTCGCGGCGCTGGGTGTCGCCGCGAGCGTACAGCCGGAGCATGCGATGGACGATCGCGACATCGCCGACCGTTTGTGGTCGGGACGTACCGATCGCGCGTTCGCGCTGCGCAGTCTGCTGGATGCCGGTGCGGAACTGATCCTCGGATCCGACGCTCCGGTCGCGCCGCTCGACCCCTGGGTGACGATCGCGGCGGCTGTGGGTCGCACGAGGGATGGCCGTGAGCCGTGGCATCCGGAGCAGCGCATTACTATCGCGCAGGCTCTCGCCGCGTCGACCAACGGGGTGCGGAGCGTGGCCGTTGGCAATGTGGCCGACCTCGCGATTCTCGACATCGACCCGCTGACTGCCCCTCTCGACCAGCTCAGGGCGATGCCGGTGGCCGCGACGCTGCTCGCGGGGTACTTCACGCACAACGAACTCTGATCGGCTGGGGCTCGGCAGCAGCCCTGATCGTGGGAGAACCGGTCAAATCCGCACCCGATTCGGTGGCCTGCTCGAGGCTGCCACAAATTGTCGCCTGGCTGTCTTGTCGACGTGGCTGGGATGGTGGCCGCGAGGTCGGGATGGTCGGCGTAGCCGGGATGGTCGGCGTAGCCGGGATGGTCGGCGTAGCCGGGATGGTCGGCGTAGCCGGGATGGCCGGGAGCCAGGATGGTGCTGATGGACGCGTGGCCAGCCGTGTTGCGGGGTGGCAGGGTGGGCTGCGCGGCAGGGACGAGATCGGCACGGACGAGATCGGCAGGGACGAGATCGGCAGGGGAGCGATCAGCCAGAGCGCGGTTTCGTGTCGTGTGCGCGGATCCTCCTGGCGGCAAGGATCGGTCGGCCCATGACCGCGCTGCCCGCGTGGGACGACTCCACGCCCCGGTCCGAGGCTTTGCCCAGAGCGTCCGGCATCCAATTTCTTCATTGTCGGCTCGGAATTTGTCAAGTCAAGTGAGACATGTGCTTTCTAGACTGTTTGCGTGGTTTGGTCGTTGATCGGGAGGGCCTCTTTCTGGGGTTCGTTGATCCAGACCTCGGTGCGGATCTGTGGCGGGCGGGGTCGTCGGGTGAAGCGTTCGGGGTGCTCGTTGAAGGCCCGGTTCAGGGTGACCGAGCGTTGCTGGTCGATGTCCTGGTAGGTGCCGAAATGCACGGATGCTGGGGTGTGCCAGCCGATCCCGGAGTGATGGTGGATGTGGTTGTAGTCGGTGAAGAATCCGTCGCAGAATTGCTTCGCCTCGGCCAGCGAGTAGAAGTGGTGCGGGAAGTCGGGAACGTATTTCAGGGTCTTGAATTGCGCCTCGGAGTACGGGTTGTCGTTGGACACCCTCGGGCGCGAGTGCGTGCGGGTGATCCCGAGATCGGCCAGCAGTGCGGAGACGGGTTTCGAGGTCATCGAGGTGCCCCGGTCTGCGTGGACGGTGTGCGGGGCGGTGCCGTTGCGGCCGATCGCGTCGTCGATGAAGTCGCGGGCGACGACCGAGTCCTCGGCAGCGCAGACGACATGGCTGGGCGAGTACCTCGAGTAGATATCGATCAGGGCGTAGAGGTGATACCAGACGCCCTTGCGCGGGCCGCGGAGCTTGGTGATGTCCCACGACCACACCTGCGACGGGCCCAAAGCGACCAGCTCGGGCTTGACCTTCGCCGGATGCGTCGCCAGACGCCGCCGTTCCCGCGTCTGCCCGGCAGCCCTGGCGATGCGATACATCGACGACATCGAGCAGTGGTACCGGTCCTCGTCCAACTCCCGTGCCCAGATCTGACAGATCGACAGGTCCTGGTAGGCGGGAGAGTTGATGACCGCGAGGACTTGTCCGCGTTCCGTTTCGGACAGGGTCGATGGCGGCTTGGCCCGTGCTGCCTGCGGGATCGGATCGATCTTCCGGACCGGCGGGGAGATCCGCCGGTAGTGGGTCGCCCGCGACCGGCCGGTCAACGCGCACGCGGCCACGACCGTGACCGCCAATCCGATCAGCGCAGTGAACGCGTCATCGAGGACCGTTCCCGCAGTCACTTGTCCTGCCCCGTCCCGGGCTGGCTCGAGGGGCTGCTGTCCGAGAGCAGCTCCAAGAGCCTGTGCGCTTTTCCCATCACGTCCAACGCTGCCTCGGTCTGCGCCAGCCGGCGATGCAGACGAGCGTTCTCGGCCTCCAACTTCACCGCCCGGGCAGCCGCCGAGGACTCCTTCGATCGCGGGGCGCGATCCCGCCGATACGTGGTCCCAGCCGCTTCCGCGTCTCGGGCTTTCGCCCACTCCGCTACCAGGGTCTGATAGATCCCCTCGCGTCGAAGGACCGCGGACTTCGACCCGCGGGGGGCCGCCTCATACTCTGCCAGCACGCGAGCGCGGTATTCGGCCGGGTAAGTCCTCCGGACCGGCTTCTGAGCCGGGTCAATATGCGGGGCCGGTGGCCCTGATTCTTCCAACATGATTACGTCCGTTCCCCGCCCTCTCCCAAGACACCCCGCATAACCCGGGATGTCTCACACCAGCCTGACAGAGAGGGGCTCGCGTTCCTTCTGGCTATGGCGGTGATGGCGGTGATGGTGGGGGTTCTGCTGGGGAGCAGGATGAGGGTTTGGGTGGGGTCGATGTTTCGGGGTGGTTGGAGCCAGTAGTTGTTGTTGGTGTTGGTGATTTCCCAGTGGTTGTCGTGGAGGAGGAGGTGGTGTCTGCGGCAGAGGAGGATTCCGTTGTCGATGTTGGTGGGTCCGTTGTCTCTGTCCCAGTGTTTGATGTGGTGGGCTTCGCACCAGGAGGGGGGTCGGTCGCAGGAGGGGAACATGCAGCCTCCGTCGCGGGTGGCGAGGGCGATGCGTTGGCGGGCGGTGAAGTGGCGCCTTGTGTGGCCGACGTTGAGGCATTGGCCGTCGTCGTCGAATAGGACGGGGATGTGTCCGGTGTCGCAGAGGTTGCGCTGGATGGTCTCGATCGAGATCGGGTCGAGGGTTCCCTCGATCCATCCCTGGTCGGCGCTGATCCCGGGCAGCCGCAGTCGCGGTGGCGGTGGTGGTGGCAGGGGCGGTTGCGCCGGGTGGGGCGGCGCGAGGGGCTGCGCGGATTGAGACGGTGGTGGGAGGACCGGAAGGACCGGAAGGACCGGGAGGGTGGGGCCGCTCGGGGTGCCGGTGCCGGTGCCGGTGCCGGTGCTCGCGTCGGTGCTTGTGCCAGCGGTGGGTGTGGTGTTGGTGGTGAGGTCTTTTTTGGTGATGATGACCCGGACGGCGGGGCGGCGGGAGCCGAACATGGTGCCGGGGTCGGCGTCGGTGGCGATGCGGATCATGCCGATCAGGGCGTCGGCGAGGATCTGCTCGTCGGTGCGGGGGTCCTCGACCAGTTTCTGGGCTTTGGCTTTCTCTTCCGGATCGATGAATCGGGGTCCGCCGCGTCGCGGGGAGAGGATCGTGGACAGGGCCGAGTCGAGCAGGGCGCCGTCTTCGGGGTGCAGGTGCCAGATGCCGTGGTGCATGCCGTCAGCGGTGCGCCATTTGCGCACCGCGCGCAGGTCGTACTGCTCCTTCTCCCGCCGGCGGATGCCGTCGCTGTCGAGCTCGTCCCGCAACCGCCGGGCGAGGCGTTGCACCTCGTCCGCACCCAGCACCCGACCGGCGCCGGCACTACCGGGGTTACCGGGGTTGCTGGGGTTGCTGGGGTTGCTGGGGTTGATGGCGGTGATGAGGTGTTCCGCGGCGGCGGTGAGCTGCTCGGCGGTGACGGCGTCATCGATCCCTCCCAACCCGCGCCGGATTGCTTCGGCTCCATCGAGGGAGAGGAGCCCGGCGGTGACCGCCCGCGCGATTGGCGCCTGCCATACCGGCATCCCGACCGGGAAACGCGGCTCGGCAGGGTCGGTGGCTGGCCCCGGGCTGGCCGGGGAGCCCGGATCGGACACCGGCGCACCAGCGGTCGGCGCACCAGCGGTCGGCGCACCAGCGGTCGGCGCACCAGCGGTGGGCGTGCCGCCGGTGGCGGTGGCGGTGGGATCGGCGGCGGCGAGGGCTTCGGCGGCTTCGGTCTCGGCGAGCAGGGTGCCGATCTGGACCAGTTTCGCGGCCTCGGCCCTGGTGCTGCCGGAGATCGATTGGATCAACGCCTCCGCGCTGACGAACCCGGCACTGATCGCCATCCCGGCATGGCCCAGGGCCCGGTCGGAGTGCTTCGCGATCGCCGCCGCGATCCACGCCGCATAGGTGTCCACCGCACGACGCAGCGCGGTGACCGAGCGTTGCGCGGCGAACAGGGACGCATCATCCAGGGCCGTGAACTCCCCCGCGCACGCCCCAAGGCCAGCGACGGTGTCAGCCGTGTCGCGGAGGGTGTTCGGGAGCTGTTCCATGCCACAATTCTCCCACTTCGAACACACTTTCGAAAGGGGAAAGGCCTGATGGGGACAAGAATCTTTCCACAAGGGCTGTGCAGGAGAAGACCCTGTGCAGGAGAGAAGACCCTGTGCAGGAGAGACGACCCTGCGCAGGAAAGAAGACACAGCGCAGGAGAAGACCCGGCGCAGCACCGGGCCCGCGTGCACTGCGTTGGAGTCCAACGAGCGCAGCTCACGACGGCCCCTGACGACCGCCCCTGACCACGGCCCCGAAGGGGCTACCGCAGCCCGCTCACTCTGAGCACGACGCCCCGCACATTTTGGATCCGCTGCTCGTACCTCGCCGCGAGGCCGATGAGAATGATGCCGCCGACGGCGAGCCACAACCACCAGGGGAAGAACTCGTAGACCGCCCTGATTTGCGGAGCGAACGTCGCGATCACATGTACAAGAACGACGGCGGCGCTGATCAGGAATGGTGCCTGCAGTCGCCGAACCGCGCCGATGACGAGGATCGCGACTCCCGCGACGCCGATGCCGACGAGACGCCAGACGGGATTGTCGTCGATGGTCGCGACGAGGGACGGTACAAGCAGCGCCGCAACGCCCGGGCCGAGCCAGGGCCAGCTTCGGGCATCCGGGTCCGAGATCAGCCGCACAGCACCGGTCGCAATGAGAGCGGCGGCGAGCGGGATCGTGCCGATCTCGAGGGGGTCGAGGGATCCCGCGACGACGCCGACGATCACCGCGATGGCAGCATAGGCGAGCGCGAGCCACGCGACGAGCTGCGTGAAAGGCACCCGATCAATCAGGAAAGCGATCACATGGATGGCGCAGAAGACGAGTGTCGCCCCGAGCGCCCGAAGAAGGCCGGTTGGGCCGTCATCGATTGCCATCGTTTCGATCGTGATCATGGCAGTGAACGCGACGATGGCGAGCGCCTGGCTGGCGACGAGTCGCTGACGTGCGAATGCGTCGCCGGCGGCACCGGAGAGCTGATCCCGGCTCAGGCCGAAGCCGGCCGCGACCAGCACGAGTAACGCGAAGCCGAGCCAGGCTTCGAGTTCCCCGCTGGGCGTGCTGCGCAGGCCACTGTCGACCAGGATGTTCGCCGCGCGTGCGACGGCCGTGACGATGACTCCGATCCCTCCGGCAAGGGCCGCGGCGTCGAGATGGGGACGGATGCTGGCGCGCCCGACGACCATGCTGCCGAGCAGCACCAGGGCGGCCGAGACGCCGCCGACAATGATCGCGCGGGTCGGCGGGCCGTCCGCGGCGACCACCGCGATCGGCACGATCGAGACCAGCAGCGCGGCGAGAACCAGGACGGGTGCGGCGAGGGCGCCGGACGCCGGAACAGAGCCGGACGCCGGAACAGCGCCGGACGCCGGACCAGAGCCGGACGCCGGAACAGCGCCGGACGCCGGAACAGCGCCGGACGCCGGACCAGAGCCGGACGCCGGAACAGCGCCGGACGCCGGACCAGAGCCGGACGCCGGAACAGCGCCGGACGCCGGAACAGCGCCGGACGCCGGACCAGAGCCGGACGCCGGAACAGCGCCCCCGTTCTCAAACGTCACGCGGCGATCGGCTCGCCAGAGCAGGAGCGCGATGATGAGCAATGCCCCCGACAGCGGAAGCACCCAGGGCTCGACCACGGTCACCCCGCGGTCGCCGAGCGCGAGCCACAGGCCGATCGTCGAAAGGGCGAGCGCCACCCAGGCGAGGTAGCGGCGCGGTGACTTCGAGGCAAACACCCCGTCGCGGCTCGTGCCGAGCAGGAGGGTCGCGATCGCGGCAATGACGAGTACCAGCCAGGTCGAGTCGTCCTGGCGCGCGAGCAAGCCCAGCGCGACCGGTGGCACCCCGACCAGCAGCACGCCGAGATCGCGGACCTCGCGCGGGATCCGCGTCTGCCGCATCAGCGCGACGGCTAGCGATCCGGCGCTGACCAGCAGCGCGGCGGTGACGGGCGCGACGGCGAGGACGAGCTCGGGCGCGTCGATCGCGAGCGCGATCGAGAGCAGCACAATGAGCGTGGCCGGCCCGATCGCGACGGATGCCGTGGACCGCTCGACAGGGACGGCGGATGTGGACGGCAGGGCTGTCCAGAGCAGGAGCACGGCGAGCAGGATCGCACTGAGCGCGAGGATCGAGGGAATCGGGGCGAGAAGCGACGGCGCGGATGCGGGACCGTACTGCAGCCAGGCCGCGGAACCCCCTGCGGCAACCAGTGAGATCCAGAAGAGCGTGCGCCGGTCCAGTGCGCTAAGCATCCTCTCGAGCGGCAGGGCACCGAGTCCCAGCGCAACGACTGCGGTGAATCCGACCAGC
Source organism: Marisediminicola antarctica (assembly GCF_009930795.1). GTDB lineage: Bacteria > Actinomycetota > Actinomycetes > Actinomycetales > Microbacteriaceae > Marisediminicola > Marisediminicola antarctica. Next base: position 1,862,704 of record NZ_CP017146.1, read on the forward strand.
CGCACCGAGTCGTCTGTGGCGACGACGTCTGTCGCGACGAGGCCAGTGGAGATGCCAATCTGCCGTGCGGCCGCCGCGGCCGCAACAAGAGCCAGAACGAGTGCGATGCCGAGCAGGCCCGCGCGATTGCCTGCGCCGCGCGTGAGCGCACGGGCCAGCAGCGCCAAGCCGATCGTCGCAGCGGTAGCGGGTGCCCATGTCGCCTCGCTGGCCCAGCCGAGCACCCAGCCGGCCGTCGTCGCGACGGCGAGCAGAAGGAGAAGCGCGGGGGTGACGGCCGACCGGCCGATCGGGGCGTCAGGGGCCGCGCGGGCGAGTACCAGGAGCGCGGCGAGCGAGGCCACCCCGAGAACCAGCCAGCCCATCGAGACGAGCACCACGCTTCCGAGCAGAGGGACCGCGACGATAAGCACGGCGGCGACCATGAACGCGAGCAGGCCGATACGACGCCGGAGCAGACCGCTGACAGCCCAGCCGATCGCCCCGAGAACGGTCACAGCTGCGAGGGTGAGGATCGCGTCGCGAAGCGCCGCCGTCGGGTCCACGATGGTGTCGGTGGGGGACAGCGTCCACGGTTCCGCGAGCGCGGCCGCGAGAGCGAGCAGGGTCGCGGTGCCGCCCGTGACGAGAGGCTGAACCACGGCGATCACCGCGACGAGGACTGCTCCGCCTCCGGCCACAGCGAAACTCCGGCGCAGGAAGGGATCGGTCACGCGGCGCGCCCCTGCCTCGAGGATCAGGGCGACCGCGACGGCGACGACCGCCGGGATGAGGACCGCGGTGAGGCCCGAATCGCGAACCACCGCGACGGTGCCGGTCACGGCGAATGCGACGCCGAGCGCGCCCGCGAACACGGCGCCGAACGTGACGAGACGTGGCTCGGGCAGCGACCGGAGGACGACGAGGTGAAGCGCGGCGGTCAGGCCGAGGAAGGCGAAGGTGGTGGTGGATGCTGCAGGGCCCACGAACGCCCAGGCATCCGCTCCACCCTCCGATCCGAGTACGGGATCGAGCCAGATCATGGCGATGGCGGCAAGAGCCGCTCCGGCCAGAGCAGCGAGCGAGGTGACGAGCACGATCCAGCGCTCGGTGCGCGCGGGGCCCTGGATGCTCGTGGCCGTCGCCGTAGCCGTGGCCGTGGCGGGGCGTCCGGCGAGCCGATGCAGGGTGCCCGCCATGGCGACGGCCACGAAACTGATCCCGAGCCTGACCGACTCGGGCGCCGACGACGCCGCCGAATAGGCAAGAAGGCCGACGCCGGGCGCGAAGGTCGCGAATCCGGCGATGCTCGGCGCGCGCAGCGTCGACGCGCGGTTCCAGACCACGAAGGCGGTGCCAGAGGCGACGAGGGTGAGTCCCCAGAACGCGTCGCCGTCGACGGTGCCTGCGCCGACGAGGTTATTGGCGCGGATGGCGAAGGCGTCGAGATAGACGAGAACTATCGCGAAGACTGCGATTCCCTCGGCGGTGGTGCGCAGTCCCCGACGTCGCAGCAGTTCCGCCCCCGCGATCGCCGCGAGCGTGATCGTGCCGATGATGACCGAGCGCCAACCGAGCCCGAAGTTGATGAAGGCGTAGATGAGGAAGAAGATCGCGCCGACGGACAGCGCCGATACTCCGACGATGAGCAGGGCGAGCTGCACGCTCGAGACGCGGCGGCGGTCCGGGCCAACAGGAGCGGCATCAGCAGGAGGAGCAGGAGGAGTGGGACGAGCAGGAGGCGCGAGAGCAGCGGGCGCGATAGTACGCGCGTCCTGCGGACCCGCGACAGCAATGGGCGCCCCAGCAGTAACTGTCAGAGTCGACCCGGAAGCAGCCGCGAGTGCCATGGCTGCGATGGCCGCGGCACGCGCATCCGTCTCGAAACGCATGCGGCCGATGATGTCGACGCGGTGGGAGAGCATCGAGGAGGCCTCGCGCGAAGCCGAGAACAGCTCCCCGGCGGAGGGATGGTTGAGGTCCAGTCCGCACTCGCCGCAGACCGTGCCCGGAAGCCGAGAGAAGCAGGCCGGGCACAAGCCGCGATCGGTGAGAGCGCCGAGACCGCTCGGCCAGACCACCAACCCCGCATGGGGACGAAAGTCGACGGGTCCGTCGCCGGTCATGAGCACTCCTCGAGGTAGAGGCCTCAGGCTAGCGCTCCGCCGAGTTCCCCGGGGGAAAGGAGCGGTGGCGGGGGAGACTCCGCGTCACGACACAGGCAGTGCTGCCAGGTCAGGGGGAGCTGACGAGCTCCACCTTGTAGGCCGACGAGACCTGGATTTCCGCACGCGGTTCTTCGATTTGGTTGGTCCACATCATGCCGTTCCACCAGCGCAGCTGGGGAAGGCCGAGGGGGTCGCGGTACCAGCCGGAGGGCGCGAGGGGGGAATTTTCACTAGCGGGCATGGTGGGTCTCCATGTTTGAGTGTCCGACCGCGGCGGACGATTCGGGTGCGGTCGTGGTGCATGCCGAACCGTGGCGGCCATTCAGGGGGCGGTTAAACTGAGCATAGTCCTCCTTATGGGGGACACCGCGCCCCCCTAAACGGGGGTCGAGAAACGGGGGTCGAGAAACGGGGGTCGAGAAACGGGGGTCGAGAAACGAGGGTCGAGCTGTCTCAGCCGAGAGCCTCGGGACGCTTCCAATCCGCGCCGTGCACGTGCTGGTCGAGGAAGGCGAAGACAGTCTCGTACCAGACGACGGCGTGCTGGGGCCCCAGCACCCAGTGGTTCTCGTTCGGAAAATAGAGGAACTTGTGCCGCGTCGTGCCGTCCGGCTCGGCGTGGTGCTCGGCCAGCTCCGACCACAGCCGCAGGCTCTCCCCGACCGGAACCCGGTAGTCGCGGTCGCCGTGGATGACAAGCATCGGCGTCGAGATGTCGCGCACGCTGTGGTGCGGCGAACTGTCGAGCATGCCCTGCGGGGAAAAAATGCTCTGCCAGTACTGCGAATTGTCGGTCGTCCCGTTGAACTGGTCGAGCGCCCACAGGCTCGCGTGGCTGACGATCGCGGTGAACCGATCCGTGTGCCCGGCGATCCAGTTCGCCATGTAGCCGCCGAAAGATCCGCCCATTGCGGCGGTCTTCGCGGCGTCGATGTCGGGGCGTGCTTCGGTGGCATCCGTGATCGCGAGGAGGTCGGTGTAGGGCTTCGTGCCCCAGGCATCCCAGCCGCGCGCGATGAAGTCCAGGCCGTACCCCGTCGACAGCGCGGGGTCGGGAAGCAGCACAGCGTACCCCCGGGCGACCGCGAGCAGCGGGCTCCAGCGCCAGCTCCAGGCGTTCCAGCTGTTCAGCGGTCCGCCGTGGATCCAGAGCAGCAGGGGGGCCGGATGCTGGGCGTCGGAGCCGTCGGGCAGCAGCAGCCACGCGCGCAACGGCGACCCGTCCTCCGCCACGGTCTCGACCTCGGTGATCGAACCGGGTGCCTCGGGGAGCGTCGCGGGCGTCGCGGGCGTCGCGAGTGGAACGACGTCGCCTGCCCGGGTGATCCGCACCGGATGAGACGGTGCCATCCACGAGGAGCGGAGTGCCACGAGGTCACCGGTTGTCGGATCGACGGCAACGTGGGTGTAGCTGAAGTCGTCGCTGGTGAGCTGCGCAGCGGCGCTACCGTCGAGCGGAATGCGGAATATTGGGCCGCGGCCACCGTGGTCGGCCGTCACGATGAGGGATTCGTCTCCCAGGTCGAAGATCGTGCTCGAGGGCCAGCGGTCCCAGTCCGCCCCGAGTCGGCGCGGCTCGCTCCCATCGATGCCGGCAACCCAGATCTCCTGGTCGGCCGGTCCCTCGGGGGTGCTGAATGCGCTGCGCACGAACGCGACACGAGATCCGTCGCGGCTGACCACGGGGGACTGGAAATGCACGCGGTCCTCGTCGAAGAGTGTCGTGCGCTGCCCGGACTCGACGTCGATCGCCACCAGCACGTGCCGGCCGGAGCGCTGCTCCCGCACGCGGAGCGAGGCGATCATCGTGCGGCCATCGGGAGTCAGGGCCTGCCCTGCGGTGTCGCCAGCGCGCCCGGGCGCCGGGGTGAGGTCGTTCGGCCTCGGCAGCTCGGCCGGGTACGCGGCGGCTGCGGCTGCGGCTGCGGCCGGGTCGGGGTTCGGGTCGGCGGTTACCGGTGCGGAGATCGACTCGGCGAGATTCGACAGGTCCAGCGAGAGCAGGTGCGGTTCGGCCGGGCCGAGATCGTGGTCCCAGTAGCGCACCGGGTAGCTCTCGTGCAGGATCGCCGAGACCTTCTTATCGCTGCGATTCTTGCGCGCGGCGGCATCCGCCTCGAGGCCGTCGGCGCTGGGGAGCAGGTCCGCGGTGATCACGATCGTGTCTGACGACGTCGCCGTCGCGGCGATGCCAGAGACACCTCCCGCCAGACGGGTCACCGCGCGCGCCTCGCCGCCGCTGGCGGGCAGCAACCAGAGCTGCGCGGCCTCCGTGTCCTTCTCTGCCGCGGCATCCGGCCGGCCGGAGACGAACATCACGTCGCCCGACCCGGTGAACGCGACGCCGGATTCGCCCTTCGCGGAGCGGGTGAGCCGCGTCGGTGCGCCGGTGCCGTCGGCGGGCACCGCCCAGAGCGCCCTCTCGTAGGAGGTGGAGTCCCGCGCGAGCGTCGCGACGGTGAGCACCACCCGGTGCCCGTCGGGCGAGAGCGCGAGGCCCTCGATCCGGGGGAGCGCGATGAAGTCGTCGAGGGAGGAGAACGGCAGGTGAACCTGGTGAACCTGAGCTGACATGTGCTCCACGCTAGCCCGAAGCCGGAGCGAACTCGCGCTCACGGCGCTCCATCACGCGGTCTACTCGGCGCTCTGCCGCCTGCGGTGCGCGACCATGTTCATCCGGTTGCCGCAGCGCACGGTGCAGTAACGCCTCGAGCCGTTGCGGGAGAGGTCGGCAAACAGGCCCTCGCAGTCGTCTGCCTCGCAGATCCGGAGGCGGTCCGTGCCGTCCGAGCGGATGACATCGACGAGGGCGAGGGCGCCCTCGGCGCGGATGCGCTCGGCGAGCGGGGCATCCGCCCGGGTGGCGTGCAGGTGCCAGTCGAATCCGTCGTGGCGCGCGAGCTGGGGGAGGGCGCGGGTGTCGCGCAGCATGGCGTTGACCTCGCTGGCCATCGAGTCGCGGTCGAGCGCCCAGATGCGGCGGAGCTCGAGGCGCGCCGCACGTACATCGCCCAGTTCGGCGTCGTCCCGATCGACACGCCCGGTGTAGCCATGGATAGCGAGGAGGGCCTGCAACTGCAGGGTCGACGACAGCTCATCAGTGCCGCTTCTCGTCGACGAGGGCACCGTGTTCGCGAGGGCGACGTTGAACGCGAGAAGGTCCTCGGTGTCAGGGGCAAAATGCAAATTGACTCCTTATTCCTGAACACCCTAATGTCAGTGTCAACAGCCCCACTAGATCATGACGGAAGGATGCGCGTGAACCGTTCGCCCTTGTCGGCCGGACTCATGTTCGCGCTCGTCGCAGCTGCATCGTTCGGGGTCTCCGGCGCGCTGATCAAGCCCCTCCTCGAGGGTGGCTGGAGCCCCGCCGCAGCGGTCACGGTTCGCGCCCTCACGGGTGGACTGATCCTCGCGCCATTCGCCGTGATTGCACTGCGCGGACGCTGGGGCTCCGTCTGGCTGGGGCGCTGGCGCATTCTCGGAATGGCCACCGTCGGTGTCGCGGGCACCCAGCTGTTCTACTTCGCCGCCGTGCAGCGCATCCCTGTCGGCACGGCCATCCTGATCGAGTACATGGCCCCGCTGCTGCTTGTCGCTGTCGCCTGGGCGATGACCAGGCGACGGCCAGCGGTCGTCGTTCTCGCAGGCTCGGTTGCGGCCTTCGCGGGGCTGCTGCTCATCGTGTCTCCGTCCGGATCCGGCGCACTCGACCCGCTCGGGATCGCCTCCGCCGTCACGGCGATGGTCTGCTGTGCCGGCTACTTCGTGATCGCGGCGAGGCCGAGCGCCGGACTGCCGCCGGTCGCCCTGGCATCCGCGGGGCTCCTGATCGCACCCGTGCTTCTTGCTCTCGCCGGTCTTCTTGGGATGGTGCCGTTCACCGCCTCCGTCGACGAGGTGACGCTGCTCGGCCGGGCGACCCCATGGTGGGTGCCGATGCTGGTCGTCGGCGTCGTCTCCACAGCAGTTGCTTATGCGACGAGCATCACCGCGGGCGGGATGCTCGGCTCACGGCTCGCCTCGTTCGTCGGCCTCCTCGAGGTCGCGGCGGCGGGACTCTGGGCGTGGATGCTGCTGGGGGAGAGCCTGACGATGCTGCAGTTGTTCGGGGGTGGGCTGATCCTCGTGGGCATCGGGTTCGTGCACTCGGACCGGTCGGTCCCGGTCGCTCCGGTCGGGGAGAAGACCCCGGCCTTTGGGCCCTCCCGCTGACGAACTGCCGGGCGTACCCTGTCGCCATGAATGAGACGACGGAAAGCTCACGCAAACGCCCCGAGACGCACGGATCGAGTGAGGCCGGGCGCTACCTGCGATTCATCGACTGGCTGAACCGCTCTCTTGAGGGTCCGCTCGGACCACCGCCGAGCGGACCGTTCGATGAGGTCGTGCAGCAGGTCGGCGCCGCCACCTGCCCGGTGTGTAACCGTCCGATGTCGGAGCACCGCATTGACCACACCGTGTCGAACGCCGTGCTGCACTGCCCCGTCGGTCACGAGCGGCCTGCCGAACACCAGGAGCCGCTGAACGAACTGGGAATGCCCAAGCGCCCACACGACTGATCGAATGATGTGATGGAGGGGATGACGAGAATCGAACTCGCATCATCAGTTTGGAAGACTGAGGCTTTACCACTAAGCTACATCCCCGCACGACCGGCCCGATTACCTTGGGCCGGATAGCACTCTGCAACTCTAATGCATGCCGCGGGGTGAGGGTGGCACCTCGCGACGCGGCGCTCGGCTAGACTTGCCACGGCCAAATTTCGGATGCCTCATGATCCGATCCCCCTGGCCGCACGATGATGTCCGGGGCGTAGCTCAGCTTGGTAGAGCGCCCGCTTTGGGAGCGGGAGGCCGCAGGTTCGAATCCTGTCGCCCCGACAAGAATCCCTCATACCCAGTACGCCGAATACAGGAGAGCCACACGTGAAGACCACGGTCGAAAAGCTGAGCCCCACGCGGGTGAAGCTCACCATCGCAGTTACCCCGGACGAGCTGAAGCCCAGCGTCGACCACGCCTATACGCACCTCGCGGAGTCAATCAACATTCCCGGGTTCCGCAAGGGCAAGGTTCCGCCGCCCATCATCGACCAGCGCGTCGGTCGTGGTGAGGTGCTGAACCACGCGGTCAGCGACGGCCTCGACAAGTTCTACCGCCTTGCCGTCACCGAGGAGAAGATTCGCCCCCTCGGCCGCCCAGAGGCCGACGTCACGGGCCTGCCGGAGCTCAAGGACTTCTCGGGCGACCTCGTGATCGTCGTCGAGGTCGACGTTCGCCCGGAGTTCACGCTCCCGTCGATCGACGGCCTCGAGCTCACGGTCGACACCGCGACCGTCGAGCCCGACGAGGTCGAGACCGAGCTGCAGAATCTGCTCGCTCGCTTCGGCACGCTTGTCACCGTCGAGCGCCCGGCCAAGACGGGCGACTTCGCCCAGATCGACCTCGTCGCGTCGATCGACGGCACCGAGGTCGACACCGCCAACGCCATCTCGTATGAGGTCGGCTCCGGAGACCTCATCGACGGCATCGACGAGGCCCTCGACGCCCTCAGTGCCGGCGAGACCACGACCTTCGAGTCCAAGCTGCTCGGTGGCGACAACGAGGGACAGACCGCGCAGATCACGGTCAACCTCCTCGCCGTCAAGGAGCGCGAACTCCCCGCGGCCGACGACGATTTCGCACAGATCGCCAGCCAGTTCGACACGATCGACGAGCTCAAGGCAGACATCGAGCAGCAGGTCATCAAGTCGAAGGTCTTCGGTCAGGGCGCGCAGGCGCGTGACCAGGTCGTCGACAAACTGCTCGAGTCCGTCGAGATCCCCGTTCCGGAGAAGCTCGTCGAGGACGAGGTGCACCGCCACCTCGAGAACGAGAACCGCCTCGAAGACGCCGAGCACCGTGCCGAGGTCGCCGAGTCGAGCGAGAAGACGTTCCGCACTCAGATCCTCCTCGACTCGATCGCCGAGCAGGAGAAGGTCAAGGTCAGCCAGAACGAGCTCACCCAGTACCTCGTGCAGGGCGCCGCACAGTACAACATGGAGCCGGGCGAGTTCATCAAGGTGCTCGACCAGAACGGCCAGATCCCCGGCATGATCGGCGAGGTCGCGCGTGCCAAGGCGCTCGCGATCGTGCTCAGCCGCGCGAACGTCGTCGACGGAAATGGCGACGTCGTCGACATCTCGTCCTTCACCGCGACGGCGCTGAGCGATGCAGGCGACGACAGCGACGCGAGTGACTTCGTCGAGGCGGCATCCACAGCGGATGACGACCACGAGGGTCACGACCACAGCTGAACTGCATGAACTGACGACGAAGGCCCGGCACAGCAGTGCCGGGCCTTCGTTGTTAAAACCCCTTCGTCGTTAAGACCGCAGGCCGGATTACGCCCGGTCATCGATCCAGTCAGGTTCACCACGGTGCGCCGGGGTGCGAGCGTGGACGCAATGGACATGGCGCGGTTTCGGGCGCCGGAGACGACGCTCGGCGGCGGGTTCTTGCTGTCGAGCGTCGAGAGCGCGAGTCCGACGACATCGGCCGGTTCCTCGAAGTCGCCGACACGGGCGCCAGCGCCTGCCACATCGAAGAACTCGGTGCGCGTAGCTCCGGGGGAGAGGGCGAGCACCAAAAGAGCGGTGTCCTTGTTCTCGTACCAGAGCGCTTCGGTGAAGCTCAACACGAACGCCTTGCTCGCTGCGTAGACCGCCATCAGGGGGACCGGTTGGTATGCGGCGGTGCTCGCGAGAGTCACAAGGGCACCGCGTCCCTCCTGCAATTGGGCGTAGAACGCGTGGGTGAGTTCCACAAGCGCGGTCACGTTGAGGCTGACCTCCTCGTGGATGCGCCCGGCGGCCTCGTTCTCGAACCGACTGCGCGTGCCGAAGCCTGCGTTGTTGATGAGGGTCGAGATGCGGATGCCCCGCTCGCCCAGGTCGGCGTGGAGGTTCGCGGCCGCGCCCGGTGCAGCGAGGTCCGCGGTGATCGTCGTCGCCGTGATGCCGTGCGACGCGGTGAGTTCATTTGCGAGGGAGTCGAGACGGTCGAGACGGCGGGCGACGAGAACGAGATTGGCGCCTCGGGCCGCGAGCTGGCGTGCGAACTCCGTGCCGAGCCCCGAGCTCGCGCCGGTGATGAGGGCGGTTGTGCCCCGGTAGTCCAATGCCACGATGGTGCCTTTCGGATTATGGTTTCTGCGATCGTCTCACTGCGAATCGGCTCGGTGACCCGTGCCCTAGCGTTGTGGCATGACCTCGCGACCCGACAAGCACGACCCGCTGACCCTCCGGCTGCTAACCCAAGCCGTGCACGCCGGCAACGCCATCGATCCGGGAACCGGAGCGGTACGCACGCCCCTCGTGCTCGCGAACTCCTACGCCCTGCCCGACGATCCGTCCGAGATCAGCTGGTCGGGCACCGACATCCCCCTTTACACCCGCAACAGCGGCGTCAACCAGCTCGCGCTGCAGCAGAAACTCGCCGTTCTCGACAACGGGGAGGATGCCGTCGCCCTCGCGAGTGGAGTCGCCGCGCTGCATGCCGTGTTCTTCACCTTCCTGAAGTCCGGCGACCACGTCGTTGTCGCCGATGTCGTCTATGAGGCGACCCACCGCCTGTTCACGGAGCTGCTGCCGGAGAAATACGGCATCGAGGCGACCCTCGTCGACACAACCGACCTCGCGGCCGTGCGCGCCGCCATCCGACCGACCACACGCCTCGTGCATGTGGAGACCCCAGCCAATCCGACAACCCGGATCACTGACATCCACGAGCTCGCGCTTATCGCCCACAAGGCCGGGGCGCTGCTGAGCGTGGACTCGACCTTCGCCTCGCCGCTGCTGCTGCGGCCCCTCGACCAGGGCGCCGACCTCGTCGTGCACTCGCTCACCAAATACATCAATGGCCACGGAGACGCGATGGGCGGCGCTGTGATCGGGTCGCGGGAGCTGATCCAGCAGATCAAGAGCGACGCCATGATTGATGTCGGGGGAGTGATCAGCCCCTTCAACGCCTGGCTCATCATGCGCGGCTCGATCACCCTGCCGTTGCGGATCCGCCAGCACTGCGTGAACGCGCGGGCCGTCGCCGATGTGCTCGATGCCGATGACCGCGTCGCCTTCGTCGCCTACCCGGGCCTCGCCTCGCATCCGCAGCACGAGCTCGCGCGCCGCACGATGCCGAACGGGTTCGGTGGGATGCTCGCGTTCGCCGTGGTCGGGGACTCCGCGACGCAGGACCGGTTCGTCTCGAACCTGCGCGTGATCACCTCGGCCGTCTCGCTCGGCCACGACGAGTCCCTCATCGTGCACGTGGGCAGCACCGCCCCGCGGGCCGCGCACTGGCCCGAGGAGTTTCGCACCAACGGGCATCTGCGCTTCTCGGTCGGGATCGAAGACCCGGCCGATCTGATCGCCGACCTGCGGGCCGCCCTCGACGCCACCTTCGCCCCGGACTGACCTCCCGCTATCTGCCCACGGCGAACACGCCCGATTGCGTCGGTGCTTGCCGATAGATTCGAAACCAAGCGAAAACTGAAATGGAGCGCAACAATGGCCCAACCGGCATTGGTCAACAGCATTTTCGACCAACTCCTCAAGGACCGCATCATCTGGCTCGGGTCAGAGGTGCGCGACGACAACGCCAATGAGATCTGCGCGAAGATCCTGCTGCTTGCGGCTGAGGACTCCGAGCGAGACATCTTCCTTTACATCAACTCTCCCGGAGGCTCGATCACCGCTGGCATGGCGATCTACGACACGATGAAGTTCGTGCCGAACGACATCGTCACCGTGGGCATCGGACTCGCGGCGTCGATGGGCCAGTTCCTGCTCTCGTCCGGCACCAAGGGCAAGCGGTACATCACGCCCAACGCGCGGGTTCTGCTCCACCAGCCGTCCGGCGGATTCGGCGGCACCTCTGCCGACATCCAGACCCAGGCCAAGGTCATCCTCGATATGAAGCAGCGCATGGCGGAGCTCACCGCAGAGCAGGTCGGCAAGTCGGTGGAGCAGATCCTAGTCGACAACGACCGCGACAACTGGTTCACAGCCCAGGAGGCGCTCGCCTACGGGTTCGTCGACCACCTGCGCGAGTACGCATCAGAGGTCATCGGCGGCGGCGGCACCGACGAGACCGTCACCGACGCGGCGGTCTCGACCGATTCGGACAACGACCACACCTCCCGCACGACCGACACCCCGAAGAACTAAGGCACACACCATGGACATCTCTTCCTACGGCGGAAGCGCCGGCCCGATGGCCGAATCCCGCTATATCCTCCCGACCTTCGAGGAGCGCACGGCGTACGGCTACAAGCGCCAGGACCCCTACGCGAAGCTCTTCGAAGACCGCATCGTCTTTCTCGGGGTCCAGGTCGACGACGCGTCGGCCGATGACGTCATGGCCCAGCTGCTCGTCCTCGAGAGCCAGGACCCCGACCGCGACATCGTGATGTACATCAACTCACCCGGTGGCTCGTTCACGGCGATGACGGCGATCTACGACACGATGCAGTACATCCGTCCGCAGATCCAGACGGTCTGCCTCGGCCAGGCGGCTTCTGCCGCCGCTGTGCTGCTCGCCGCGGGAACGCCCGGCAAGCGTCTCGCCCTGCCGAACGCCCGCATCCTGATCCACCAGCCCTCAACGGGCGACGCGGGCCGCGGCCAGGCGTCGGACATCGAGATTCAGGCGCAGGAGATCCTCCGCATGCGCACCTGGCTCGAGGCGACTCTCTCGTTCCACTCGAACCGCAGCCCCGAGCAGGTCAACAAGGATATCGACCGGGACAAGATCCTCGGTGCGGATGCCGCGCTCGAATACGGACTCATCGACCAGGTGCTGACCTCGCGCAAGAACGTTCAGATCCCCGCGGCGCTGTCCAAGTAGCCCGCGCGCAATAAGACCCGCACGCAGAAAGACCCGCAGGCATCGCCTGCGGGTCTTTTGTGTCTCTGCTGAGCTGAGCTGCGCGGTGCGGCTCAGGCGTTGCGGCGCCGGCGCACAGCGAACACCGTCCCGCCGATCGCGGCCGCGGCGACCGCACCGATACCGGCGATCAGCAGCGAGTTCGGCACGGTCGATGACGTCTGCTCGGGGTCGGCGGATGGCGATTCGCTGGCATCGGCATCGGCATCGGCATCGGCATCGGCATCGGCGCCAGCCGCGTCATCGGAGTCGGTCCCGGACGCCTGTCCCTCTGCCGGCTCCTCCACCGGCGTCGGCTCGACCCCGCACTCGGGAGGCGTCGCCGAGCCGGCCGAGATCTCGGCGTCATCGGCGGGATCCCACTCGAAGGTGAACTGGCCATCGATGGGGTGGCTGTCGATCGAGGCCGCGCGCCAGGCGAGGGTGTACTCGCCGGCCGGCCCCAGTGCGGCGTCGGCGCTCATCGTCGGGCCGTCGACCGAGACGCATCCGTCGCCGTAGTACAGGCCGTCCTCGCCGACGACTCGGAGCAGGAATGCGCTCACGCTGTCGCCGGTGTCGAGCATGTCCTCGTTCGTGGTGATCGAGAACTCCGGCGGGAGGGTGGTCAGGATCGAACCGGCCTCCGGAGTGGAGGCGACCAGAGAATTGTGGGCCATCGCCGGGCCGGCGACCGCGAAGATGGAGCCGAGCAGGACCGCGCATCCGAGAAGTGCCGGCAGTGCCGTATTGGGTCGCCGAAAGCCACGGCTCGGTGGGGAGTACGTCATGAATCTAGGCTACGTGAGCAGTCTGATCGGTCGAACCACGAGCGAACAGCGCCGCGGCGCGGCATCCCAATCGTGCAACGTGCATTCCTGTGTCGGTGACACGGGTTAGGCTCGATGCGTAGCACTAGTGATGGCAACCCGCAATGGCGCGGTGCTGAATCAGGAGGAGGCGAGGCAATGGCTCGAATTGGTGAGAGCGCGGATCTGCTCAAGTGTTCCTTCTGCGGAAAGAGCCAGAAACAGGTCCAGCAGCTCATAGCAGGACCGGGCGTGTACATCTGCGACGAGTGCGTCGAATTGTGCAACGAGATCATCGAAGAGCGTCTGGCCGAGGCTGGCGAAGAGGTGTCGAGCGAGTTCGACCTGCCCAAGCCCAAGGAGATCTTCAACTTCCTCGAGGAATACGTCATCGGGCAGGAGCCGGCCAAGCGGGCCCTCTCGGTCGCCGTCTACAACCACTACAAGCGCATCCGCTCACGCAACACGCTCACCTCCGCAGACGCCGTGATCGACGATGTCGAGATCGCAAAGAGCAACATCCTGCTGATCGGCCCGACCGGTTGCGGCAAGACCTACCTCGCCCAGACCCTCGCGAAGCGGCTCAACGTTCCATTCGCCGTCGCCGATGCGACCGCCCTCACCGAGGCCGGCTACGTGGGTGAAGACGTCGAGAACATCCTGCTCAAGCTCATCCAGGCGGCGGACTACGACGTCAAGCGCGCCGAGACCGGCATCATCTACATCGACGAAATCGACAAGATCGCCCGCAAGGCCGAGAACCCGTCGATCACCCGCGACGTCTCCGGCGAGGGCGTGCAGCAGGCACTCCTCAAGATTCTCGAGGGCACCGTCGCATCCGTTCCGCCGCAGGGCGGGCGCAAGCATCCGCACCAGGAGTTCATCCAGGTCGACACGACCAACGTGCTGTTCATCGTCGCCGGCGCGTTCGCGGGCCTCGAGGAGATCATCTCGTCACGCGCTGGCAAGAAGGGGATCGGCTTCGGCGCCCCGCTGCACAGCAAGGGCGACGACGTGAACCTGTTCGGCGAGGTGCTGCCGGAAGACCTGCACAAGTTCGGCCTGATCCCCGAGTTCATCGGCCGCCTCCCGGTCGTCACGACCGTGACCCAGCTCGACCAGGTCGCTCTCATGGCGATCCTCACCGAGCCGCGGAACGCGCTCGTGCGCCAGTACCAGCGCATGTTCGAGATCGACGGCGTCGAGCTCGAATTCGAGCACGACGCGCTCGAGGCGATCGCCGACCTGGCGGTGTTGCGCAAGACAGGCGCCCGCGGGCTCCGCGCGATCATGGAGGAGGTGCTCGGGCCGATCATGTTCGAGGTGCCTTCCTCGTCCGATGTCGCACGCGTGATCGTCACCAAGAGCGCCGTCGTTGAGAACGGTGCCCCGACGATCATCCTGCGCGAGGTGCGCACCGAAAAATCGGCCTAGCCGCACCAGGTTCCCGGTCCGCCCATTATCCAGCCCATCTCCGCCGGCCTCATCGGCGCGATCACCGGATTCGCCAGCTCGTTCGCGATCGTCATCGCGGGCCTGCGCGCGGTGGGGGCGACCGAGGAGCAGGCGGCGTCCGGGCTGCTCATCCTCTGCCTGACCCAGGGGCTCGTGGCGATCGTGCTGTCGTGGCGGTTTCGGATGCCGCTGTCGTTCGCCTGGTCCACCCCCGGAGCCGCGCTGCTCGTGACCGCCGAGGCGACGACGGGGGACTTCTCGGCCGCGGTCGGCGCGTTCATCGTGTGTGGAGCGCTGATCGCCGTGACGGGCGCCTGGCCTGCTCTCGGGCGCGCCATCACCCGCATCCCTCGGCCGATCGCGAGCGCGATGCTCGCCGGCATCCTGCTCCCCATCTGCATTGCGCCCGTCACGGCCTCGGTCGCCGAGCCGCTGCTCGCCCTCCCGATCGTGATCGTCTGGCTGGTTCTGTCACGCCTCGCGCCGCGCTGGGCTGTGCCGTCCGCGATGATCGTAACGGCGATTGTGGTGGCGCTCTCGGTGGGCACCGGATGGCTTGGCGCCGGGGTCGTCGCGCCGCAGCTGAGTTTCGTGCCGCCGAGCTTCGACCTGCTCGTGATCGTGAGCCTGGGGCTGCCGCTGTTCGTCGTGACCATGGCCGGCCAGAACGTACCGGGGTTCGCCGTGCTCTCGACCCTCGGGTTCCCACCGCCGCGTCCCGCCCCGATCCTCATCGGCTCCGGGCTCGTCTCGATGGGTGGGGCGCTGTTCGGCGGGCACGTCATCAACCTCGCTGCACTCACCGCGGCCATCATGGCCGGTCCCGACGCGCACCCCGAACACGCCAAGCGCTGGATCGCCGCCGTCGCGGGAGGCGCGTTCTACCTCGTCCTGGGCCTCGGCGCCGGCCTCGCCACCGCCCTCGTCACCGCCTCCCCGCCGATCCTCATCACGGCGGTCGCGGGCCTCGCCCTCATCGGAGCCTTCATCTCGTCGGTCACCGCAGCGCTCGAGACGCCGGAGCACCGGCCGGTCGCCGCAATAACCTTCCTGGTCGTTGCCTCGGGAATCGTCATCGGAGGCATCGGCTCGGCCTTCTGGGGACTCGTCGTCGGCGGGCTCGCGATGCTCTGGTTGGGCTTCAGACGCCGCCCCGCGCCAGCGCGCACGGCACCGTAAGAGTGCACGGACGATTGCCCCGCCCATCGACATTGCGCGGCGATATTGCCCATCGACATTTCGCGGCGAGGAATGCCAGAGCGTCCTCGCCGGTTCTCGCTGGGGATGACTTCCTTCAGCGCGATCCCGCTCTCCGTTCTCGACCTCGCCACGGTCCGCGCCGGAATGACCAACGCCGAGGCCCTTGCCCAGACGATCACGACGGCGAAGGCGGCCGACGAGCTGGGCTATCGGCGCTTCTGGGTGGCCGAGCACCACGGCATGGCCGCCGTCGCGAGCTCCGCGCCCGCGGTGCTCATCGGGGCAATCGCCGCGGCGACCACACGAATCCGGGTGGGATCGGGCGGCGTGATGCTGCCCAACCACTCCTCGCTCGTGATTGCCGAGCAGTTCGGAACCCTCGTTGCCCTGCACGGCGACCGCATCGATCTGGGGCTCGGACGCGCGCCGGGCACTGACGGGCTCACCGCACGGATGCTGCGCCGCAACGTGCAGAACGAGACCGCCGACGATTTCCCGCAGCAGGTTGTCGAACTGCTCGCGCTCTTCGGCATCGTCCCGCCGCTCGAGAACGGCGTCGGTGCGACTGTCGTCGCGGTGCCAGGCGCTGGCGACGCGCCGCTCATGTGGCTGCTGGGCTCGAGCGGCTTCAGCGCGCAGCTCGCCGGCATCATGGGCCTGCCCTTCGTGTTCGCCCACCACTTCGCCGGCACCGCGGAGACGCCGCGCGCTTTCGAGCTGTACCGCGAGCGGTTCACACCCTCCGCTGTGCTCGAGAAGCCGCTTGCGATGGTCTCGGTGGCGACGGTCGTCGCCGACGATGCGAAGGAGGCTTCCCGGCTCGCACTGCCCCACAACCTCTGGGCGGTGCGGTTGCGACAGGGCGGCCGACCCGGTGCCGTGCCCACCCTCGCCGAGGCGGAGGCACACCCGTGGACCGAGGGCGAGCGCGCGTTCGCCGCGGAACGCAACGCCCAGCAGGCGGTAGGCTCCCGCGAGCACGTGCGGTCGCGGGTGAGTGCCCTCGTCGAGGCGACGGGAGCGAACGAGGTCATCCTCGTGCCGCAGGGCCCCGACCTCGAGTCCCGGCTGCGCACCCTGACGGAACTCGCGGCCTGAGCCACGCTGATTCGCCGAGGGCGTGCCGAACGCCTATCGTTGACCGACATGATTTCGCGACGAGAAGCTGCCCTGCGCCTGGACATTCCTATCGAGATGGCGCAACGTCACGGGCTCGGTACGTGGGTGTCGGAGGAGGAGCTTGCCGCAATCGAGAGCGAGCCGCCAGCCTGGCTCGTGCAGTCGCGCGCGAACCGCACGGGTAAGAAGCCCGTCTGGGTGCGCCTGGAGTGCGACGTGTGCGGATTCGGCGAATCGGTGCGGCCGAAGAAGTGGTGGCCGCAGTTCACGTTCATCAGCTGCGATCACCACTCTATTCACGACCTGCCGGAACCCGCAGGCGGGCACGTCCGCCGTGAGTTCGACGGGATCGGCAGCCGCTTCATCGGCATCCTGGACGATGCTCCCGATGCTCCCGAGGGGCCCGACGCTCCCGACCAGCCAGCCTCCTAGCTCAGGCCGCGCCGCTTCAGCAGTGGCTCGATCACGGCATCCCGGCCCCGGAAGTCGCGGTAGGCCTCGAGCGGGTCTTTCGAGCCGCCGACACCCAGCAGGCGGTCGCGGAACCTGTCGCCGTTCGCACGGGTAAGCCCGCCGTTCTCCGTGAACCAGTCGACAGTGTCGGCGTCGAGCACCTCGCTCCAGATGTACGAGTAGTACGCCGCCGCGTACCCGCCCGAGAAGGTGTGTGCGAAGTAGGTGGACGAGTACCGCGTCGGCACCGCCGGGTTGTCGAGCCCGGCGGCAGCGAGAGCGTCCCGCTCGAATGCGGCGACGTCGGTGACTGTCGCGTCCGGTCCGATGGCGTGCCAGGCCTGGTCGAGCAGCGCCGCGGCGAGGTACTCCGACGTCGCGAACCCCTCGTTGAAGGCGGACGACGCCTGCAGCTTCGCCACCAGCTCCTCCGGCATCCGCTCGCCGGTCTCGTAGTGCACGGCGAAGTTCGCGAGAACCTCCGGCCACAGCATCCACATCTCGTTCACCTGGCTGGGGAACTCGACGAAGTCCCGGTACACGTTCGTGCCGGAGAACATCGGGTAGGTCACGCGTGCGAAAAGCCCGTGCAGCGCGTGGCCGAACTCGTGGAAGAACGTGTTCACGAGGTCGTAGGTCAGCAGGGTCGGGGTTCCGGCGGCGGGCCCCGGCACGTTGAGGTTGTTGACGACGACCGTCGGATGCCCGAGCAGGCGTGATTGGGAGATGAGCGCATTCATCCAGGCACCACCCCGCTTCGAGTCGCGGGTGTAGAGGTCGAGTAGGTAGAGGCCGATCTCCTCGCCGCCCTCGTTGCGTACCTCGAATACGCGCACCTCCGGGTGGTAGCCGACGAGGTCGGCGCGTTCGGTGAAGGTCACCCCGTAGAGCTTCTCGGCGGCGAAGAAGATGCCGTCGTGCAGCACCCGCTCAGCCTCGAAGTACGGGCGCATCGAGGCGGTGTCGACGTCGTACTTCGCCGCGCGCACCTTCTCGCTATAGAAGTCCCAATCCCACGCCTCGATCTGGTGCCCGGCAAGAGCCTCCAGCTCGGCCTGCTCGGCCCTGGCATTTCTGGCCGCGGGCGGAGCGAGCCGGCCGAGCAACTCGGACACCCTCGCGGGGCTCTGCGCGGTCGAGTCGGCGGTGACGTAGGCGGCGTGCGAGGCGAACCCGAGAAGCGCGGCCCGCTCTGCCCGGATGCGGGTGATCTCAAGAACGAGGGCGCGGGTGTCGTGGTCGCCCCCACGGATGCCGCGGGACCGGGAGGCCTCCATGATGCGCTGGCGCACGTCGCGCCTGATGAGCTGGGAGAGATACGGATGCCCAGTCGGCAGCACCAGGGTGATGAGGTACTTGCCGTCAAGCCCGCGCTCGGCCGCTGCGGTGGCTGCAGCCGAGATGTCGTCGCGTGAGAGGCCGTCGAGCTCGGCGACGTCATCGATGACGACGGCGAGATCGTTGCTGTCGGCGAGCAGGTTCTTCTCGAACCTGGTCGTGAGCGTCGACAGCTCGCGGTTGTAGTCGCGCAGGGCCTGCTTCTCCGTCTCGCCCAGGCCGGCGCCGGCGAGGGTCAGCTCGGCGAAGTGGCGGTCGACGAGGTACCGGGTCTCGGGGTCGAGGGGAGCGGTGCCCGCGTCGGTGCCAGCGTGGATGCCAGCGTGGATGGCGGCGACGCGCGCGTAGAGAGCCGGATCGAGCCGGATCGCATCGGAGTGCGCCGCCATCCGCGGTGCGATCTCCTCCTCGAGCGCGGAGACGAAGTCGTCGTTGTCAGCGGAGCTCTTGTTGTAGAAGACGCTCGCGACCCGCTCGAGCAGCTGCCCGCTGCGCTCGAGCGGAAGCAGGGTGTTCTCGACCGTCGGCGCGTCCGGATCGGCGCTGATTGCCGCGACCTCCGCGAGCTGCTCGGTGAAACCCGCGTCGAAGGCGGGCCGGAAATGCTCCGGCGCGATCTCGGCGAACGGAGGGAGGCCGTGGGGGAGCGTGCTCGGGGCGAGGAACGGGTTGGGATGCGACATCCCTCCACCCTAGGGTCGTCGCAGGATTATCGCGTTGCCCCCTCCGACGCGCGCGCGATGACCCTCTCCTTCGCACGACGGGCCGTCTTGCGGTACGCGCGCTCGGTGTCGATCGCGACCTGCTCCCAGGTGAACCGAGCCGCGACCCGCCGCGAACCGGCTACTCCGAGGCTCGCCATCCTGCCGTCGTCGGCGAGTAGGCACGAGAGCGCTGTAGCGATAGCCTCCGCATCCTGCGGCGGCACGTGAACCCCCGTGATTCCGTCGATGACAGTATCGATGAGGCCCCCGACCCCGCTGGCCACGACGGGGATGCCGCACGCCATCGCCTCGAGCGCGACGACCCCCGAGGTCCCATGCCGGGGGGCGCAGATGACGGCGTTGGCCGACCTCAGAATTGCGGGCATGGAGGCGTGCTCAAGCGGGCCACGCAGCTCGACGCGATCCGCGACCCCGAGTTCGCGAGCGAGCGTGCGAAGCATGGCCGTCGCAGGGTCGCTGTCGCCCGCGTGGGCTCCGACGGCGCCACCGACGATGATGAGCTCGGCGTCGACTCCCTCGTCAACGAGCCGTGCGAACGCCTGAATGACGAGATCGAATCTATTGCTGGGCTGGAGTCGGCCGACCGTGACGAGGCGCAATGGCCGTGCCCGCTCCTCGATCTCGCCGCTCGTGCCGAATCGTCGCAGATCCACGCCACACGGCACTACCGAGATCGCACCAGTGGGAATGCCGAGGGACTTGAGCTCGAAGGCCTCGTCCGTGCATGTTCCGATGACGCTGTCCACGTTGCGCGCGACCCAGGGTTCGAGCCACTCGCGGTCAGGCGGACTCGTTTCTGCGGTGGCGCCGTTGCGATGCGAGACCACGCCGAGTCCGTGGAAGGTCTGAGCCACAGGAATGTCCCGCGGCGCACCGATGCGGCGGGCGGCGTCGATAGCCGCTATTCCCGAGGTCCAGAGATGGCTGTGAACGATATCCGGCTTGGAGCGCAGCCAGTCCACACCGAGGCCGTCAGCGAGGTCGGCGAGGTGTGTCAGCAACTCCTCCTCGGGAAGTTGCTCGGTGGGTCCCGCCGTGAGGTGCACGAGTTCGAACCGTGGGGAGATCTCGACGCGATCGGGTAGCCCCGGGACATCCCTCCGCGTGTAGACGGTGACGTGATGCCCGCGCCGGGCGAGCGCGGTGGCGAGCGCGGCGACGTACACGCTCCGTCCACAGGCATCCAGCCCACCGATGGCGGCAAGCGGACTCGCGTCTACCGAGACCATGCTGATTCTCATCGAGTCGTCTCCTCGCCGTGCTGCCGGGTGCTGGATTTCCAGAGAACTGAATATTTTGCTCATCCGGTAGGACTTGAGAAGCCGGCGGCGTGCGGGTATGCCCGTCGGAGACGGTGCGTCGAGAGGCCTAGTCGTCGTCCTCCGGGTCGTCGCGGTGTGCCACGAGTGCGACGTCGCTGACGTCGTCGTAGCGGATGACGGTTCCGTCGTCGAGGTCGACGATGGGCCGCCCCTCGAGCCATGTGAGGGTCCAACGCCACTGGCTTGTGTCAGTGCCGGTCAGCTCCGACTCGATGTCGTTCACGGCCGAGACGACGGCGGCCGGGACGCGGTCGGGGACTTCGCCTCCGATGGGCCAGCGCGTTCCGAGTTGCATGGTGCTCCTATTCTGGTTGGCTTCTGGTTGGCTTCTGGTTGGCTTCTGATTGGCCTAGTCTGCTGGGTCCGAGCGGATTTCCAGGATGGTTTCGAGCTCGACGCCGTCGAAGGCCTCTGTGGCGGCCCGGGTGGGGAACCCGCACTCGTCGACAGGCGCATACACGGGCGTGATTCCTGCCGAGGTACCCACCCACACGATGAGCGGGTCGGCGGCGAGCTGGATGCAGGCGCCCGTGGTGGCGGGCTCGTTCGGTGCGGAGTAGGCCGCGAGGAGGTCATCGCCGCCGGCGATGACGCGACTGGCCCGCTGCACGTCCGGCAACGCGCCGTTGCCGCTATCGCGCCCGTCTTCGCCTTCGCCGCCGCCGTTGGTCGACAGGATGTCGCTCGCCGAGCACACGTAAATATTGAGCACCGCGACGATATCGCCATCGAAGTGCTGGGCGTCGGCTGCGGGGCAGTACTCGAGCAGCTCGCGTGCGGTGACAGGCACGAGCGGCCGGCGCAGCACGGGTTCGGCGGTGCTGGGAGGGTCGCTGCTGGGAGGGTCGCTGCTGGGAGGGTCGCTGCTGGGCGGATCGGTGCTGCTCGACGCCGGATCCGGCTCGCCGCCGGGCGGCGCCGTGGTGGCGCATCCGGCGAGAGCGAGCGCCGACACGAGGGCGACAACGATCCGAAGCCCCGCGCCGACGCGCACGCTCATCAGTCCGTCGCCTCCACGAGCGCCTCGGCGAGCACCACATCGGTGACGGTGATCTCGGGACCCTCGACGAAGTGCAGCTCCGCAATGCGCCCCACGGCCTTGAGGTCTTCGGCAGCCAGGCGCAGCAGCGCGAGTCGCTCGGTCGGTGCATGCACAATGGCCGAGAGCACCTCGGTCTTCTGTGAGGCCTTTGCATCGGTCTTCGCGCGACGGATGCCGATGAGCGCGGTACCGACAACGCCGAGCAGCCCGGTGGGGGAGCGATCGATCGTCGGGGTGGGCCACTGCGCTGCATGCACTGAGCCCTCGTGGGTCCACGACCAGACCTCTTCTGTCGCAAAGGGGATGAACGGTGCGAACAGCCGAAGGAATACGTCCAGGGCGGTCCGGAGCGTGGTGACGGCGGATGCCTGCTCCGCTGGGGTCGCGGCGCCGTACGCGCGCTCCTTCACGAGTTCGAGGTAGTCGTCGCAGAAGGTCCAGAAGAGCTGCTCGGTGCTCTCGAGCGCCTTCGCATGGTCGTAGCCGTCGAGCGCGATCGTCGCGGTCTCGACGACTCGGCCGAGCTCGGCGAGCAAATCGAGGTCGAGGGGGTTGGTCACGGTGGTTTCAACAGCCTCAACCGGCGAGGCCGCGGGGGTAGGGAACGAGTAGACGAACTTCGCGGCGTTGAGCACCTTGATCGCGAGCCTGCGCCCGATCTTGATCTGCTTCGGATTCTGCGGGTCGAATGCAGCATCCGTTCCGAGCCGGCTGGAGGCCGCCCAGTAGCGAACGGCATCAGACCCGTGGGTCTCCAGCATCGCGGCGGGGGTCACCACGTTGCCCTTCGACTTCGACATTTTCTTGCGGTCGGGGTCGACGATGAATCCGGAGATGCCGGCGTTCTTCCACGGCACGACACCATGTTCCAGCTCGGCACGCAGCACCGTCGAGAACAGCCAAGTGCGGATGATGTCCTGCCCCTGGCTGCGCAGCGAGTACGGGAAGACGAGGTCGAAGAGCTCGGGGTCGCTCTCCCAGCCGCCGGCGATCTGCGGGGTGAGCGACGAGGTCGCCCAAGTGTCCATGATGTCGATCTCGCCAGCGAATCCGCCAGGTTCGCCGCGTTGACGCTCGTCGTAGCCGGGAGCCGTATCGGAGGACGGGTCGATGGGCAGTGACGACTCGGACGGCACAATCACGGCTCCCTTGTTGCCGTCCGCGTCGAGTTCGTACCAGACGGGGATCGGCACTCCGAAGAATCGCTGGCGGGAGATGAGCCAGTCGCCGGTGAGGCCGCCGACCCAGTTCTCGTAGCGGACGCGCATGTGCTCGGGGGTGAAGTTGATCTCCTTGCCGCGGGAGATGAGCTTGGTCCGCAGCTCGGGGTCGCGGGCACCGTTGGAGATGTACCACTGCAGCGTCGAGATGATCTCGAGGGGCTTGTCGCCCTTCTCGAAGAACTTCACGGAGTGAATGATCGGCTTGGGGTCGCCCACCAGGTCGCCGCTCTCGCGCAGCAGTTCGACTACACGCTTCTTGGCGCTGAACACGGTCTTACCCGCAAGTTCCGCGAAGGCCTCGATCGCGGCATCCGAGACGATGGCGTCGGGGGCGTCGGCGATGATCCGGCCGTCGGCGCCGATGATGGTGCGGTTAGGCAGGTCGAGCTCGCGCCACCAGACCACGTCGGTGACGTCGCCGAAGGTACAGATCATGGCAATGCCCGATCCCTTGTCCTTCTGGGCGAGGTGGTGGGCGAGAACCGGAACCTCGACACCGAACAGCGGCGTCGTTACGGTGGTGCCGAACAGGTGCTGGTAGCGCTCGTCATCCGGATGCGCAACGAGGGCAACGCAGGCCGGGAGCAGCTCGGGGCGGGTCGTTTCGATGAAGAGCGGCTCGCCGTCGGGCTTGGCGAAGCCGATGCGGTGGTAGGCCGCAGGCTGCTCCTTGTCTTCGAGCTCGGCCTGCGCGACAGCCGTGCGGAACGTGATGTCCCACAGCGTTGGCGCCTCGGCCTGGTAGGCCTCCCCGCGGGCGAGGTTGCGCAGGAATGCACGCTGCGCCACTCGCTGGGCGGGGTCGCCGATCGTGCGGTACGTCTGGGTCCAGTCGACCGAGAGGCCCAGTGCGCGCCAGACGTCCTCGAACTGCTTCTCGTCCTCGACCGTCAGCCGCTCGCAGAGCTCGATGAAGTTGCGGCGCGAGATGGGAAGTTGGTCGGCGGCCTTCGACGAGGCGCCCTCGCCGCCCTTGAGCGGTGGCTCGAAGCCGGCTGCGTAGCCGAGGGTCGGGTCGCAGCGCACGCCGTAATAATTCTGAACCCGGCGCTCGGTGGGAAGCCCGTTGTCGTCCCAGCCCATGGGATAGAAGATGTGCTTGCCGCGCATGCGCTGGTACCGGGCGGCGAGGTCCATGTGTGTGTAGCTGAACACGTGGCCGATGTGCAGGGAGCCGGATGCCGTCGGCGGGGGAGTGTCGATGGAATAGACACCGTCGCGGCCTGCGGCGAGAGCGGCAGCGCGATCAAACATGTAGGTGCCGGAAGACTCCCAGCTGGCCCCCCACTTGCTCTCGAGGCCTTCGAGGGCTGGTTTTTCGGGTATGGCTGCAGACACGTGAAACTCCGGTTCAATATGTGCGGCACCGAGTCAGTGATTCAGTGGTGCCTGAGTGTGGGGGTGTGACGCAATCGTACCGGAGGTCGCGCAGCGACCGTGGATCTGCTGGTTGAGCAGGTCGCGCGGCGACCGTGAGCCTGCTGGTTGAGGAGGTCGCGCGGCGACCGTGAGCCTGCCGGTTGAGGAGGTCGCGGAGTGACCGTGTCGAAGCCGGGCTGGCGGGCGTCTTAGAACGGTGGCGGGTCCTCGTGCTCGGCGTCTGCTCCCCGGGCGTCGGTTCTCTGGTCGTCGGTTCTCTGGGCGCGCGCTGCTTCGTCCGCTGTCTGGTCCGTTCCCTGGGTGTGCTCTGCGGTATGGAGGGCGCGTTGGAGGTTGTCGTGTACTCCGCTGGTGATGATGGTTGCCGGTTCGGTGATGTGTGTCCGCCCCGCGGGGGAGGTCCATTCGAGGGCGCCGGTGCCATCGCGCGTGTGGGCGACTGCCCAGTTGGTTTCGTCTTTGATGGTGTGATGTTTCGGGCATAAATGGGCAAGGTTGTAGTGGGCGGTCGGATGTTGGTGTTGCCATTGCAGGGTGTGGTCGATGTCGCATTGTTCCGCTTGCCTGCTGCAGCCCGGGAAGCGGCAGGTCTCATCGCGTACCCGTAGGAAGTTGCGCAAATCGGTGGGTACCCGGTACCGGTCCCTGCCGACGGAGAGGATTGCTCCGGTCTCGGGGTGGGTGAGGAGGCGGATCATGCCCGGCGCGCCGGCGGCGAGCAGCCTCGCCGTGTTCGGATCGATCGGCCCGTACCCGTCGAGGGACCCGGGCTCCTCGCTCATTCCGAGGAGCACGAGAGCAGGCACCGTGACGCTGAGCCTCGGTCGGGTGTCGAAGTACCGGTCCCGCAGCGACCCCCTCCCGCGGATCCCGGACCGCCCCCAGCCGACCCTCCGGCCAGCGCGCATCAGCGTGACCCGGACCGCCCGGTTCCGGCGAGCTACCCCACGCCGGGTGCGGCGGGACACCATGCCCAGCGGGCCGTCACCGCCGCTGCCGCTGCCGCTGCCGCTGCCGTTGCCGCTGCCGCTGCCGTTGCCGCTGCCGTTGCCGTTGCCGGTGTCGTTGCGGTCGACGTTGCGGTCGACGTTGCCGCTGTCATCTCCGGCCGTCGTGGTGGTGCTGTCGAGCATGACGTCGCTGAAGATGTCGGCACGCAACTGCGCCAGAGTACGCACCTCCAGCGGCCCCTGCAGGGCTATCGCCGTGTCGGTGAGGCGGGTGAAGATCGCGACAGCCTCCGGTGCCGGGAGCAGCTGCGACAGCAACGCCAGACCATCCTGCTGCGGGTCCAGACGCACCTCCCGGTCCTCCCGCGCCCGCGCATGGCGCTGTGTGATCGAGTCCGGATCCAGCAACTCCCGCAGAACCCGCGCCTTCTGCGTAAACTTCGACGCCGTCAACCGTCTCGCATAGGGCAGAGCCTGCCCCTCCAACACCACCCGAGCAGCAGCAGGCAGACCTGCGGTCTGATCGACCATGACCTGCGCATGCCGGTAACTGATCAACCCTCCCCGCAGAGCCTCGAGGGTGGCCGGGAGTTCATGGACCAGACTGCGACCGACCCCCAGCAGAGCGTCGATGGTGCGCTCCGGGATCCGCAACGCCGCCCCCAGCTCCGCCCGCACACTCCGCAACGCCAACTGCCGGCTGCCCGCCCTCGTGCGATCCGTGCCCGCCTCGGCCAGCACGAGGGCCTGCTCGAACAACACCGCCCGATCACCCATCAGCCCCGCAATACCCTGCTCCACCCGCTCCAACGCATCGATCAGCCGCCCCATCGCCTCACCCGCCCCACCCGGCCCCGCCGCGACCCCAAACGGATACCCACGACCACCATCAAGCCCAGCACCGGCCTGGACGGCCTCGCCGGCCTGGCTGGCCTGGCCGGGCTGGCCGGCCTGGCTGGCCTCGCCGGCCCGGCCGGGCTGGCCGGGGCAGTCGGGGACGCCCGGGTAATCGTCCTCATCAGCCCAGCGCGGGTCATCCAAATCCGGATCATGCGGGAACAACCCCGCCGGCATCCCCTCAAACGGCAAACCAACCCCCGGCCGGTACCCACGTGCCGCCATCTCCGCATCCGCCTCGATATTGAACTGCAGCATCGACTCAGCAAGCTCCGCCTGCTCCTCCGCCGTCCACCGATAGCTGCTCATACCCATAGTGAATACCCACCCACCGACACTCGACACGCCCAAACCGGACCGTGCGCGCCGAGCCACAAGCCCCACACCGACACCCGGATTCCGTTCATGACCACAGCCCACACCCCACCACCGACATACCACCGACATTCCCGCCACCCCCGCGAAAGCCGCGGAAAACTACCCCCGCCGCGACCCTGGGGAGGACAAGACAGCCGTGTCCACGCCGCCCGCGCCTGGAGCCAGCAGCGGAGCCCTACAGCCGATCCACCCGGGCGGGGTGCAGGCGCGAGGCCCCAGGCGGCCCCGCCGCCCACCCTCCTCGAGCCGAGGACAGGCCGCACCGCTCCCGCTCCGGGAACGACACGACGGAGCATCGCCGCCGGATACGTCTAGCCCAGGGCGCGCTCGAGCGTGACGGTGGCGTGGGTCAGCGTTCCGGCACCGTCGTCGAGGGTTACGGTATAGATTTCGCTCGGGTTGGCGCACTGGTACGAGATGTCGGTGAACACGCCGGAGGTGTCGACCTCCGCGAACGGCTCGGCCTTGGCGTCGTTTGTGCCGACTCCGATCCACGCAGCCTCCGCGCCGGTGCTCGTCCATTCGAACGTCAGCGGGATCGACGACGTGTCATCCGGGCAGCTGACCGGAGTCCCGCTCTCCGGGGAGAACGTCGTGAATGCCGCGCCCTGGTCGTCCACCGGCTCTTCGCTCTGCGTCGGGTCAGGGACTGGCTCTGATTCCGGTTCCGACGGAGTTGGCGTCGGAGTGGGGACCTCGGATGCCTCGGGAGACGCCGCGGGCGCGGGCACCGTTTCGGGGTCGCGCGTCGCCAGGTTGTACAGCAGCAGCGCGAGAGCGAGAAGAAGCACGGCGGCGATGACAATAAACGCGATCATCGGACCTCGCGACGTGGTCGCGGTCCGCTCCGCGAGCACGGGACGCGGACCCTGCGGACCTTGTGGCGGCGGGAGTCGCTGCGTTTCGGACCTGCCCGATGGCCCTGCGAAGCGTTCGGTGGGAGTCTCGTCGCCGGCTGGCGCGCCCGAAGCCGTGAACTTTTCGGTTGGCGCGTCGTCGCCGGCATGGTCAAAACGGCGGGTGCGAGCGTCGCCCGAGTCGGGTGGCGTGTCGTCCGAGTCGGATGCGGGGGTCGTCGGATCGGGCGCGTTCGGATCGAATCGCCCGGTCGGAGTGTCGTCGCTCATGATCGCTGCGTTTTGTGTGGGGTCAGCCGGTCGGGGCTTCGCCGGGGACGATGGGAAGCGCAGGTTCCGCCGGGGGATCGGTCGCGGCGGGCGGCGGCGTTGTCTCGGTCGGTGTCGGTGTCGGTGCCGGTTCTGGTGCCGGTTCGGGTGTCGGAGTCGGAGTAGGGGTGGGTTCCGGTGTCGGTTCCGGGGCCGGCGCGGGGGTGGGTTCTGGTGCCGGTTCTGGTGCCGGTTCGGGTGTCGGTTCCGGTATCGGCGTGGGCTCCGGCGTCGGCGTCGACTCGGGCGTGCTAGTCGGTGTCGGCGTCGAGCTCGGCTCCACGGATGGCCCCGGAGCGACCTGCGGCCCGTCGGCGCGCGTGACGAGGGTGAAGATGATCATCGTCGCGGCGACGGCGATGACCGCGCCGAGGATGAGAACCGCGATGAGAGGTCCGCGCGACTTCGCGTCAGCATGGGATGGGTTGACCGGCGCGGCGTCAATTGGAGCAGTGGCTGGCTGCGCGGCCCGAGACGCGCCGAAGAGGGCGGTGTCGAACCCGGCCGCCCCATACCCCCCGGCGGGCGTCGGGGGAGTGAACGCCTGCGTGGCGCCGGTCGGTGGCGTGGCCCCGAGAGGCTGGGTTGCCCCGAGTTTGTCGGCGCCGAACGGCGTGGCGCTATAGAGGCCTGTCCCGAGTGGGGCGGTCGCGGCGCCTCCGGATTGATGGTCGAACGTCTCAGTGGCCTGTCCGTCACTGGGCTCGCCATCACTGGGCTCGCCATCGCCGGGCTCCCCATCAGCGGGCTTCCCATCGGCGGGCCCCGCGTCGCCGGCGTCCGCGCTCGAGATCGTCTCGGTGGGGGCATCCTCCGGCTTGCCTTCGGTGGGCGGGTTGTCGTCGCTGCCTTTGCCGGTGGGATCGAGCCGCTCGGGCGGGGTGTCGTTGGTCATTCTGCCCCTCGGATGCCGTCGCGGACGATTCCGCGAGCGAATACAACGGTGGCCGCGGACTACCGCGGCCGGGGCCAGCCTAGGCGGGCAAGCCCGGACCTCACAATTCGCCGGGCGGCATGGCGTCGATGGCGGCTTGAACCCCGTGACACAGTGGCGCCAGCGCTGCCGAAAGGTAGGGCCCGAGCTCTCCCCGCTTCGTGCTCGCGTCTGCCCACGTCTGGGCGGCCGCGATGACCGCTCCGATCGCCCCGAAGCTCGCTGATCGCGCGATCAGCGCCGACTCGGCATCGCCCCCGATGCGTGTCGTGATGAACTCGCTCAGAACGCGCGCCTGGCTCGCGAGCCTCGACATTGCTGACGACTGGAGCTCGCCGATATCGCCGACCAATGTCAGGTGGGTGAGTGCCCACGGCACCTTGGCTGGCCCCAGCGCCGTGCTGGCCGCAACGATCGCCGAGCACATCGCCTGCATTACCGGAGCGCGAGCATCCGTCGCGGCGAGGGCGTCCGGCAGGCGCGCGAGCACGTCGTCGAGGTCGATCCAGAACACGTCGCTCTTCGCCGAGAAGTAGTTGAAGAACGTCGCCCGGCTGACCCCGGCGCGCTGGGTGATCTGGGCGACGGTCGTGCCGGCGTAGCCGTTCTCGAGGAACAGGTCGAACGCGGCCTCCTGCAGCATTTCGCAGGACGACGCGTGGGGTCGGCCGCGCGCGTTCGTCAACGGACCCCCTTTAATCGACTGAGTCCACTTATTGTAGGATGGTTGTATTCCCCAGCAAAAGAATTGAGATTCACGCATGCCCGCTCGCTACCCACGCTCGCTCAGAACAGCAGGGGCCGTCGCCGCCCTCGCGATTGCCGGATTGCTCGCGGGATGCACCGCGGCGAGCAGCGAGGGCGACCAGCAGTCGCTCACCTACGCGATCGAGGGGGCGAACCTCAGCGCCGGACACATGGACCCGCACTCGAGCCAGCTTGATGTGAGCGCGCTCGTGCAGCGGGCAGTCTTCGACTCGCTCGTGGCCCAGGACCTCGACGGAAGCTTCCAGCCCTGGCTCGCCGAGAAGTGGGAGATCTCCGAGGATCAGCTGCACTACGAGTTCACCCTGCGCGAGGATGTCACCTTCCACGACGGAGAGCCCTTCAACGCCGACGCGGTCGTCGCGAACTTCGAGCACGTCACCGCGCCGGAAACGGCATCGGCCCAGGCGGCGAGCATGATCGGCTACAGTGCCGACGGCGGCTCCTACCTCGGTGCGGAGGCGGTCGACGAATTCACCGTGCGATTCGACTTCAGCACGCCGTACGCACCGTTCCTGCAGGCTGTGAGCACCTCGCAGCTGGGCTTCTACTCACCCGCGGTGCTCGACGAGAAGGCCGACGAGCTCAAGACCGGCGGCCCCGGCATCTCGGTCGGCACCGGCCCGTTCGTGCTGAGCGAGTACACGCCCGACCAGGAGATCGTCTACACGGCGAACCCTGACTACGACTGGGCGCCCGAGAGCGCGGAACACAGCGGCGCGAGCGACCTCGACGAGCTCGTCGTGCGCATCCTGCCGGAGCCCTCTGTGCGCACCGGCGCGCTCGCGAGCGGCGAGGTGCAGGTGGCTGGCAACGTGACCCCGAGCACCGTAGGAAGCCTCGGCGACGACATCACCGTCAACTCGGTCGAGCTGCCCGGGCTGCCCTACTCCCTCTACCTCAACCAGAACAACGGCGTGTTTGCCGATGTGAAGGTGCGCCAGGCATTCCAGCTCGGGTTCGACCCGCAGGATGCGGTCGATGGCATCTTCTTCGGCCAGTACCCGCGCGCCTGGAGCATCCTGGGCCCGACGACCCCCGACTCTTACGACAGCTCGCTCGAGCAGCGCCCAGCCGTCGACGTCGACCGCGCGAACGAGCTGCTCGACGCGGCCGGCTGGACCGAGCGGGATGCCGAGGGCTACCGCACGAAGGACGGCGAGCGGCTGAGTGCCCGCTGGATCGCGTACACGCCCATCCCGGACGACCGGGCGAGCCTCGCCGATGTCATCCAGTCCGACCTCAAGGGGATCGGCTTCGCGATCGTGCGCGAGGCGCTCGAACCGGCCGCCTACAACGAGCAGTACGGACCCAAGACGTTCGACATCACCGACTGGGGCTTCTCCGGCGTCGACGCCGACCTGCTGCGCAGCCACCTGCACACTGACGGGTTCCAGAACGCGTCGGGCCTGAGCGATCCCGCCATCGACACCCTGCTCGAGGATGCCGTCGCGACGAGCGATCCGACCGAGCGCGCGGCCCTCTACACCGAGCTTCAGCAGTGGAACGCCGAGAACGTCGCGATCGTGCCGCTGTACGTGCCGTCGATGATCACCGCGTTCAGCGACTCGGTCACCGGCCTCACCTTCGATCTGTATGGCCGACCGCTGTTCTACGGCGTCCAGGTCCAGGGGTCGTGAGGCTGGGCCCGTCGAAGCGTCGAGTGCCCGGTGCGTCAGCGCGCTGGCTTCTCGGGCGCCTCGGCGGGCTCCTTCTTGTGGTCTGGGGCGCGGCAACGGCCGGGTTCCTCGCGCTGACCCTCATCCCCGGCGACCCGGTCGACGTCATGCTGGGAGTGCAGGCGCAGGTCAGCGAGCAGGTCAAGGCGCAGATCCGCGCGGATTGGGGCCTCGACGACCCGCCGCTCGCCCGCTACCTGCAGTACCTCGGGCGTCTAGTGACGGGCGACCTCGGCGAGTCGTACCAGCTGCGCCAAAGCGTCTCGTCGGTGATCGGCGAGCAACTGCCCGCGACTCTGCAGCTCACTCTGCTCGCCCTCGCCTTCGCTCTCTCGCTCGCGGCGATCGCGACACTCGCCGCACGCGGACGCCGCTCCACCCGCATCGTGTCGCTTGTTGAGCTCACCGCCGTCTCATCGCCGACGTTCTGGACCGGCCTCGTGCTCATCGCCGTCTTCGTCTTCCAGCTCGGCTGGTTCCCCATCGCAGAGACGGGCAGCCTGCGCGCCCTCGTGCTGCCCGCGCTGACCCTCGCCCTGCCGGTCGCCGGAATCATCAGCCAAGTGCTCCGACAGGGGCTGGATGCCGCGTCGGCGCAGCCCTTCGCAACGACCGCCATCGCGCGCGGGCTCGGCGGCGGCCGCCTGCTGCTCCGGCACACCCTGCGGCACGCTGCGGCCGATAGCGTCACCCTCGTCGGCTACCTCGTCGGCACCCTGATCGGCGGCGCCGTGCTGGTCGAGACGGTCTTCGCGCGGCCGGGACTCGGGCGGGTCACCCTCCGCGCGATCATCGACCGCGACCTCCCCGTGGTGCTCGGGATCATCCTGCTCGCCGCGGTGACCTTCGCCCTCCTCAACCTCGCCGTCGACGTGCTCTACCGATGGATCGACCCGCGCCTGCGCACCGGGAGCGCGGCGACATGACAGTGACACTCGGCAGGACCCGGCTCCGGCCGCCGCGAGCCGGGCTCGCGGGCGCGATCGCGGCATCCGCGTTCCTGCTCGTACTCGTCGTCGCTGCCGCGGCACCCGCCCTGTTCACGAGCGCCGACCCAATCCAGACGCAGGTGCTGCAGGCGCTGCGGGCGCCGAGTGTCGAGCATCCGTTCGGCACCGACCAGACCGGGAGGGATGTCTTCGCGCGCGTTGTCTACGGCGCTCGCTACTCCCTCGCGATCGGGGTTCTGGCAACGACGATCGCAATGACCGCGGGGCTTCTGGTCGGCACCCTCGCGGGCCTCGCGCCACGACTGGTCGACAGCGCGATCTCGCGAGTGATCGAGGTGCTCATGTCATTCCCCGAGTTTTTGCTTGCGCTGCTCGTCATCGCAATTCTCGGCCCCGGCCCGGTGAGTCTCGTCATCGCGATTTCCCTCGCCTCCGTGCCGGTCTATGCACGGGTTGCGAGGGTGCAGACCTTCACCGTGCGACGTTCCGGCTACGTGCGTGCCGCGGTGATCCTCGGGGTGCCGAGATGGCGCAATGTGCTTCGCCACGTTGTGCCCAACACCCTCGGCCCGCTGCTGGTGATGGCGACGATCGGTTTCGGAACGGCGATCGCGTCGGCCGCCGGCCTGAGCTTCCTCGGTCTCGGCGCGCAGCCGCCGACACCCGAGTGGGGCCTGATCCTCTCGGAGGGGCGCAACTTCCTCGGCACCGCCTGGTGGATCGCCGTGTTCCCCGGACTCGTCGTGACCGTCACGGTGATCTCGGCGAGCGTGCTCGGTCGCTACCTTCGGGCGCGTGGAGAGGGGAGGGCGGCATGAGCTTCGTTTCCGTGCGCAACCTTCGGGTGCGGTTCGGGCGGAGAACCGTGGTCGACGGGGTGAGTTTCGACATCGCTCCCGGGGAGTGCCTCGCGATCGTCGGGGAGTCGGGATCGGGGAAGACGATCACCGCCCGCGCCCTGCTCGGCCTCGCGCCCGACGGCGCAGACGTCAGTACCGACGAACTCGTGGTGGCCGGTGTGGACGCGTCGGCCTACACCGGAGCCGAGTGGCGCTCGGTCCGTGGGCGCCTCGTCGGCCTCGTAAGCCAGGACGCCCTCGTCTCGCTCGACCCGATGCGTCGGATCGCGAGCGAGGTCGCCGAGCCAATAGAGGTGCACGAGGGCGGGCTCTCGCGCTCCGAGGTCGACGCGCGGGTGCTGCGGATGCTCTCGAACGTCGCGATTCCCAGCCCTGAGACGCGCGCCCGGCAGTACCCGCACGAGCTTTCCGGAGGGCTGCGGCAGCGCGCACTGATCGCCTCCGCTCTCGCCGCAGCACCCAGGCTCCTCGTTGCCGACGAGCCGACGACGGCGCTCGACGCGACCGTGCAGTCGAAGATTCTCGAGCTGCTCGGCAGCCTCAAGGAGGCGGGGCTCGCGCTGCTGCTCGTGAGCCACGATCTCTCCCTCGTCTCCCAGATCGCCGACCGGATCGCGGTCATGCAGCACGGCCGCATCGTCGAGACCGCCGCGGCCGCCGACCTTCTCGCCAACCCCACGCATCCGTACTCGAGGGCATTGCTCGACGCCGTGCCGACCGGGCACGCCGTACGGCGCGACGGGGGCGAGATTGTGCTCGCGGCACGCTCCCTTGTGAAGCAGTACCCCGCACCGCACCGCACCACGACGGTGGCCCTCGACGACGTGTCGCTCGAGCTGCGGGCAGGCACGACGCTTGGCATCGTGGGGGAGTCGGGCTCCGGCAAGAGCACCCTCGCCCGGCTGCTCCTCGCGATCGAACGCCCGGACTCCGGTGAGGTACTGCTGCGCGGCAGCCGATGGAGCTCTCTCGCCGAGTCCGCCCGGAGACGGATGCGCGGCGGCATCCAGCTCATCGAGCAGGACCCGGCGTCGTCGTTCGACCCGCGGTACACGGTGCGGCGCATCCTCGCCGAGGCCGTCGCCATCACCGACACACGCGCCAACCGCCCGGCCCGCATCCTCGAGCTGCTCGAGCAGGTCGGGCTCTCGGCCGTGCACCTCGGGCGACGCGGCCACGAGCTCTCCGGGGGGCAGCGCCAGCGGGTCGCCATCGCGCGCGCACTCGCCCGGCGGCCGAGCATCCTCGTCTGCGACGAGCCGGTCTCTGCGCTCGATGTGCAGGTGCAGGCCCAGGTGCTCGCCCTGCTCCAGAACCTGCAGGCGAGCACCGGACTCGCGCTCGTGGTCATCTCCCACGACCTCGCCGTGATCGCCCAGTTGAGTGACACTGTGCTCGTGATGCGCCACGGTGTTGTCGTCGAGAGCGGCGAGGCGAGCGAGGTTCTGACGAACCCGAACCACCCGTTCACGCGGGAGTTGCTCGACTCGTTACCTGCGGGCCGTATCCTGCCCTGATGACCAGCCGTCCCTCCCTCGCGCGGAAGCTCGGCCTCGCCGATGCCGTGTTCATCGGTCTGGGCTCGATGATCGGCGCCGGGGTCTTCGCCGCGTTCACCCCCGCAGCGCACGCGGCAGGAAACGGGCTGCTGATCGGGCTGGTGGTCGCCGCCGTTGTCGCGGTCTGCAACGCCCTCGCGTCGGCGCAGCTCGCCGCCGTCTACCCCGAATCGGGCGGCACCTACGTCTACGGGCGCCGGGTGCTCTCGCCGTGGTGGGGGTTTCTCGCCGGCTGGAGCTTCGTCATCGGCAAGACCGCGAGCTGCGCGGCGATGGCGCTCACCTTCGCCTTCTACGCCGCGCCCGCCGGGTGGGAGCGACCGGTCGCGGTCGCCGCGGTGGTGGGCCTCGCTGCCGTGAATTACCGCGGGGTGACCCGCACAGCCGCGCTCACCCGGGTGATCGTCGTGGTCGTGCTTCTCGCCCTCGCCGTCGCGGTCGCCGCCGGCGGCAGTATCATCGGCGGCCCAGCGGGGTTCGCGGAGGCGACCGATCCCGGCGGGCTGCTTGCCGGCGGCGGATACGGAATCCTGCAGTCGGCCGGCCTGCTGTTCTTCGCCTTCGCCGGCTACGCACGCATCGCCACGATGGGCGAGGAGGTACGCGACCCGGAGCGCACTATTCCGCGCGCCATCGTGATCGCGCTGGCCATCACGGTCGTCGTCTACGGCATCGTCGCCGTCACGCTGCTCGGCGTGCTCGGCCCCGATGGGGTGGCCTCCTCGGTGGCGCCCCTCGCCGACACCGTTCGTGCGAGCGGATGGGACTGGGCTGCCCCTCTCGTGCGGCTCGGGGCTGCGGCAGCGTCCCTCGGCGCACTGCTCGCGCTCTTCGCCGGGATCGGCAGGACGACCCTCGCGATGGCGAGGGAGGGCGACCTTCCAAGCTGGCTCGCGTCCGTGCATCCGAAATTCTCCGTCCCGCACCGTGCGGAGGTCGTGCTCGCCCTTGTCGTCAGCGTGCTCGTGCTCACCGTCGATCTGCGCGGGGCGATCGGATTCTCCTCGTTCGGAGTATTGCTCTACTACTTCGTGGCAAATGTCGCCGCGTTCCATCAGCCGGCGGCCGAGCGCCGCTACCCGCGCGCGCTGCAGGTGCTCGGGGCGGTGGCGTGCGTGATCCTCGTCGCGACCCTGCCGCCCGTCGGCATCGCCGTCGGCGTCGGGGTGCTGCTGGTGGGAGCGGCCTATCGGATCGCCTCGATGCGGGGAACCGCGCGAACGTGAGAGTAAGGGTCCGGGGCGACACACGTCGCGCGCACGAAAAATGGCCGCCCGCAAAGCGGACGACCATTTCACTTATCGAGTGGGAATCAGGAGGTGAGGCCGTCAACCCATTCCTGGTTCTCGCCGATCCAGGTCTGCACGATTTCCTCGTACTCGCTCGCGTCCGCTCCGCTGCCGAACATCTCGTTCTGCAGGGAGTCGAGCGGTGCGGTCTCCATCTCGAAGTCCTCGAGCCAGCCGTTCAGCGTGGGGTAGTCCTCGCCGAAGCCGGTACGCGAGAACGTGTGCAGGCCCTCGGCGTCGCCCAGCGCGCCCTCGGGGTCTGCGAGGTCCTTGATCGGGAACGCGTCATAGGCCCAGTGCGGGTGCCACAGGGTCACGGCGATGTTCTCGCCGGCGTCCGTCGCTGCGGTGAGTTCGGCAAGCATGGCCGCCGTCGACGACGTGGTGAGCTCGAACGCGTCGAGGTTGTACGTCGGCATGACGTTCTCCTGCGTGATCTTCGTGAGGCCCGCGCCCGGCTCGATGCCGATGATGCGGTTGCCGAAGAGGTCGCCGTTGTCGGCAAGCTCGGCGAGCGAGTCGATCGGGGCGTCCTCGTTCACGGCGACGCTGAGAGTCGCGTCGGTGTTCCAGGTGCCGACGTCGACGATGTCGTCGCCGTACTCCTCGAGATACTCCGCGTGGGTGCCGGGCAGCCACACGTCCATGTTGAGGTCGTAGTCGCCGGAGGAGAGGCCGACGAAACCAGCCGCGACATCCGCATACTCGAGTTCGACGTTGTAGCCCTCTTCCTCGAGCACGGCGGCCCAGAGGTGGCTTACGGCTTCGCCCTCGGGCCAGCCGTTGAAGACGGCGATCGTGACGTCTTGGGCGTCACCGTTCTCGAGGCCCGATGCGTCGGAACCGGCGTCGGCGTCTGTGGAGCACCCGGCGAGGGCGATGAGTCCTGCGGCTCCCGCGAAAGCGAAAGCGGTCTTGATGGACTTATTCATTATTGCCTTTCCTGTTGCTGTTGCTGTGTTGACGGGGAATTTCTAGACGGATGCGCCGACGGGGGCGTCCTTGGTTGCCGCGGCAGGCGCCGGGGAGGGTGCGGTCTCGGTGGGGGTCACCTTCCGGCGCCAGGGCGTCCACATCTTGCGGCGCTTGCCGCTCAGCGCCGCCGTCAGCCGGTCGAGGTAGATCGCGATGATCACGACCGCCAAGCCGGCCTCGAAACCGAGTGCCACGTCGATGCGGCTGAGTGCCTGCACGACATCGCTGCCCAGTCCGCCGCCGCCGACGAGTCCAGCGATGACGACCATGGAGAGGGACAGCATGATGACCTGGTTGATTCCAGCCATGATCGTCGGCATCGCGAGGGGGAGCTGGATCTGGCGCAGGATGCGCCACGGCGAGGAGCCGAAGGCGTGGCCAGCCTCGACGACCTCCGTGTCGACCCCGCGGATGCCGAGTTCGGTGAACCTGACACCTGGCGCCAACGCGAAGACGATTGTCGCGACGATGCCGGGCACGACGCCGATGCGGAAGAGGATCAACGCGGGCACGAGGTAGACGAACGCCGGCATGGTCTGCAGGAAGTCGAGAATCGGTCGGATGACCGCTGACGACCGGTCGGAGCGCGCGGCAATGATGCCGAGCGGCACGCTGATTGCGATCGCAATGGCGCTTGCCACGAGAACGAGCGCGAGGCTTGCCATCGCGTTGTCCCATTGGTTCACCCCGACGATCACGAGCAGTCCCACGATCGTGCCGAGGGCGAATTTCCAGCCCTTCACGAAGTATGCAAGTCCGGCAGCGATGAGGATGATGACCCAGAATGGCGGGCTGAGCAGTAGGAACTCGACGGCATCGTAGAGCGCGAGCAGCACGAACCTGATGAGGTCGAAGACGGGGCGGAGGCTCTCGGTCAGCACATCGATGCCCTCGGAGACGATGTCGCCGAGGGGTAGGCGGAAGTCGGTGATCATGCGAGGGTCCCCTCGGTGGATGCTGCGGCAGGGGTCGGTTCGGGGCTGGCGAGCATCGCGTCGAGTTCGGCATCCGGAATGATCGAGACGGGCTCGATGATGTTGATCGGTGTCGTGTTCGTCGGTACATTCCCGAGCGCGGCGAGCAGCGTGATCCGCGGGATGACCCCGAGCAGACGGCGCTTGTCGTCGATGACGGCGATGGGCAGCGGGCTTTCGACGGCGAGCTCGAACAGGTCGACGAGCGCGGCATCGGCCGGGACCGACGCGTGCTCCTGGTTGATGACCAGGGAGAGGTCGGTCTCGTTGCTCTTGACCTGGCGCATGACGTGCCGGTCGGTGACGACGCCGAGCAGGGTGAGGTCGCGGCCGAGTACGAACGCGGCCCCAGCCTGCAGATCACGCATGACCCGCAGCGCACCGCGGGGCCCGGCGGTGAGCGGTACGACGGCGCGGGCCGGCTCCATGACGGTCGCCGCGGTGAGCACGCGGGCACGGTCGACGTCCTGCACGAACTGGGCGACGTAGTCGTTCGCCGGGTCGGTGAGAATATCCTCGGGTGTGCCGATCTGCACGATGCGTCCGTCGCGCATGACGGCGATGCGGTCGCCGAGGAACATCGCCTCGTTGAGGTCGTGGGTGATGAAGATGATCGTCTTGCCGAGTTCGGCCTGCAGTTCGAGAAGCTGCTCCTGCATTTCGCGACGGATCAGTGGGTCGAGCGCCGAGAATGCCTCGTCCATGAGCATGATGTCGGTCTCGGTGGCGAGGGCGCGGGCGAGGCCGACGCGCTGCTGCATTCCGCCGGAGAGCTCCGACGGGTACTTATCAGCCCAGCCGTCGAGCCCGACGATGTTCACGATCTTGAGGGCGCGTTCGAGTCGCTCGGCTCGGGGAATACCCTGCACCTCGAGGCCGTAGGCCGCATTGTCGAGCACCGTGCGATGCGGAAAGAGCGCGAAGTGCTGGAAGACCATCGAGACGTTCTTCTGGCGCACCTCGCGGAGCTTCGCAGGCGACACGTCGGAGATGTCGATGCCGTTGACCGTGACGGATCCGCTCGTGGGATCGAGCAGACCGTTCAGGGTGCGGATGAGGGTGGACTTGCCCGAACCGGACAGTCCCATCACGACGAAGATCTCGCCCTTCTTCACCTCGAACGAGGCGTCGATGACCGCCGCGGTCTCGTGCGCCCCCAAATCAGAGCGACTCACGCCATCTTGGAGCTTCTTAACGGCATCCTTCGGACGCCGCCCAAAGACCTTGTACAAATTCTTGACTGAAACTGAAGAGGTGCTGCTCACGTTTTCCTTTGGCGCACGCACACACAAAATTCGAGCGAGGTGGCTTTGCTGTCGTGGACGGGTCGGAATCAACAGTGCGAGTGGCTACTCAAGCGGCGACACAATGGGGTGCCAGCGGCGAGCAAGACTTGTGCAGAACAGCCAAAAGGCTGCGTGAATTCACGACCATACGCCTCAGAAAAGTCCCTTTTCGGGACTGTCCTGGGCCGCGGCCTTGGTGTGGGGTGATGAAGAGTTCGTAGGCAATTATAGCCGCGGCTTTGGCTTGAGGGCAATGATCATGCTTGTCAACCCCGTGCTTTTACAGGGGTAGACAGAACTGTGTCGCCGCGCTGGCAGCGATCCGGGAGGTCGGGACCGTTGTGTGTTTGTTATCTGCCCCTCGAGCATCCGGCTAGAATCGACAGATCGACAGCGATCCGGCCATCACCGGGGAGTCCTCGGAAGAGAGGCCGAATCCCCCGGGATGAGGCCCGGTAGAACCGAGCGGGTCTGGCCCGTCAACGCCAACGAAATGAGCGGTTCCACTTCTCGTGGGGCAAGCGGGGTGGTACCGCGACATCCCGGTCTGACGGCCGGGGAGTCGTCCTCGTGCAGCACAGGCCCACTGTGCACCAAGCCTGCCGAGGAGAGACATGAACTACCCCAAGGGATTTAGCCCGGATGCCGGCGCAGCGCGACCGGTCTCGCCGTCGCCGAACTTCCCGGCCATCGAGCGCGGCATCCTCGCGTTCTGGAAAGGCGACGAGACCTTCCGCGCCTCGATCGAGAACCGCGAGGGCTGCCGTGAGTGGACCTTCTACGACGGACCGCCGTTCGCCAACGGACTGCCGCACTACGGCCACCTCCTCACCGGGTACGCAAAGGACCTCTTCCCCAGGTTCCAGACCATGCGCGGGCTGCAGGTGCACCGCCGATTCGGCTGGGACACCCACGGGCTGCCCGCCGAGCTCGAGGCGATGCGCCAGCTCGGCATCACCGAGAAGCACCAGATCGACGAGATGGGCATCGCCGCGTTCAACGATGTGGCCCGCAAATCGGTGCTGGAGTACACGGGGGAGTGGGAGGAGTACGTCACGCGGCAGGCCCGTTGGGTCGACTTCGAGAACGACTATAAGACCCTCGACGTCACCTTCATGGAGTCCGTGATCTGGGCCTTCAAGCAGTTGTACGACAAGGGCCTCGCCTACGAGGGATTCCGGGTGTTGCCGTACTGCTGGCACGACCAGACGCCGCTCTCGAACCACGAGCTGCGCATGGACGACGACGTCTACAAGATGCGCCAGGACCAGTCGGTCACGGTCACCTTCCCGCTCGACGGCGTCAAGGCCGAGGCGCTCGGCCTCACCGCCGTGAAAGCCCTCGCCTGGACGACGACACCGTGGACGCTGCCCACCAACGCAGCCCTCGCCGTCGGGCCGGACATCGAGTACTCCGTTATCCCGAGCGGCCCGCTCGGCGCCGGCGATGGGTCGGCCGAGGGCGTGGCCTCCTACCTCCTCGCGAGCGACACAGTCGGCGCTTACCTCAAGGACCTCGGCTATGCCTCGATCGACGAGGCACGCGCCGCCGTCACTTCGACGGTGCTCGGCAGCGAGCTCGACGGTGTCACCTACGACCGGCTGTGGGACTACTACGCCGACGCCGAGGAGTGGGGCACCGAGAACGCCTGGCAGATACTCGTCGCGGACTACGTCGCGACGGGCGAGGGCACGGGTATCGTGCACCAGGCACCCGCCTACGGCGAGGACGACCAGGTCGTGTGCGCCGCCGCCGGCATCCCCGTCATCATCTCGGTCGACGACGGCGGCAAGTTCCTGCCGCAGATTGAGGAAGTCGCGGGGCTCCAGGTATTCGAGGCCAACAAGACGCTCATCCAGCTGCTGCGCACCGGCGGGCGCCTGCTGCGCCTCGCCAGCTACGAGCACAGCTACCCGCACTGCTGGCGCTGCCGCAATCCGCTAATCTACAAGGCCGTCTCGAGCTGGTTCGTACGCGTGACGCAGTTTCGCGACCGGATGGGCGAGCTCAACGAGCAGATCAACTGGGTGCCCGAGAACGTCAAGCACGGCCAGTTCGGCAAGTGGATCGGCAATGCCCGCGACTGGTCGATCTCGCGCAACCGCTACTGGGGATCTCCCATCCCGGTGTGGAAGAGCGACGACCCCGAGTACCCCCGCATCGACGTCTACGGCTCGCTCGACGAGCTCGAGGCGGACTTCGGGGTACGCCCGACCGACCTGCACCGTCCCTACATCGACGAGCTCACCCGCCCCAACCCGGACGACCCCACCGGTACCTCGACGATGCGTCGCATCGAGGACGTCCTCGACGTCTGGTTCGACTCCGGCTCGATGCCCTTCGCGCAGGTTCACTACCCGTTCGAGAACCAGGACTGGTTCGAGAACCACAACCCCGCCGACTTCATCGTCGAGTACATCGGCCAAACGCGCGGCTGGTTCTATACCCTGCACGCCCTGTCGACGGCGATTTTCGACCGCCCCGCGTTCAGCAATGTCGTGAGCCACGGCATCGTGCTCGGCTCCGACGGGCAGAAGATGTCGAAGAGCCTCAACAACTACCCCAACGTCAGCGAAGTCTTCGACCGTGACGGTGCGGACGCGATGCGCTGGTTCCTCATGTCGAGCTCGGTGATCCGTGGCGGCAACCTCGTCGTCACAGAGGAGGGCATCCGCGAATCCGTACGGCAGTTCATCCTGCCC
Source organism: Marisediminicola antarctica (assembly GCF_009930795.1). GTDB lineage: Bacteria > Actinomycetota > Actinomycetes > Actinomycetales > Microbacteriaceae > Marisediminicola > Marisediminicola antarctica. Next base: position 1,904,184 of record NZ_CP017146.1, read on the forward strand.
GTCTGGAACACCTGGTACTTCTTCACCCTTTACGCGAACGCCGCCGGGTACGACGCGACCTGGCGCACGGACTCGAGCGATGTTCTCGACCGGTATCTGCTCGCCAAGACCCGCCTGCTCATCCACGAGGTCGAGGCGCAGCTCGAGGCTCTCGACAGCCCGGCAGCCACGGCGACCCTGCGCGACTTCGCCGATGTTCTCACCAACTGGTATGTGCGCCGCAGCCGCGACCGGTTCTGGGCGGGCGATGACCGCGACGCGTTCGACACGCTCTACACCGTGCTCGAGACGGTGACCCGGGTCGCCGCCCCGCTCATCCCGCTCATCGGCGAGGAGATCTGGCAGGGGCTCACCGGCGGACGCAGCGTTCACCTCACCGACTGGCCGGACGCCGGGGCGTTCCCGGCGGACGCCGCGCTCGTCAGCGCGATGGACCGGGTGCGGGAGATCGCCTCCTCGGCGCTTGCCCTGCGCAAGGCGACCGGCAAGCGCGTGCGGCTTCCGCTGGCCGAGCTCACGGTCGTCGCCGAGTCGATCGACGGGCTGTCTGACTTCTCCGACATCCTGCGTGACGAGCTCAACGTGAAGAAGGTCTCGCTCAGGGTCCTCGAGGAGTCGAGCCTGGGTGAGTTCGGCATCACGAAGCGCCTCAGCGTGAACTCTCGGGTGGTCGGCCCACGGATCGGCAAGAACGTGCAGGTCGTGATCAGGGCGTCGAAGTCCGGCGACTGGGAGCAGACCGACGGTGGAGTCGTCGTCGGCGGGATCGAGTTGCTGGCGGGCGAATTCGAGCTCGAGCTGCAATCGGCGGATGACTCGAAGGCGATCGAATTCCTGCCCGGCGGCGGATTCGTGCTGCTCGACACTGCGACGACACCCGAGCTCGAGGCGGAGGGCCTGGCCCGCGACCTCGTGCGGGCGATCCAAGACACCCGCAAGGCCGCCGGTTTCAAGGTGAGCGACCGAATCGACCTGACCCTGTCATTCGGATCCGAGTCGGAATTCTCCGGAACCCGGGCCTATGAGAGCATGATCGGCGAGGAAACGCTCGCGACCACACTCTCGACCTCGTGGCACGCCCCCGTCGAACTCGACACGGCCGCCGCCGTCGCCGGCGAGGCGGGCGCCTACCGGGCCACCGTGCCCGCCGGCCGTTACTCCAACAATGAAGCAATCGTCATCGAGCTGTCGGTGCACGGAAGGGGTGTCGATGTCTAAGAACCGCGACGCAGAAGATCCTGAACTGAGCAACGACGCGCTCTTCCAGGCGCAGGCCGATCGCGTCTACGGCGAGCTGCTGGCCCGCATCGGTGAGGCCAACCCGCAGCCGAGGCTCGGGCCGACCCGCAAGGTGCTCGAGCTGCTCGGCGACCCGCAGCGCACCTACCCGATCATCCACATCACAGGAACGAACGGCAAGACGAGCACGAGCCGCATTACCGAGAGCATCCTGCGTGCCTACGGGCTTCGCACCGGGCTGATGATCAGCCCGCACCTCGTGCGCGTCAACGAGCGCATCGTGGTCGACGGCGAGCCCATCTCGAACGAGGCCTTCGTCGCCAACTGGGACGACATCGCCCCGTACATCGCGATGGTCGACAACGAGCTGATTGAGGCGGGCGAGCTCGCGCTCACGTATTTCGAGGCGCTCACCGCGCTCGCGTTCGCGTGCTTCGCGGATGCCCCGGTCGACGTCGCCGTGATCGAGGTCGGCATGGGCGGCGAATGGGACTCCACGAATGTCGGTGACGGCCAGGTCGCGGTGTTCACCCCGATCTCGCTCGACCACACCCAGCGGCTCGGCAACACCGTGCTCGAGATCGCCAAGACCAAATCGGGCATCATCAAGCCACTCGCGAGCGTTGTCACCGCAGTGCAGCAGCCCGACGCTCTCGCGGTGCTCCGGCACGCGGCCGAGCTCACCGAGTCCACCGTCGTCGCCCAGGGCGAGGAGTTCGCTCTGATCGAGAACTCCGTTGCAGTGGGGGGACAGGTGATCAGCGTCAAGGGCCTCGCTGGCACCTACCGCGACCTCTTCCTGCCGCTGTTCGGAGACCATCAGGCGCAGAACGCCGCGGTTGCGATCGCCGCGGTCGAATCGTTCCTCGGCGGCGGCAGCCAGATGCTCGTGGGAGACGTACTCGCCGAGGGAATCGGCACCGCGACCTCACCGGGACGGCTGCAGGTTGTCGGGGTCGAGCCGAGTGTGCTCGTGGATGCCGCGCACAATCCCGACGGGGCGGGCGCGCTCGCGTCCGCGGTGGCGACGTACTTCACCTTCGACGAGGTCTGCGTCGTGGTTGCCGCGCTCGATGAGAAGGACGCCGCTGGCATCATCGGCGCGCTCACCCCGATCGCGAGCCGTTTCCACGTCACCCGGTCGAGCTCGGCTCGCGCCATCGACGAGGACGAGCTGGGCGAGATCGTGCGCGAAGTGGCCGGACCCGATTCGTACGAGGTCTTCGCTGGTGCCGAGGAGGCGCTCGCGAGCGCCCGCGAGTGGGCGAGGGGAGCGGCGAAGCGGGCCGTGCTCGTCACCGGGTCGGTCACGCTTGTCGGTGACGCCATTGCCATCGCCGATCGCGAGGGCTGGAAGAGGTGAGCCCGCGCGAACGACGGGCGCCACGGCGCAGATCGGCCACCGAATCGCTGCTCTCGATCGTGCTCGTGCTCGAGGCGCTGCTGGTGTTCTTCCTGACCCTCGTCGTGTTCGCGCTCGACGCGCTGCCCCCGGCCGCGGCATTCATCGGCGGGGGAGTGCTGTTCGTGGCTCTCCTCGCCCTCGGGCGCGTCATGCGCTACGAGTGGGCGGTCTGGGTCGGCTGGCTGATGCAGCTTGTCATCATCCTCACCGGCCTGCTCGAGCCGCTCATGTTCGGAATCGGCGCGATCTTCGTGGCCCTCTGGACCTACTGCTTCATCACCGGCCGACGACTCGACAAGCGAAACGCCGCGCTTTTCCCCGACGACAGCACCGATACCTCCACCACCGACACGAAGGAAACCCCATGACACACGTCGAAGAAACACTCGTTCTGATCAAGCCCGACGGAGTCGTGCGCAACCTCACGGGAGAGATCCTGCGGCGCATCGAGGCCAAGGGCTACAAGCTCGTCGACATCAAGCTCGTCGAGGCCGACCGCGGCCGGCTCGGCACGCACTATGAAGAGCACGCTGGCAAGCCGTTCTACGAGCCTCTCCTTGAATTCATGGAGAGCGGTCCATCCGTGGCGATCCGCGTCGCCGGAAACCGCGTCATCGAGGGCTTCCGCGTACTCGCGGGAACGACCGATCCGACCACGGCTGCCGCCGGCACGATCCGCGGCGACCTGGGCCGCGACTGGGGCCTCGCCGTACAGCAGAACCTCGTGCACGGCTCGGACTCCCCGGAGTCGGCCGAACGCGAACTGGCCCTCTGGTTCGACTAGAGGTAACGGATCACGTCGAGTCGCAGCTGGGCGAGCAGCGCGACGACGATGTAGCAGAGCAGGGTGAGGAAGGGCGTCCACGCGTAGGCCCCACCCAGGGCTCGCCGTAGCCTGCCAGGCAAGGGGATCACGCCAGCCTTCACGTTGTACAGGGTCACGGCGATGAACGCGGGAATCGTGACCGACCAGACGACCATGCACCACGGGCACAGCGTGCCCAGGTAGTAGATGCTCGTGCTGATCAGGTAGGCGACGAAGGCCAACGCCCCGAGTAGGCCCAGATTGAACAGTGCCCAGAACCAGCGGGCGAAGCGGGCGCCGGCCAGCACCCCGACCCCGACGGCGATCACCGCAGTGAACCCCGCGAGCCCGATGAGCGGATTCGGGAACCCGAACGTCGACCCCTGGGCGGACTCAAGATTCTTGGTGCACTGCACCAGCACACTGAAGTCACAGCCGGCCGCCTCGCCCGGATTGACAAGTCCGGCGAACTTTTCAAGCGTGAGAGCAAACGCCGCGACGAAGCCGACCACCCCGGCAAAAACCAAGAAAATCGCAAGCGGAATGGGGCGGCTGGTTCGAGCTGTGGAGGTCACTCTCGGATTATCGCACGGAGTAAATGCGGCAGAAATTGCGGGTGCATGCGATAATTTCGGGTAGTCATCCGAGCCGCGCTCGGACGACGCCAAAGAAGGCTTTCCGGGCATCAAACCGGACCGCTCCATTAAGTGCAGCGTCGGATAGCCAGTTCCGTTCAGTGAGACCAAAGACGATCGCCATCAGGGCCAGATGATCCCGGGCCACATATCCGGGATGCCTGCACTACGACCACCGAGCGTGTTCGCACGGTTCGAGGCACCTGGCTGATGGCGCAACCGATAAGAATTCGCGGGAGCTGGCCAGCGCCAGTGAGCGCTCGAGAGAGTACCCGACGGACAGCGCGGCTGGCCGGAGCGGGCTAGGAGTGCACCAGTAATGGTGGAATACAACGAAAACAACGACGAGACACCGCGCAAGCGCAAGGGACTCTTCGGGTCCCGCCGCGTCAGAAGCGCCGATATGGTTCCCGCCGAGCAGTCGGCAGCGCCGGTTCCGGATGCTGTCGAGCCGCGCGAGCAGCCTGCCGCTGAGCAGCCTGTTGCCGAGCAGCCCGCCGCCGAGCAGCCTGCCGCCGAGCAGCCCGTTGCCGAGCAGCCCGCCCTGGAGCAGGCTGTGGCGCAGCGAGCATCCCGCTCACGCCGCGCGAGCAGTGCATCCGCGGCCGCCGCGCCCACGGAGAACCCGACCGAGGAGGCAGCGCCGGCGGAGCCCGTGACGGCGCGCCGCACGCGCCAGAGCGCTGCGAAGTCGACCGCGACCCGGTCCACGGCGGCGAGCCGCGCGACTAAGGCCAAGGCCGAGACCCCTGCCCCAGACGAGGCCCCTGCCGCGGACGGGACCCCTGCCGCAGACGACACCGCAGAGCAGTCGACCGAGCAGTCGGCTGAGCAGCCCACCACGCCCGAGGCACCGGCCGCACCCGCGCGCCCCTCGACGTCGCTCCTGTTCCAGGCGCCCGAGTTGCCGGCCTACGCGCCGCGCCAGCAGTCGCGGGACAACCGCGGCGGCAACGACCGCGACAACCGCGGCGAGTCGCGCGACGACGGCCGTGACGAGGACGAGCAGACGACCGTCCGCCGCCGCTCGCGCCGCCGCTCCGGTGAGGAAGACCGAGACACGGGCAGCTCCAACCCGCGCAACACCGTTGTCAAGGTGCGCACGCCCCGCCCGCAGCCGGAACCGATCACCGAACCGCAGCGCATCAAGGGATCCACGCGCCTCGAGGCGAAGAAGCAGCGCCGCCGCGACGGCCGTGACGCCGGGCGCCGCAGGCCCGTCATCACCGAGGCCGAGTTCCTGGCCCGCCGGGAGAGTGTCGACCGCGTCATGGTCGTGCGGGCGAAGTTCGGCCGCATCCAGATCGGCGTGCTCGAAGACGGCGTGCTCTCCGAGCACTACGTCGCGAAGGCCCAGGAGGCGAGCCTGATCGGCAACGTCTACCTCGGCCGGGTGCAGAACGTGCTCCCGAGCATGGAGGCAGCATTCGTCGACATCGGGCGCGGCCGGAACGCCGTGCTCTACTCCGGCGAGGTCGACTGGGATGCCGCCGCCCTGGAGAACTCCTCCGGAGGAAGCCAGGCGCGTCGCATCGAGCTCGCCCTCAAGCCGGGCGACAAGGTGCTCGTGCAGGTCACCAAGGACCCGATCGGCCATAAGGGCGCCCGCCTGACGAGCCAGGTCTCGCTCCCCGGCCGCTACCTCGTCTATGTGCCCAACGGCTCCATGAACGGGATCAGCCGCAAGCTGCCCGACACCGAGCGAGCCCGCCTGAAGAAGATTCTCAAGGAGGTCCTACCCGAGAACGTGGGCGTCATCGTGCGCACCGCAGCCGAGGGCGCGACCGACGAGCAGCTCACCCTCGACGTCAACCGTCTTACCTCGCAGTGGGCGCGCATCAGCGAGACCATCGAGAAGGCCCAGGCGCCTGCGCTGCTCCACAGCGAACCCGACCTGCTCGTCAAGATCGTCAGGGATGTCTTCAATGAAGACTTCCAGAAGCTCATCATCGAGGGTCAGGATGCCGAGGAGACGATTTCGAGCTACCTCGCCCAGGTCGCACCCGACCTTGTCGACCGCATCGAGCGCTACGAGTCCGAGACTGACTCGTTCGACGCGCACCGCATCTCGGAGCAGATCGAGAAGGCGCTCGACCGCAAGGTCTGGCTCCCGTCCGGCGGCTCGCTCGTCATCGACCGCACCGAGGCGATGACTGTCGTCGACGTCAACACCGGTAAGTTCGTCGGCTCCGGGGGCAACCTCGAGGAGACGGTCACGATGAACAACCTCGAGGCAGCCGAGGAGCTGGTGCGCCAGCTTCGGCTGCGCGACATCGGTGGGATCATCGTGGTCGACTTCATCGATATGGTGCTCGAGTCCAACCGCGACCTCGTGTTGCGCCGACTCGTCGAGTGCCTCAGCCGCGATCGAACCAAGCACCAGGTCGCCGAGGTCACCTCGCTCGGACTCGTGCAGATGACTCGCAAGAAGCTCGGACTCGGTCTGATCGAGTCGTTCAGCGAGAACTGCGAGGTCTGCGCGGGCCGCGGAATCGTCATCCACCACGACCCGGCCACCAAGCACCGCCAGTCGCCGCAGCCGGAGACCGGCCGCCGCGGCCGCAAGGGCGGCAACGGGGGAGGGCCCACCCCTCCGGCGCCGAAGTCCGGCACGGGAACCCACGCGATCACGGAGGACGCCCGCAATGCCCTCGCCAAGATCGCGACGTCGACGATTCTCACCCAGGTCGAGGCTCACGCCAAGGCCGAGACGGCACCGGCCGAGCAGTCGGTGAGCCAGCTGGCCGCGCTCGCGGTCGAGCAGCCCGCCGAGGAGCCCGCCGAGCAGCCCGCCGAGCAGCAGGCGACCGTCGAGGTCGTCGCGCCCGTCCGGGTCGAGGCACCCGCGGAGACAGCCGCGGAGACACCCGCCGAGACTCCGGTCGCGATTTTCGACCTTCCCCTGAAGAGGCAGACGCGCGCGCCTCGCAAGATCTCGACGCATGATGCCGAGCAGATTCTCGACTCGGTGCTCGACGCGCTTCCCGAGCCGCGCCAGGCCGGACAGGGGCGCGTGCGCACCTCCCGCCGCGCATCCTCGGCCGGAACCGTGTCGGCACCGGCCGACGGCTCGCAGAACTAGTCCGCTCGTCGCGGCGGGAGACCGCCGCGACGAGCGTCAACTACGGCGCTTGGTCGTCGGCTTTCGTGGCGCGACCGCGGTGGACGCCGACCTCGTACGAGGTGACGACGATGAGCGTGACGGCGACCAGCGGAAGCACGAACCACAGCATGACAGTGGTGAAACCGTCGGCGGCATCATGCTGGGTCGAAGCGAGCACCAGATACAGCGTGTAGGCGACGTAGAGAAGCACGAACAGCGCACCCTCCCACCGGGCAACGATGAACCCCGTGAAGGCGATCGGCAACAGGGCGACGGCGGTGGCGAGCATGAGCGGCAAGTCGAGGGCGATCGCGGCCGCCGGTACCGGAATACCCTCGCCGAAGATGATCGCGGGCAGGCCCAGCACCAGTCCGATATTGAAGATGTTGCTGCCGACAATGTTGCCGACGGCCATGTCGCGCTCTCCGCGGCGCAGCGCGATGATCGAGGTGGCGAGCTCGGGCAACGAGGTCCCGATCGCGACGACGGTGAGCCCGACGATGAGGCTGCTGACACCAAGGCCGGTCGCGATGCTGACCGCGCCGTCGACGAGGAACTGAGCTCCGAGCACGAGCAGGCCGATACCCGCGGCCAGCAGCAGACCCGCGAGCCACAGTGGAACCGGTGTGCTGTTGAGGGGCATCGTGTCGGGCGATGCGCTCGGGTCGGGGACCTCGCGTCGACCGACGACGATGCTCATGACCGTGTGGATTACAAGACCGGCGAGCAACAGCACGCCGTCAAGAACGCCGATTTGCCCATCGAGGCTCACGACCACGAGCGCGACAGACAACCCCACCATCACTGGAATGTCGAATCGAACGAGCTGCCGTTTGATGAGGAGCGGGCTGATGAGTGCCGAGAGCCCGAGGATGACGAGGATGTTGACGATGTTGCTACCGACCACGTTGCCGACCGCGAGGTCGGGCTCCCCCTCGATGACCGCACCAACCGTCACTGCAAGTTCGGGGGCCGACGTCGCGGCGGAGACGACCACGAGGCCGATGACGAGCGGTGAGATACCCACGCGGGTCGCGATCGTCGAGGCACCCCGCACGAGCGCTTCACCGCCCGCAATGAGCAGCACAAGGCCACCGATGACCATGACGATGTCGAGAGTGTCCACGAGTTCAGACTATTGTCCCGCAACCCGTGGGCCGACTGTGCCGGTGCTCCCTGTCGTGTCGGTCATGGATGCCTGCCGCTCGACTGTGCCGAACGACTGCGCCGAACGGCCACCTCAGGCGGTACCGCGGCGCTCGGCCTGCGAGACGCGCAGGCCGCTCGCACGAAGCCGCAGCACGAGTTCCCGGTTCGACACCGGCACGGCTCCCGCCGCGACAAGTGCGTCGTAGCGCTCGGCGGGCACGTCGTAGTGGTCCCGGTCGAATCCGCGCACTGGTACGCCGCAGCGGACCGCGAAGTCGTGCAACTCCTCGAGCGAGACATCGCTCACCAGGTGCGACCACAGCGTGTGGTGGGCGGGCCACATAGGCTTGTCGATAAGCACTGCCATGGGGTGATTCTAGGCACGGGGGAGCGGAACGGATGGCGCGGGTGACACCGCTCATGCTGCTCGCCGGAGTTCTGATGTGGGTCTGGCCTGGCAACTCACAGCAACACGCTGCCGGTCAGGTTTGACCCTGCATGGTTTGTTCGCGTATTGTTGACCCTTGGCGCGAGCTGGGCTGAGCCCGCATTGCGCGCCGATGATCTTTCTGTCTGATGTGTGTCAGATCCAAATAGTTAGGGTTCCAAGTGGTTTACGCAGTTGTGCGCGCCGGTGGTCGTCAAGAGAAGGTAGAGGTCGGCACGATTGTCGTCCTCGACCGAATCAAGGCCGACAAAGACGGCAACATCGAGCTGGCCCCCGTGCTGCTCGTCGACGGAGACTCGATCACGCATGACGCGTCCGAGCTCGCGAAGGTCACCGTGACCGCCGAGGTCATCACCGACCTCCGCGGCCCGAAGATCGTCATCCAGAAGTTCAAGAACAAGACGGGTTACAAAGTTCGTAAGGGCCACCGCTCCGAACTGACGCGCGTCAAGATCACCAGCATCAACTAACTTTTCCTACAAAGCAGGGGCTGAACACTCATGGCACACAAAAAGGGCGCAAGCTCCACTCGTAACGGTCGCGATTCCAACGCGCAGTACCTCGGCGTCAAGCGCTTTGGCGGCCAGGTCGTCAAGTCGGGCGAGATCATCGTCCGCCAGCGCGGCACGCACTTCCACCCCGGCGTGAACGTCGGCCGGGGCAAGGACGACACGCTGTTCGCTCTCTCGGCCGGCTCGGTCGAGTTCGGCGCCAAGGGTGGCCGCAAGGTCGTCAACATCGTCCAGGCACCAGTCGCGGTCTCCGCGTAGTTTGTGCACGGGCTGCCTCGGCAGCCAGGGTGAGGGCGGGCTTCGGCTCGCTTTCACTCTTTAACCCAACCGGTCCGGTGCGGCCATCCAGGCCCGCGCAACCACAATCGCCGCAGAGCTCGGCACGAAGGGAGCACGATCATGGCTACCTTCGTTGACCAGGTCACGCTGCACCTCAAGGCAGGACACGGCGGAAATGGCTGCGTCTCGGTCAAGCGGGAGAAGTTCAAGCCCCTTGCCGGGCCCGATGGAGGCAATGGCGGCGACGGCGGCGATATCGTCCTCGTCAGCGACACGCAGACGACCACACTGCTCGGCTACCACCGCGCACCGCACCGCACGTCCCCGCACGGCGGCCCCGGTATGGGCGACCACCGCGCCGGCTACCACGGCGAGGGCATGGTCCTCCCCGTTCCCGTCGGCACGGTCGTCAAGTCCACCGACGGCACCGAGCTCATCGACATGGTCGAGCCCGGCATGCGATTCGTCGTCGCCCTCGCGGGGCAGGGAGGACTGGGTAACGCGTCCCTCGCCTCGACCAAGCGCAAGGCCCCCGGTTTCGCCCTGCTCGGTACGCCCGGCTGGGAGGGTGACGTGCTCCTCGAGCTCAAGGTCGTCGCCGACATCGCCTTGGTCGGCTACCCGTCCGCCGGAAAATCGAGCCTTGTGGCGGCCATCTCGGCGGCGAAGCCGAAGATCGCCGACTACCCGTTCACCACACTGCACCCGAACCTCGGCGTCGTCGAGTCCGGCGACACCCGCTATACGGTCGCCGATGTCCCCGGCCTGATCGAGGGCGCGAGCGAAGGCAAGGGCCTGGGGCTCGAGTTCCTCCGTCACGTCGAGCGCTGCACGGCGCTCCTGCACGTGCTGGACTGCGCCACACTCGAACCCGGCCGCGACCCCATCAGCGACCTGGACATCATCCTTGGCGAGCTCGCCGCGTACCCGGTGCCCGAGGGTCAACTGCCGCTGCTCGAGCGTCCCCAGCTCGTCGCGCTCAATAAGATCGACGTACCGGAGGCACGGGAGCTCGCAGAGCTCGTGCGCCCGGAACTGGAGGCACGGGGCTACCGCGTGTTCGACATCTCCACCGTCAGCCACGAGGGCCTGCGACAGCTCTCCTTCGCCCTGGGTGAGCTCGTGGCCCAGGGACGTGCGGCGAAGGCCGCCGAGCCGGAGAAGCCCCGCATCGTTATCCGTCCGCGAGCGGTCAACGAATCGGACTTCGTCATCAAGGTCGAGGGCGGCTCCGGCGGGAACATCTACCGCGTTGTGGGCCAGAAGCCCGAACGTTGGGTCGCGCAGACCGACTTCACGAACGACGAGGCCATCGGGTACCTCGCCGACCGGCTTGCGAAGCTCGGCGTCGAGAATGAGCTGTTCAAATCGGGCGCCGTCGCCGGCTCCACCGTCGTCATCGGCAGGGACGGCCACGTCTTCGACTGGGAGCCGACCCTCAGCTCTACCGCCGAGCTCGCGACGGCCCCTCGCGGCAGCGACCCACGCCTCTCGGAGGCGCAACGCTCGACCCACAGCCGGCGCCGCGAGACCTATCTGGAGCGCATGGACGCCAAGACGGCCGCGAGGGACGAGATGATGCGCGAACGCAACGCCGGGATGTGGAACGACGACGAGGGCTTCGAGGTCGAGCGCCCGGGTGCGCCGGACGACACCGCGGCGAAGGAAGACTGAGCCGCACGATGCCCGAGCAGCTCCCGCTGATCAGCGGTCGGATCGCCTCGCGCGCCGAAATACCCCGCGCGGGGCGCATCGTCGTCAAAGTCGGGTCCTCGTCGATCAGTGGAGCAAATGCGGGACAGATCCGCCCGCTCGTCGACGCGCTCGCGACCGCACACGGGCGCGGATCGGATGTCGTGCTCGTGTCGTCCGGAGCTATCGCGACCGGCATCCCCTACCTGCGGCTCGACTCCCGGCCCACTGACCTTGCGACCCAGCAGGCCGCCGCCGCGGTCGGGCAGAACGTGCTGATCTACCGCTACCAGGACTGCCTCGACCGGTACGAGATCGTGGCCGGGCAGGTGCTGCTCACCGCTGGCGACCTCGAGAACCCCGTGCACCGCAGCAACGCGCAGCGCGCAATGGAACGCCTCCTCGGCCTGCGAATCCTGCCGATTGTCAACGAGAACGACACCGTCGCGACACACGAGATCCGCTTCGGCGACAATGACCGGCTCGCCTCGCTTGTCACCCAGCTCGTGCGCGCCGATCTGCTGCTGCTGCTGTCGGATGTCGACGCGCTGTACACGAGGCCTCCCGGCACGGCCGGCGCCCGGCCGATTCACCATGTCGCGTTCGGGGAGGACCTCGCAGAAGTCGAGTTCGGCGACATCGGGTCCGCCGGCGTGGGAACCGGGGGAGCAGGCACGAAGGTCGCCGCAGCGACCCTCGCGGCAGCATCCGGAACGCCGGTGCTTCTCGCCGCGACGACGCAGGTGGCTGCGGCACTCGAAGGTGCCGACATCGGCACCTGGTTCGACGCGGCCCCGCGGCGCCAGTAACCCACCACACCCCCTGGCTGGGCGCTCGGAAGCCCCTACGATATCGGTATGACTGAGACCGCCGTTTCCACTCGACCCGTCACTGCGCGAACCCTCACCGACAAGCTGGTCGCCGCTCGCGCGGCATCGATCACTCTCGCCACCGCAACCGCGGACCTCAAGAACTCCGCCCTTCGCGCGATTGCGGCCGCCGTTGCCGCAGGGGCCGAGCGCATCATTCCGGCGAACGAACGTGACCTCGAGAACGGCCGGTCGAACGGGCTGAGCGTCGCGCTGCAGGATCGCCTTCGCCTGGACGAGGATCGGCTCGCCGCGCTCGCCTCCGCCGTCGTCGAGATCGCGGCGATCCCCGACCCGGTCGGCGAGTCGGTTCGGGGCCGCACGCTGCCCAACGGCCTCCGTATCAGCGAGGTGCGCGTGCCGTTCGGCGTGGTCGGCGCCATCTATGAGGCGCGGCCCAACGTGACCGTCGACATCGCCTCGCTCGCGCTCAAGAGCGGCAATGCAGCCGTGCTGCGCGGCGGGAGCGCGGCCGAGAACACGAACCGGGTTCTCGTCGAGCTCATTCAGGAGGCGATCGCGTCGGTCGGACTCCCCGCGGACTCCGTGCAGACCATCGACGAGTTCGGCCGGGAGGGTGCCCGGGAGCTCATGCAGGCCAGGGGCCTCGTCGATGTGCTCATCCCGCGGGGGAGCGCGAGTCTCATCAGCACGGTCGTGCTGGAGTCGAAGGTGCCCGTCATCGAGACCGGCGCCGGGGTCGTACACGTGTTCCTCGACGAATCGGCCGACGAGGAGTGGGCGATAGCGATCACCCACAACGCCAAGGTGCAGCGCCCGAGCGTCTGCAACGCGCTCGAGACGATTCTCGTTCACCGGGCATCTGCGGCCCGCCTGCTTCCCGCAGTGCTCGGTCGGCTACGGGCGTCGGGTGTCACCGTGCACGGCGACAGGGCCACCCTCGACCTCTTCGCGGACGCCGAGCTCGCGACCGAGGAGGACTGGAGCACCGAGTACATGTCACTCGACGTGTCGGTGCGTATCGTCGACGACCTCGACTCCGCGATCGAGCACATCCGCCAGTACTCGACCCATCACACCGAATCGATCGTCACTAACGATGTGATCAGTGCCGAACGCTTCCTGGCCGAGGTCGACTCGGCAGTCGTGATGGTCAACGCCTCTACCCGCTTTACCGACGGCGGAGAATTCGGATTCGGCGCCGAAGTTGGCATCTCCACCCAGAAGCTGCATGCGCGCGGCCCGATGGGCCTCAGCGAACTGACCAGCACGAAGTGGATTGTGCGCGGTTCCGGGCACGTTCGCGGCTAGTCGGGACTCTGCCCGGTACGCTGGGATCCGCGGCCCCGTTGCCGCCGAACGGAGAACGCCATGTCAGTCCACGAACTCGTCCTCGCCGTCGAAACGGCCGAGAGCTCGCTTCCCTTCCCCGCCATCGTCTTCGCTGGGATCGCTGCGGTCACCTTCCTCGCCTTGGCGGTTGTCGTCTGGAGCTTCCGTGATGTCGCGAACCGGCACAGCCAGAAGACGGGTGGCCAGGCCGGTCACGGTGCAGACCACCACTAGGCCAGAAGCCTGATGGTCGACTCCACTCCGCTCCGCCCCAGAATCGGGGTCATGGGCGGCACTTTCGACCCCATCCACAACGGCCACCTCTCGGCCGCCAGCGAGGTTCGGCAGCACTTCAACCTCGACGAGGTCGTGTTCGTGCCGACCGGGGTGCCATACCAGAAGACCGGCGTGACGGCGAGCGAGCACCGCTATCTCATGACCGTGATTGCGACGGCATCCAACCCGTCGTTCACCGTCAGCCGCGTCGACATCGACCGGATCGGGCCGACCTACACGATCGACACCCTTCGTGACCTTCGCGCCGAACGGCCGGATGCCGACCTGTTCTTCATCTCCGGCGCCGACGCCGTCGCGCAGATCATCGACTGGAAAGACGCGGTGGAGCTGTTCGAACTCGCGCACTTCGTCGCGGTGACGCGGCCGGGACATCCGCTCTCCGTTTCGGGATTACCCGAGCAGGACGTAAGCTTGCTCGAGGTGCCTGCGCTGGCAATTTCGTCGACCGATTGCCGAAGCCGGGTTAACCGGGGATTCCCAGTGTGGTATTTGGTCCCAGACGGTGTCGTTCAGTACATCTCCAAACACCATTTGTATCGGAGCACGACATGACAGCGTGGCACGACCAGCCGCAGCTCAGCCGACGCCAGCTGCGCGAGAAGTCGCCGACCGACATCGACGACAACGCGGTCGTTGGTGAGAGAGCCGCGGGCGAAAACCCGCCGCGCAGGTCGGCCGGTCGACGCGTGCAATGGGACCCGTCTGCCGAGGCACCCGCTCCCGAGACACCCGCTCCCGAGACGGCCCCTGACGAGGATGTCAGCGCGGGCGCCGACGAGGCCGGCCACGAAAACTCCGACGAGGCCAGCCACGAAAACGCCGCCGGGTATCGCGTGCGCGACTACCGGCCTGACATCCGGCGGGCCACTTTTGCACCACTTACAAGGTCCACCCCGGAGGATTCCTGGAGCCCCCCGGCAGACGCCTCTCGCACGATCGGCGCCGCCGAGCGGGCCGCGCCGCCGACGGAGATCGCCGCCCCTGAGTTTACGATGACGAGGCGCGCCCTACGTGAGCTCCGCCAGCGCGCCGAGGCCGCCGGCCAAGAGTCGCCCAACCTCATGCGCGACGCAAGTGGTGCCCTCGCGCTGACCGGATCGATCGCCGTGATCGACGTGCCCCGCGACGACGAGGAGGCACACGTTTCGGCGGATGCCGAGCACGATGCTGGCGACGATGAGTCTGTTGAGGATCCGTCCGCAGATGAGCTATCTGCAGATGAGCTGTCTGCAGATGAGCTGTCCGCAGTCGAGCAGAACACAGACGCGCCTCAGCACGAACATATTCCCGTCGACGTCATCGTCGCTGAGCAGGCCCTCGCGAGCGTCATCATCGACGACGTGACGATCAGCGAGGCCACGATCATCGAGGCTGAGATCATCGAGGTCGAGACCATCGAGGTCGACGGCGCCGCTGCCACGGATGCCGCAGACCAGCGTGTCGAGCCCGACGATTTCGACGGCGACACCGTGATCTCGGCTCCGACGCAAATAGAGGTGCCGCTCGGCGGGCCTCTCGAGGGGCAGCCGCAGGCCGGTCCGCGGCCGGAGAGACTGAGCCCGTTCGACGCACTCTTCCTTCCGCCATCGCCGGTCGTTCCAGTCGACGATGGGCCGTTACTGTTTGAGCACGATGGTGGCCGCGGCGTCGAGCCGGCACCGGATGCCGCCCCGTACGGCCACTGGTCGACCCAGGCTGCACTCGACGATGCGAGCCAGTCGAGCGAGGCTACGCTCAGTCGCAACGTCGGTCACACCACCGGTGCGATCACGACTCACGCACTCGTCCTGCCCTCGGCGCCGTCATCCATCGACCACCTCCTCAACCCCGTCACCGCGACCGGCGAGATTATGGTGACCGGTTCGGTCGACCTGCCCCGCTCGTTCGGGTCCACTGGCGCGCATCCGGCTCTCTTCGACCACCCCGACGTCGACGCCCTGATCGAAGAGAGCGACAGGGAGGACGCCGCCTCGGAGTCCGCCCCCGTTCGCGCGATCCGCGCCGTCAGCAGCACCTCCTCCACGCGTGGGGTGATCGAGGCTCCCGCACCGCGGAAGTCCCGCTTGCCCCTCATCGCTGGAATCACCGGCGGAAGCGCCCTGCTCGTCGCCGCCGGCGTCGTTGCGGCCGGCTTCATCTTCAACGTCTTCTAACCCCGCGGCAACTGCCGTTTCTCCGATAGGACACTGTGACCGCATCTACCCACTCCATCCAGCTCCTGCAGCGCGCCGCCGCCGCAGCCGACTCCAAGCAGGCTGAGGACCTCGTCGCACTCGACGTGTCTGGTCCGCTGCCGCTGACCGATATTTTCCTGATCGCGACGGGGCGCAACGAGCGTAACGTCGTCGCGATCGCGAGCGAGATCGAAGACCAGCTCATCGAGAGTGGGTCGAAGCCGCTTCGCCGAGAGGGCCGGGCCGAGGGTCGCTGGATCCTCCTCGATTTCGGCGACCTCGTGGTGCACGTCTTCCACGAGGAGGACCGGATGTATTACTCGCTCGAGCGCCTCTGGAAGGACTGCCCCGTAGTCCCGATTGAGCTGCCGACGCAGATCGAGGCACCGGAGGCCGACTGACCTGCGTGCCAGCCATCGAGCTGCCGTCGTGGCGGGGGGAGCCGGGTGACCGCGCCCGCGCCCGACTCGCGATCGACAGGTGGGCTGGGAGCTTGGCGATGGCTCGACTTGTCGAGTCGTTCGGCGGCACAACCGACGACAGGGAGGGGCGGGAGCTCCTCGACTATCTCGGCGAGTTCTCGGCTGCGCACTGGGACTTCCGGCGCGGCCGGGAGCGCAACCTCGCCTCCGATGCGGCGCTGTCGCTCACGCAGAGCGTGCTTGTCGTCGAGGTTGCCCCGCAGCTCGGGCTCACAGGCAGAGAGCGGCCCACGCGTTCGCGTTACGACACAATGCTTCTAACAGGCGGGATGGTGCGCGCAGGCATCGTCAAGCCGCGATTCGCGGCCCAGCTGCTCAAGGACGGGCTCTCTGTGAGCCACATTGCCTTTCTCGGCGGCTTCCGCGCTTTCGGGGGCGATGAACACGCCCTCGCTGGTGAGCTGGGGGTGGACGGCGGCGACGAGGTCGAGGCTATGGTCGCGGGAATGCGACGGGCGTTCGGGTCGCTGGGGGACCCGGTGGTTGAACGACACGTCGCCGACACCCCCCACGCATCCTGGTGCCACTATTCCTGGTCGACCGGTGGCGTGCGACTCAGCGTGGTCGCGGCGCCCTCGTCCGAGCCGAGCGCGCGCCGCGCCAATACCGCCGACACCTTCCGGTTCTGGGCAGCGCACCGCCGCTCCCCGGCCGAGCGGTCGGTGCTCGTTGTCACCACTCCCATCTACGTGCCCTATCAGGCTGCGGGTGCAGTCGAGGCGCTCGGAGTGGAGCAGGGACTCGCTGTTGAGACCGTCGGGGTGGATGCGTCATCGAGCGACCTCGGAGCCCTCACCCAGCAGTTCTTGCCCCAGCATCACCTGCAGGAGGTCCGGTCCGCTATTCGGGCGATGCAGGCACTGCGAGCCCGCGTCACAGGCATCGCGGAGCACACGGGCACCGAGTGAGCGCGACGCGCCCGGGGCCGCGTGGAGTTCGCGCCGCCGCAGAAGTGTAGTAATCTAACGGAGTTGCCTTCTCGGAGCTTCTATCCGGGAGGGCGATGCGGGTCCATGGCGCAGCCCGGTAGCGCACCTGCATGGCATGCAGGGGGTCAGGGGTTCGAATCCCCTTGGATCCACCAAAAGTACTGATCAGACGGCCATTCCAAAACCCGAACAAGGGATTTGGGATGGCCGTTCGACGTTTATTCGACACTTTTAGCTTTCGTACTCACTTATTTCGAATGCCCTCGAGGTGTTCCCGGGCGGGTTCGGAATCGCTTGCACACCTCACAGGTATGACTAGTGAAACTCCCCGACCTCCTGCACCGCGTCACAGCCCACGAACCGATCGCGGCATGACCCCCGACGAACTAACGAACTGCACCACTAGCTCGTGCTCAGCGCTTCCTCATCCGCCGCAACGCTCTTCTGCACGGCGAACTGGGTCCGGTGCAATTCCTCGTACCGCCCGCCGACAGCCAGCAGTTCCTCGTGCGTACCGCGCTCCACGATCGAGCCGTTCTCAACCACGAGGATCAGGTCTGCGCTGCGGATGGTGGAGAGGCGGTGTGCGATCACCATCGCCGTCCGTCCCTCCAGCGCCTCGCTGAGCGCCGCCTGCACGGCGGCTTCAGACGTCGAGTCCAGCGCCGCCGTCGCCTCGTCGAGGATGACGACGCGCGGCTGTGCGAGCAGGAGCCTCGCGATGGTCATCCGCTGGCGCTCGCCTCCGGACAGCCGGTACCCGCGCTCTCCCACCATGGTGTCCAGCTGGTCCGGCAGGGACCGGACCAGCGGCTCGAGCCGCGCACGGCGGATGGCGTCCCACACCTCGTCGTCGGACGCCTCCGGCCTCGCGAGGCGCAGATTGGAGAGGATGGTCTCGTGGAACAGGTGGCCGTCCTGCGTCACCATTCCCAGGGTGTGCCGCATGGAGGCGAAAGTGACATCGCGGACATCCGTCCCCGCGAAGCGCACGGCGCCGCTGTCGACGTCGTACAGGCGTGAGAGGAGCTGCGCGATCGTGGACTTGCCGGCACCGGACGTACCAACGAGGGCAACGGTCTGCCCCGGTTCGATCCTGAAGGACACGCCGTGCAGCACCTCCTCGCCGCCGCGGGTGTCCAGCGTGGAAACCTCCTCGAGAGAGGCGAGGGACACTTTGTCCGCGGACGGGTATGCGAAGCGGACGTCGTCGAACTCGACGGCCACTGGGCCTTCGGGGATGGCGACGGCGTCGGGCTTCTCCTTGATGAGCGGGTCGAGGTCCAGCACCTCGAAGACGCGCTCGAAGCTGACCACCGCGCTCATGATCTCCACCCGTGCGTTTGCGAGGCTGGTGAGCGGCGCGTAGAGGCGGGTGAGGAGGAGCGCCAGGGTGACCACGTCACCGGTATTCAGCTGGCCGGCGAGTGCGAGGAAGCCGCCGAGCCCATACACGAGCGCGAGGGCGAGAGCGGAGACGAGCATCAGTGCCGTGAAGAAGACGAACTGGAGCATCGCGGTCCGGACCCCGATGTCGCGGACGCGGGCGGCGCGGACGCGGAACTCGTCGGCCTCCTCGTCGGGCCGGCCGAACAGCTTGACGAGGGTGGCGCCGGGCGCCGAGAAGCGCTCGGTCATCTGCGTGCTCATAGCGGAATTGTGATCGGCGGCCTCGCGGCGCAGCGCGGCGAGGCGGCTGCCCATGCGGCGCGCGGGTACCAGGAAGATGGGGAGCATGATCACGGCGAGAACCGTCACGAGCCAGGACGTGCTGAGCATGACGATCAGGGTGAGGATCAGCGCCACGAGGTTCGTGACCACGCCGGACAGCGTGCCGCTGAAGGCCTGCTGAGCGCCGATCACATCGTTGTTGAGGCGGCTCACGAGGGCGCCCGTCCGCGTGCGGGTGAAGAAGGCGATCGGCATCTTCTGCACGTGGTTGAAGACGGTGGTGCGGAGGTCCAGGATCACGCCTTCGCCGATCCGCGCCGAGTACCAGCGCGTCACGAGTGACACGGCGGCGTCGGCCACGGCCACGAGGGCGATGACGCCGGCGAGCCAAACGATCGTGGTGACCTCGCCCCGGGCGACGATGACGTCGACAACCTGGCCGGCGAGTACCGGCGTCGCGACCGCGAGGAAAGCTCCCACGGTGGAGAGGGTGATGAAGATCAGCAGCTTGGACCGGTAGGGCACCGCGAACGTCATGATCCGTCGAACGGACTCACGGGAGAAGCCGTGCTTGCCGTCCCTGGCGGTCGAGATCTTGTACAGCGAGCTCCAGGCCGCGCCTTCCATGCTCATTGAGGTTCCTTCCGTGGGCACCAATACAAGCCTAGATGGCGAGTTGCCCGAGCTTTGCGACGCGGCTGCCGAGGTGACGCGCGGTGCGCTGGTCAGCGTCATGGACCGCGTCGGGTCCGCGGTGATTCCCCGAACCGGCGCTACCAACTGCATGGACTGGCTCTACCATCAAGCGCTACTCGCCAACACAACTGAGCGACCGGCGTGTGCTGTCGACACTTCAGCGACATCTAGGGTGGTCGAAATTGCCCGATGGCGATAAAATTCAGGATCGCAACATGGAAGATTGGTTTTGGAAAAGACCGATTGACCAGCACTTCGTCCAAGTGAAGTCGAATCCACGGCTGAAAAGAGGCCAGTCCAAAACCTGCTGAAGACAACAGTGGGTCAGGGGTTCGAATCCCCTTGGATCCACAGAAAAATAGTAGGTCAGGCGGTCATTTCAGAATCCGAGAGGATGATGAAATGGCTGTTTTTCTGTGCTGATCGACAGTTTGGCGTAGAGAACCGCCCGCACTAAGCGTTCACCCACGCCGCCATGATGTAGCGCAGGTCACCCGCGTGCCGGTACTCCAATCGCACTTTCTTCCCATGAACGAACGCCTCCCGCAGCAGCGTCACCAGTTCGAACTCCATGGTTCTATCGGAAGCCTGCGATAGCGGTACAAGAAAGAAGTCCGGATCATCCCGCACCCAGACCAGGAACTGTTCTTGTTCCGCGGGGAAAGTTCCCCCGAGATTGGTTCCCCTGCGTGTCCGGGCCTGCACCCGCACAATCTCGCGATACTCGGGCGTAGTGCGCGCGATCGGGATTGTTTTCGCGACCGGCTGAGCGCGCCACTGCACGGTGCGGGTGGCCCCGGCGATGGGCGATTCGAAGATGCGCCCGGTTGTCGGCAGGTAGCTCCCGGCGCGGTAGTCATAGACCCCCCAGGGATCAATGAAGTGCCAGAACGAAGCGATGGATGCACCGCCATAGGCGAAGGCCGGGCGGGGAACAGCAACGCCGAAATGAAGGTGGAGTGGTTGCTGGGTGGGATCTGTGCGGCCCAGGAACTCGCCTCGCTGCACAGAGTCACCCACTGCATGAGGGCTCGAGCCAAGATCCATGTGCAGGTAGACGGTGCGAAAGGTCCGGCCCTGCCCCGTGGTGTGGGACAGAGTGAGGGCGTCCCCTGCCCTGGCCAAGACTGTACCCTCGGCTGCCGCGCACACGTCGAAGACAGAGACGGGGCTCGTATTGAAGTCGGTGGCCCCGTGGAAAGCGCTCGCGACGTTGCTGTTTCTGAACCATCCCCCGCCGCTTGGCCCCAGTTTGATGTCCTGGTCGTAGAACGGAATCGAGAGATCCATTCTGTCGCCGCTGAGGGGATCGTCGAGGAACCTCTGCAGGTTGGTTCCGGCGATTGGCAGGCCCTGCGGCCGGCTCGGGTTCCCTCCGGCCGGGGTGAACGCGAAGGGCTGAAGTGACGAGACGACCGTGGATCTCGTCGAAGCCGTTAGGTAGTCCTCCGGTGGGACGAGCGTTCCGCCGGCGGGGACCAAGGCAGACGGATCATCGCCGACAGCGTGTGCCAACAGGTTGAGGTTGATGTGAATCACTCCTCCGGGAAATCCCGCCAAGCCCCGCCAGAAGAGGGCCGGTGAGCCATCCGGTGGGAGGTGAACAAAGTAACGGGACATCCGTGTCTCCTTCGCCTTGCAGGCCTGCTTCGACGCAACACTCGCATATCGGCCATCCGTTGGCGATGGGTAACAGGATCACGCCTGAGTCTCGGTTGTTGCCCCTTCCTTTCGGGCCGCCTGAGGAGAACAATCTGTGGCATGGGCGTCTGTGATGTGCTGGATGGCTGGGACGACGCGGGGCCGAACTCCGGCCGAGTCGACGACGTGCGAGGCTTCGTTGACGAACTGCTCGAGTCGTGGGGTTTTGACGCGCCGAACTGGAGCGATCAGATGCCGGCGGGATACGAGGACGCGGCGGGCGTCTACACCCGCAACGACGACACAATTCACCTGAATCCCGACATATTCGAAGGTGACGCTAGCGACGCCCTGAACGTTGCGATCCATGAAGGTCTTCACGCGAGCATGGACCAGATGGGTTGGAACGACCCCGACCTGTTGGAGGAGCTCATGGCGGCAGGCGCCGGTTATCAGGCGCTGGAGGACCTGGTGCAGGGGTGTCAGAACCCCACGGAATCAGGTGCGCCAAGCGACATGCCGAGTTACCCGTGGGTCTCGAGCGAAGGGTAGGGAAACCGGATGCGTCCCTTGACTGCGGCTGAAGAGACCGAGTTTGTCGTCGCTGAGAAACGCCGTCGAGCGTGGCAGCACTTTCAACATCGCGGCGTTGCCCTCGATGCGCAACAGAACTTCCTAGATGCGTTGGTAGCTGCGCTCCCTGTTCCGAAGACGCCTCGGCAGGTCCGGTTCAAGATTGCCCTGCGTGAGCGTCAGGCGCGTGTCGAGCGAGTAAGGCATGGGGTCCCCCCGACCATCAGACTGTTGGCTCGTGCGCATACATCGGCCCTGAACGGTCTTGGAATCACTACGGAATGAGGCGGGTGTCAATGCCGCAGATCGTAACTGGCCCGAATCGGGCTGCGCTCGTCGCGGATGGGATCTACTCGACTGCCGCGGCGGAGATGATCGAGCGTGCTCGCCAGCGGTGTCTGGCGAGCATCTTCATCGCCGACCTTCTCGAGCAGACCCAGCGTGGCCTTGGGGATATTGTCGATGCGCTCGCGAATGCGTCCTGGCGTGGCGTTGACACACGCGTGATCCTCGGTGGTTCTCGGGAGAATTTTCAGATCGCCGCGACAGCCGTGGACGCGGAAGCAATCCTGCGTTCCGAGGGCGTAGCGGTTCGCTGGTTGCTCGCCACCCCCCAAAGGGGCAGCCATGCGAAGTTCCTCGTCTGCGATGAACTCTCACTGCTGGGGTCGCACAACTGGAGCCCAGGGTCGTTCTCAGGGGCACAGGTCCAAGACAGCGTGCTGATCGACTCCGCCGGGATGGCCGGCATCCTCCAGGAGAAGTTCGAAGAGCAATGGCGGCGGGCCGACCGAGGCAACCGTGTATAGGTGGGCGTGGGCCGATCTCGCCACGGACCAGCTGCTGGATGACCTGTCGGCGGGCTGCGGATCTGCACCGATTGCCGACAAGAGCGGCTGTCGAATCATCCTCGCCCGAATGTTCGAGGTTGCGGGCGGTGTTCCGATCTCTGACTACGAGTGGGTCGAAGCGGATCTCGCGGACCGACTGCTCCGCGACGTTGCGACAACGTACCTCGCACGAGTGCTTCCGAGGAACGTATCGCTTTCGGGCGTGGCGTTCGTTGACAGTGCCCTGCCATTTCACTCGGAGGCAGTCGCCGCCCGGGTGGTACCGGTGAATTGGTGCTCGGCGGCCGAACTCGCGGTCCTGCCGATCATCGGTCCCGCCACCGCCAATCGGATCGTAGCTGAGCGGAACGCGAGCGGCTCGTTTCACGATCTCGAGGACCTCTCTCGACGGGTGGGCGGATTTGGGGAGGACTCGGCTCGTCGACTCCGCGGCGTGCTCTCGTTTCACCTGTCGCAATCCGCAGCAAATGAGAACACCGCACAACTGGGCGGCGTCGACGCGTTCGTCGTGGCAGCTCGCGTTGGCGGATTCCTTGCCGGAGGCGACCCTGTCAAAGGCACGCTCGGCGCGCTGTTGGCGGTCGTCGCGAACCACCCTTCACCCGCCCATCGCAATCGTCGCGCGATGCCCGTGTCACGCGGACTCATCGACACGATGGGATGGTTCAACTGCGACTGGACGGCCGCACTCATCGACGAGGATTACCTCTCTGCGCTACCCGACCTGCTGGCGGGAACGACTACGTCGATCGACATGTGCATGTTCCACGTTGCGGTCGGCGTCCACACCCGGCCGATGATCGACGCACTCCTCGCGGCGAGCCAACGCGGCGTTGCCGTCCGCGTCCTCCTCGACCAGGACAGACCAGATGACCCCTATAACTCTACGGTCATCAACACCGCCGCGCGTCGACTGCTAGAGGCCGGGGGAGTGCCAGCCCGATACGACCCGTCTGACCGACTGCTGCACTCAAAGTATCTCGTCCTGGACTCCCACACAGTGGTGATCGGGTCTCACAACTGGTCTGCTGGCTCGTTCGCTTCGTCCGATGACGTGAGCGCAGCCATCCGGAGTGCCTCGCTGGCGAGCAGCCTTACTCAGAGGTTCGAGACGCTCTGGAATGCGGCGCAGCGCTGACTAATCATCGTGCCCGAGTGTCTAGAGACCGAAACTAGCCGAGCCGAGGTTCGAACAGCCGGCGCCTGACCATCACCAATCGCGAATCTCGTCTGACGTGTCGGAGCTGCTAGCTGTCAACCTCCGCCGGAGCTAGAGCCCGAGGGCGGCGATCGCTGCCGCCGCGGCCTCGGCGATCAACCTGTCGTCGTAGTCCGCGTCGACTTGCGCGCGGCTGGACAGCACAGCGATCACGATCGGCGCGGAGTCGGTTGGGTACACGAGAGCGATGTCGTTGCGGGTGCCGTATCCGCCAGCTCCCGACTTGTCGCCCACGATCCAGTCTGCAGGAAGGTTGGCCCGCACGAGGTTGTCTCCTGTTGTTGTGCCGGTCAGCCATCCCGTTACGAGGGCTTTTTGATCGGCGTCGAGGGTGTCGCCGAGCGCGTATTCACGAAGGGTCGAGGCAAGCGCCCGCGGGGTGCTGGTGTCGCGGTCGTCGCCGGGGAGCGCTGACGGCGCTCAGCGAAATTCCCCAGTCTTGCTCATCGAAGCTCCCCAGGTCGCGGGGTTAGGTTAACGGAACTTTGTGACCGTTGTCACGCGGCGGAGTTCGTTGGATTGGGCGGCGTGGTTGCGGAGCCGGTAGGAGCCGCCGTCGAGGGTGACGACGACGGATCGGTCGAGTAGCCGGTCGAGAATCGCGGCGGCGACGGTGGTGTCGCCGAGGATCTCGCCCCAGGCGCCGACGGGCCGGTTCGTGCTGATCACGATCGACGTTTTCAGGTAGCGCTGGTTGATGACTTGGAATAGCGCTGAGGCGGCCTCGGCGGGCAGAGGCAGGTAGCCGAGCTCGTCGATCTATGCGGACATCCGCATAGATCGACCTATGCCGAGCCCGCGATTATGTCGAGGTCGCTGAGGGGTGGTGCTTGGGCGGCCTGATATCGCGCGGCTCTGGGACTGGGACCGCGTGCTGGGGCTCGGCATAGTTGCGTGTTGCGAGGAGTCTCGATGCGGGAGCAGGGTGCTTCCGCGAAGGAGGCGATGGTGATGGCGGGAACGAGAAGGAAGGCTGGTCAGCTGCGGCCGCACGTCGAGGGCTATCAGGCGTGGTTGGCGTGCCAGGGCTACACGACGGGCACGATCAGGAACATGCTTAAGGACCTCGGCCAGGTCGGTTCGTGGCTCTCTGCAGAGGGGCTCACTGCTGAGCATCTGAACGAGGAGCGGATAGGGATGTTCCTGTCGGCCCGGCGAGCTGCTGGGCGGCGGAGGATCCCAGGTCCTCGTGCGATGGTGCCGCTGTTGAGTTACCTGCGCGAGGCGGGCATCGTGGCGCAGCCGACCCCGGTGATGTCGCCGTTGGGAGCACTGCTCAGCTCCTACCGGTCGTGGTTGATCCGGGAGCGAGGCCTGGCACCAGGAACGGTGCTGCGCTACGAGAAGGCTGCGCGGCGTTTCCTGGAGGAGTCCTCGACCGGGGGCGTCTTCGACACGTCGGTGTTGACGGGGGCGGACGTGAATGCGTTCTTGCTGCGGGAATGCGCTCGGGTGTCGGCGGGGTCGGCGAAGGGCCGGGTTGCGGAGCTGCGTTCGATCCTGCGTTTCCTCTACCTGGAGCAGATCACGCCGTTGCAGCTGGGGGCTGCGGTTCCCCCGGTGGGTGGATGGCGTTTGGCGACGCTGCCGCCACCGGCGATGGCGTCAGCGGACGTCCAGTTGCTGCTTGATGGCTGCGACCGCAGCACGGTGGTCGGTGTCCGAGACTTCGCGATGATGATGCTGGTCGCACGGCTCGGGTTACGGTCGATCGAGGTCGCGCGTCTGCAACTGGGCGACGTGGACTGGCGGGCTGGTGAGATCCTGGTCCGTGGGAAGGGCCGCCGGCACGACCGGTTGCCGTTGCCCGCCGAGGTCGGCGAAGCCTTGGTGGCCTATTTGTTGTCCGGTCGGAACCCTGCCGATGCCGTCCATGTGTTCTTGACCTGCCGTGCCCCGTGCCGTCCGGTTCGCGCCGACCTGGTCGGTGATGTTGTCGAGCGGGCCTGCAAGCGTGCTGGCCTGCCGAGGGTTGGGCCACACCGGCTCCGGCACGCGCTGGCCGGTGAGATGCTCCGCAAGGGGGCCGGTCTGATTGCGATCAGCCAGGTCCTGCGCCACCAGGATCTCGCCACAACTGCCCTCTACGCCAAGGTCGACCTGCGCACTCTGCGTGAGGTCGCGCAGCCGTGGCCGGGAGTCCGGCGGTGAGCACGCTGGAGCAGGACCTCGCGGACTACCTTCAGTTGCGCCTGTCGCTGGGGCATGAACTGGCCGAAGCCCGATGGTTGCTGCCGGGATTCGTCTCCTACCTCAACGCCCACAGATCCTCGACGGTGACGATCGAGGCGGCGCTGGCCTGGGCGCAGCAATCGGCGACGGGGCGAGGGGCGTCGGTCGGGCCGCGGCGGATGACCGCCGCCCGGGGCTTCGCCCGCTACCTGGCTGGCATCCACCCGAACACCGAGATTCCACCGCTGGGACTGATGCCGCACCGGCAGCGCTGGCGCCCACCGTTCATCTACTCCCCAGCTGACATCGACGCCGTGATCAGCCAGGCCCGCTGCTCCATCGTCTCGCCGCTGCGGGCGGCGACCTACGACACTCTGATCGGTTTGCTGGCTGTCAGCGGGCTCCGGATCGGGGAGGCGATCAAACTCGACCGCAGCGATATCGACTGGGCCGAGGGCGTGCTGCTGATCCGAGAGTCGAAGTTCGGGAAATCCCGCCTGATTCCCCTGCACGGCAGTGTCATGGAGGCGCTGGCTACGCACGCCGCGCTTCGCGACGAGCTGCAACCGCGGCCGAAGGAGCCGAGCTTCTTCGTGTCCCTGACCCGTAATCGGCTGAGCTACGCCGTCGTCAGCCAGACGTTCCGGCGGCTGGTCGTCGACGCGGGCGTCGGGATCGGGTCATCGTCGCCGCCCAGGCTGCACGACCTGCGTCACACGTTCGCGGTCCGCACCCTGTTGGGCTGGTATCGCGACGGTCAGGACATCCAAGCCAAGCTCCCCGCGCTCTCCACCTATCTCGGCCATCGCGAACCCGCATCCACCTATTGGTATCTGTCGGCCACCCCGGAACTGCTCGCCCTGGCCGCGGCACGTCAGGACACCGCGTGGTCGGCGGCCCGCTCATGACCCTGATCGCGCCGACGCTGCAGATGTTCTTCACCGACAGGCTCGCCCAGCAGCGCCAGGCCAGCCCGCGCACGATCGCCGCCTACCGCGACACGATGCGATTGTTGCTCGGATTCGTGCACCGCACGACCGGCAGACCGCCCTCGCAACTGGACTGGGACGACCTGGACGCGGCGATGATCAGCAAGTTCCTCAACCACCTCGAGGACGAGCGGAATAACAGCGTCCGGACCCGCAATGTTCGCCTGACCGCGATCCGGTCGCTGTTCTCCTACGCCGCCTTGCGTCACCCCGAACACGCACTCCTGATCCAGCGAGTCCTGGCCATCCCGCCGAAACGGTTCGACAAACGCGTCGTGACCTACCTGACCCCGCCCGAGATCGACGCTCTCATCGCCGCACCCGACCAGACCCGATGGGAAGGACGACGAGACAGAGCGCTGATGCTCTTGGCCATCCAGACCGGCCTGCGCGTCTCCGAACTGACCAGCCTGAACTGCGCCGATGTAACCCTCGGCGTCGGCGCGAACGTCCGCTGCGAAGGCAAAGGTCGCAAGCAACGCGCCGTCCCACTCACCCGACCCGTCGAGGCGCTCCTGCGACCGTGGCTCGCCGAGCGGGCCGGAGCGCCGGACCAACCGTTGTTCCCGACCCGGACCGGGCGGCGACTCAGCCGCGATGCCGTCGCACTCAGGATCAGCACGCACGCCGCGACCGCCGCACTGCGATGCCCCACGCTACGGGGCAAGCAGATCCACCCGCACGTGCTCCGACACACCTGCGCGATGACCCTGCTGCAGGCCGGCGTCGATACCTCCGTGATTGCGCTCTGGCTCGGCCACGCCGGAGTCCGATCCACCGACGCCTACCTCCACGCCGACATCAGCATCAAGGAGAAAGCCCTCGCTCTTACCACGCCCGCATCTGCGCGACCCGGCCGCTACCGTCCCACAGACAAGGTGCTCGCCTTCCTCGAGAGCCTGTAACTATGCCGAGCCCCAGCACGCGGTCCCAGTCCCGGAGCCGCGCGATATCAGGCCGCCCAAGCACCACCCCTCAGCGACCTCGACATAATCGCGAGCTCGGCATAGGTCGATCACGAGCAGCGTCGGGCCGGCGAAGGATCGCATCATCGTGCCCCATTTTCCCTCGGTCGCGGCGCGGTGGCAGCGTGCGGCGAGGTCGGCGGCGGAGGTGAAGTAGGTGCGGTAGCCAGCCGTCACGGCGGCATGGCCGAGGCCGGTCGCGGTATGGGTCTTCCCGACTCCAGGCGGCCCTATTAGGAGCACGTTGGTCGCGGTCTCGAGGTAGCGGCAGGTGCCGAGCTTGGCGAGCAGGTTGCGGTCGATGCCGGAGGCGGCGTCGAGGTCGAAGTCGTCGAGGGTGGCGCCGGTGGGGAGGTTCGCGAAGCGGAACCGCCCCGAGAGGCGGCGGGCGTCGGTCGCGGTGACCTCGATGGAGAGCAGGCGCTCGAGGGCGTGGGTGAGACTCCAGCCCTCGGCTTGGGCGTGGTCGAGGACGCGGGGCAGGGCATCGGAGGCGTCGGCGAGCTTGAGCTCGGCGAGGTGGCCGCGCAGCTGCTGATATACGCTCGCGGGCGTCGCCGTGGTCACGGGGTAAGCGGCCAGGCTGATCACGGTGGTGGGTTCGGCGGTGCCAGTCAGCGCCATCGCGGCGCGGCGGGCCGCGGTGCCCTGTGGAATGCGTTCCTCCTTCCGGTGCGGCCGGCCGGGAGGCGCGGCGGCCAGGGCGATCGTCTCCAGGGCGGTGACGTGTCCGCTGTCGCGAATCGTGATCGCGACATGGAAGGTTGGTTTTGGAAAAAGCCGATTGACCAGTACTTTGTCCAAGAAAGTTCGAACTGCCGGTTCGAGATAGGCGAACCTCAAACCCGATGAAAACAACAGGGGGTCAGG
Source organism: Marisediminicola antarctica (assembly GCF_009930795.1). Taxonomy (GTDB): domain Bacteria; phylum Actinomycetota; class Actinomycetes; order Actinomycetales; family Microbacteriaceae; genus Marisediminicola; species Marisediminicola antarctica. Next base: position 1,933,142 of record NZ_CP017146.1, read on the forward strand.
GGTTCGAATCCCCTTGGATCCACCCGCAAACCCCCGGAAGCTTCTAGCTTCCGGGGGTTTTTTCTCGTATCCGATCGGCCCTTTCACGCAACCGTCGACCGGTCTCGATGTCCTGCAACTCCTTCGTCCTGGTCTTCTTGCTCTTGGAGACGCTGCGCGGAGGCAGCTGGATTGTCTCTTCCGCAGCGATCCCCGCTTGGAGCTGCCGGCTGCGTTCGAGTTCGGCGTTGAATTCGGCGCCGAAGAGGAGGGCGAGGTTTGCGATCCAGAGCCACAGCAGGAATACGACGACACCCGCAAGCGATCCGAAGGTGCGGTCGTAGTTCGAGAAGTTCGAAACATAGACGCCGAACAGCAGCGAAGCGATTGTAAGCATCAGCAGGGCGATGAAGGCGCCCATGCTCATCCAGCGGAGTTTCGGTTGTTTGGCGTTCGGCGTCGCGTAGTACAGGATCGCGACCATCACCACGACGATCGCCAGCAGCACCGGCCACTTGAGGATCGACCAGACGAATCGGGTCGTCCCCCCGATCCCCAGCGCGCTTCCGACGACCTCCGCGACGGGGCCGGAGACAGCGAGGATGACTGCGATCACGAGCATGAGCGCGATCCCGATGAGGGTCACGAGAAGTTGCAGAGGCTTGAGCTTCCAGACGGGGCGGCCCTCCTCGATCTCGTAGACCCGGTTCATCGCGCGGCTGAATGCGCTGACATAGCCGGACGCGGCCCAGATTGCGACCAAGATTCCCGACACGAGAGCGAATCCGGCCGCAGGGGAGGAGGCGAAGTCCTCGAGCGGGCCCCGGATGACCTCGACGACCGACTCGGGAGCGATTTCGGCGAACACGTCGAGAAGCGATGCCATCGCCCCGCCCTGGCCGATAACGCCGAGCAGCGACACAAGCGCGATGAGGGCAGGGAACAGGGCGAGCACCGCGAAATAGGTGAGCGCCGCAGCGATGTCGATGCACCCGTCACTCGTGAACTCGCGCAGCGTCTTCCCGACGACATACTTCCACGATGGCTTCGCGATGTCGTCAGGAGAATCGGGCTTGCGAGGATCGTCCGGTGCCGGCCTGTCGGTCGGCGTCTCTCGCGTAATATCGCTGGCCACGTCGCACCTCTGTTCTGGTTCGGGTGTCTACTCTCCGCTGGGCCCCAGGTCAGCCCGGTGGTCCTTCGTGCAGGCCAGCTCAGGTTAGCGCGGTGCCGATCAGCCACACCACAGCGACGATTACGCCCCACAGCACAAGACTGGCCCCGACGGCGATTATCAGCCCGTGCAGTCGATGCGCGGCGCGGATGTCGGGACGCCCCTCTCCGATGGAATCTGGATCGCCAGCAGCACGGATGGGATCCCGTGTCGCGGAATTCGATTCCCTGTCCATCGCATCGCCCGTTGTGTCTCAATGTCGAGAAGGCGCCTCCTGGCGAAAGAGTACCCCCTGGGACTCTCAAAACGGCTGGATTGCGATCAGGTGGGGCTACTTGATGCGAAGTAGTACGCCACGTCGTCGAGCGACGTGAAGGGAGCCGCCTCGAGCGGGTGGTGCATTCGTGTCGCGTAGTAGTGATTGCCCTGACGAGCAACGAAGCCCAGAAGAGCGTCGATACTCTGGCGTGGGTATCGCCGGTCGGATACACGCCATTCTGTCGCTGATAGTGGGTGGAATTCGATGTCCGCAACCTGCGGACGAAGACTCGTCGTGACTGACATGTGGCTTCTCCTTGTCCTGCAATTCGGACGAGCATAAGCTCACGGGGACGGTCATCGGCAAGGCCTTGTACCGTCCGATCGGATCAGTTACACGCGGGGCGCCCGAAGCAGAGACGGTCCTAATCGGCCGTGCCCTCCTCCTCCCCGCCGAAGTCGTCCGCGTCGATCGGCTGACCCTTCGACCGTAGGAGCCACTCCATCTTGTCCTCGATAGTCTGCAGGAACACGTCGTCGTCGAACTCCGAGTGACGGGGAATTTCTGTAGCGATGAGAAGCTGGCTGGCGGGCCCGACGAGCAGCTGTGCCCGGCCCGAGATTCCCCCCGCCGCGAAGATGGGGATGTCAATGATGTCAGAGGCCTCGCGCTGCGCGAGGGCCTGGGCGTATCTGAGCACCGCATCGGCGGTGCGATCACCGGTAACGACAGATCCGCCTGCATAAAAGATTCGCTTCATGTGAGAAAGCCCTTCGATTCGTCGCTTGGGAGTCAGCTTCCGGCTACTGCGCCACCCGGTCGGATTTCCGAGCTCAGCTGGAGTCCCTGCCCGCTATTCGAGGATGCCAGGAGAGTCTCGACCCATTCACGGTTGAGCGCCGGCATCTTCCCGCCGCTGTACTTGAAATAGAGGGGGATGGATTCGCTGAGCCAGATTGTGCTGCGGCCGTCCCCGACGTTGGGGTCGTCCCGCCACGAGAAGTAGAAGCTCTCACCGCGCCGCAGCTTAGCTCCGATGACGACTTGGAGGTGTGCAAGAACCCGGTCGTCGAAGCCGATCTCCACACCCGACATGCCGTACAAGAGTTTGCCCATCTGATGCCCTTCGCCGTTGCACAAGAGAACTTGCCGTCTCGAGAGGAACACCTCGCCGTGTCGTTGTCCTCCGTCAATAAGGACATCGTACGCTGGAGGAGTATTCGACACCGCCGCCAGGGCGAGACAAAGGACACCGCATGACCGAGCAGGATCTCGTCGCACACTGGGCCTCAGCGCGGCGCCACATCATCTCTGCCCAGCTCGGGCCGATCTTCCTGCTCACGTCGACGATCGCGCTCCTGCAGTTCGGACTCGCCGATGCCCCGCTCGCCGTGCGGCTCGCCGCCGCGGGCATCCTGCTCGCCACCGGTATTCTCGGTGCGGCCGCGCAGATCGCGTCGGCCAACGAGGGCGGGGCCGTCGTCGCCGACCTCAAACGGATCGGGGCGACCAGCGCGCTGGGCACTGCGGTGATCGCCGCGGGGCCGTGGGTCAATATTGTGCGGATCGTGACACCGGCGCTGTTCGTGCTGATCTTCATCGCGTTGGTCGTCGCACTGTTCGTACCGGGTGCGTGAGCTGCCCGGTAGCCGGGCGATGGCTCACCAGGCTGCGGTCGTGTAGTCCTTGAGGAAGACGCCGTACTGGTCGTTTCCGAGCTCACCCTGCACGATCGGGTCGTAGACCCGTGCGGCGCCGTCGACGAGGTCGAGGGGGGCGTGAAAACCCTCTTCAGCCAGGCGCACCTTGGTCGGATGTGGGCGCTCGTCGGTGATCCAGCCGGTGTCCACGCTCGTCATCAGAATGCCGTCCGTCTCGAACATCTCTTTGGCGCTCGTGCGGGTCAGCATGTTGAGTGCGGCCTTCGCCATGTTCGTGTGCGGGTGGCCGGGGCCCTTGTACCCGCGCCCGAATTGCCCCTCCATCGCTGAGACGTTGACCACATATGTGCGGTCGGCGGCCGCCGCGGCCATCGCGGGGCGTAGGCGGCTTACGAGCAGGAACGGTGCGGTGACGTTCGCGAGCTGCACCTCGAGCATCTCGAGTGGGTCGACACCATCAACGAACTGGGTCCAGCTGTTGGAGTCGTGGTGGTCGGGCACCAGACCGCCCGCATCGATCGCGGTGCCAGCGGCGAGTCGCTGGAGCGACGATGATCCGGCTGCCATGGCCAGCGAGGTGAGGTCTGCCGCGCTCAGGCCACCGGCACCGGAGAGGATCGGGTGTGCGCCGACCGACGCGGCCAGCGCGTGGGGGTGGGCGTCGTTGGTGTGACCGAAGGTCAGGAGTTCTGGCAGGTCGCCGTCGGGGAGCGGCGAGGACTCCGCCTCGGCGAGGGGCGCGTAGGAGCCGGGGGAGCGGCGCACCGTCTGGGCGGCATTGTTGATGAGGATGTCGAGGGGGCCCGCCGCGATCATCGAGTCGGTCAGTCCGATGACCTGGGCCGGGTCACGAAGGTCGATGCCGACGATCCGCAGACGGTGCAGCCAATCTGCGGAATCGGGCAGCCCAGAGAAGCGGCGCACGGCATCGCGCGGGAACCGCGTGGTGATTGTCGTGTGGGCGCCATCGCGCAGCAGCCGCAGGGCGATGTGCATGCCGATCTTCGCCCGCCCCCCGGTGAGAAGCGCCGACCGTCCGGACAGGTCGGTTCGGGCATCCCGCTTCGCGTGGCTCAGCGCCGCGCAGTCGGGGCACAGCTGGTGGTAGAAGGAGTCGACCCGGGTATAGCGCTGCTTGCAGATGTAGCACGGCCGGGACTTGATGAGCACGCCCGGCGTCACCACACCGGTGGTGACGGCGAGAGGGATGCCGCGTGTCTCGTCGTCGATCCGATCTGGCGCGCCCGTCGCCGTCGCGGCGACGACGGCACGGTCGGCGTCGGCGATGACCGCACGCTTCTCCAGCCGGCGGTTCTTCTTCACCGATTTGAACATCCGCGCGGTCGCCCGCCGGATGGCGATGAAGTCGGGGTGCTCCTCGTCGAGGTTGTCGAGCTGGGCGAGCACGCTCAGGGTGAGGGCGAGGTCGCCGGGGTCGATTCCGCCCGGCGTCTCGAGCGTCGTTTCAGGCTGCGAAGTCACAGTGAATTGTACCCGCCCCGCCTGTGGCCCGTCCCGTGCTGGTGCGGACCCGCATTCCGGGAATGGCGCGATGCGGGCACGCGACTGTGGCACGGTGGACACATGGCCAGAACGAAGCTCCTGCTCGACTGCGATCCCGGGCTCGACGACGCCCTCGCGCTGCTCCTCGCGCACAGCGACCCCGACCTTGAGCTTGTCGCGGTCACCACAGTGGGCGGAAACGTCGATCTCGTGAGTACCACCAGGAATGCGCGTGTGTTGCGGGAGTACCTCGGCTTTGTCGACGTGCCGATTGCCGCGGGTGCCGCGCAGCCGCTCGTGCGGGATGCCGAGAACGCCGCCCACGTTCACGGCGAGGCTGGACTCGGCACCGTGCGGCTGCCCGCGGCCACGCTTCCCGCATCCGACCGGCACGCCGTCGACGTCATTATCGAGACGCTCCGCGCGGCGCCCGGCGAGGTGCACCTCGTCGCGACCGGTCCGCTCACCAACATCGCCCTGGCGCTTGCCCGAGAGCCGAGAGTCGTGGAGTGGGCGGCCTCGTTCGTGATCATGGGTGGATCGTTCACCCGCGGCAACGCGACAGTCGCCGCCGAATTCAACATCTACGCAGACCCGGAGGCCGCCGCAGTGGTCTTCGCGGCCGGCTGGCAGGTCGTGATGATCGGCCTCGACCTCACCCTCCAGGCGATTGTGACACCCCAGGTCGTCGACCGGATGCGGCACCTGGGGCCGCTCGGCGTCGACCTCGTGGTGCCGCTTGCGACCTTCTGGGTCGACCCGAACGACGCCGACTGGTCGGGCCAAGCCGTGCACGACGTCTGCGCCGTCGCCTACATCGCGCGGCCCGAGCTGTTCCAGTCGCGCCCGGCGCGAGTGGAGGTCGAGACCCAGGGGCATCACACCTCAGGCATGACAGTCGTCGATTTCACTTCTTCCGCCCCCAACGCGATCGTTCCGGTCGAGCTCGACGTCGCGGGTTTCTGGGATTACGTGCACAGCGCGTGGCAGCTCACCGCCGACGGGCACGCGAATGACTGAGCCGCTGCTCGCACGGGCGCCGCGGACCTTCGACCCGGATGCCGTCTACGCGGCCTTCGAGGAGTGGGCGGGCGAGCGTGGTCTCGACCTCTACCCGGCGCAGTCCGAGGCCCTCATTGAGATCGTCTCCGGTGCCAACGTCATCCTGAGCACCCCCACCGGCACCGGCAAGTCGCTCGTGGCCATCGGGGCGCACTTCGCGGCCCTCGCCGACGGTAAGCGCAGCTACTACACCGCGCCGATCAAGGCGCTCGTGTCGGAGAAGTTCTTCGCCCTCGTCGATGTCTTCGGCGCGGAGAACGTGGGAATGGTCACGGGCGACTCCTCGGTCAACCCCGACGCTCCGATCATCTGCTGCACTGCCGAGATCCTCGCCAACCTCGCGCTGCGCCATGGAGCGGACAGCGATGTCGACCAGGTCGTCATGGACGAGTTCCACTTCTACTCGGACCCCCAGCGCGGCTGGGCCTGGCAGGTTCCGCTGTTGACCCTGCCGCGTGTGCAGTTCGTGCTGATGTCGGCGACGCTCGGCGACGTCAGCTGGCTGTCGTCCGACCTCAGTGCGCGCACCGATCGCGACACGGCCGTCATCACGGGGGTCGAGCGCCCCGTTCCGCTGCACTACCACTACGAGACGACCCCGGTGCAGGAGACCGTCGAGGAGCTGATGTCGACCGGACAGGCGCCGATCTACATCGTGCACTTCTCGCAGGCGGCGGCGCTCGAGCGCGCCCAAGCGCTCACGAGCATCAAGGTCGCCACGCGCGAGCAGCGCGACCGCATCGCAGAGGAGATCGGCGGGTTCCGGTTCACGACGAGCTTCGGCAAGACCCTCAGCCGACTCGTGCGCGCGGGGATCGGTGTGCACCATGCCGGGATGCTCCCGAAGTACCGTCGGCTCGTCGAGCAGCTCGCCCAGCAGGGGCTCCTGCGCGTCATCTGCGGCACCGACACCCTCGGCGTCGGCATCAACGTCCCCATCCGCACCGTGCTGCTCACCGCCCTCACGAAGTTCGACGGAACCAGGATGCGACAGCTCAGCGCCCGCGAGTTCCACCAGGTTGCCGGGCGCGCCGGCCGGGCGGGCTTCGACACCGCCGGCACGGTGTCGGGACAGGCGCCGGACCACGAGGTGGAGAACGCGCGGCTGGTCGCGCGGGCGGGCGACGACGCCAAGAAGCTCAAGCGCGTCGTGCGCAAGCGGGCCCCAGAGGGGTTCGTCTCCTGGGGCGAGCCGAGCTTCCAGCGTCTTATTGCGGCGGACCCTGAGACGCTCACCTCGAGCATGCAGGTCACGCACTCGATGCTGCTCAACATCATCGGTCGCGGCGGCGACTCGTTCCAGATCGTGCGCGACCTCCTTTTCGACAACCACGAACCGCACAAGCGGCAGCTCGCTCTTGCCCGCCAGGCGCTCGCGATCTACCGCACGCTCCGCACAGCCGAGATTGTCGAGCAGGTCGGCGGCGGCATCGGCGGGCAGGCCAGCATCCGCCTCACGGTCGACCTGCAGCCGAACTTCGCCCTCAACCAGCCGCTGTCGCCGTTCGCGCTTGCGGTCTTCGACCTCCTCGAGCAGGACTCGCCGACCTACGCGCTCGACATGATCTCCGTGCTCGAATCCACCCTCGACGACCCGCGCCCGGTTATTTCGCAGCAGCAGTTCATCGCCCGCGGCGAGGCCGTCGCCGCGATGAAGGCCGAGGGCATCGAGTACGACCAGCGGATGGAGCTGCTCGAGTCGATCACGCATCCGAAGCCGCTCGAGGAGCTGCTCGGCGAGGCGTTCCACACCTACAGCCGATCGCAGCCGTGGATCGGCGACTTTGAGCTCCGCCCGAAGTCGGTCGTTCGTGACCTCTACGAGCGGGCGATGACATTCGTCGACTACATCAACTTCTACAAGCTCGCCCGGTCCGAGGGGCTCGTCCTGCGCTACCTCTCAGACGCCTACCGGGCTGCGCGCCAGACGATCCCGAACGAGGTCAAGACCGAAGAGCTCATCGACATCATCGAGTGGCTCGGCGAGCTCGTGCGGCAGGTCGACTCGAGCCTGCTCGACGAGTGGGAGGCGATGACGAGCCTGACTCCCAGAGACGACCCCGATGCTCCCGTCCTCCCACCGACGCCCAAAGGCGTCACCGGCAACGCACGCGCCTTCCGGGTTCTGGTGCGCAACGAGATGTTCCGGCGGGTGCAGCTCGCCGCACTCGAACGCTGGGCCGACCTCGGCGAGCTCGATGCGGCATCCGGATTCGACGCGGATGCCTGGGCCGACGCGCTCGACCCCTATTTCGACCTGCACGATCAGATCGGCACGCACAGCGACGCCCGCGGGTCGGCGATGCTCGTCGTCGAGGAGGGGCCGACCGAGTGGACGGTGAGGCAGATCCTCGCCGATCCCGAGGGCGACCATGACTGGTCGATCACGGCGATCGTGGATCTGGAAGAATCCAACGCGGCAGGCGTTGCAGTCGTCAGGGTCACGTCGGTCGGGATGTCGTGACCAGCCGGGACGAAGGAGCCAGCATGGAACGCCGGGATTCAACAGAGCACGCCGAGCCGGATGACGCCGGAGCGACAACGGGCCGCATCCACGTGCTCGACGACGGCCAGAGCGTGCTGGGGCCGGAGGAATTCAAGGCAGCCTTCCGCACGCATCCGGCCGGGGTCGCGCTCATCACCGCGGATGCCGGCGACGGTCCGGTCGCCCTGACCGCGACGTCGGTCTTCTCGGTGAGCGCCGAACCCCCGCTTCTGGTGTTCTCCCTCTCGGCCCTGTCGTCGAGCACCCCGACGCTCATGCGCGCCGACACGGTCGTCGTGCACCTGCTCACCGCGGCGCAGCTCGACCTTGCGCTCCTCGGCGCCACGAGTGGTGTCGACAGGTTCGCCGACACCTCGATCTGGTCCCGCCTACCGACGGGCGAGCCCTACTTCACGGCTGCCCCCGTCTGGATCAGGGGGCGTGTCGTCGACCGCATGGAGGCCGGTGCCTCGACCGTGCTTGCCGTCGAGGCACTCGAGGCGCGCACCCCGGAGCGGGGAAGCCCAGAGGCGGATGCGGAACGTCTGCGCCCACTCGTCTACCACAACCGCACATGGCACGTTCTGAGCGAGGGCTCGAAGCTCAGCCCGGGCGTCTGAGGGTCAGCCGCCGTAGCGTTCGGTTTTGATGTGGTCAGCGAGGTGGCCGGCCTCGACGAGCCACTGCGTGACCGACTCGACGAACGGGGACGCCCCGCACACGTAGATCTCGGCGCCGACCGCCGGCGGGAACACGGCCGCGACCGTTCGTTCCCGGTCGAGGCGTGCCGGAGGTGTGGGCCAGCCACCGGGCGTCTCGCGGCTGTACGCCCACTCGAGGTGGAGGGCGGCGTCGTCCCGCTCTAGCCGCAGCAGTTCGTCGCGGTAGAGAGCGAGCGCAGGGGAACGCACGGAGTAGAGCAGCCGGAACGCTGTGCCGCTTGCGGTCTCGGCGTGGGTGCGGATCATCGACATGAGCGGCACGATGCCCGAACCACCGCCGATGAGTTGTAGAGCGCGAGGCGGGGCGGCCGGCGCGGTCTCCGGGCTCCAGACGAACCAGCCCCCCGACGGGCCGCGGATCTCGATGCGGTCGCCCGCGCTCAGCAGGTCGACGAGGTAGGGGGAGACCTCTCCGTCGTCGAGGCGGTCGACCGTGATCTCGAGTCGCCCCGATGGCGACGACGACGAGATCGAGTAGGAGCGCACCGCCGTATAGCCGTCCTCGGCGGTCAGCCGCACATCCACATGCTGGCCCGCGACGTGTCCCGGCCACCCCTCGATGTCGAGCCCGAGGGTTCTGGCCTCACTCGTCTCCCGCCGCTCCGACACGACGAGAGCGGGCCTCCAGCTCACCAATAGCGCTGCTCGAGGAACGGGTCGCCGCGCATGTGATATCCGTTCTGCTCCCAGAATCCCGGGCCGTCCTCGGTGAGGAGGTTGAGGCCATGCACCCACTTGGCGCTCTTCCAGAAGTAGAGGTGCGGTACCAGCAGCCGTGCTGGCCCGCCGTGCTGCGGCTCGAGCGGGACTCCATCGAATTCGAACGCGATCCAGGCTTTGCCGCCCCGGAGGTCGGCCAGCGGAACGTTGGTGGTGTAGCCACCGTAGGAGTACGCCATCGAAAACTCGGCGGTCGTCTCGACGTCGGCGAGCAGGGTGTCGAGGGAAACGCCACGCCAGGCGGTCCCGAATTTCGACCAACTCGTGACGCAGTGGATATCGGTGGTCACGTCTTCGATCGGGAGGGCGAGGAGATCCTGCCACGACCATCGGTGCCGCACACCCGACTCGGTCGAGATCGAGAATTCCCACTCGTCGAGAGACACCCGCGGCGTCGCACCGGCCGACAGCACGGGAAAGCTCTCGGTGAGGTATTGGCCGGGAGGGAGGCCCGGAACGTCCGATCTCCGCTTGCCTCCGAAACCGGGCGAGAAGATGCCCACGTGCCCTCCTTGCTCGCCTCGCCCCGATGGCGAGAGGTGCTGCACCAGCCTATAGAAACACCGGGCGATTCAGAGACGCGCGAACGCTGGCTCGATGACTGTGGCCGCGCCTAGGCTGGCCTCATGATTGGCAGAGCACCCGCGGTCCGGCTGTGACCCGCTCCCAACGACTTGTGCTGGCGATCGCCGTGCTCGCCTCGTTCGTCGCTTTCCTCGACGGTTCGGTCATCAACGTCGCCCTCCCGGCGATCACCGACGAGCTTGGGGGCGGGCTGTCGCTGCAGCAGTGGGTCGTCGACGCGTACCTCATCACGCTCGGGTCGCTCATACTGCTCGCGGGGTCGCTGTCGGACGTGTTCGGGCGCATTCTGGTGCTCCGCCTCGGGCTCATCGGCTTCGGCATCACCTCCGTCATGTGCGCGCTTGCGCCGACCGGCGAGTTCCTCATCGTCGCGCGGGCTCTCCAGGGAGTCGCCGGTGCGCTTCTCGTGCCGAGTTCGCTCGCGCTCATCCTCTCCACCTTCCGGGGGCCCGCGCAGGGCAAGGCGATCGGGCTCTGGACGGGCTGGACAAGCGCCGCCTTCCTGATCGGCCCGGTGCTCGGCGGACTCTTCGTCGACCTCGCCTCGTGGCGGCTCGTGTTCGCCATCAACCTGCTGCCGATTCTCGTGACCCTCTGGCTGCTCATTCTGCTGGGGGAGCGCGATGAGCGGATGCCGGGGGTGCCGATCGACTACCTCGGCGCGGTTCTCGGGGTTGTCGGGCTCGGGCTGCCCGTCTTCGCACTGATCGAGCAGGCCAACTACGGCCTCGCCAGCCCGATCATCTGGGTGCCGCTCGTCATCGGCGTTCTCGCGTTCGCCGGATTCATCTACCGCCAGCGGGTCGCACCGTCGCCAATGATGCCCCTCGGCCTGTTCCGGGTTCGCAACTTCGCCGTCGGAAACGTGGCAACGGTGCTCATCTACGGCGCCCTGTCGCTCGGAACCTTCGTGCTCGCGGTCTTCCTTCAGCAGTCGGCCGGCTACTCGGCCACCCTCGCCGGCGCCGCGCTGTTGCCCGTCACGGTGGCCAACATCGCGCTGTCGCCGCTGTTCGGCTCGCTCGCGGGACGCTTCGGACCGAGGCTGTTCATGACCATCGGCCCGATCCTCGGCGGCGTCGGATTTCTGCTCATGCTGAGGATCGACGAATCCGCCGACTACCTCGCGGCGGTGCTGCCCGGCATCTCTGTTTTCGGCCTCGGGCTCACGATCACGGTGGCGCCGCTCACGGCCGCGGTGCTCGGGTCGATCAGCTCCCGGCAGGCCGGTATCGGCTCGGCCGTGAACAATGCCCTCTCCCGCATCGCGGGACTCATCGCGATCGCGCTTCTCGGCGTCATCGTCGGAAGCGAACTCGACCTCGAGGGCTTCCACCGCGGGCTCGTCGTCACTGCGGTGCTGCTGATCATCGGCGGGGTGGTGTCGGCCATCGGCATCCGCAATGTACCCGTCGCGGACGGTGCTGCACCTGCGTCAGGCGAGCAGGCTCGCGCCGGCGGTGGCCAGCAGGACGACGTTCACGAACGCGGCGGCGATGATCAACTGGAAGAGAAGGCGTGAGGGCTCCCTCGTGAGCACGAGTGAGACGCCGACCGCAGCGATGAGCACGGTCGCGGAGAACCCGAGCCACTGAATCGTGTCGACCTCGCCGGGGCCGACGAGAGCGAGCACGGATGCCGCGAGCAGCGCCGCGAAGGTGCCGATGCCGGTGCGCCGCGATCCGAGGCGGTGGGGGAGCCCGCGCACTCCGGTCGCGCGATCGTCGTCGAGGTCGGGCAGCACGTTGGCGAAGTGCGCGGCGACGCCGAGCAGCGCTCCAAGCCCCATCGCCCACGCGGCCGCCCAGGACGGTTCCGGCAGCGAGAGGGTAACGACGGCGGGCAGCAGGCCGAAACTCACGATGTAGGGCAGCACCGAGAACGGGGTGCGCTTGAGCCACGCGTTGTAGCTCCACGCCGAGGCGATGAACACGGTGTGGGCGACCGTCGCCCTCCAGCCGAGCGGCACCGTTGCGGCCACCGCGACAATGGCGGTCGCGATCGCGACACCCCGCACGGTGCTGGCGGTGACCCAGCCGAGCGCGACCGGCTTGTCGGTGCGTCCCACCGCGATGTCGCGCTCGGCATCGATCCAATCGTTGGACAGCCCGACCGAGGCCTGGTTCGCGGCGAAGGCGACGCCGAGAACCGCGAGGCGCCATCCGTCGAGCCCGACTCCCACGGCCAGCACGATCGCGATGAGCGTCACGGCGACGGCCGGTCCGGGGTGGGTCGAGCGAAGGAGCGCGACCGCAGTGTTGGGCATTGCCCAATGCTAGGTCGTGCGGTGCGTCGTGACCGCCAGGATCGTGCTGCTCGTGCTGCTAGTGAATCCACCCGCGAGTGGCCCACTTGCGTGGCCTCAGTGGGCTCTGGCGCGACATTTTTGGGCAGCTCGCGGGTGGATGCGGGTGGTTGCTGGCTTCAATCCCGCGAGTGGCCCACTTATGTCGCCTCGGTGCGCTCTGATGTGACCCATTTGGGCAGCTCGTGGGTGGATGCGGGTGGTTGCTGGCTTCGTCCGTGAGTCGCCCATTCGTGGCGCGACGCGGGCGCTATGGGACCAACAGCAGCTTCCCAATGTGCACCGACGACTCCAGGCGCTCGTGCGCGAGCCGGGCATCCGCTAGCGCGAAGCGGCGGTCGACGATGGGCACCACCTGTCGCGCCGCGACAAGCGGCCAGACGTTCTCCCGCACGCTCTCGATGATGTCGTCCTTCTCCGCGTTGGGCCGGGTACGCAGGCTGGTGGCGTGGATGCTGCCCCACTTGCCCATCAGTCGCCCGATCGCGAATGTGGCGGGTACACCGCCCTGGTTGCCGATCAGCATGACTCTGCCGTGGCGGGCGAGTGCACGGATGTTGCGGTCCAGGTAGGCTCCGCCGATCGGGTCGAGGATGACGTCGGCTCCCGCGCCATCCGTAGCCCGCTCGAGCGAATCGACGAAATCCTCGGTGGTGTAGTCGATGAGAATATCGGCGCCGAGGCGCTCGCATGCGGCGAGCTTCGCCGCCGACCCGGCCGTCACAGCGACGCGGCAGCCGAACGCGCGCGCGAGTTGGATGGCCATCGTGCCGATGCCACTCGATCCGCCGTGGATGAGAATCGTCTCCCCTGCCCGGAGCCCGCCGAGCAGGAACAGGTTGCTCCAGACCGTCGCCACCACCTCCGGCAATGCCGCCGCGTCGACCAGGTCGACCGACTCCGGTACGGGCAGGAGCTGGTGCGCGGAGGCGACGGCGAGTGACGCGTAGCCCCCGCCCGACAGCAGCGCGCAAACCCGGTCACCAACCGACCAGCCCGTGACCCCCGATCCCAGTCGGGCGATCGTGCCCGACACCTCGAGGCCCGGCCAGTCAGGCGCACCGGGGGGAGGAGGGTAGTCGCCCTGCCGCTGCACCACGTCTGCCCGGTTGACGCCGGCCGCCGCGACAGCGATGAGCACCTCGCCGTGCCCGGGGTCCGGGTCGGGGAGCTCTCGCTCCTCCAGCACATCGGGACCACCGCTGTCCGATATGACAATTGCCCTCATGTCTCCACGCTACGCGACCGTGCGGCGCTAAGTTGGTTCTGTGACTGGGGACATGGTGGGAGCGCCCGCGCGGGGCCGCAGAGCCCGCGCGCAGGAAGATTCGCAGCGGCTCGTGTCTCTGCTTCTGGGCACCTGGCAGGTGCGGGCGACGAATATACCGCTGTGGCTGTCGAACGAGAGGGTCGCGCCTGCCATCGCCTTCGAGCTTATTTCGGATGCTCCGCTCGTGCTCGGCGACGACGTCTCGTGGCATTCGTCCGACGGGCGGCGGGAGCACCAGCTCGGTGTCGACCGCTGGAACGGCAGCGACTTCGCGCGCCGTGGGCTCGGACGGAGGAGACTTCGCCGGAGCCAGTGGAGCGTCGTCGGGTCCAGTGCCGACCGGGACATCCTCGTGCTGCGGCTGACCGGCTCCCGCTCGACCCCGCCCGGCCTCGACGTCTTCGTTCGGGCGGGTGCCGAGATCGGAGACGCACGCACTCTCGTTGCGCACTCGGCCACGGCGCTGGGCCTCTCGGCCGAGGACTTCGCGAGCCTCACCTGGCTCGATCGCCCCTGACCGTCAGGTCAGAACTGATCTGTGTAGCCGAGCGCGGCCAGCACCGCGTGCGGGTGCTCGATGATCCCGAAGTGGCCGCAGTCCTCGATTACCGTGCGCCGGTTGTCCGGCACCACCCGCGCGAGCTCATCGAAGTCGGCATCGGTAACGAAGATGTCCCGGTCGCCCTTGAGCGCGATCACCGGGCAGGCGATGCGCCCCCACCAGTGGTGGGCGTTGTAGCCCGCCGTCGCGGTGGCGGCCGCCGCGAAGGACCTCGGATGCAGATCGAGCACGGTCGCGTCGGTGACGGATCGGTGCACACGGTACCCGTGCCGGAACAGCGGTGCGAACAGCAGCCGGGCCATCGGGGTTGCGCCGATCCCGACGACGATGCGGCGGCCGGTGCGCCCGAGGAGGCTGAGAAGCTGCAGGATGCGCCAGAGCATCACGAAAGCGGGCACCTCCCGGAAGTTCGCGAAGGGGTGGTCGATGCTGCGAATGACAGAGAATGTGGTGCCGGACACCATTCCGACGGAAAGCACCTGGTCGGGGTACGCGGCGGCCATGTGCATCGCGATCGATCCGCCCAGCGAGTGCCCGACGATGTCCCACTCCGTGTACCCGAGACCCTCGGCGGTGTCCTTCACGAAGGCGCCGAACGAGTCGACCGACAGGTCGACGGCGCCGGGGAAGAGGGCGCCCTCGCCCCAACCGGGAAGGTCGAGCAGCACGGGATTCTCGATCTCGATTCCGTCGGCTGCCGCGGCCTGCAGCAGCGGGGTGAATGTGGTCCACGCTCCGGCGGCGCCGTGCAGGAAGATCGTGGCCCGCACCGACGTCCTCACGGCGCGGTGCCGGGCAACCGTGTGGCCGTGCTCGCCGGCCACTCGGGTCTCGACGAGCCCGAGCGTGGCGGCGTCGCTGACAACCGGGTACGGGGCGTAGGTGTGCACCGATGGCGCCGCGAGCTCAGGCATCCGGTCCGCCGATGATCTCTTCGCGCACTCGGCGCAGGTCTTCCAGAAGTGAACCGACAAGTACCCAGTTGCTCGGGTTCGGGGCGGCGATCACGAGTGGGGCGGTGAGTGCGGGGACCTCCGCGGTGGTCGGGGCGGGTTCGCTTGCCACGCCTGCGGGCCTCGCGCTGCCGACCGTCGTCCCGGCCATGAGGCGCACGTCGTGGGCGGCACGGTCGAGCTCGAGGGCGATGCGCGACACCGTCGGATCCTCGACGAGAGCCGCATCGTAGTTGTCGCGCAGCGCGCGGGTCATGCCGATCGCGCGGATGACGAGCGTGGAGAGCCGGTCGAGCAGGGCCCGGTCCCGCTCGATCGTGATCCGGTGCCGCGAGCCGCGCGGGTTGAAGGTGAGGCTCTCCTCGGCACGGTCCAGCTCCTCGGCAGCCTTCGCCTGCAGGGGTCGCAGCTCCCGTGCCGCGGTCATCATCAGCTCGAGCTCGGACGAGCCGATGGGGGAGCGCAGTGCGGCCGAAAGTCGCTGCAGCGAGGAGGCGACGCTCGCCTCCAGACGTCCGACGGCGAGCCGCGCGGGGGCAACGAGCACCGGCGGCACGATCAGCGCGTTGATGACGAGGCCCGCACCGGCACCGATGATCGTCTCGAGGATCCGTTCGATCGAGTACTCGGGGGTCTGCGCGCCGATCACGAGGAC
This sequence comes from Marisediminicola antarctica, assembly GCF_009930795.1. GTDB lineage: Bacteria > Actinomycetota > Actinomycetes > Actinomycetales > Microbacteriaceae > Marisediminicola > Marisediminicola antarctica. The sequence goes on from NZ_CP017146.1 coordinate 1,949,037, forward strand.
GAGCATTGCGCTGATCGGAATCTGGTTGGACGACCCGGGCGTCAGCTTGAGCGCCCAGGCGACGAGCAGTGACACGACGATGACCGCGAGAACGACCCAGCTCGCGTTGCCGAATGCGAGGCCGGCGGAATAGGCGATCACGACCCCGAGGATCACTCCGATGCTCCGCTCGATCCCCTTCGCGAGCGACTGGTTGACACTCGGCTGCACCACGAGGAGTGCCGCGATGGCGGCAAAGATCGGCAGGGGCTGCTGCAGGAGCAGGTTCGACAGCAGCCACGCCGAGACGGCGGCGACCGATGTCTTGAGCACTTGGAGCAGCGGGCTGCGCGCCGAGGCGCGAAGCGAGGCGAACTGGCGCATCCCCTCAGGCTAGTGCCGTGCGGCTGGGCGCCCGCGCCTCACTCGTACCGCAGCGAGTCGATGGGGCTCTGCCGCGCCGCCCGCGACGCCGGCAGGGTGCTCGCGAGGAACGCGATCCCCATCACCAGGGCGAAGACGCTCGCGATGGATGCCGGCGCGAACGTGAGGATCTGCAGACCAGCGAGCCCGGACAGGAAGCCGTCGGCGAGCACCGAGCTCACCACGGAGCCGACCGCGATCGCGACACCCGCCCCGATCGCGCTGCCCAGGAACCCGATGAAGACGGCCTCGGTGCTGAACAGGGCGAAGATGCGCGCCCCGCTCATGCCCATCGCCTTCATGAGCCCGATCTCTCGTGTTCGCTCCTGGACGCTCATCAGCAGGGTGTTGATGATGCCGAACCCGGCCGCGATGAGCGCGATGACGGCGAACGCGTTGAGCACGAGGATGATGCCGTCCACGACGCTCTGGAAGGTGCCGATCTGGTCGGCGACGGTGGTCCCGGCGAAGCCGGCATCCACGAGGCGGTCCTTGATCGCCTGGATCTCCTCGTCGCTGGCGCCGGCGTCGAATCTCGCCGTCGCGCTGGCGTAGTCCGTGGACGCCTGCTCGGGGAGCCCCGTCCGCTGGGCATCGAACAGTGCGGTGGTGAGCGCGGTGTTCGTGCTGGCGCCGGTGCCGACAAGCGTGGGGTTCTGGATGCCGACGACCGTGGCGTCGATCAGGTGCTGCTCTCCGACGGCATCCGTCACGCCGATCCGCACGCTCTCGCCGACCGCCGCGGTCTCGCTGGCGAAGCCGAGCGTGTCGACGTAGGTCGTCGGGAGCACGATCTCGAACCCCGTGCTGGCCCGGTCGAAGCCGCTTCCCGCCGCGAGGTCGAGGGTGACCCCGGAACTGAACGGGCTGATCGAGAGCTGGAACCGGCCGTTGTCCTGCCACTCGACGAAGTCTGGACGGACGGAGACGAGCGGCTGGGCATCTGTGATTCCCTCGACCGCGCGGATCTCGTCGATGTCCGCGTCGGAGAGGGCGAGCACCGTGGTGCCAGGAGGACCGGCGTTCGTGTCGATCTCGCTTCCGGCATCCGGGTCATAGGGGGCGGGGCCATCCCCCGCGTCGCTCGCCTGCGTCGGCTTGCTGACGTTCATGACGTCCGGGGCGCCGATCGACGTGATCTGGGTATCGATGTACTCGTTAACGCCCGTTCCAAGCGCGTTCGTGGTCGTGAGGGTGAATGCGCCGATGAAGATCGCGAGGACGGTGAGGGTGGTGCGCAGGCGGCTGCGGAAGCTGTTGCCGATCGCGGTCGTGACGATGTCGGTGGTCCTCATGCGAGTGTCGCCCCATTCTTGGCCGGAGGAGGCGGGGACTTCAGGTCACTCTCGCCGACGAGGCGCCCGTCCCTGAGGTAGATGCGGCGGTCGGCGCGGGCGGCGAGGTCGTCGTCGTGCGTGACGATCACGAGCGTGATGCCGCGGTCGCGGTTGAGCGAGAAGAGCAGGTTCTCGATGATGGCGCCCGTGGCGGAGTCGAGGTTGCCGGTCGGTTCATCCGCGAAGATGATGCGCGGATCGCCCACGAGGGCCCTGGCGATCACAACGCGCTGCTTCTGGCCGCCGGACAGGTCCATCGCCTTCGACCCCGCCTTCTCGGTCAGCTCGACGAGCGCGAGAGTCTCGAGCGCCTTCGCTTTGCGCTCACGGGATCCGAGGCGCGCGATCTTGAGCGGCAGGATGACGTTCTCGAGCACGGTCGCGTGCGAGTTGAGAAAAAACTGCTGGAACACGAATCCGAAGGTGGCATTGCGCAGCGTGTTGAGTGCGCGCCCCTTCAACGCCTTCGCGTTCTGTCCCACGATCTCCAGCTCGCCGCTCGACGGCGAGTCGAGCAGGGCGAGGATGTGCATGAGCGTCGACTTTCCCGACCCGCTCTTGCCGACGATCGCGACGGATTCGCCCTCGCGGATATCGAGGTCGATTCCGCGAAGCGCGTCGAAACGTGCGTCGCCGGTTCCGTAGTGTTTGGACAGATTGCGTGCGGTGAGCACGGAGGATGACATGTCCCTCATTTTCGCAGTGTTGGCTGTGCCCGGCATCCGCGCTGCAGTGGGCTGGTGGCAGGGCTAGGCTCAGGCGCAAGAAGGGGAGCGCCATGGCGGAACGTCACAAGGTCCAGGTCGACGCCGTGCACATCGACTCCGCGGTCCCGGGCACAAGCGAACATCTTGCTGGCGTGCTCGCGAGGCCAGCGGGCCCCGGACCCTGGCCCGGCGTCGTGATGGTGCACGAGGCGTTCGGGATCAACGACATCCTGCGCCGACAGGCCTTCAGGCTCGCCTCCGCCGGATTCCTCGTGCTCGCCCCCGACCTGTTCAGCGATGGTGGGGCGCGCACGTGTCTCGGCTCGACGTTCCGCTCGCTCCTGACTGGGAAGGGGCGTGCGTTCGCCGACATCGAGTCGGCACGGTCGACGTTGCGCACCCGCACAGACTGCACCGGGCGGGTGGGCGTGATCGGGTTCTGCATGGGCGGAGGATTCGCGTTGCTCCTGTCCACTCACGGCTACGACGCCGCATCGGTAAATTACGGCCGGCTGCCTGGCGACCTCGACTCCTTGGCGGGGGCCTGCCCCGTCGTCGGCAGCTACGGGGGCAAGGACCTCTCGCTGAGGGGGGCCGCCGCCAAACTCGACAGTGCGCTCACCCGGCTCGGCGTCACTCACGATGTGAAGGAGTACCCGGATGCGGGCCACGCCTTCCTGAACGACGAGGAGAGCGGTCCTGCCGCTCTGCGCCCCGTGCTTCGCCGGGTCCTCGGCGCTGGTCCCGACCCGGAGGCGAGTGCCGACGCGTGGAAGCGCATCGAGGAATTCTTCTCGGAGCACCTCCTGCCTGAGGTGCAGCCCCGAATCTAGCCGTGCCGCGGCGGTTCGGTGCCAACGAATGCGCTGGCACTGGCGTCCGCCGCGCGCACCAGGGTGAGGTGGGTGAGGGCCTGGGGCGTGTTACCCGCCTGCCGTGCACCGGCGACGTCGTACTGCTCGGACATCAGGCCGACATCATTGGCGAAGCCCACCAGGCGGTCCATGAGCTCGGTTGCGTCCGTCAGCCGGCCGCTGCGTGCATACTGCTCGACAAGCCAGAAGGAACAGGCGAGGAACGGATGCTCCGTGCCGCCGAGTCCGTCGATCCCGTTCTCGGTGCGGTACCGCAGCAGAAGCCCATCCCGCAGGAGGTCTTCCTCGATCGCCGCCACGGTGCCGAGCATCCGCGGGTCATCGGCGGCGATGTAGCCGACCTGCGCGAGCTGGAGCAGAGATGCGTCAACGCTCGCACTTCCGTAGTACTGGGTGTGGGTGCAGAGTTCGGCATCGAAGCCGCTCGACTCGATCTCGTCCCGCACCTCATCGCGCAGCAGCTCCCAGCGGTCGACAGGACCGTCGAAGCCATGTTTGCGCACTGCGGCCACAGCGCAGTCGAACGCGGCCCAGACCATGAGCCGGGAATGGGTGAAGTGCCGCACTGGCCCGCGGATTTCCCAGATGCCGTTGTCCGGCCGCCTCCAGTTGTCCTCGACGAATTGCATGAGGGCGAGTTGGAGCGGCCAGGAGAACCCTGTCTCCTCGACACCTGCCTCGCGGGCCCGCTGGAGCGCGATCATCACCTCGCCGAACACATCGCTCTGGTATTGCTGGAAAGCGCCATTGCCGGCCCGCACCGGGGACGAGCCCTCGTACCCCGGGAGCGACGGAACCTCGTACTCGACCAGTCTGCGCTCACCCGAGATTCCGTACATGATCTGCACGTCCGCCGGATCACCCGCGATGGCCCGGAGCAGCCACAGGCGCCACACCTCCGCCTCGTCGGCGAACCCGTGGTCGAGGAGCACGTGCAGGGTGAGCGCGGCGTCGCGCAGCCAGACGTAGCGGTAGTCCCAGTTCCGGCTTCCCCCGAACATCTCAGGCAGGCTCGTCGTGGCGGCCGCGACGATTCCACCGGTCCCGTCGTGGGTCAACGCGCGCAGGACGAGGAGCGAGCGATGCACCTGCGTCGCGTGAACGGGTGAGAGCTGAGCCGTTGCCCGCGCGGACCATCCCGACCACCAGTGCGCGGTCGAGTCGATGCGCTCCGAGACGGGCGTCCGTGGGGGAGGGGGCAGATGCGACGGGAACCAGGTCGGGGATTGCTTCTCCGTAGTCGAACCGGATCACCAGTTCCTCCAGGAATTCGACCGTGCCGCTGATCCCGCGGACACGCCGGATGATGTCGGCGTACCCGTCGCCGAAGGGCATCAGGTCAATGACCTCCGCCTCGCCCGTCGGCGTGGTCCAGCGCGTGACGAGCGTGAACGTGCCATCGATATAGGACCGGGTCGACTCACGCACGTCCGCACTCGGGGCGACCTGCCACCGGCCGTGGTCCTCGGTGCCGAGCAGCGAGCCGAACACCGACGCCGAGTCGAAACGCGGCAAACAGAGCCAGTCGATACTGCCGTCGGTGCCGACAAGGGCCGCGGTGTGGCAGTCCCCGATCAGCGCGTAATCCTCGATGCGAAGAGCCATGATGCAGTCTAAACAGCTAGCGTGACTGGATGACTTCTCGTCAACACCACTCTCGCCACCGAACACTCGTGATCCTCGGGGCGGGGGGAGACCTGGCCGCGCGCCTGCTTCTGCCCGGTGTCGGGCAGGCTGTTGAAGCCGGTCGCGCTGTGGACCTCGAGGTGATCGGAGTCGGAATCGACCGGATGTCCACTGAGCACTGGCGGTCGCGCGTCGCGGAGTCGTTCTCCGCGGGAGGCGCGACGGGCGCGGACGTCGACCACGTGCGGGCCACGACGACCTATTTGGCCCTCGACGTGACAGTGCCCGCGGATCTCGAGCGGCTCCTCGCCGCGTGCAGCGGAGTGCCGACCCTGTACTTCGCAGTTCCCCCCGCCATCGCGATTGCCGCGTGCGAGGCTCTCGCGGGCATCGACCTGCCGGACGACACCATCCTCGCCCTCGAGAAACCGTTCGGCACCGACCTCGCCAGTGCTCGATCGTTCAACCGCACGCTCTCCCGACTGCTGCCTGAGAGCCAGATCCACCGGGTCGACCACTTCCTCGGCAAGTCGACCGTGCTCAACCTGCTCGGGCTGCGCTTCGCCAACCGCATCTTCGAGCCGGTCTGGAACGCGCAGAACATCGAGTCTGTCGAGATCGTGTTCGAGGAGCGCCTGGGCCTCGAAGGACGGGCCGGCTACTACGACGGTGCGGGCGCCCTCATCGACATGATTCAGAGCCACCTGCTCCTCGTGCTCGCCCTTGTCGCCATCGAACCGCCGTCCAGCCTCGAACCCGACGACCTCCGCGGTGCCATGGCGCAGGCTTTGCGTGCCACCCGGCCCGTTCCGGACGGCGGGGCACACTCGAGCCGCCGCGCCCGGTACACAGCAGGGGACGTCGACGGACGCCGGTTTCCGTCCTACGCCGACGAGCCAGGGGTCGACCCGGTTCGCGGCACCGAGACGCTCGCTGAGATGTCGTTGATGATCGACAACTGGCGCTGGGCGGGTGTTCCCTTCACCCTGAGATCCGGCAAGGCGATGGGAGGAACGCGCAAGGAGATCGTCGTCTCGTTCAAGCCCGTTCCACATCTCCCCACCGGGTTCGCCGGGCAGGCGCCCCCGGATCGCTTGACCATCTCACTCAGCCCGGACGAAATGCAGCTTGACATCAACATCAACGGTGCGGGGGACCCGTTCGCTCTCGATCGGGTCTCGCTGCACACGGCGTTTGCGGAGGGGGAGCTCGGTCCCTATGGCGAGGTTCTCGCGGGAATCCTCTCGGATGATCCGACCCTGTCGGTGCGCGGCGACGTGGTCGAGGAGTGCTGGCGCATCGTAAGGCCGGTGCTCGACGCGTGGTCGCGCGGCGAGGTTCCGCTCGACGAGTACACTGCGGGCACCGCCGGACCGCAGTCGTGGACGACCCCGGGCGCCTCAGCTTAAGGCCAGACCGCCCGCGTATCGTGTGCCCATGCGACAGCGAGCAGAGCGGATCGAGCCGGGCCCCGGACAGGAGTCGGTCTGGGACTACCCCAGGCCACCGAGAGTGGAGCCGGCCGCCGGTCGCGTCACCGTGACTCTCGGGGGCGAGCTCATCGTCGATTCAACCGCCGCAGTGCGGGTTCTCGAGACAAGCCACCCTCCCGTGTACTACGTCCCGAGGGCAGACATTGCGAAGGGTGCGATCACGCCGGTCGCCGGGGACTCCTGGTGCGAGTTCAAGGGGCGAGCGAAGTACCTCTCGGTGCACGGCGGCGGAGTGACCGCCGAACGCGCCGCCTGGTTCTACCCCACCCCGACGGACGGATTCGCGGCACTTGCCGATATGGTCGCGATCTACCCATCAGCGATGGACGAGTGCACCGTGGGCGGCGAGGTCGTCACGGCGCAGGAGGGCGATTTCTACGGCGGCTGGATCACAAGCAATCTGGTCGGCCCGTTCAAGGGCGCGCCGGGAACCCTCGGCTGGTGACCGCGGCCGTGGTGTGAACGGGAGGTGCTAGACGCGGCCGATGCCCTCGAGCAACTCCGCGAGCCCGGCGCCGTCCGGGGCGTAGACCCAGGGGATGCCGCTGCCGTTCTCATGCTCCTCCGCCTTGGAGCGCCCACCGGCCAGGACGGCCTCGCTCGTCGACAGCTGACGAATGGCGACCGCGCTGACGTTCGCGGGGTGCGACTCGTTGAAGGCGCCGTAGAGTTCCTCGTCGTGCTGCCCGTCATCTCCGAACAGCAGCCAGCGCACATCCGGGAACTCGCGCGCGAGCCGCGCGAGGGTGTCCCGTTTGTGGTCTGTGCCGCTGCGGAACCAACGGTCGTGGGTCGGCCCCCAGTCGGTGAGCAGGAGCGGCCCGGCCGGGTAGAGGTTGCGGGACAGGAATCGGGTGAGCGTCGGCGCGACATTCCAGGCGCCCGTTGACAGGTAAACCACCGGTGCCCCGGGATGATCCCTCGTCAGTCGCTCGTACAGCACCGCCATACCGGGAACAGGCCGCCGTGCGTGCTCGTCGAGCACGAAAGTGTTCCAGGCCGCGAGGAACGGGCGCGGGAGCGCGGTGACCATGACGGTGTCATCGACGTCGGAGATGATCCCGAACCGTACCGAGTCGTCGACGATGAAGACGGGGGCGGTCACGATGTCGGAATCATCGGTGCGGATCGTGATCTCGTGCCAGCCCGGCGACAGATCGACGTCGACGCGCACGTCGACAACCCCGCCCCGGTCGGCGGTCACACGGTGCTCCGCCCCGTCGATGACGATCGTCACGGCGACGTCGTTGACTGGAACGCTTGTGAAGCTCCGCCAGCCACGGATGCTCGTGTTCCGGGCGTCGCCGTCTGCCGCCGGCTTCGCCAGAAGCACCCGACACAGCACCCGCACCCAGCCGGGGCCGCCGTATCCCGTATAGGGGACGACAATGGGCGTCAGCCCCCGCTTCCTGGCCCTCTTCTCGCGAAAGTTGTGGAACGAGTCTTCGAGCCGGGCCGCGAAATGGATGATCGGCTCGGCAGCGGAGGCCGGGTTTACTGCCTTGGGGGTGAGCACCATTGGAGAAGTCTTTCACGAGCGCCGGCGCGCCGACGATTCGCGCCGCGCAAACCCGCCCATCAACACACCGAGACGGCCGGTGTAAACGGGGTGCGGTCACGATGCGAGACAAGCTAGAATTTTGCATCAGTCGCCATTGTTGACTCGTATTGACGAAAGGGATCCCCCGTGTCCTCTTATTCCTCCGGCGAGAGTGCCTCAAGCGTCGCGACGGCGGTGCTTCGCAATGAACCCGTCCAGGCTCGCAGTACCGCGCGACTCACGTCCCTCCTTGACGCGGCTGCTGCCGTCGTCGACGAGATCGGATTCGAACGCCTCACGACGGCCATGATCGCCGAGCGAGCGGGCTCGTCGATCGGCACCGTCTACCGGTACTTCCCCGATCGGATCGCGGTCCTCCACGCGCTCAGTGGTCGCTCGATGACCCGCTTCGCGGCGGAGGGGATCCCGGTGATCGAGTCGCCGGAGCGCGGCAGCTGGCTCGAGGCGGTCGAGGCCGCGCTGCACTATTGGGTCGACGCGTTCCGGTCAGAGCCCGGATTCCGCGCACTCCGGTTCGGCGATGTGCTCGACCTGCAGCCGCGGGCGGGGGACCGCACCAACAACGGGGTCATCGCCGCCATGCTCGTCTCCGTGCTGTCGTCACGGCATGGCCTCGAGGCGGACGATGAACTGCAGTTCCGTGTCGAGGTGGCGCTGGATCTTTGCGACTCCCTGCTGGCGCGCGCGTTCGCATTCGATCGCAACGGCGACTCCCGCTTCATCGACGAGGCGCTGTCCGTGGCCCGCGGGTACCTCATCGGTGCCTACGGCAACCCGAGCTCGGACGCGTAGTCGGAGGCGACTGAAGGTCACAGCTCGCTGATAAAAGGCGTCTGCGTTTGGCACTCGCCCGCTCGAAGTGATTGAGTAAATGGCCCGGCACGTGTCGATTCGCGCTTTATCGCGAGGAATGAGCCAAACCTTATGATCGAATTCCGCTCGGTAACGAAGAAATTTCCCGACGGGACGATCGCCGTCGACGACTTCACCCTCGTTCTTCCGTCGCGCAAGACCACCGTGCTCGTCGGGTCCTCCGGATCAGGCAAGACCACGCTGCTGCGCATGATCAACCGCATGGTCGATCCGACCTCCGGAACAATCGAGATCGACGGGGAAGACACCTCGGGGCTCGACCCGGTCGCCTTGCGCCGCCGGATCGGCTACGTGATGCAGAACTCCGGGCTCCTGCCCCACTTCACCGTGATCGAGAACGTCGCAACGGTGCCCGTGCTCAATGGGGTGCCACGCAAGCGGGCGTTCTCGGATGCGCTCGCGCTGCTCGACACCGTCGGCCTCGAGCGGACGCTCGCCGACCGCTACCCGAGCCAGCTCTCCGGTGGGCAGCAGCAGCGAGTGGGCGTGGCCCGCGGGCTCGCCGCCGATCCGAACATCCTGCTCATGGACGAGCCGTTCGGTGCCGTCGACCCCATCGTGCGCGACGAACTCCAGCAGGAGCTCATCCGGCTGCAGCGCGAACTCGACAAGACCGTGGTCTTCGTCACCCATGACATCGACGAGGCGTTCCTGCTCGGCGATCAGGTCGTCATCCTCGAGCAGGGCGGCCAGATCGCCCAGATCGGGTCGCCGTCTGAGATCATGGCGGCCCCGGCGAGCGACTTCGTCTCGAGCTTCATTGGCGCCGATCGGGGCAAGCGCGCCCTCAGCATCCGGCACACCGATCGCGGTTCCGTGCTCGTAGACGGGTTCGGTCGCGCCGCCGGCGTGCTGGTAGAGGACGCCCTGGTTGATTCAGGGGAGTCGACGAGTTCGTGAACTGGGTCCTGAACAACCTCCCCCTCATCGGTGAGCGCACACTGGACCACCTCGGCATCGCCGTCCCCGCGATCATCCTGAGCTTTGTCCTCTCGGTGCCGATCGGCTGGGTCGCCAACCGGTACAGCGCGAGCAACGGCGCGCTGCTCTGGCTGTCCGGCTCACTCCTCGCGCTGTCCGGGCTGCTCTACGCGATCCCCTCCCTTCCCTTGTTCCTGGCGCTCCCGGCAGTCATCGGCACGGGCCTGCGCGATCCCATCAACGTCGTGATCGGGCTGACCCTCTACGGCATCGCGCTCATGGTGCGGGCGACCGCCGACGCCCTCGCCTCCGTCGACCCCCACGTCGAGCAGGCGGCGACGGCGATGGGCTTTTCCGGCTGGTCGAGGTTCTGGAAGGTGGAACTGCCGCTCGCCGGCCCGGTGCTGCTCGCCGGCATCCGTGTCGTCTCGGTCAGTACCGTGAGCCTCACCACGGTGGGCGCGGTACTGGGTATCAAAAGCCTCGGCCTGCTGTTCACCGACGGTCTGCAACGCAACATACCGGGCGAGATCTACGCCGGCATCGTAATGACGATTCTCATCGCCATCGTGCTCGACGCCCTCCTCGTGCTCTGCGGCCGCCTCCTGATGCCGTGGCGGCACGCCGCCGCCGCACCGAAGGCGCAGGCGCCGGCGCCGACCAAACTGGGGGTGAACGCGTGAACCTCATCATCGACGCGATCGCCTGGATCCTCGACCCCGCCCACTACGGCGGGCCCAATGGCATCGGGGCGCGGCTGTTCGAGCACCTCTGGATCAGCGTGCTCTCGCTCCTCATCGCCGGCGCGATCGCCATTCCCGCCGGATTCTTCATTGGCCACACGGGCAGGGGCAAGGCCGCGGCGGTACTCGTCTCCGGCGGGGTGCGCGCGCTGCCCACCCTCGGGCTCATCTCGATCCTCGGCCTGTCGATCGGAATCGGAGTGCAGGCGCCGATCATCGCCTTCGTCGTTCTCGCGATCCCCTCGCTCCTCGCCGGCGCCTACGCCGGCTTCGAGGCGATCGATCGGCGCATCGTCGATTCCGCACGCTCGGTCGGGATGACCGAGTGGCAGATCGTCGGCCGGGTCGAGGTGCCGCTCGGACTCCCACTGCTCATCGGCGGCATCCGCTCCGCGACCCTCCAGGTCATCGCCACCGCGACCCTCGCCGCCTACATCAGCGGCGGCGGGCTCGGAAGCTTCATCTTCCTCGGGCTGCGCACGAACGACTACACGCAGATGCTCGCGGGCTCCATCCTCGTGATCGCACTCGCGATCGCCTTCGAGGGCTCGTTCAGCGCCCTCCAACGACTTGTTGTCCCCGCCGGCGTGCGGGCAGGACAGCGCACGAACGTCCGCTCCGGATCATCCCGATCCGTGGCGGCAGCGGAATAACCGCATCAGAGAGGAATCACGAAATGTTCACAGCAGCAAAGGGCCGACTCGCGTGGAGCGCAGTCGCGGTGGGGGCTGTCGTGGCCCTCGCAGGGTGTGCGTCGGGGGATCCCCTCGACGAGGGAACGAGTACTGAGGATGAGGGCGCCGCGGCACCGCTGGTCGTCAGCTCGCAGGCGTACTACTCCAACGAAATCATCGCGGAAATCTATTCGCAGGCGCTCGAGGCGGGCGGCTACGAGGTGGATCGCCAATTCCAGATCGGCCAGCGCGAGGTGTACCTGCCCGAGCTTGAGGCGGGCAACATCGACGTCTTCCCCGAATACATCGGAAGCCTGCTCCAGGCGCTCGACCCCGAGGCCGCCGGCGGAACCGCGGACGAGGTGTTCGCCGACCTCCAGGACGCGCTGCCCGAGGGCCTCACCGCTCTCCAGCCCGCGGATGCCTCGGACCAGAACTCCTGGACCGTCACTCAGGAGTTCGCCGACAAGTACGACCTCACCGATGTCGCGTCGCTGGCGAACGTCACCGAGCCGATCATCGTCGGTGGCAACTCCGAGCTCGCCACGAGGCCCTACGGCCCCGAGGCGCTCGAGTCGCAGTACGGCGTGCCGATCGCCGAGGTCAAGTCGATCGAAGACAGCGGCGGACCGCTCACGGTCAAGGCGCTCGTCGACAACGACATCCAGCTCGCCAACATCTACACGGCCGACCCGAACATCAAGGCCAACAACCTTGTGGCCCTCGACGACCCGGACGGCATCTTCTTCCCGGACAACGTCGTGGCGATCGTGTCCGACAACGTCGACGCGGGCGCGCAGGAGATCCTCGACGAGGTCAACGCGGCGCTGAGCGCCGGCGACCTCGTGAGCCTCAACTCGGAGAGCTTCAACGACCAGAAGTCGGCCGACGTCATTGCCGAGGCGTGGCTCACCGACAAGGGCCTCATCTAGGGGATTAGCAGTGCGCGGGGGCGGATGCTTGGGCATCCGCCCCCGTTCTTCTCTGTGCGCTGGCGTCTGTGTGCGCTGACGTCATTCGTCGCGCCGGGTCGGGCCGTCGTCGGCGGAACGGACCATGTGCCGGGCCTCGTAGCGCCCGAGGATCTTCTTGCCGGCGAAGATGAGGAGGAGAAATCCCGCGATGATGCCCACAAAAAGGTACGCCGCTCCATGCAGGCTGTCGGACAGCTCGCGGAAGGTGCCGGCGGCGGCCGATCCGACCGAGACGTACGCGACAGCCCAAATGACGCAGGCGGGTATCGTCCAGGCCATGAACTTGCGGTAGCTCATCGCGCTCATCCCGACCGTCAGCGGGATCAGCGAGTGCAGCACGGGCAGGAACCGGGAGATGAAGACGGCGGGCCCGCCGCGCCGGTCAAGGTAGTTCTCGGCTCGCACCCAGTTGCGTTCGCCGACACTCTTTCCGAGCCGGCTGCGACGGATCTTCGGACCGAACCAGCGGCCGAGGCCGAATCCGATGCTCTCGCCCGCGAGAGCCCCGACGATCACGGCGAAGATGAGCCCGAAGTACTCGAATGCTCCGGACACCGCGGTGCTCGAGACGATCACGATCGAATCGCCGGGCACAACCATGCCGACGAGCACCGAGGTCTCGAGCAGCATCCCGAGGGCAGAGAGCAGGGTGCGGGTGAGCGGGTCGACATTCTCCACGAGGTCGAGGATGGCGTTGAGGGCGTCGTTCACCTATCGACCGTATCCGAGTGGGCGTGACAGTTTGCCGAGTCGCGCCCGCCAGCTGCGAAGCCGGCCAGGCTGCTCCGCGGGCTGGGGGCCGTCGATCCACCGCGTGACGATGCGGATGCCGTGGAGCGAGCTCAGCGCCCACATCTCGAGCCCGTCGAGGTCGGCTGGGGTGACCGGCTCCGTCAGCACCTCGATCCCGAGTGCAGCGGCGACCGTGAGGACGGTCTTCGCGGTGACGCTGTCGAGCCGGTCAAAGTCGTCCGGCGGAGCGCACAGGGTGTTCCCGCGCCACCACAGCAGGGCAGAATAGGCACCCTCGACAACGAATCCCTCGGGTGACAGGATCGCGACCTCGCCTGCTCCGCGCTTCGCCGCCTGTGCCCTGACCCTGCCGAGCGCAGCCAGATCGGGGCCCTTCACCGTGGTGCGGGTGCGGGGATCGGCACCCTCGTGGCTGATCATGGTGACCGATTCCGAGCGGGCCGGGGCGTCGCGCAGCCGCAGCACGAACGCAGGGACGCCGCCGTTGTGCTGGAGTTCGATGCGTGGGAACCAGTCCCCGGTCCGTGGAATCGCAGCGATCGCCGCGGTCCAGAAGGCGTCGAAGTCGAGCCGCTTGAGATCGAGGTCGGCCCGATCGCCGAGCTCGTCGCGGACCGACCCGGCGAACCGGCTGCGATGCAGGTCGAGCGCGAGCACAGTGCCGTCGTGCACGAGCCATGAATCGGCCACGACGATCGTGGCCTCGGCGAAGGCGTCGTTGTCGACGGCATTCAGTGCACCGTCACGCCACAGGTAGCTCACGGAGGTGGGCGGCGCGGCAGAACTCATATGGTTAGGTTATGCGCCAGCGGATCCTCCGACATCCCGTCGACGGATGGTCCGATCCGGCCGCCGCGTTCGGCGCTCTGCACGGCGGGGACGCGAACGCGTTCTGGCTCGACGGGGGAGCCCATGCCGTTTCGGGTATGACTTACATGGGCGCGGGGAAGCAGGTCGTGACCGCCTCCGTGGCGCACAACACCGTCACCCTCGCGCCCGGCGGGCAGGTACTCGACTGCACCATCTTCGACTTCCTGCGCGACCAACCGGTGCTGACCGGCGAGGCCATCGGCGCCCCGCTCGGCTGGGTCGGCTGGTTCGGCTACGAGCTGCGCGCGCAGACGATGCCGGCGCACGGCAACGCCACCGCAGGCATCCGCTCCCGGGTGTCCCGGCATCCGGATGCCGCCCTCCTGCGGATCGACAGGCTCGTCGCCTTCGACCACGCGGCGCGATCCGTGCACCTCATCGCGCTGGGCGACGCGTGGACCGGCGAGCTGGCCCGCTGGCGCGACGGCACCCTCGCGTCACTCGCCGGCGCGCCGTCGCGCCCGAACCAGGGTGCGGCCGACGCACCCCACGCTCTCCCACAGAAGCCCACCGCCGCGATCCGCTGGCGCGACACCGACGAGGAGTACCTCGCGAAGATCGCCGCATGCCAGCTTGCCATCGTCGAGGGCGAGGCCTACCAGCTGTGCCTCACAACCGAGGTCGCGGTGGACGTGCGACCCGACCCGCTCGCGACCTGGCTCGAGCTGCGGCGGGCGAGCCCGTCGCACCACGGTGGGTTCCTGCGCATCGGCGAGGTGAGCCTGCTGAGCTCCTCACCGGAGCAGTTTCTGAGCCTCGACAGCGCGGGTGTGCTCGAGTCGAGGCCGATCAAGGGCACCAGGCCTCGCGGCGCGAACCCCGCGGACGACAACCGCTTGCGCTCCGAGCTCGCAACGAGCGAGAAAGAACGCGCCGAGAACCTCATGATCGTCGACCTCATGCGCAACGACCTCGGACGCGTCTGCGAGGTCGGGTCGGTGGGCGTGCCGTCGCTGCTCCGGGTCGAGAGCTATGCCCAGGTGCACCAGCTGGTCAGCACCGTGCGCGGCCGGCTCGCCGCAGACCGGGGTGCGATCGACGCGATCGAGGCGTGCTTCCCCGCCGGGTCGATGACGGGTGCGCCCAAGCTGCGGGCGACCGAGCTTCTCGACGCCCTCGAGTCCCGCCCGCGGGGGCTCTACTCCGGTGCCTTCGGGTACGTCGGGTTCGATGGGGGCCTCGACCTCGCGATGGTCATCCGCAGCATCGTGCTGGATGCCGACGGCGCCACGATCGGCACCGGCGGCGGCATCACCGCCCTCAGCGTGCCCGCCGAGGAGCTAGCGGAGATGAAGCTCAAGGCGGCCGCGCTGCTGAGGGCGCTCGGGGTTTAGTAGCCTGTTCACGGGCGCGATGCTGCCCGAAAACCCCCTGCACCGATTGAGAGCCCAATGGCACACGACAACGACCGCGCACGCAACGGGTACGACATCGACGCCATCCAGGCCAAGTGGCTCCCGCGCTGGGAGGAGACCAAGCCGTTCAGCACGGGCGACGCCGACGACAAACGCCCGCGCAAGTACGTGCTCGACATGTTCCCGTACCCCTCGGGAGACCTGCACATGGGGCACGCGGAGGCCTACGCGCTTGGCGACGTGATCGCCAGGTATTGGCGGCAGCAGGGTTTCAACGTTCTTCACCCGATCGGCTGGGACTCGTTCGGGCTGCCCGCCGAGAACGCCGCAATCAAGCGCGGCGTGGACCCGCGTGACTGGACCTACCGCAACATCGAGCAGCAGAAGGCGACGATGAAGCGCTACGCCGCGTCGTTCGACTGGGACCGGGTGCTCCACACGAGCGACCCGGACTACTACAAGTGGAACCAGTGGCTGTTTTTGAAGATGTACGAGAAGGGCCTCGCCTACCGCAAGGACAGCTGGGTCAACTGGGACCCGGTGGACCAGACCGTGCTGGCAAACGAACAGGTGCTCGCCGACGGCACATCGGAGCGCAGCGGCGCGGTTGTGGTGAAGAAAAAGCTCACCCAGTGGTATTTCAAGATCACCGACTACGCCGACCGCCTGCTCGATGACCTCAACCAACTCGAGGGAACCTGGCCCAGCAAGGTGCTCGCGATGCAGCGCAACTGGATCGGCCGTTCGATCGGAGCCGACGTCGACTTCGTGATCGAGGGCCGGGAGGCCCCGGTTAGCGTGTTCACCACCCGCCCCGACACCCTGTACGGCACGACATTCATGGTCGTGGCACCCGACTCCGAGCTCGCCGCCGAGCTCGTGCGGGGCTCCTCGCCCGAGGTGAAGGCCGCGTTCGCCGAGTACGCCGCGCAGGTGCAGATGATCAGCGAGATCGACCGGCAGGACGCCACCCGGGAGAAGACCGGCGTGTTCCTCGACCGTTTCGCCGTCAACCCTGCGAACGGCGAACGCTTGCCCATCTGGGCGGCCGACTATGTGCTCGCCGACTACGGGCACGGCGCCGTGATGGCCGTGCCCGCGCACGACCAGCGCGACCTCGATTTCGCCCGCGCATTCGGACTTCCCGTTCGGGTGGTCGTCGACACCAACGCTCCGGTCACCGGGGCGATCCCGGTCATCCACATGGACGAGCACGGCAACTACGAACTGCCCGACGACCTCCCGCCGCTGGATCCGGCCATCACCGGCGTCGCCCTGACCGGCGAGGGACGGATGCTCAACTCCGGCCCGCTCGACGGGCTGAGCAAGTCGAACGCCATCCGCCGCATCATCGAGCAGCTCACGGGGGCCGGTACCGGCCGCGCGGCGAAGAACTACCGGCTGCGTGACTGGCTGATCAGCCGGCAGCGCTACTGGGGCACCCCGATCCCGATCATCCACGGCGCCGACGGCGAGCTCATTCCCGTGCCGGAGGAGCAACTGCCGATCCTGCTCCCGCCGACCGAGGGGCTCGACCTGACGCCGAAAGGGACTTCGCCGCTCGGCGCCGCCACCGACTGGGTCAACGTCACCAATCCGGTCACCGGCGAGAGTGCCCGGCGCGACCCCGACACGATGGACACCTTCGTCGACAGCTCCTGGTACTTCCTGCGGTTCCTGAACCCGCGAGACGAGACGAAGGCGTTCGACCCGCGGGAGGCCGACAAGTGGGCCCCCGTCGACCAGTACGTCGGCGGCGTGACCCATGCGATCCTGCACCTGCTCTACGCCCGCTTCATTACGAAGGTGCTCTTCGACATGGGCTATGTGAACTTCACCGAGCCGTTCAGCGCCCTGCTCAACCAGGGCATGGTGCTCATGGAAGGCTCGGCGATGAGCAAGAGCAAGGGCAACATCGTGGGCTTGAGTGAGCAGCTCGATGAGCACGGTGTCGACGCGGTGCGCCTGACGATGGCGTTCGCCGGACCGCCGGAAGACGACATCGACTGGGCTGACGTGTCGCCCCACGCCTCGGCGAAGTTCCTGGCGCGCGCCTGGCGCCTCTCGGACGACGTCACGAGCGCCCCGGAGATCGACTGGAAGACCGGCGATGTTGCGCTGCGCCGCGTCACCCATCGGTTCCTCGCCGAGGCCCCCGGTCTCATCGAGGCGTTCAAGTTCAACGTTGTGGTGGCGCGGCTGATGGAGCTCGTCAACGCCACCCGCAAGGCAATCGACGGTGAACCAGGCAAAGCGGATGCCGCGGTGCGCGAGGCGACCGAGACCGTGGCCCTCGGCCTCAGCCTGTTCGCCCCGTACACCGCCGAGGACATGTGGGAGAAGCTCGGCTACCCTCCCTCTGTTGCGCACTACGGCTGGCGCAAAGCCAACCCGGTGTTGCTCGTCGAGGAATCGGTGACCGCGGTCGTTCAGGTCAACGGCAAGGTGCGCGACCGCTTCGAGGTCAGCCCGAAGATTGCGAACGACGACCTGGAAAAGCTCGCCCGAGCATCCGCCGCGGTGACGAGGACGATCGGCGACAGCGAGATCGTCAACGTCATTGTGCGCGCCCCGAGACTGGTGAATTTCGCCACGAAGGGCTGAGGCGAGTCCACTCCTCCCCACCGACGACCGGCGGCGGGTCGGGAACGACGTCTGTCGGCCTGCCCCACACCCTGGCGTGCCGCCCTAGCCTTCACGGGTGACCCCGACGCTCCGTGCCCCACCCGCACCTCCGCGGGTGCGGATGACGCTCGGCGCGGCGGTCGTGCTCCTCCTCGTCGGACTCGTCGTCGCGGTGTTCGTCTCGGCGCTCGGCCCGCGCGGCTCCGTGGTCACACTCGCTCCAGAACCCGCTCCCGTCGCCGAGGACCTCCCGGGGGTCGCGGCAGCCGGCGCCGGCGCCACGATCTTCGTTCACCTGCTCGGGGCGGTCCAGCGGCCCGGCCTCTACGAGTTGCGCGCGGGGGACCGGGGGATCGACGCGGTCGCGGCTGCTGGCGGCTTCGCCGAGACCGCAGACCAGTCCCAGCTCAACCTCGCCCGCCCGCTCAGCGACGGGGAGCAGATCTACGTGCCCGCGATCGGTGAGACGCCCCCGCCGGGTGCCGGCACTGTCGGAGGCGGCGGCGGCGGGGCAGGGACGGTGGCCGGCAAGGTCAACCTCAACACGGCCGACCTCGCGGCGCTCGACACCCTTCCCGGGGTCGGGCCGGCCACCGCGAAGGCGATCATCGACTGGCGGGATGCCAACGGGCGGTTCACCGCAGTGGAGGACCTGCTCAGCGTGACCGGCATCGGAGACAAGACCCTCGCCGAGCTTCGGGACCTCGTGACGGTGTGATGAGCGATGACCGCAGACACGGAAGCCCCAGGTCGCGCAGTCGGCGCCGATGTGCGGCTCGCTGTGCCGGCGGCTGTCGCGTGGATCGCCGTGGCCGTCGCGATCGGCGCCCCGGCGGCGTCAGCCCCGATGGCCGTGACCGGTTGGGTGCTCGCCGGCATGCTCATCGTCGCCGGCCGCACCACCCGCCGGCCCACCGCGGCGATCGCCGCACTCGCGTTCGGGCTCGCCGCTCTCGGGGCGACATCGGCGGCGGCCTCGGCCCCGCACCGGCAGCCGCCCGCCCTGATCGAGGCCGCGCACGCCGGGCGCTTCATCTCGGCGGAGGCCACGACCACCCAGACCGTGCTCCCCGGCAGCGAGTCGTTCGCCGTCGACCTCGCCTCCATCAGTATCGGCCCCGAGGTCGTCGCCATCTCGGCGCCCGCGCGTGTGTTCGGCGTGGCCCCGGACAGCGAGCTCGGCATCGGCACGCGCATCCGGGTCACAGGCACCCTTGCGGCGACGCCGCCGCAGGACCGGGTGGCGTTCCTCGTCTTCGCAAACGGCCCACCGATCACCATCGCGGCGTCGCCGCCGGGACTCGACTGGGCAAACGCTCTGCGGGCGTCGTTCCGGGATGCGGCGGCAGTGCTGCCCGGCGACGGCGGCGCGCTGCTGCCCGGACTCTCGATCGGCGACACGAGCGCGGTCGGCGACGAGCTCGACGCAGCAATGAAACGGAGCGCACTGAGCCACCTCACTGCGGTGTCCGGCGCCAACTGCGTGGTCGTCATCGGCATCGTGATGCTCGCCGGGGCGGCGATCGGGGTGCCGAGGGCGTGGCGGATCGGTGCCTCGATCGCCGTGCTCGGCGCATTCGTCGTGCTCGTCACGCCGGAGCCGAGCGTGCTGCGGGCGGGCACGATGGCGCTCATCGTGCTCGTCTCGCTCGGCGGGGGCAGACCGGTGCGGGGGCTGCCCGTGCTCGCACTCGCCGTGATCGGGCTGCTCGTCGCCGACCCCTGGCTTGCCCGCAGCTACGGCTTCGCCCTCTCCGTGCTCGCCACGGCTGGCCTGCTCCTGCTGGCGGGCCCACTCACCGGCGCACTCGGCCGGTGGATCCCGGTGCCGCTCGCGGCGGTCATCGCGATCCCGTTCGCGGCCCAGCTCGCCTGCCAGAGCGTGCTGATCCTGCTCGACCCGTCGATCCCGAGCTACGGGGTGCTCGCCAACGCACTGGCGGGCCCCGCCGCCCCGGCCGGCACGGTGCTCGGCCTGCTCGCGTGCCTGCTGCTGCCGGTCGCCCCCGGCCTCGGGGCGATCGTCGCCCAGCTCGCCTGGGTGCCCTCGGCCTGGATCGCGGCCGTCGCCCAGTTCTTCAGCGGGCTGCCCGGGAGCCGTCTGCCGTGGCTCGATGGAGCGTTCGGTGCGGTGCTCCTCGGGCTGCTCTCGGTTCTCGTCGTCGTTGCCCTCAGCGACCGAGCCGACCACGCGGTCCGGCGGCGCGTTGCCTCATCCGTGATCGCGATCGTCGCCGTTGGGGCGCTCGGGGCGAGCACCGGCACGGCGGCCCGCACCTGGCTCACACGCCCCCAGGACTGGCAGTATGCCCAGTGCGACGTCGGGCAGGGCGACGCCGTTCTCGTGCGCAGTGCGGGAGAGACCGCGCTGATCGATGCCGGGCCCGATCCCGAGCTGCTCGAGAGGTGCCTCGGCACGCTCGACATCGACCGGGTCGACCTGCTCGTGCTCACCCACTTCGACCTCGACCATGTCGGCGGGGCCGGTGCGCTCGTCGGGCGGGCGAGCCGTGTGCTCATCGGGCCGAGCGACGGGCCGGATGCCGATGAACTGGCCGAGACGCTTCGTGCCGGGGGAGCGCGGGTCGAGGAGGTGAGCGGGGGCGCGACGGGCACGCTTGGTGAGCTGCGATGGAGCGTACTGTGGCCCCGGTCGCCGCTGCGGGGCATCGAACCGGGCAATGCGGCGAGCATCGCGATCGCCTTTGACGGGGTCGCGACCGGTGACCGGGGGTGCGGATGCCTCAGCTCGATCTTCCTCGGCGACCTCGACGATCAGGCCCAGGCGCTCCTCATGGCCACGGGCCGGATACGGCCGGTCGACGTCGTCAAGGTCGCCCACCATGGGTCCGGCGATCAGGACGGGCGGCTTTACTCGAGGCTGCGGGCCACCGTCGGCCTCATCGGGGTCGGGGAGGAGAACACCTACGGGCATCCGACACGCGAGGCGCTCGACGTGCTCGCGGCCGCCGGCACGGTGCCGGCCCGCAGCGACCGGCTGGGCCTCGTGCTGGTCGCTCCCGCCGACAACGGGGGCGTTCGGCAGTGGAGCGAACGCGGGTGACCGTGCGGGGCGGCAGGTCGCAGGCCCGAGCTAGGCTTGACCCACAAGGAAACGAGGGTTCGTGGCAGGCAGGACAACGGCGAAGCCAGCGAAGAAGACGTCGGTCGCGATCCCGCAGCTCGCCTGGAACCAGGTGCGGCCCGCCCCGGTGGTACTCGTCTCCGGAACCGAGGGGTACCTCGCCGACCGTGCGATCCGGGCGCTCAGGGACCTTCTCATGGCAGAAGACCCGAGCCTCGAGATCAGCGACCTCGAGGCAGACGGCTATGCCCCGGGCGAGCTCATCACCCTAGCGAGCCCCTCCCTGTTCGCCGAACCCAGGTTCATCCGGGCAGTGAACGTCGAAAAGTGCACCGATGCGTTCATGGACGAGGTGCTCGCCTACCTCGCCTCTCCAGCCGACGACACCTACCTCGTGCTGCGGCATGCCGGGGGAGTACGCGGCAAGCGGATGCTTGACGCCCTCCGCGGCGGTCTGGGTGGCGGCATCGAGATCGTCTGCGCCGAGCTGAAGAAAGACACCGACAAGTTCGACTTCGCGGCCGCCGAGTTCGCCGCTGCCGGCCGCCGAGTGAGTTCCGGCGCACTGCGTGCGCTCGTCTCGGCGTTCTCGGCGGACCTCGCCGAACTCGCCTCCGCCTGCCGGCAGCTCCTCGCCGACGCGGGTGCCGAGATAACCGAGGCGACGGTCGAGAAGTACTACTCCGGTCACGTCGAAACCAACGCGTTCAAGGTCGCCGACACGGCGATCGCCGGCCGCTACGGTGAGTCCCTGATCCTGCTGCGGCACGCGCTCGCCTCGGGCGCCGACCCCGTCCCGATCGTCGCGGCGTTCGCGATGAAGCTGCGCACGATGGCGAAGGTGTCGGGCGGACGCGGCGGCAGCGGCCAGATCGCCGCGAAGTTCGGCCTGGCGCCCTGGCAGGTGGAGCGCGCCCAACGCGACCTCCAGGGCTGGGACGACGAGGGACTCGGTCGCTGCATCACCATGCTGGCCGAGACGGATGCCGCGGTGAAGGGTGGCGGGCGCGACCCGGTCTACTCCCTCGAGCGCATGATCACGCTCATCAGCGCGCGCGGGAGAGGGCCGGGCAGCTGACGCCCGCTTGGCGCGAACTGCATCGGCGCCGACCTCTCCACTGCGCCGACCTCTCCACTGCGCCGAACGCGACAAAAAAGGCCCCACCGACATGCGGTGGGGCCTGTGGGTCGATGGAGCTTTAGAGCGCCGCGACCTGCTTCGCGATGGCCGACTTCTTGTTGGCGGCCTGGTTCTGGTGGATGACGCCCTTGCTGGCGGCCTTGTCGAGCTTCTTCGACGCGAGGAGCAGGGCGGCGGTGGCCTTGTCCTTGTCGCCAGAGGTGATTGCCGTGCGCGTCGCGCGAACGGCGGTGCGCAGCTCGCTCTTTACCGCGCGGTTGCGGTCGGTCGCCTTCTGGTTGGTGAGGATGCGCTTCATCTGCGACTTGATATTTGCCACGTTTATAACCTTCTGTGTCTGTGTGTTCGAACAGTTCCGGGCAGCCGGTCCAGTCCGTATGGACTGGGTTCAGGCTGCGATTCGCGCGAATGTTCGGCACTCCGAAGCCTCGCGCGCAAGCCAACAGGCAACATTACCAGTCCTCGTCTGCATCCGGCAATCGAGAAGACGTCGGCGTGGCGCTCACCGCGGTGTAGCCGTCGAGCAGCGCCGCAGTGAACAGCGCGGGGTGGGTCGTGCTGACCATGTGCGTCGCCCGGGGAATTGTAATGAGGCGGCCGTGGCGTGCGGCAGCCAGAAACCTCCCGGCCTGCAGCCCGACATGGTCGAACTGCCCGTTGACGAACAGCACCGGCTCGGAAACCGTGCCGAGGCTCTCGAGCGGATGGAGCCGCAGCAGCGCGCGGAGCACATCATCCATAACCTCGAGGGCGACTCCGCCGGCGATGATGGCCTCGGCGCCCGGTGGGGGCACGAACACTCGCACGGCGAAATCGTTGAGCGCGCGGCCGCGATCGGGAAAGGTGTGGATGACTCTCGCGATGAGCCGCCAGGTGTTCATCACGAGTGCGCGTGGCACCGTGCCGCAGCTCGCCGCCAGCAGGCCCGTGACCCGGCCGGGATGCTGCGCGGCCCACTCGATCGCGAGATATCCACCGAGGGAGAACCCGACGAGGTAGGGCGGTCGTCCGGTGGTGGCGGTCGCCTCGGTCACGGCCGCGTCGATGGCCGCGACTGCCGCCTCGAGGGTGAACCGCTCACCGAGACGGGTCCCGTGCCCCGGCAGGTCGACCGCCAGCACCGGGACCCCCCGCGCGGTGAGGTCCTCGACCTGCTGCCGCCACATCGTCGCGGACGTGCGCAGCCCATGGACGAGGATGACGGCGGAGGGCATGAGGCGATGGTAGCCGCGGCGGCTCAACGCCGACCCGATGCGCGCGCGATAGCGTGGCACCATGCCCTCCCTCTCGCCGCACATCGCCTCGGTGCCGCCCTCCGGCATCCGCCGCATCTACGAGCTCGCCTCGCAGCTCGACGGGGTGATCTCGCTCGGCATCGGCGAACCCGACCTTCCTGTGGCCGAGCACATCCTCAGCGTCGGCGCGCAGGGCTGGATCGACGACTTCACCGACTACACCGCGAACGCCGGAATCACGCCGCTGCGCGAGGCGATCAAGGAGAAGCTCGCGCGGGAGAACTCGATGCACGTCGATGTCGAGCAGGTGTGGGTGACGGTCGGCGCGACCCAGGCGCTGCACCAGGCAATGGCTCTGCTGCTCGGATCCGGCGACGAGATCCTCATCCCCGACCCCGGCTACACCACCTTCTCGATGAGCCCGCGGCTGCTCGGCGCCGTGCCGGATCCCTACCCGCTGCGACCAGAGCACGATTTCGCACCGAACATCGAGGAACTCGAGCGACTCGTCACCGACCGCACCAGGGTGCTGCTGGTCAACTCCCCGTCGAACCCGCTCGGCACTGTGCTCGGTGAGGAGCAGCTGCGCGAACTGCTGCTGTTCGCCCGGCGGCACGATCTGTGGGTTCTCAGCGACGAGGTGTACGAGTACTTCACCTATGGCATCCGGCATACGAGTATTGCGAGCCTCGACACCGACGACCGGGTGTTCTCTGCCTTCTCCCTCTCGAAGACCTACGCCATGACGGGGGCCCGGGTCGGCTACCTCGTCACCCCGCCCGGGCTGGCGCCCACGATGCGCACGGTGCAGGAGACCACGATCAGTTGCGTCAATGCGCCAGCCCAGCTCGCGGCGATCGCAGCTATCGTCGGCGATCACGAGCACGTCGCCGATGCGCGGGAGCACTACCGGTCGAACCTCGCCACCGCGTGCGAGCTGCTCGACGCCCGCGGGATCGGCTATCTGCGGCCCAATGGTGCCTTCTACCTCTGGGTCGACGTGTCGCACGCCTCGGACGGGGATGTCGCCGGCTGGGCCGAGCGGTTGCTGCTGAAGGAGCGCGTCGCGGTAGCGCCGGGCAGCGCGTTCGGACGCATGGGCGAGGGGTGGATCCGGATCTGTGTGGCGGCCCAGCGCTCCGACCTGATCGAGGGCCTCGGCCGCCTCCCCGCGCCGCCCCCGCACTGACGGAACGAGCCACGGCCAGGCGCCGAACTGGGGTGCCGGATCGATCCCGCCTCGCCGCGTGGGAGAATTGACCGACCCTGACCCGCCCGCATCACCAGAGGACCGCGTGAGCCCCATAGCAACGAAGGCGCTTGAGCCCGCGTCGACCGACCCCGCGTTCATCCGCAACTTCTGCATCATCGCGCACATCGACCACGGCAAGTCGACCCTCGCCGACCGGATGCTGTCGATCACGGGGGTCGTCAACGACCGGAATATGCGTGCCCAATACCTCGACCGCATGGACATCGAGCGCGAGCGCGGCATCACCATCAAGAGCCAGGCGGTGCGGATGCCCTGGCAGCTCGACGGCCAGAACTACGCCCTGAACATGATCGACACGCCCGGCCACGTCGACTTCACCTACGAGGTATCGCGCAGCCTCGCCGCCTGCGAGGGCGCCCTGCTGCTCGTCGACGCCGCGCAGGGCATCGAGGCGCAGACGCTCGCGAACCTGTACCTCGCGCTCGACAATGACCTCACGATCATCCCCGTGCTCAACAAGATCGACCTTCCCGCTGCCGACCCGGACAAGTACGCGAAGGAACTCGCGAGCCTCATCGGCGGCTCCCCGGACGACGTGCTCCGGGTCAGCGGCAAGACCGGGTTCGGCGTCGAGGCCCTCCTCGACCGCCTCACCCAGCTGGTCCCCGCGCCGGTCGGCGACCCGGATGGCGCGGCCAGGGCCATGATCTTCGACTCCGTCTATGACTCCTACCGCGGCGTCATCACCTACGTGCGGATGATCGACGGGCATCTCGCCCCCCGCGAGCGCATCCAGATGATGTCGACGCGGGCCACCCACGAGATCCTCGAGATGGGGGTCAGCTCGCCCGAGCCGACCCCCAGCAGGGGCCTCGGCGTCGGCGAGGTCGGCTACCTGATCACCGGGGTGAAGGACGTTCGTCTGTCGAAGGTCGGCGACACGGTCACCACCGCGCTGCGCCCCGCCACGGTCGCCCTTCCCGGCTACACGGAGCCGCTGCCGATGGTGTTCTCCGGCCTCTACCCGATCGACGGGTCGGACTACCCGGCGCTGCGCGACGCCCTCGACAAGCTCAAGCTGTCCGACGCCTCGCTCGTCTACGAGCCGGAGACCTCCGTCGCGCTCGGCTTCGGCTTCCGCTGCGGGTTCCTCGGCCTGCTGCATCTCGAGATCATCACCGAGCGGCTCGAGCGCGAGTTCGGCCTCGATCTGATCGCCACCGCCCCGTCGGTGATCTACGAGGTCACGACCGACGACAAGAAGACCGTCACGGTCACGAACCCGAGCGAGTTCCCCGGCGGCAAGATCGCCTCCGTGCGCGAGCCGATGGTCAAGGCCGCGGTCCTGGCACCCAAGGACTTCGTCGGCGTGATCATGGAGCTCTGCCAGAGCCGCCGCGGCACCCTGCTCGGCATGGAGTACCTCGGCGAGGACCGCGTCGAGATCCGCTACAACATGCCACTGGCGGAGATCGTGTTCGACTTCTTCGACAACCTCAAGTCGAAGACCGCCGGCTACGCCTCGCTCGACTACGAGCCCATCGGCGACCAGGAGGCCGACCTAGTGAAGGTCGACATCCTGCTCCAGGGGGAGCAGGTCGACGCCTTCTCCACCATCGTGCACCGCGACAAGGCCTACGACTACGGCGTGCTGATGACCGGCCGCCTTCGCAAGCTCATCCCGCGCCAGCAGTTCGAGGTCCCGATCCAGGCGGCGATCGGCGCGAAGATCATCGCCCGCGAGTCGATCAGCGCGATCCGTAAGGATGTCCTCGCCAAGTGCTACGGCGGCGACATCACCCGCAAGCGCAAGCTCCTCGAGAAGCAGAAAGAGGGCAAGAAGCGCATGAAGATGGTCGGGCGGGTCGAGGTGCCGCAGGAGGCGTTCATCGCGGCGCTGTCCGGCGACGTCGAGAAGAAGGCGAAGTAGCGTGCCCGAGGCCCTCCCGCTCTGGCAGCAGCCCGTCACCTACGGCGCGATCGGCGGCACGAAGGCGCGCGACATCCTCGCCTACCCCCCGGCGGGCTACCGGCCCATGGTGCGCCGCGCCCGCATCGGCCACGGAGAGAACCGATTCGTCTGGGCGAGCGCGAGCATGATGACCTGGGGCATCCAGCGGCGCACCGGCTTCGATGTGCAGGTCGAGGAGGCACCCGCCGCGGTCACCGACACGACCTACGTTCCCGTGAGCTTCGACGAGTCCGGGGTGCCGATCGAGGCGGCCTCGGTGTCTGACGGCGACGTGCACACCTACAGCAACGACGGCAGTGCCTTCCTCGTGCCCGGCGACACCGCAACGCTCACCATTACATTCCTGAGGTTCCCGGTCACGGCCGCGGTCCGCGTGGTATACGTCGTCGACGAGCCGAACCGCAAGGGCTTCGCCTATGGCACCCTCGCGGGGCATCCGGAGTCCGGCGAGGAGTCGTTTATCGTCGACCGCACCGACGACGGCTCGGTGTGGCTCACCATCACCTCGTTCTCCCGCCCGAGCACCTGGTACTGGTGGGCGCTGTACGCGCCGCTTCGCGCGGCGCAGGCCTACTACCTCCGCCGCTACCTCAGGGTGCTCAGCGGCTCCACCGACTAGTGCCCGGCGCCTTGCCGATCGGCGACCCCGCGCCGCGCGACGGTTCCCTGCCCGTCTCGGTTCGTGAGGGACAGGCACGGCGGCGCTTCGGCGTCTACCTGCACGTGCCCTTCTGCAAGGCGCGATGTGGCTACTGCGACTTCAACACCTACACCGCCGACGAGCTCCGCGGCGCGAAGCGGTCCGACTACGCCGGCCAGGCCGTGGCGGAGGTCGAGTTCGCTGGCGCGGTGCTCCAACAGGCGGAACTCGCGCCTCGCGCCGCGTCGACTGTCTTCTTCGGAGGCGGAACCCCGACGATGCTGCCGGTCGCCGACCTCGTCGCGATGCTCGACGCGGTGCGCCGCACCTGGGGCCTTGAGCCGGGTGCCGAGGTGACGACGGAGGCGAACCCGGACTCGGTGGATGCCGACTACCTGCACGCGCTCGCCAGGGCAGGTTTCACCCGTGTGTCGTTCGGTATGCAGTCGGCAGTCCCCCGGGTGCTGCAAACTCTTGAGCGCACCCACGACCCCGGTCGGATCCCGCTCGTTGTGGAGTGGGCCCGCGAGGCCGGACTCGGCGTCAGCCTTGACCTGATCTACGGAACGCCGGGGGAGACCGCCGCCGACTGGCGGGTGTCCCTGGAGAGCGCAATCGCACAGCAGCCGGACCATATCTCGACCTATTCGCTCATCGTCGAGGATGGCACCAAGCTTGCTCGCCAGATCCGCCGCGGCGAGGTCGCCATGCCCGACGAGGACCTCCAGGCCGACCTGTACGAGCTCGCCGACCGGATGCTCTCCGGCGCCGGCTACCGCTGGTACGAGGTGAGCAACTGGGCCACAGGCGATGCGCACCAGTCGCGGCACAATCTCGCCTACTGGCAGGGCCACGACTGGTGGGGGATTGGGCCCGGCGCACACAGCCACGTCGGTGGGGTGCGCTGGTGGAACGTCAAGCATCCGGCGGCCTACGCAGAGCGGATGGCGGCGGGCTCTTCGCCCGCCGCGGGCCGGGAGGAACTCGACGAGACGACGCGCGACATCGAGCGGATCCTGTTGCTCACGCGCATCCGTGACGGGCTCGGCGTTGCGGCCCTGCCGCCGGCCGCGCGCACGGCCGTCGCCGGGCTCATCGCCGACGGCCTCGTCGACGGGACGGCGGCGGTGCGCGGGTCGATTCTGCTGACCCTGCGCGGCCGCCTGCTCGCCGACGCCGTCGTTCGCCGGCTCGTCGGCGACTGACCGGGGCTTACTTCACGAACGGGATCGTCAGCGGGTAGGTGTAGTACTGGCCGTTGTTGGCAGCGACGGCCGCGATGATGCTGAAGACCAGGACCGCGATGGTGACCGCGGCAAGCACGAGAAAACCGACGAGCACGATGATCAGCGCGCTGCCGATCGCGGCGGCGATCAGCATCGTCAGCTGGAAGTTCAGGGCCGTCACACTGTGCGCGCGGATGAACGGGCCGCGGTCCTTGAAGACGAGGAACACGATCAGGGCGGGAATCACGCTGAAGAAAATCCCGCCGATGTGGGTGAGGGTCGCGTAGAGCTTCTCGTCGCTCGGGCTGAGCGGCTGCGGCGCGCTGGAGTAGGCGTTGTGAGGATTGTCGCTGGACATGAGGACTCCCTTGACTGGTTACTCAACATTAAATCACTAAGGTCGTGGCGATGCGCCCCCCACCCAGCAAAACGGCTGCTACTTGATCAGGCGTAGAGAGAAGGGGTAGCGGTAGCCGATCCGGCCCTTGGTCTTGAGATACGCGAGGATCGAGAAGACGATGCGTGCCGCGTACACGGCAGGGACGATGACAAAGCCGATCAGCACCGGCATGAGAATGTACCCGACGAGCTCGGCGATGGCCGCCGTGATCTGGAAGTTCAGCGCCTCCTTGCCCTCGGCGTTGGTGAACGATCCGCGATCCTTGTAGACAAGCCAGATGATGAGGGACGGCAGGATGCCGAGGACACCGCCGAGGTGCGCGAACGACCCCCACTGCAAGTCGTCACTCGGGGTCAGCGGGGCGCGCGGCGGCGGGGCGCTCTGGCTGGGGTTCGTCATCGGGGGCCTTTCTGAAAGTGGGGGGAAGGCACACGCTACTGCCCGGTATTGGCCGCGTGCAACGCCCGCCGAGCGGTCCCCGGGATACAATTGGCAGTCACGTTGTGTGAGTGCCAAGACTGGAAGGGCTGGTGGAGCATGGTCTCTGACCGCAGCCTCGAGGTGCTCCGCGTCATCGTGCAGGACTACATCGCGTCACGGGAACCGGTCGGGTCCCGCTCGATCGTCGAGCGTTACTCCTTCGGAGTGTCTGCCGCCACGATCCGCAACGACATGGCCATCCTCGAAGAGGAGGAGCTCATCGTCGCACCGCACACCTCGTCGGGCCGCATCCCGACCGACAAGGGGTACCGCGTGTTCGTCGACCAGCTCACGGACCTTCGGCCGCTGACGAGCGCGCAACGCCAAGCGATCGAGACCTTTCTTGGGCAGTCGACCGACCTCGACGAGGTGCTCGCCCGCACGGTGCGCCTGCTCTCGCAGCTCACCCACCAGGTTGCGCTTGTGCAGTACCCGACGCTCGGCCACTCCCGCATCCGCCACCTCGAGCTCGTTCCGCTCTCGAGCACCCGGGTGATGATCGTGCTCATCACCGATACCGGCCGGGTCGACCAGCGCATCATCGAGGTGAGTGATACTCCGGTGGACGACACCTTCCTCGCCGAATTGCGCGCCCGGCTGAATGCGGCGCTCGGCGGACTGGGCCTCACCGACGCCGCCGCCGCGTTGGCGACCTTCGGGGACCAATTCGCGCCCACTCGGGCCCCCGTCGTCGCTCCGGTCGTCTCGAGCCTCATGGAGCTTGTCGTCGCCGGACGGCAGGACAAGCTGCTGATGGCGGGCGCAGCGAACCTCGCGCGCACCGAGGAAGATTTCAGCGGCAGCATCTACCCTGTGCTTGAGGCCATCGAGGAGCAGGTCACGCTGCTCCGGCTCTTCGGCGAGATGGCTCCCGGCCCGGACGGCTTCTCGGTGAGCATCGGTCGGGAGAACGCCTCGTTTGGCCTGGGGGAGACCTCGGTGCTCACGAGCGGATATACGGCATCGGGCGGCGACCTTGCGAGGCTCGGCGTTCTCGGGCCCACCCGAATGGACTACTTGAACAACATGGCGGCCGTGAGGGCCGTCGCGCGCTACCTGTCTCGCCTGCTCGGCGACGACCACAACGACGACGGGCGCTGATCGGGCTCTGCCCCGGCAGACGACCCGTCCCACGCATCCGACAGCAATCCAGAGGGAAAAACAATTGGTAGACCATTACGAGACGCTCGGCGTCCCCCGCGAGGCGACATCCGACGAGATCAAGAAGGCGTACCGCCGCCTCGCCCGCCAGTTGCACCCCGATGTGAACCCGGGTGCCGACGCGTCGGAGAAGTTCAAGTCGGTCACGCACGCCTATGACGTGCTCTCCGACGCGAAGTCGCGCCAGCAGTACGACCTCGGCCCGCAGCCGAGCTTCGGCGGACAGAACTTCGGCGGCTTCGGCGACATCTTCGAGACCTTCTTCGGCGGGGGAGCGAGCGGCGGGCGGTCCGGCCCGCGCAGCCGCCGCGAGCGGGGGCAGGACGCCCTCCTCCGCGTCGAGGTCGACCTTGAGGAGATCATCTTCGGAACCGCCCGCGACCTCGAGGTCGACACCGCGATCCTCTGCGAGACCTGCCAGGGCTCGTGCGCGGCGCCTGGTACCCACGCCGTGACCTGCGACATCTGCCGCGGAACCGGTCACATCCAGCGCGCCGTGCGCAGCCTTCTCGGCAACGTGATGACCTCGAGCCCCTGCGGCACGTGCCGCGGCTACGGCACGATCATCCCCAACCCGTGCCCGACCTGCCAGGGTCAGGGACGCGTTCGCGCGCGCCGCAAGATCCCGGTCGACATCCCGGCGGGAGTTGACACGGGCCTGCGCCTGCAGATGCCGTCGCAGGGCGAGGTCGGCCCGGCTGGCGGGCCCAACGGCGACCTCTACCTCGAGATCAAGGTGCGCCACCACGAGGTATTCAGCCGCAACGGCGACGACCTCCTCGCGACGCTCGAACTGCAGATGACCGACGCGATCCTCGGGACGACGACGACGCTGGAGGCGCTCGACGGCGACGTCGAGCTGGACATCAGGCCGGGAACCCAGAACGCCGAGATCATCACGATCAAGGACCGTGGTATCACCCGGCTGCGCGGCTCCGGTCGCGGTGACCTCAAGATCGGCATCCAGGTCACGACACCGACGAAGCTGAGCCACAAGGAGCAGGAGGTCATCAGGCAGTTCGCGCGCTCCCGCAAGGCGCACCCGCCGACGCTGACCCAGTTCCAGCAGGGCCTCTTCCAGAAGCTGCGCGAGCGCTTCCTGAACCTGTAGGTGGCGTCTTCGGGCGCTGGCACTCGACGTGCGGTCCGCCGAGCGGCCGGTAGACCCGGTCGCTCGCTCGCTCGCTGACGGTCGGAGCGGTCGCTCCCTGGGTCACTCTCGAGGGTCGCTCTCTTTCGCTCTCTGTCGCTCTCTGTCGCTCTCCGCGGTCGCTCTCCGCCGGAAATTCAGGAAGTGTGCATACTGGCCGTCGTGCTGGCAAGCAGCTACGGCGAGGCGCGGTCCAGTAGCTTGCTGGTTTCCTGAATTTCCGACACGTGGTGCCCGCCGCCGCCCGCAGCTTGCCAGCTCGGGGAGGCCGCCCCCAAATGCGGCGCACCTGGTTGTGCTGCCTGTGGCTGGCCCAAGTGCATCCACGGCATGGGCCACACTAGGTGAGTAGCCACCGCTTCATGTCGGAAATTCAGGACATGTGTGCGCGGCCCGTCGCTCCGGGCAGCATCCACATGACCTTCGCCGGACAAGGGTCACGGATTCCTGAATTTCCGACGCGAGGCGAGTGCGGCCGCCCCCAGCGGGCCGAAGGGGAGGGAAGCAACCGCCGATCTGGCATCCCCGCCGAGCATCCGCGGTCAGTGCGGGTCCGCGTGCGGCTCGAGGCTCCGGCATCCGACGCCCCCCCCCCCCGATAGTCGGAAATTCAGGAAATGCGCACGCTCCCCGGGCGGAAGGCAGCACCTACGGGGTCCGACGGGGCGCGTGCTTGACGGGTTCCTGAATTTCCGACGGCACGGGGTACGTGGAGCGGTCCGGGGGACAGCGGCCAGCTGCGCCGCCACCCCGATGCTCGCCACCAGCGCGAATCTGCAAGGCTGGCCCGATGGCGCATTTCTACCTCAGCGAGGACACCACTCAGGCCACGGCCGGCGACCGCATCACGATAGTCGGGCCCGAGGCGCGGCATGCCGTGACGGTCAGCCGCGTGCAGGCCGGCGACCGGCTGATCGTGGGCAACGGCGCGGGCCTCGTCGCGCACGGCACGGTTGTCACCGCCGAGCCGGGCGAGCTCACCCTGACCGTGGAGGAGACCACCACGACACCTCCCGCACAACCGGCCGTGTTTCTCGCCCAGGCCCTCGCGAAGGGCGATCGCGACGAGTATGCGGTGCAGGCCGCGAGCGAGCTCGGTGTCGACGGGGTGATCCCGTGGTCCGCACAGCGCTCGATCGTCAAGTGGGAGGGCCCGAAGGTCAAAAAGGGTCATGAGCGCTGGTCGGCGATCGTGCGCGAGGCGACCAAGCAGTCCATGCGTTCCTGGCTTCCGGATGTCGCGCCGCTCGTGTCGACGAAGCAGCTCGCCCTGCTCGCGGGCTCGACGCGGATGCTGGTGCTCGAGCCGACCGCGCAACTGCGCTTGAGTGAGGTGCGTCCCGACGAGCGCGACATCGTGCTCGTCGTCGGCCCCGAGGGCGGGATCGCGCCAGGAGAGCTCGCGCTGCTGACCGCCGGCGGCGCCGAACACGTCCGCCTCGGCGACACCGTGTTGCGCACGAGTACCGCCGGGCCCGCCGCGATCGCCGTACTCAACATCGCGCTGGGCCGCTGGTAGCGGAGCACCGTTCGCGTCGAGTCGCCCGTCGATGTCACTCGGGGATCCCGGAGGCGGCCGGGCTGGGCGGGTCGTGGCCGGCCGCATGATCCCACCGCACACCGATTCGTCTACCCGGACCTCTCACCTATCTTCACGGCTTACGCTAGAGCCATGTCAGAAAACGGCCCATCGATCTTCAGCCGCATAGTCGCGCGCGAGATCCCTGCCGACATCGTTTTCGAAAGCGATTCGATCATCGCGTTCCGGGACATCGCCCCCAAGGCGCCGGTGCACCTGCTGGTCGTTCCGAAGACCGAGGCGTTCGCGAACGTCGTCGAACTGGCAGCGGGCGACCCGGCCCTGCTCGCCGAACTCGTCGCCACGGCGGATCGCTTGGCGCAGGAATTTTCCAACGGCGAGTTCCGGTTGGTCTTCAACACCGGCCCCAGCAGCGGCCAGACCGTATTTCATGTTCACGCCCACGTCTTGAGCGGGGCACTCGAGGAAGGCTCCCTTGGCAGGCAGTGACAGCATCGGCGGCGCCGCATCCCGCGGTGATGCCCCCCACAGCGTCAGGATGCAGGTTGACGGAGTCGCCATGGTGCGACTGCTCGGGCCGCAGGACCGATTCCTGAAAACGATCGAGAAGCAGCATCCGAGGGTCGACGTGCTCGTGCGCGGCAATGAGATCACCCTCTCGGGTGAGCCCGCGGATGTGCGTGCGGCGGAGCGACTCGTCGAGGAGCTCGTGCTCATGGTGCGCGGCGACCGTGAACTCGGCGATGACGAGGTGGCGACGTCCGCCCGCATGCTGGAACGCGACCAGAGCTCCAGCCCGGCCGAGGTGCTGAGCCAGGCCATCCTGACGGGGCGCGGCCGGAGCATCCGCCCCAAGACCCTCGGGCAAAAGCTGTATGTCGACGCGATCGACCAGCACACGATCGTGTTCGGCATCGGCCCGGCCGGAACGGGGAAGACCTACCTCGCGATGGCGAAGGCCGTGCAGGCGCTGCAGCGCAAGGAGGTCGAGCGCATCATCCTGACGCGCCCGGCCGTCGAGGCCGGCGAACGTCTCGGCTACCTGCCCGGCACTCTGACCGACAAGATCGACCCGTACCTGCGGCCGCTCTATGACGCGCTCAACGAGATGATGGACCCGGAGATCGTGCCGAAGCTGCTCGCGGCCGGCACGATCGAGGTCGCCCCACTCGCCTACATGCGTGGGCGCACGCTCAACAACGCTTTCATTGTGCTCGACGAGGCGCAGAACACCACCCCGGAGCAGATGAAGATGTTCCTGACCCGACTCGGCCACGGCTCGCGCATCGTCGTCACCGGCGACGTGACCCAGATCGACCTGCCCACCGGCGCGAGCGGGCTGCAGCTGGTCACCCGGGTGCTCAGCGAGGTCGACGACATCCATTTCGCCCGGCTTACGAGCGAAGACGTCGTGCGTCACAGCCTCGTCGGCCGCATCGTCGACGCCTACACGAAGTACGACGCCGAGCGGCAGGCGCAGCGCTTCGAGCGAGAGCAGGCCGTCGAGTTCGCCAACCGTGCCGAGCGCAGGGCCGGCGACCGTGGCGGCCAAGCACCACAAGACAGACGATCCAAGGGATGGCGCCGCTAGATGTCGATCGAGATCAACAACGAATCGGGCGTCGCCGTCGACGAGGCCGCGCTTCAGCGTCTGGCGACGTTCGCGCTCGACCAGCTCCACGTGCATCCCGACGCGGAACTGGCGATCCTCGTTGTGGATGAGGCGGCCATGGAGCAGCTTCATGTGCAATGGATGGACGAGCCGGGACCGACCGACGTGCTGAGTTTTCCGATGGACGAGCTGCGCCCGGGAACCGACGACTTCCAGACCCCCGCCGGACTTCTCGGCGATATTGTGCTCTGCCCCCAGGTCGCGATCGCGCAGGCCGAGACCGCCGGGCACAGCCCGATGGACGAGATGCTCATGCTCACGACGCACGGCCTGCTCCACCTGCTCGGCTTCGACCATGCCGAACCGGACGAGGAAAAGGAGATGTTCGGGATCCAGCGCGAAATTCTCGCCGGTTTCTCCATCGACGAACGACGATCGAGGTAGCCGCGTGATCGCTGCCTTCATCAGCATCGCCATCGTGCTGGTGATCCTCGGCGGGCTTCTCGCCGCGGCGGATGCTGCCCTCTCGGTGACGTCCAGGGCCGACCTGCTCGAAATTGCCTCGACAGCGAAGGCACGCAGCTCTCTTCTGGGCATCGCCGCGGACGTCACCGCCCACGTCAACGCCATCAATTTCACCCGCGTCGTCGCCGAGACCACGACCGCGGTTCTCGTCACGCTCTCGTTCGCCTCCCTGTTCGAGCAGCTCTGGGTCGCCCTGCTCGTCTCGGCGGCCACGATGACCCTCGCTTCGTTCGTTCTTGTCGGCTCGAGCCCGCGCAGCGTCGGCCGGGAGCACTCCACCCGCATCCTGCGCGTGTCGGCGCCCGTCATCCGCGCCAACCGGGTAGCTCTCGGACCCATCGCCGACGCCCTCGTCGCGATCGGCAACCGGGTCACTCCGGGGCGGCCGAAGTCGACGTCGTTCTCGTCCGAGGAGCAGCTGCTGAGCATGGTCGACGAGGCCACAGAGCTCGAGGTGCTCGAGGAGGAGGACCGCGAGCTCATCCACTCGATCTTCGAGTTCAGCGATACCTTTGTGCGGGAGATCATGATCCCGCGCACCGACATGATCACCGTCGACGGCGACGCGAGCATCGGGTCGGCGATGGGCCTTTTCCTCAGCCGGGGGACGTCCCGGATGCCCGTGATCGGTGAGGACATCGACGAGGTGCTCGGCATCCTGTACCTGCGCGACATCGCCAGGCTCAGCTACGAGAAACCACTCGGCGCCGGGTCGATCACGGTCGCCGAGCTGGCCCGCCCAGCGATATTCGTGCCGGAATCGAAGAAGGCCGACGACATGCTGCGGCAGATGCAACTCGAGTCGAACCACCTCGCGATGGTCGTCGACGAGTACGGCGGCATCGCGGGGCTCGTGACGATGGAGGACCTCATCGAGGAGCTCGTCGGCGACATCTCGGACGAGTACGACCGCGCGGTCGCCCTCATCGAGGACCTCGGCGATGGCCGCTACCGGGTGAGCGCCCGGCTGCCCGTCGACGAGCTCGGCGAGCTGTTCCAGATCGACCTCGACGACGACGACGTCGACTCGGTGGGCGGCCTGCTCACCAAGGCCCTCGGCCGACTTCCGCTTCCCGGCTCGCGTGCGGCCTACTCGGGCCTGATTCTCGTGGCGGAGCGCACCGAGGGACGCCGCAAGCGGCTGAGTACGGTGCTCGTGCAGCGAGACCAGGCCCTCATCGACGCGCAGGCCGCATTCGGCAAACCAGCAACTACCAACGGCACGAACAACGGAGACGATAATGACGACTGACAATAGCGAGTTCCGCGCGGGGTTTGTCTCGTTCGTCGGCCGCCCGAACGTCGGGAAGTCGACCTTGACGAACGCGCTCGTCGGCGAGAAGGTCGCGATCACGAGCTCCAAGCCGCAAACCACGCGGCGCGCGATCCGCGGCATCGCTCACCAGGCATCCGGCCAGCTCATTCTCGTCGACACGCCGGGCATGCACCGCCCGCGCACCCTGCTGGGCGAGCGGCTCAACGCGATCGTGCAGACCACGCTGGGCGACGTCGACGTGATCGGATTCTGCGTTCCCGCGAACGAGAAGATCGGGCCTGGCGACCGCTACATCAACGAGCAGCTCGACGCGTTCCCGCGGGCGAAGAAGGTCGCGATCGTCACGAAGATCGACGCCGCGTCGCGCCCCGCGGTCGCCGCGCAGCTGCTCGCGGTTCAGGAGATGCGCGACTGGGACGCGATCATCCCGATCTCCGCGACCAGTGGCATCCAGCTCGACACGCTCGCGACCGAGCTGATCAAGATGCTCCCGCTCTCTCAGGCCCTCTACCCCGCCGACGCCGTCACCGAGGAGGTGCTCGCCGACCGCATCAGCGAGCTCATCCGCGAGGCCGTGCTCGAGGGCGTCGAGGACGAACTGCCGCACTCGATCGCGGTGACCCTCGACGACATGATCGAGCGCGAAGATAAGGACCTCATCGAGATCTACGCGAACCTTTTCGTCGAGCGCGACAGCCAGAAGGGCATCATCATCGGCCATCAGGGGTCGAGGCTCGCGGATGTCGGAGCCCGCGCCCGTGCGCAGATCGAGCCCCTCGTGGGCAAGCAGGTCTTCCTCTCGCTGCGGGTGAAGGTCGCGAAGGAATGGCAGCGCGACCCGAAGCAGCTCGGCCGGCTCGGGTTCTAGCCGAGGTCCGGCTCGGGTTCTAGCCGAGGTCGCGGAGCGCCGAACGCACCGCGACGACGTTCTCGCCGTAGATCTCGTCCATGTACCGCTGGATCTGGCCGTCGTCGTAGATGACGTCCACGAAGAGGTACCCGTTGGACGGGTAGGAGCCGAGCACTGCGGCGTCGCCCTGCAGCTCCTCCTGGATTTCGAGGAGTTCGCCCTCGTCGGTCGCGCCGGCGTTCGCCGGGTCATCGCGCGGGTCGGGGTTCGCCATCGCGTCGTACAGTGCGAGCATGATCGGCGGCTGGGTCACCGTGAACCGTGCTCCGTCCCAGGTTCCCTGCACCGCATAGGTGCCCCACGTCACACCGCTGGCGCTCTCCTCGCCGTCGACGGTCGCCCAGTCCCAGCCGGAGATCGGCGGACCGCCACACGGGGGGGGATACGACTCCGCGACCGCGCCGAGGCACAGCTGCGGGTCGTCGCCGTCCTTCTGCAGTACAGTCCCGATGCCGAGCACCTCCCCGTCCGCGGGGATGGCGGTCGGCGGCTCTTCGGGCCCGACGATCGAGGGCGATCCGCCGGGCGACTCGGCGCCCGCGCACCCGGCCAGCGCAGTAATCAGGAGCATGACGGCCGCCGCCCGCGTGAAACTTCGAAGGTGTGTCATGCCGCAAGTCTGAGCGCGAATTCGAGAGCCCGCCACCCAACGTTTCCGATCCCTCAAGCGTCTCCTCCGTCGGAAACTCAGGAGACGACCGCGCAGATGGTGTGAGTCATGGCCCGTGGCGGGCGATCGGATGCTGCGTTCCTGAGTTTCCGACGGGGGCGGGCGCGCGGGGGAGGTAGTGAGTCCGCGCTGGAACGGTGGTAACCTAGCGCTGTGTTCGGTCTACTCCTTCTTAGCTGCCGCGACGAGTCCTAAAAGGCCTCCCTCGTCGCGGCGTTCGCCTATGGCTGACCATTACTAGCGAAGAGGAACCGAGACCGTGAAGAACACCCAGAAGCCATCGGCAATGCCGATCCACAAGTACCGTTCGTATCAGGAGACCTTCAGCGTCGACCTGCCCGACCGCACCTGGCCGAGCAAGCGAATCACGCAGGCACCCCGTTGGTGTGCCGTCGACCTGCGCGACGGCAACCAGGCACTCATCGACCCGATGAGCCCCGAGCGCAAGCGAATCATGTTCGACCTGCTCGTGCGCATGGGCTACAAGGAGATCGAGGTCGGCTTTCCGAGCGCGAGCCAGACCGACTTCGACTTCGTCCGCAGCCTCATCGACGACAACGTGATTCCCGACGACGTCACGATCCAGGTGCTGACCCAGGCCCGCGAGTCGCTGATCAACCGCACCTACGAGTCGATCGCCGGAGCCCAAAAGGCAATCGTCCACCTGTACAACTCCACGAGCGTGCTGCAACGCGACGTCGTCTTCCGCACCGACAAGCAGGGCATCATCGACATCGCGCTCGAGGGTGCCCGGCTGTGCAAGGTCGCCGAGAAGAGCATCCCGCAGACCGAGGTCTTCTACGAGTACTCGCCCGAGAGCTACACCGGCACCGAACTCGAGTTCGCCCTCGAGGTCTGCAACAAGGTCATCGAGGTCTTCGAGCCGACGCCCGAGCGCAAGGTCATCATCAACCTGCCCGCGACGGTCGAGATGGCCACCCCCAATGTCTATGCCGACTCGATCGAGTGGATGTCGCGCCGCCTGGCCCACCGCGAGAACGTGCTGCTGAGCCTGCATCCGCACAACGATCGAGGCACCGCAATCGCCGCGGCCGAGCTCGGCTACCTCGCCGGTGCCGACCGCATCGAGGGATGCCTGTTCGGCAATGGGGAGCGCACCGGCAACGTCGACCTCGTCGCCCTCGGCATCAACCTGTTCACGCAGGGGATCGACCCGCAGATCGACTTCAGCAACCTCGACGAGGTCAAGCGCACGGCCGAGTACTGCAACCAGCTGCCGGTGCACGAACGCAGCCCCTGGGCCGGCGACCTGGTCTACACGGCGTTCAGCGGATCGCACCAGGACGCCATCAAGAAAGGCTTCGAGGCCATGGCCGCCGACGCCGCAGCACAGGGCACGTCAGTGGATGACCTGCAGTGGGCCGTGCCCTACCTGCCGATCGACCCGAAGGACCTCGGCCGCAGCTACGAGGCGGTCATCCGGGTCAACTCCCAGTCGGGCAAGGGCGGCGTCGCCTACCTGCTCAAGACCGATCACGCGCTCGACCTGCCGCGCAAGCTGCAGATCGAGTTCAGCCATGTCGTGCAGGCGATGACGGATGCCGAGGGCGGCGAGGTCACGAGCGACGA
Source organism: Marisediminicola antarctica (assembly GCF_009930795.1). Taxonomy (GTDB): domain Bacteria; phylum Actinomycetota; class Actinomycetes; order Actinomycetales; family Microbacteriaceae; genus Marisediminicola; species Marisediminicola antarctica. The sequence goes on from NZ_CP017146.1 coordinate 1,988,652, forward strand.
GATCTGGGCGATCTTCCAGGACGAGTACCTCCCGTCGGTGGTCTCCGATCAGAAGTGGGGCCAGTTCGAGATCACCCGCACGAGCACCGCGAGCGACATGACCGGCGTGGTGTCGCTGCACACGGAGCTGCGGGTCGGCGCGGCGCAGGTTGCGACCGACGCGACCGGCAACGGCCCCGTCGACGCGTTCCTCAAGGTGCTTCACGGTCATGGCGTGGACGTCAAGGTCTTCGACTACGTCGAGCACGCGCTGAGCTCCGGTGGCGACGCCCTCGCGGCTTCCTACGTGGAGTGCGCCGTCGGTGACACGACGCTGTGGGGCGTCGGCATCGATGCGGACATCTCCACCGCATCGCTCAAGGCGGTCGTCTCGGCCGTGAACCGAGCGGTGCGCGAGGAGTCCGGGCGCCGCGAGCTCGCGAACGCCTGACGGCGCAGGCACGCGCTGGCATCCGGCGCGGGAGCGGACGCCCGTGCAGAACTGGGCGGCATCCGCTCGCGCGCGGCATGCGCTAGCGTCCAACCATGGATGCGATGAGGGAGTTGGCGGCCGCCAGCGCGGCCTTCGAGCGCGACCTGGCGCACGCCGACCCGACCGCGCCCCTCGCCGACGTGGATTGGACGGTCTCCGACCTCGCCGCCCACCTCGGCGGGGTGTACCGGTGGGCCGCCCGCTGCATCATCGAGGGCGTCCGTCCGCCGCGGAGGAGCGTGCCCGAGCTCACCAGCTCGCCGATCGACTGGTACCGGGAGTCCCGGAGCGTGCTTCTCGACACCCTGGACACCGCCGATCCGGACCGGCGCTGCTACACGTTCAGCAGGTCGGACAGATCAGAGCGTTTCTGGCACCGCCGGCAGCTGCACGAGACCGTCGTGCACCTGTGGGACCTGCGCAGCGCGGGCGATCCGGCCGCCCCCGCCCCGGCCGAGTCATCCACGGAGGTCTCCGCGGACGGCATCAACGAATTCTTCGACGTCTTCGTGGGCAGCTCGAGCGTCCAGGCCCGGCCCGACCTCGGCGGGGTGCTGCGCCTCGAGGCGACGGATGCCAACCGCTCCTGGGTGCTCGGGCCGGACTGGGTGCTGCTGCCCGCGCACCCGACGCCCGCCGCAACCCTCACCGCCACCACCGCAGACCTGCAGCTGGCCCACTGGAACCGTCGCAGCGCGGCGCCAGCCGGCGCGGTCACCGCATCCGGCGACGAGGGCGTCATAGATCGCTTCCGACGCGCCCCGCTTCGCTGAGCCCGCCGAGTGTCGCTGAGCCCGCCGAGCTTCGCTGAGCCCGCCGACGTTCGCTCAGCGAGCCCGGCCGAGTCGCGGGATGCGCGGCAGCCGCTCGATGCGGCGCTGCTCGGGCAGGCTCCACTTGAAGAACACCGACAGCACCCGGATGCCGAAGGTCAGCGCCACGCCGACGACCGCGGCGATCGTGATGTCGACCCCGAACTGGACGAGGACGACGAGGGTGCCCGTGCCGCCGACCGCCGCCACGGCATAGAGCGAGCCCACGTGCATGAGCGCGATCGGCAGGTTGAGCAGCATGTCGCGCAGGATGGAGCCGCCGACGGCGGCGAGCACCCCCACGAACACGGCGGGGGCGGGCGGCACGCCGAGCGAAAGGGCCTTCGTGGTTCCGATCGCCCCGAAGAGGCCGATGGTGAGCGCGTCGAGCGCCGTGATGAGTGGGTTCAGCCGGGCGAAGATGCGCTCGAGCAGCATCCCGAGCAGGGCGGCCCCGGTGGCGACGATCACGTACCAGTTGCTGCGCAGCGGGGCGAGGTCAACGGAGAGCAGGATGTCGCGCACCAGACCGCCGCCGAAACCGGTCGCGATTCCGATGATGGCGACCCCGAGCAGGTCGAGCCGACGGTCCTTGAACTGGGCTGCGAACATGGCGCCCTGGAGAGCACCAATGCCGACCGCGAGGAGGTCGGCCCAGAGGGGGATGACGAAAAGGGCACCGGACACTGCACCATTCTGCCCGCTCCGGACGTCGCCGGGATGCCGCCGCGCGATCAGGCGGAGGGGGCGTCGGGGCCCTCTGGCCGGCCGAGCCGCGACGGGCGGCGCAGCGGCCCGAGGCGGCGCTGCTCCGGAAGCCGCAGTCCAAAGGTGAAACCGACCATGCGCGCGACGAAGGTCACCACGACGCAGGTGATCGCGGCGGGGAGGAAGGGCACGCCGATGGTGGTCGTCGTGACGAGGGTTGTGGTGCCAATGATCGCGGCTGTGGCGTAGAGCGGGCCGACCTTCAGGAGCTCGACGGGGGTGACCATGAGGACGTCCCGCAGGATCGACCCTCCGACGGCTGTGATCACGCCGAGGAGCGCGGCCGGCACCGCCGGCACACCGAACGCGATCCCCTTTGTCGCGCCGAGCGCGGCGAAAAGGCCGAGGTTGAGGGCGTCCACCACGGTGAAGAGGGTGTTGAGCCTTTTGAGCAGGCGTTCGAGCAGCATCCCGAGCAATGATGCGGAGACGGCCACGATCAGGTACCAGTTGCTCTGGAAGGTCGCGACTGGCACCGACAGCACGAGGTCGCGCAGCACACCGCCGCCGAGCCCGGTACTCACACCGATGATGGAGACGCCGAGCAGGTCGAGATGGTGGTCCTTGAAGCGAGAGGCGAACAGGGCGCCCATGAGCGCGCCGACCCCCACTGCCAGCAGCTCCCACCACAGGGGAATCTCGAAGATCGCTTCGTCCATCGCACCATTGTGTTGCATCGCTGCCCGGTGCGCGCAGTGATGCGAGCCGACCACGGGTTTGGGTGTTGCTGACACTAAGTGCTATCCTGTTCAAGTCGCACTGACATTAACTATGCGGGGAGCCGTGATGATCGACGCAGGCCAAGTGCAGGGAGTCGGCGTTGCCGTGTCCACCGTGATCTTCGCACTGCGCCAGCATCCGGACACCGGCGCCGTCGGTCTCTGGTTGCCGCTCGTGCGCCGCATCCGCGAACCCTGGCAGGGCCGTTGGGCGCTGCCCGGAGGAATGGTGCGCGTGACTGAGGGCCTCGAGTTGGCCGCCCGCCGAAACCTGCTCGAGACGACCGCCCTCGAGCCCACCTACCTCGAACAGCTCTACGCGTTCGGGGAGGCGGACCGGTCTCCGGACGGCCGCATCGTCTCGATCGTCTACTGGGCCCTCGTGCGCGCCGACGAGGCCAGCCGTGCGGCCGTTGACGAGAACGTGCAGTGGTTCCCCGCGGACGACCTGCCCGAGCTCGCCTTCGACCACAACCTGATCGTCGACTACGCACTGTGGCGCCTGCGCACCAAAGTCGAGTACGGCCGCATCGCGCACGCGTTCCTCGGGGAGACCTTCACCCTGTCCGAGCTCCGCGAGGTGCACGAGACCGTGCTGCGACGACCGCTCGACCCGGCGAACTTCCGCCGGCAGATCGAGTCGAGCGGCGCGATCGTGTCGACCGAGGAGGTCGTCACGGGAGGCCGCCACCGGCCACCGCGTCTCTACCGTTTCAACACCGCCGTCGACCTCGTCGACAACGGCCCCCTCACCCCCGTCCGCCTTTGATCCCCCAAGGAGTCACGGTGACCTCCGTCGACACGACCATCCAGCTCATCAGCGCCGGTGCACCCGGCACCACCTGCAGCCCCGACCTTGCCAAGGGACCGTGGGAGATCGACCTCGAACCGAATCCCGGCTACGGCCCCGGCTCGTCGATGGGCGACATCATCCCCGCCGGTGCCCCGCGCCAGGGCCAGCTCCCCGCCGAGTACCGCGACGCCTCCGACATCGAACTCGAGGCACGGATCGTCGCGGCCAAGGCGACGCTCGGCGACCGTGCCGTGATCCTCGGCCACTTCTACCAGCGCGACGAGGTCGTCGCTCACGCCGACTTCGTGGGCGACTCGTTCCAGCTCGCCAACGCGGCGCAGACGGTGCCGAACGCCGAGGCGATTGTCTTCTGCGGGGTGCACTTCATGGCCGAGACCGCCGACATCCTCGCCCGCTCCGACCAGGCGGTCATCCTGCCCAACCTCGCCGCTGGATGCTCCATGGCCGACATGGCCGACATCGACTCGGTCACCGAGTGCTGGGAGGCGCTCGAAGACCTGTATGGCACCGAGCCCGACGAAACCGACCGCGTGCCCGTAATCCCGGTCACCTACATGAACTCCTCCGCGGCGCTCAAGGCGTTCTGCGGGGAGCACGGCGGCATCGTCTGCACCTCCTCGAACGCCGCCACCGTGCTCGAGTGGGCGTTCGAGCGCGGCCAGCGCGTGCTCTTCTTCCCCGACCAGCACCTCGGCCGCAACACGGCGAAGGCGATGGGCGTGCCGCTCGAGCAGATGCCGATGTGGAACCCGCGCAAGGAGCTGGGCGGCAGCGACGCGCAGCAGCTGCACGACGCGCGCGTGATCCTCTGGCACGGATTCTGCTCCGTGCACAAGCGGTTCAACGTCGACCAGATCGACAAGGCCCGGGTGGAGTTCCCCGGCGTGCGCGTCATCGTGCACCCGGAATGCCCGATGGCCGTCGTCGACGCGGCCGACGAGGCCGGCTCGACCGACTACATCCGCAAGGCCATCGCGGCGGCGACCGAACCGACCGTTTTCGCGATCGGCACCGAGGTCAATATGGTGAACCGGCTCGCGGCCGAGTACCCGCAGCACACGATCTTCTGCCTCGACCCTGTCGTCTGCCCGTGCTCGACGATGTACCGCATCCACCCCGGCTATCTCGCCTGGGTACTCGAGGGTCTGGTGCGCGGAGAGGTCATCAACCGCATCGAGGTGCCGGCGGATGTCGCCGAGCCCGCGCGGGTCGCTCTCGAGCGGATGCTCGCCGTGAGGCCGGGGGCGTCGCGATGAACGACGTCGTCGTGGTCGGCAGCGGCATCGCCGGACTCATCATCGCCCTTCAGGCGAGCCGGACCCACCGGGTCAGCCTCGTCACCAAGACCGAGCTTGCCGAAAGCAACACCCGCTACGCGCAGGGTGGGATCGCCGCGGTGATGTTCGACGACGACAGCGTCGCCGCGCACATTCAGGACACCCTCGCCGCGGGCGCCGGCCTCGGCGACCCCGCCATCGTGGAGATCCTCTGCGCGGAAGGGCCCGGACGCATCCGCGACCTCATCGCCCTCGGCGTCGAGTTCGACCGCGACGGGGCGGACCTCGCCCGCGGGCTGGAGGCGGCGCACTCGAGCGCCCGCGTGCTGCACGCGGGCGGGGATGCGACGGGCGCTGTCATCGAGACGGCCCTCGTCGCGGCCGTGCGCCGCTCCGCGATCCAGGTTCACGAGCACACCTTCCTCGCCGAGCTCGTGGTCGACAGCGGGCGCGTGCGCGGCGTCGAGGTCGTCGACCCGACGGGCCGGATGCGCGTGATCGCCGCCGATGCCGTCGTGCTGGCCAGTGGTGGGTCCGGCCAGCTCTATCGGCACACGACCAACCCCGCGATCGCGACGGGCGACGGTGCCGCCGCGGCACTCCGGGCCGGCGCGGTGCTGAGCGACGTCGAGTTCTACCAGTTTCACCCGACCGCCCTCGCGGCACCCGGCAACTTCCTCGTCTCGGAAGCGGTGCGCGGCGAGGGCGCCGTGCTGCTCGACGCGCGCGGCCACCGCTTCATGCTCGACCAGCACGAGGGAGCCGAGCTCGCTCCGCGCGACATAGTCGCCCGCGGCATCGCCACACAGATGGCGCGGCAGGGCGGCGACCCGGTACTTCTCGATGCCACGTCCCTCGGCTCGGCATTCCTCGCCGAGCGCTTCCCGAGCATCGACGCCGCCTGCCGGCGCCTGGGCCTCGACTGGAGCGAACGCCCGATCCCGGTGACGCCCGCCGCCCACTACTGGATGGGCGGGGTTGCCACCGACGAGTGGGGGCGCACCTCCCTGCCTGGACTGTTCGCGGTTGGCGAGGTCTCGAGCACGGGCGTGCACGGCGCCAACCGGCTCGCCTCCAACTCGCTGCTCGAGTCACTCGTGTTCGCCTGGCGCGCAGCGGCGAGGCTCGACGATGCCGCGTGGCCCGCGCTCGCGCCAGTGGAGGCATCCGAGCATCCGCTGCCGCCGCACGACGGGCCGGGAACGGCCGTCAGCCGTGACACGCTGCGCGACCTCGCCTGGTCGCGGCTCGGACTGTACCGGGATGCCGAGGGACTCGGCTCCGCGGCCGGGATCCTCGCGTCGTGGCGCGCCCCCGGCGACTCGGTTGCCGAGCGGGAGACCCGGAACCTGCTCGATCTCGCCCGGCTGATGGCATCCGCGGCGCTCGCCCGCGAGGAGTCCCGCGGCGCCCACTTCCGCACCGACCACCCCGAGACCTCCGCGCGGTTCGAGCGGCACCTCGGCTGGGTCGCACCGCCGGCAGCCGCCGCCTCCCGCATCCACAGCCCCGTCGGGGCAGAAGAGAGCGTCATCGCATGCTGACCCCCGAAGCCATCGATGCGGTCGTCCGGGGCGCCCTCGCCGAGGACGCCCCGTGGGGCGACATCACCTCCGAGCTGCTCATCCCGGCGGACGCGCAGGCCACCGCGCGGCTCGTCGCGCGCGAGGCCGGCGTGCTCAGCGGGGGAGAGGTCTTCGCGGCCGCGATGCTGGCGGTGGATGACGCCGTGCTGGTGGGCCTCGCCGTGGCCGACGGTGTGCCCTTCGCCGCGGGCGACACGCTCGCAACGGTGACCGGGTCCGCCCGGTCGGTGCTGCGCGGCGAGCGCGTCGCGCTGAACCTCGTGCAACGGATGAGTGGGATCGCGACCGAGACGGCAAGATACGTCGATGAGGTCGCGGGCACCCACGCCCGCATCGTCGACACCCGCAAGACCACACCGGGACTTCGAGCCCTCGAACGGCACGCGGTGCGCTGTGGCGGGGGCCACAACCACCGGTTCTCCCTCTCCGATGCCGTGCTTGCGAAGGACAACCACCTCGCCGTGCTCGCCTCCCACGGCGTCGGGGTGACCGAGGCGCTCCGGGGCCTTCGCGCCAAGCTCTCGCACACAACCCACCTCGAGGTGGAGGTCGACGACGCCGCACAGATCGAGCCGGTGCTCGCCGGGGGAGTCGACACGATCATGCTCGACAACTTCGCGCTGGACGCACTGCGCGCCGGCGTCGCCCAGGTGGCGGGACGCGCGCTCGTCGAGGCGAGCGGCAACGTGTCGCTCGCGACGGTGCGGGCGATCGCGCAGACCGGCGTCGACGTGATCTCGGTGGGCGCGCTCACCCACAGCGTGCGGGCGCTCGACCTCGGGCTCGACATCGCTCTCGAGCTGGTTGGAGCCGCATCCGACGCCGCGGACCCCTCTGCCGCACGCGCCGCCGACCCCTCTGCCACGGCATCCTCCGGGCTGGAGAGCGAGAGAGCGCTTCCGTGATCTACCTCGACAACGCGGCGACATCGCCCGTGCGGCGCGCAGTGCTCGAGCGGATGTGGCCGTACCTGACGGAGGAATTCGGCAACCCGTCGAGCACCCACGAGTACGGGCGCCAGGCCGCACTCGCGCTGACGCACGCGCGCGAGCGGGTCGCCAGGGTACTGGGCTGCCGTGCCGCCGAGGTCGTCTTCACCTCCGGCGGCACCGAGTCCGACAACCTGGCGATCATCGGCGTCTCGCTCGCCACCCCGCGCGGCCGCCACATCGTCACGACGCCGATCGAGCACGAGGCGGTGATCGAGTCCTGCAGCTACCTTCAGCGACAGCACGGTTTCGAGGTGACCATGGTCGACGTCGACACCGACGGGCTCGTCGACGCCGATGAGCTCGGGCGGGCGCTGCGCCCGGACACGACCCTCGTCTCGGTCATGTACGCCAACAACGAGGTGGGCACGGTGCAGCCGATCCGCCGCATCGCGGCGCTCGCCGGGGCGGTGGGGGCGCGCATGCACACCGACGCCGTGCAGGCAGCCGGCTGGCTGCCGCTCGACGTCGCCGCCCTCGGGGTCGATGCCCTCGCGATCTCCGGTCACAAACTCGGTGCCCCCAAAGGCATCGGCGCCCTCTACCTGCGGCGGGGGATGTCGGTGGAGGCCACGCTGCACGGGGGCGGGCAGGAGCGCGGCCGACGCTCGGGAACAGAGAATGTGCCGGGCGCCGTCGGCCTCGCCGAGGCGCTCGAACTCGCGGAGGCCGCCCGCCCCGGGTCCGCGGACCGCATCGCGGAACTGCGGAACGCCTTTATCGACCGTGTGCTCGCCGAGGTTCCCGGCGCCCGCCTGACCGGGCACCATCGCCTCCGGCTGCCGGCGAACGCGTCGTTCTGCTTCCCGGGCACGAGCGGGGAGGCGGTGCTCCTCGACCTCGAGCGCAGGGGCATCATCTGCTCGAGCGGCTCGGCCTGCGCCGCGGGCAGCGACGAGCCGTCGCACGTGCTCGTCGCGATGGGGCTGGATGCCGAGCTCGCCCAGACCGCCGTCCGTTTCACCCTCTCCGAGACCACGACCGCCGACGACCTCGCCGCCACGGTCGCCGCCCTCGCAGACTCGGTGGCCGGACTGTCGGGGCATCCCTCCGCTGCGTCGTGAGGGTCGCTCGCTGACGGCACGGCATTCGTCCGCGTGGGGCGCGGTGAGGTGTCGGTCCGCTGTTGCCGGCGGCTCGGCGTGCGTCCGCGCGGCCTGACGGCGCTGCATCCGCCTGGCCTGGGGCCGCGGCGCGGCATCCGTCCGCTCGGGGTGACGGCGCGGCATCCGTCCGCTCGGGGTGACGGCGCGGCATCCGTCCGCTCGGGGTGACGGCCGGGCGCCTGCACCCCGCCCGCTCGGGGTGACGGCCGGGCGCCTGCACCCCGCCCGCTCGCGGGGGATACTTGTCAGATGCCCCTTTACCGTGACGAAGCCGTCGTGCTGCGCACCCACAAGCTGGGCGAAGCCGACCGCATCGTCACGATGTTGAGTCGTAACCACGGCAAGATCCGCGCGGTGGCGAAGGGCGTGCGGCGTACTGCGTCGAAGTTCGGCGCACGGCTCGAGCCGTTCATGGTCGTGGACGTGCAGCTGTACGAGGGCCGCAGCCTCGACATCATCACCCAGGCCGAGTCGCTCGGTTCCTACGGCGCCGAGATCGTGGGCGACTACGCGACCTACACCGCCGCGAGCGCGATGGTCGAGACGGCTGACAAGATCACCGCGGAGGACGGCGGCCTGCAGCAGTACCTGCTTCTCGTCGGTGCGCTGCGCTCGCTGTCCCGGCACGAGCACGGGGCAAGCCTCACCCTCGACTCGTACCTGCTGCGGGCGCTGAGCGTCGCGGGCTGGGCGCCGAGCTTCTCCGACTGCGCGATGACCGGCGCCCCCGGACCGCATTCCGCCTTCGTCGTGCAGCTCGGCGGTGTCGTCGCTGACGAGGTCGCGCCGCCCGGCACGCCCCGGCTCGCTCCGGCGACGCTCTCGCTGCTGTCCGCGCTATTGACGGGTGATTGGGCCGCCGCCGATGCGTCAGACGACCGCTCCCGTTCGCACGCGAGCGGCGTGGTCGCCGCGTACACCCAGTTCCACCTCGAGCGGTCCCTGCGCTCGCTCGAGCACGTCGACCGTCGACCGTCATCCCAGGGGCGCCCTGGCGCCGCCTACGCTGGCGAGGCAACCTCGTCGCGCGGGCGCACCGGGGCTGAGCAGGTCGGCGAGGCATCCTCGTCGCGCGGGCGCACCGGGGCTGAGCAGGTCGGCGAGGCATCCTCGTTGCGCGGGCGCACCGGGGCCACACACGTCGAGGAGACATCCGGATGACCGCCATGACCCACCCCGACGCCGTGCCCTTCAAGCCGCTCGACTGGACGGGCCTCTACCCTCCTGCACTTCCGAAGGGCGCGGTCCCGGAGCACGTTGCGATCGTCATGGACGGCAACGGCCGGTGGGCCAACGGCAAGGGCCTCACCCGGGTTGAGGGGCACAAGGCGGGGGAGGCGTCGCTCCTCGACGTGGTTGCCGGCGCGATCCAGATCGGGGTCAAGAACCTCTCCGTCTACGCGTTCTCGACCGAGAATTGGAAGCGGTCACCCGACGAGGTGCGTTTTCTGATGGGCTTCAACCGCTCGGTGTTGCATCGGCGGCGCGACCAGCTCAACGACTGGGGAGTTCGGGTGCGTTGGGCGGGGCGGCGGCCCAGGCTCTGGGCATCCGTGATCAACGAGTTGCAGTTCGCCGAGCGCCTCACGGCAGGCAACTCGACTCTGACCCTCACGATGTGTGTCAACTACGGCGGACGCACCGAGATCGCGGATGCCGTGCGTGCCATCGCCGAAGAGGTGGCCGCCGGGCGGCTCAAGCCGTCCGGGATCAGCGAGAAGTCGATCCAGCGGCATCTCTACGCGCCGGAGTTGCCCGATGTCGACCTGTTCGTGCGCAGCTCGGGTGAGCAGCGCACGAGCAACTTCATGCTCTGGCAGAGTGCCTACGCCGAGATGGTCTTCCTCGACACGCTCTGGCCGGACTTCGCGCGCGCGGACCTCTGGCGGGCGATCGAGCTCTACGCCTCGCGTAACCGCCGCTTCGGCGGCGCCGTGGACGCCCCCGCACCCTGACCGGTCGTCCACGATAGCGCCGTCGCAGTCGTCCCCCACTCGCTCCCCGTTGGAAACTCAGGAGACGGTGCGGCTATTGCCGCCGCGGGCGCTCGTATGGCCGAGTAGTGTGCGGGTTTCCTGAGTTTCCGACATTCGGAGGGAGTGGCGGCGGGTTCATGTGGCCTTCCCGGACGGTTCACTCGGCGGTCAAGGTCTGAGGTGGTCGCCCGCGCTGTCCAAGTGATGTTTGCCGCTTAGTCACCGTTCGGTGCCGGAAATTCAGGAGTCGATGCTGATTTTGCTGCTTGACGCAATCCTGCGGCCACCTAACCGACCTGTTTCCTGAATTTCCGACATCGACAGGCGAGCATCGACCGGCAAGAGAGGAGTACGAGACGCGCACCGAGCGACAGCGTCGCGACATGACGCTTACTTCCCGTGCAGGAGGCGAGAGCGCACACTCCGCTGCTCTGGACACCGAGATGGCTAGTGTGGCTTCATGTCAGTCGAGCCCGCCCCCATCCGCACCGGCATCATCGGATTCGGTCTGTCCGGCCGGGTCTTCCACGCCCCGTTCCTGGCCACGAACCCCGCGTTCTCGCTCGATCTGATCGCGACGGGCGATGCCGGACGCCAGGCCGACGCGCACGCCCGGCATCCGGATGTCGTCGTCGTGGCGACACCCGAGGACCTGCTCGCACGGGCCGGCGAGCTCGACCTCATCGTGCTCGCCTCGCCCGCCCATGTGCACCTTGAGCAAGGCCTGGCCGCCCTCGAGGCCGGCCTCGCAGTCGTCATCGACAAGCCGTTTGCCGCGTCCGTCGCCGAGGCCGAGACGCTCATCCATGCCGCCGAACGGGTCGGCCACCCGCTCATCGTCTTCCAGAACCGGCGCTGGGACAGTGACTTCCTCACGCTGAAGAAGCTCCTCACCTCGGGGCGGCTTGGCCGTGTGCACCGCTTCGAGTCGACCTTCGAACGGTTCTCGCCCGCCGTGCGCGACCGCTGGCAGGACACCACCACAATCGCCCAGGGCGCCGGCATCACCTTCGACCTCGGCAGTCACCTCATCGACCAGGCGCTTCAGCTGTTCGGACCGGCCGTGCTCGTCCACGCCGAGACCGACGTGATCCGCCCAGGCGGCGTCAGCGATGACGAGGCGTTCGTATCGCTGCAGCACGAGAGCGGGGTGCGCTCGCACCTGAGCCTGTCGAGGGTCGCCGCGCAGAGCGGGCCGAGGTTCCGGATGCTCGGATCCGATGCCGCCTACGTGGTGCACGGGCTCGATCGGCAGGAGCCCGACCTCAAGGCCGGAGCCCTGCCGACCGACGACGGCTACGGCATCGAGGAGCCCTCCGCCTGGGGCAGGCTCGGCATCGACGGCCCCCATTCCCCGCTGGAGCCGGTGCCAAGCGAACGTGGGGACTATCCGGCGTTTTACGCGGGAGTTGCGGCCTGTATCCGTGAGGGGGCGCCGGTTCCAGTCGACCCGCGCGAGTCGCTCGAAGTCGTGAGGCTCATCGCCCTGGTACACGAGCGGAACATGCGCGGCTGAGTCGAGCGGTCGCGCCGCGGGGTCGAATGTCCGTGGACTGGGTGCTGAGCCCGAGCCTGAACCCAGGTCCGAGTCCGACCCCGCACACCGGATCCCCGCATTCCGCACCCTGGACCGCCGCATCCGCACGATTCGGCCGATTCTCTGCGAGAAGTCGCACGAAAGCGGCGCGGCAGCACCCTGACGCGGTCGCTACCGCGGGTCCAAGATGGAACCATGACTGAGACCAGCGAAGCCACCAGCCGCACAGCATCAGCCGGGTTCGAACGTGCGCAGCAGAGCTACGGGGATGCACGCGGCTATCTCGCCGCTGCCTCGAGCGGGATCCCCACGAAGGACACCGTCGCGGCCCTCACGAGCGACCTTGCCCTGTGGGCGAGCGCCCAGCGCGGCCCGCACGACTATGACCCGATCGTGGCCCGCACCCGCGCCGACTACGCGCGGCTCGTCGGCGTCGGCGTCGACCGCGTCGCGACGGGGTCGCAGACGTCAGTGCTCACGAGCGTCATCGCTGCTGCGGTGCCATCGGGGGCCGAAGTGCTCTGCGTGGAGGGCGATTTCAGCTCACTCGTGTTCCCGTTCCTGCAGCGTCATCGGATTCGGGTGCGGCACGTGCCCATCGAGCGTCTCGCGGACTCAATCGAGGACGACACCTGGCTTGTCGTGTTCTCGCATATCCAGTCGGCGACGGGAGTCGTCGCCGATGTATCCGCGATCATCGATGCCGCCTCGCACCAGGCTGCGTACACACTGTGCGACACGACCCAGTCGGCCGGGGTTCACCCCGTGGATGCCTCGCTCTTCGACGCGACCGTCTGCCACGCCTACAAGTGGCTGTGCTCGCCGCGCGGGGCGGCGTTCCTGACGCTTTCGACGAGGTTCCAGAAGCTGCTGACGCCGGTTCAGGCTGGCTGGTGCGCCGGCGACGACGTGTGGGAGTCGTGCTACGGCCCGGCGATGCGCCTCGCGACGACGGCGCGCCAGTTCGACGTGTCGCCGGCCTGGCAGGCGTGGGTCGGTGCCGAGCCGGCCGTCCGGATGTTCGCCGACCTCGACATGAACGAGGTGTGGGCGCACGCGAGCGGGCTGGGCGACATGCTGTGCGACGAGCTCGGCATCCCGCAACAGCACCAGGCGATCGTGACCTGGCCGGATGCGGAGCGCGCCGACCTGCAGAAGCTTGTCGCCGCGGGCATCCGCGCCTCCGGTCGGGCTGGACGCCTGCGCGCCGCGTTCCACCTCTGGAACGACGACGACGACGTCGTGGCGGTCGCGCGGGCGCTGCGCGGCTGAGGCGCCCTGTCCGGAGGGGGCCACGTGCGGAGAGGTGACGCGCCTAGTGCCCCCGCGTCTTCGCTTCGCCTCCCGGCTTCCGTGCGCCCGAGCCTCTTCGCCTCCCTAGGCCGCCGCGTAGATGTCTCCCTGCGCCAGGGCGTTTCCCGCCGATTCGCCCGCCAGTGTCGGAAATTCAGGAAATGGGGCCTCCCGAGGACGAATTGCTTGGCGACCTGATCCGGTTCTTCGCGCACATCCTGAATTTCCGACGTTGGCGCGACGGGGGTGGCGCGAGCGCCGCATGCTGGAGTGCTGACGGAGGCGCGCCGCGAGCCCGCGCCGGAGAGCGCGACCGCGCCCCTTCGCTAGGCTGGGACTTTCGCATCCGACCGCGCATCCAGCGCGGCTGTCTCTTGGAGTTCCCCTTGGCCAACGCCTCCCGTCTCGATCCCGTCATCAACCTCGCCAAGCGCCGTGGCTTCGTGTTCCAAGCGGGGGAGATCTACGGCGGATCCCGTTCGGCGTGGGACTACGGCCCGCTCGGCGTCGCACTCAAAGAGAACATCAAGCGCCAGTGGTGGCAGTACATGGTGCAGGGCCGTGAGGACGTCGTCGGGCTCGACTCGTCGGTGATCCTGCCCAAGCAGGTCTGGGAGGCATCCGGCCACGTCGAGGTCTTCAGCGATCCGCTCATCGAGTCGCTGCATACCCACAAGCGCTATCGCGCCGACCACCTCATCGAGCAGTACGAGGAGAAGCACGGGCATCCGCCGGAAAACGGGCTCGCCGACATCCGCGACCCCGAGACGGGCCAGCCCGGCTCCTGGACCGAGCCGCAGAACTTCTCCGGTCTGCTCAAGACCTTCCTCGGCCCCGTCGACAACGAACAGGGCATGCACTACCTGCGCCCCGAGACCGCCCAGGGTATCTTCGTCAACTTCGCAAACGTGCTCGGTGCCTCGCGCCAGAAACCTCCGTTCGGCATTGGCCAGATCGGTAAGAGCTTCCGCAACGAAATCACGCCTGGAAACTTCATCTTCCGAACTCGTGAGTTCGAGCAGATGGAGATGGAATTCTTCGTCGAGCCGGGGACGGATGCTGATTGGCACCAGTACTGGATCGACCACCGCCTCGCCTGGTACACCGACCTCGGCATCGACCCGGAGAACCTGCGCCTGTTCGAGCACCCCGCCGAGAAGCTGTCGCACTACTCGACCCGCACGGTCGATATCGAGTACCGCTTCGGATTCCAGGGCAGCCAGTGGGGCGAGCTCGAGGGCATTGCAAACCGAACCGATTTTGACCTCAAGACGCACTCCGAGGCATCCGGGACCGACCTGTCGTATTTCGACCAGACGAAGAACGAGCGCTGGTTCCCGTATGTGATCGAGCCGGCGGCGGGGCTCACCCGCTCGCTGATGGCGTTCCTCGTCGACGCCTACTCCGAGGACGAGGCACCCAACACGAAGGGCGGCGTCGACAAGCGCACGGTGCTGCGGCTCGACCGGAGGCTCGCGCCGATCAAGGTGGCAGTGCTTCCGCTGTCACGCAACGAGCGCCTGTCGCCGGTCGCGCGGGAGCTCGCCGCGGACCTGCGCAAGATCTGGAACATCGAGTTCGACGACGCCGGCGCGATCGGTCGGCGCTACCGCCGTCAGGACGAGATAGGCACTCCGTTCTGCGTGACCGTCGACTTCGACACCCTCGATGACAAGGCGGTGACCGTGCGTGAGCGCGACAGCATGGCGCAGGAGCGCGTGTCGCTCGACCGCCTGCGCGGGTATCTCGCCGAGCAGCTGATCGGGGCGTAGCCGGTCCAGCGGGGGAGCTGCTTGGGGCAATCCTCCGCTGCCCGTCCCTCGGCGGATGTCTATCGCGCCCATTCCGGGGCGGCGCTCCTCCGTGGCCACCGCCAGTCCGCGTGGGCGACCCGCTCGGTCCCGGTTCCGCGGCCAGTCCCCCTGTCCCGTCCCCCCCGCCCACGCCGCCAGCCCCGCGGGAAATTCAGGAACTTCGGCGGGGAAGCACCGATATTGGGGCCGGAGTCGCGCTCGCAGCATTCGGATTCCTGAGTTTCCGACGCGGGGGCGGGAATACTGCGTGGCTCGGCGGCTGTTGAGAACCAGGTGAATGACGCAATCAAGGTAGACATCTGGTCCGACGTTCAGTGCCCCTGGTGCTACATCGGCAAGCGCAAGTTCGAGGCCGGAGTCGCCCAGTATGGCGGCGCGGTCGAGGTCGAGTACCACTCGTTCGAGCTCGCGCCCGACACCCCGGTCGAATACGAGGGCACGCCGATCGACTACCTCAGCGATCGCAAGGGACTGCCTGTTGCGCAGGTCGAGCAGATGCTCGCACGGGTCACCGAGATCGCGGAGAGCGTCGACCTGCACTACGACTACGACTCCGTGCACCAGACCAACACGGTCAAGGCGCACGAGCTGCTTCACTTCGCCAAGGCGAAGGGCCGCCAGCTGGACATGAAGGAGCACCTCCTCAAGGCCTACTTCGTCGACGGCAAGCACGTGGGCCGCATCCCCGACCTCGCCGACCTCGCCGAGGAAATCGGACTCGATCGCGCCGAGGCCGTAGCGGCGCTCGAGTCGAATGAATACCTTGCCGCTGTGAAAGAGGATGTCGCCCGTGCGCTTGAATATGGCATCCAGGGCGTCCCCTTTTTCGTGATCGATGGCAAGTACGGCGTCTCCGGCGCGCAAGACGCGGTAACCTTCGCAAACGTGCTGACTCAGGTGCGCGAAGAGAAGGACGCGGAAAAATGACGGATGCCGGGATCAAACCGCTCCAGATACTCGGTGACTCGGCTGCGGCCTGCATCGGCGATTTCTGTGAGGTTCCGGAGCACCACAGCCAGGCCGTCGTGAACCGACGACTGGACGAGGACGCGGTGTAACCGGCTCGGTGCCAGAGTAGCCATTCGGCGACAGCCGACACGAGCGGTCTGAGTGCGCGCTCGGACGCACTGTGATCCCCTCGCTCGCCGGAAATTCAGGAAGTGGCTCCGGATAGCTGCCCCTGTGGAGGGATTCGGGTTCGGAACACGAAGTGATCCTGAATTTCCGGCCGGGCAAGGACGAGCGGGCTTCTCGCGCCGCCCGGGCAGCCCCTCCTCCCCACACATGAGCACTCCGCCGATGGCACCGACGACGCGAACCGCTGCCGGCCGAGGGCTCTCGCGCGCGAAGATCCCAGGGTGTCCAGCATCCGCGAGCTTGTCGATTCCCTCGGCGGATTCGCGCGCAAACGGGAGCTCGTCGCGTTCGGCGCCAACGATCGCCATCTCACTGACGCCGTGAAATCAGGCGAGGTCGCCCGTGCACGCAATGGCTGGTACTCGACGGTGCCGACATCCGATGCCCGGTTTCGAGCAATGCGGGTCGGGGGACGGCTGACGGGGGCTTCAGCGCTCCACGCTGAGGGGGCGTGGATGCGGGACGTGTCGCAGCTCCACGTGTCGTTGCCGCGCAATGCGGCCCGGATGCGGTCGCAGTGGGACCGGCGGAAGGCCCTCACGGCGATGCGAAAGCACGGCGCCGTTCTCCACTGGGACCCGGATGCCGTGCACCGCCGGGGTACGCGCACCAGCGTCGATCTGCGGGATGCGCTGCTGGTGTTCCTTCATGATGCTCCCTTCGAGGAGGCGATCGCCGTACTGGACTGGGCCACCCGTACGTCCCAGGTCGGCTTGGCGGAGCTGGAATCTCTTGTGGTTCGACTTCCCGCTCGGCTCCAGGGCATCTTGGAGTGGATCGACCCGCTCTGTGATAGCTATCCGGAGAGCATCACACGCACCCGGCTGAGAATGAGGGGCTTTCACGTCACCTCGCAAGTGCCTGTTGGCTGGCTCGAGCGGATCGATCTCGTCGTCGAGGACCATGTCGCGATTGAAGTCGACGGCGAGGAACATCATCGCGATAGGTTCCACAAGGACAGGCTCAAGGATCTGCAAATCACCATTGAGGGTCGGCACGGCATCCGAATCTCGGTGCCGATGATCCAGAAGGGGTGGGAGGACGTGGTCGCCGCAATCATTTCGGCCCTCGAGGCGAGGAGCGTCCGGCCCCGCCGGAACCTCAGGAATAAGTCCCGTCCGGCTGGCGCTTTGACGCGAACCTCCCAGATTGGCCGTCGTGGGCTCCTTCGCCTGCCTGAGTTTTCGACATTCTCGGGCTTGACCTGGTTTTGACCTGCGGTTCGGGCCCCCTCCCACCTCCGGGACGCCTCGGGATTCTCCCCGCGGGGTCACTGCACTTGCTCGCGCCCACCACGCAGCTACTTCATCGACTCGGGCACGGGTTTCATGGCTCCCGCGCAGCCGCTGCACGGCTCCAGCGAGGTGGATGGCGCGGTGGACCGGTGAGGCGGACGCGGTGGAGCGCCGCACGGAGCGGACGGCCGCCGGTGACGGCCGGCATGCGTCGGAAACTCAGGAACAGAGCTCAAAACGGCACTCCTTGGCCAGCGTCACGTGATGTTGCGTGCGCCAATCCTGAATTTCCAACCGGAAGCACAATTGGCTCGGCTGGACAGAGTTGGTCGCCCGCTCCGACTTTGCTGCAACATGGACTCTGGTGTCCAGACAGTGCGCACGTCGATTCGTCTCCGTCGGGGCCAGCATCCGCGTCCCATAAACAGCCCGGATGTCGGAAACTCAGGAACCGTGCACCGAGACGGCCCCGCGAGTGCCGAAGTCGCTGCGAAACGCCGCCGATTCCTGAATTTCCGACAGAAATGCGGGGCGGGTCTGGGTGGGCGGCCGACTCTGGGAGAATCGGGGGGTGACTACACTCGCCGCGACCGCGCCACGCCTGCAGATCGGGCCCATCAAGCTCGACGTGCCGGTCGTGCTCGCGCCCATGGCCGGCATCACCAACACCGCCTTCCGGCGCCTCTGCCGCGAGTTCGGGGCCGGCCTCTACGTCAGCGAGATGATCACCAGCCGCGCCCTCGTCGAGCGCACCCCGACGAGCATGCGCCTCATCCAGCACCACGAGTCGGAGACGCCCCGTAGCATCCAGCTCTATGGCGTCGACCCGAAGACTGTGTCCGAGGCGGTGACGATGCTCGTTGCCGAGGACCGCGCCGACCACATCGACCTGAACTTCGGATGCCCCGTCGCCAAAGTCACCCGCAAGGGCGGCGGATCGGCGCTGCCGTGGAAGCACACCCTGTTCCGCGAGATCGTCGAGGGCGCGGTGAAGGCCGCCGGCGACATCCCGCTGACCGTCAAGATGCGCAAGGGCATCGACGACGACCACCTCACCTACCTCGAGGCCGGCCGCGCCGCGGAGGGCGCCGGCGTGGCGAGCATCGCCCTGCACGCCCGCACCGCCGCCGACTACTACAGCGGCAAGGCCGACTGGTCGGCCATCGCCACCCTCAAGCAGGCCATCACGAGCACCCCGGTGCTCGGCAACGGCGACATCTGGTCGGGCGCCGACGCCGTGCGGATGATGGACGAAACCGGATGCGACGGCGTCGTCGTCGGCCGCGGCTGCCTCGGCCGCCCGTGGCTGTTCGGCGACCTCGTGAACGCGTTCGCCGCGCGTGAGAACGGCGAGAGCTACGACACGGCCCAACCCGACGTCGGCACCGTCGCCCGAACGCTGCGCCGACACACGGAGCTGCTCGTCGAGTTCCTCGACAGCGAGGAGTGGGCGTGCCGCGACATCCGCAAGCACATCGCCTGGTACTTCAAGGGCTACTCGGTCGGCAGCGACATCCGGGCGAGCCTCGGCCTCGTCGAGTCGCTGCAGCAGATGGACGACCTGCTCGGCCGTCTCGACTGGGACCAGCCCTACCCCGGCGAGGCCGCAGAGGGCCCGCGCGGGCGCGCCGGCTCGCCGAAGCGTGTCGCCCTGCCCGACCGCTGGCTCGAGAGCCGCGAGCTCGGCGAGGCGCACCGTGCCGAACTGAGCCAGGCCGAGCTGTCGACGAGCGGCGGTTGAGCGCGTGAGTATCGAGCGGACGGATGCTGCCCGCCCCAGCCAGCCCGTCTCCAGCCACCTCCGCCCTGCCACCCCCACCACCGCCGGCGACTACTCCGCCGCCGACACGGCACGCTGGTTGCCCGAGGAGCACTCGAGCCGCCGCAGCGACTTCGCCCGCGACCGTGCCCGGCTGCTGCACTCGAGCGCGCTGCGGCGGCTCGCCGCGAAGACCCAGGTGCTGAGCCCCGCCGCCGGCCTCGACTTCGCCCGCAACCGCCTCACCCACTCCCTCGAGGTCGCGCAGGTCGGCCGGGAGCTCGCTACGAGCCTTGGCCTCGATCCCGACGTGGTGGACACCGCGTGCCTCGCGCATGACCTCGGGCATCCGCCGTTCGGGCACAACGGGGAACGGGCACTCAACGACTGGGCAGCCGACATCGGCGGCTTCGAGGGCAACGCCCAGACCCTCCGGCTGCTCACCCGCATCGAACCGAAGGTCTTCGGGCCAGACGGGCGCACCTACGGGCTCAACCTCACCCGGGCGAGCCTGGACGCGAGCTGCAAGTACCCGTGGCCGGCGAGCGAATCCATCGGCGACCCGAGCGGCCGGGCGAAGTTCGGCTTCTACCAGGATGACATCGAGGCCTTCCTCTGGATGCGCGGCGACGCGCCCGCCCGCCAGCGCTGCATCGAGGCCGAGGTGATGGACCTGTCCGACGACATCGCCTACTCCGTGCACGACTTCGAAGACGCCATCGTGAGCGGCTACATCGACGTCGCCGCGCTGGGCGCCCGCGTCGACCATGACGAACTCGTCGACTCGATGTTCGTCTGGATCGGAGGCGAGGTCGACCACGACGAACTCATCGCCGCCTTCGACCGGCTCGATTCGCTCGACGTCTGGATCGAATCCTGGGACGGCAGCCGTGTCGACCATGCGCGCCTGAAGAACCTCACCAGCACACTGATCGGGCGGTTCGCGGCGGCCGCGACCCAGGCGACCCTCGCCGCGGCAGACGACCCGGGCAACCTCATCCGCTTCGCCGCGAGCGTCGTCGTCCCGCGCGAGGTGCAGGCCGAGATCGCTGTTCTCAAGGGCATCGTTGCGGCATTCGTCATGTCGCGCAACACCCGCCAGCCGCTCTACGTCGAACAGCGGGAGATGCTCGTGGAGCTCTCCGATGCACTCTGGGCAAGCGGCTCAGACAACCTGGACCGCGGATTCGCCGACGACTTCGAGACCGCGGGATCGGATGCCGACCGGCGGCGCGCCATCGTCGACCAGGTCGCCTCGCTGACCGACCAGTCCGCGTTCACCTGGCACACGCGCCTTGTGCACAGACGCGACAACTGACGCCCGGCATTCGGCGGGCCGAGTCGAAACTAGAATCAGGTAATGGCCGGCCTCATACGACGTAACGACATCGACGAGGTGCGCGCGAGGGTCAACATCTCCGAGGTCGTGGGCGACTACGTCACACTCAAGGGCGCCGGAGTGGGGTCCCTCAAGGGGCTCTGCCCGTTCCACGACGAGCGGAGTCCCAGCTTCCATGTGCGCCCCCAGGTGGGCCGTTACCACTGTTTCGGATGCGGCGAGGACGGCGACGTCTTCAGCTTCCTGCAGAAGATGGACCACATGACCTTCACGGAGGCCGTCGAGCGGATGGCGGCCAGGGTTGGCATCGAGCTGCACTACGAGGACGGGGGAGCGGCGAACTCCGACCACGGCAACCGCGCCCGCATCCTCGCCGCGAACCAGGCCGCCGCCGACTACTTCGTCGCCCAGCTGGGTTCGCCCGAGGCCGAACCGGGCCGCGCGTTCCTCGGCGAACGCGGCTTCGACCCGGCAGCAGCGCACCGATTCGGGATCGGCTTTGCCCCGAAGTCGTTCAACGCCCTCGGCAACCACCTGAAATCGCTCGGGTTTTCCGAACTCGAACTCGTGACCGCCGGCCTGCTCAGCCAGGGCGACCGCGGCGCGTACGACCGTTTCCGCGGCCGGCTGGTCTGGCCCATCCGCGACGTCACCGGGCAGACGCTCGGCTTCGGCGCGCGCAGGCTGCTCGACGACGACAAAGGCCCGAAATACCTGAATACCCCGGAGACGCCGGTTTATCACAAGTCCACGGTGTTGTACGGGCTCGACCTCGCCAAGCGCGACATCTCACGGGGCCGCCAGGTCGTCGTCGTCGAGGGCTACACCGATGTCATGGCCTGCCATCTCGCCGGCGTCACGACCGCCGTGGCGACCTGCGGCACGTCCTTCGGCATCGATCACATCAAGGTCGTGCGGCGCATGCTGGGCGACGTCGAGAATGCCAACACCCGGGGCCTCGGCGAGGTCGTCTTCACCTTCGACCCCGACATGGCCGGACAGAACGCCGCGAGCCGCGCGTTCGGCGAGGAGCAGCGCTTCGCCGCGCAGACCTTCGTCGCTGTCGCCCCCGACGGGCTGGACCCCTGCGACCTGCGCCTCAAGAAGGGCGACGACGCAGTGCGCCGCCTCGTCGACTCGAAGAAGCCGATGTTCGCCTTCATGATCCGGCGGGTGATGGATGCCTACAACCTCGAAACCGCGGAGGGGCGCGTCGCCGCCCTGCGGGCCGCAGCGCCGATCGTCGCGAGCATCCGAGATCAGGCGCTCAACATCGAATACGTGCGGGATTTGGCGAAGCGGCTGGGCATGGACCCGACCGAGGTGGGCCGGACCGTGCGCGCAGTCGCCGGTCGCGCCTCCGCCGACGCCAGCCGCGCGCCCGGCGCCGGCGGTCAGGGCAGCGCCGGAAGCCAGGGCGGTCAGCCCGGCGGGCAGGTGCCCGAGCGTGCCCCGTCGATCTCCGACCTGCCGGGCGACCTCGTGACGAGGCTGGAGCGCGACGCGATCATGGCGATCCTGCAGCATCCGGAGGCGGTCGGCCGGCAGCTCGCCGACCGGGCCGTGCAGGTGGCCTACTCGAACGCCTCCCTCGCGGTGGTTCGCGATGGCATTGCCGTGAGCATGGATGCCTTCGAGGCCGCGAACTGGCTCGACCGGGTGATCGAGGAGGTGCCGCAGCCCTTCGCGACGCTCGTCAAGGAGCTCGGCGTGGCTCCCATCCCGGTGGGAGACGCCGCCGACCTGCCGATCTACTGCACCGGTGTGACCTCTGCGCTCATCGACAAGGACCTTGTGCGTCGCAAGCGCGAGCTACTCGGCCAGCTGCAGCGTCTCGACGGCGTCGCCGACCCGGCGAAGTCCCGGGAACTGCAGCAGCAGCTCGTGCTCGTCGAACAGGAACGCCGCAAGCTGCGCGACGACTGATCTCGGCCCGCACATTGCAGACAGGTAAAGATTCCGCTGCCGCGGACCGCTGAAACGGTGCTTTTTCGTGCGGTGTGTTAGCACTGACATATACAGCAAGCGAATGCGGCCGCAACTGCGGCTGCATCACCTTTCTTGCGCAGAATGAAAGAGGTAACGGACTTGACCCACTCATCCGCTTTCCGCCGGCGGTCACTCGCCACGTTCGCAGGCGCAGCGACGGTAGTCGTCGCGCTCGCCGGCTGCGCCGGCACCTCCGGCGAAGACGCCCTGTCGCTCGACGGAATCGTCGTTGGCACGACCGACCCCGTCACATCGCTCGACCCCGCGGGCTCCTACGACAACGGCTCATTCG